>NZ_DATEEY010000080.1:0-42297 GCF_035280925.1 Intrasporangium sp. | reverse complement strand
GCAGGTGCTCGCCGGCACGGGAATCGTTCTCGTGATCGGCGCCTGGCGGCACGTGGCTGCCGTGGCGCGGACTTCCGACCGATCGAGCGACCCCGGAGTCCTGGCGTCACTCACCCACGTGCCGCGCGTCGTGTGGAACCTCAGCTTTGCCATCGTCTGCGCCGCAGCCACCTGGGTCGTGGCGACCGAGGTTCTCTCCGCCCTCCAGTGAGTTCGCACAGACGACGCCGAGGAGCGGTCACGATATCGTCCCCGACCTCATCGCCCGGTATCTCGCAGCGAGGTGGGCGACACGAACCGAAGAACCCGCGCGGGTGAGGCGCTGGTTCTCCTAGTTGAGGTCGAACGGCGAGCCTGGGGCCTCCAGCGCGCTGCCGAGTGCCGTCGCGAGCTCTCGTTCGCGGTGGGCCAGCTCGAGGCCCAGCCGCAGCCTCGACTCCGTGTCCGGCGATTCGAGAAGGCGCTGGCGGTCAGCAAGATCGAGCGAGACGACGAGTGGCACGGCGTAGGACAGGGCCCGGGCGCCGCCGGGTATCTCCTGCTCGTCATCCCCCGTGACCTCTTGGCACGCCTTGAGCTCCGCTCGGACCCGCTCGGCCAAGGGCTCGATGGCCGCCGCATCCCCATCATGCTCGTCGAGCCAGTGCACGTGCGCGGTTGCATAGGGCGTCCCCGCACGTGGGTCGATCTCGCCGACGCGGAACCGGTTGGTCCCCTGCACGATGACGAAGAACCGCTGACCGCCCAGGACCGCCACATGTGTCAGCAGCGCAGCGCAGCCGACAGGATGGAGCGCTCGGACCGCGCCGTCACCCACCTCGTTACCCTCACGGATCGCGATGATGCCGAAGACGGGAGGGCGCTCCTCCTGCGCTTCGATGAGGTCGCGCAGGAGCGCCACATATCGGGGCTCGAACACCTGCAAGGGCAGGCGTGCGCCGGGCAGGAGCACGGTGCCGAGGGGGAAGAGCGGCAGGGAAGCCACGCCTCCAGCCTAGGCCTGGTGTGCGGCCGGGGGGCCGGCGACCGCGCCGCGCGCGGACGTGCCCGTGACGGGGAGGGAGCTCAGCGGCATACGACCATGCCGTATGCCGCTGAGCCGGGACCCCGGGGCACGTGGGGGCCCAGCCCACCGGGTCGAGATCGGGACGTTCGGCCCTTTTGCGACCCATCCACAAAGCGGACCGTGGCAATGGAGAGGAGGGGAGAAGATGAAACTGAGACTCCGAGACCTGCTGGCAACTCTCCTTGTCGTTGCGATTGCGGTGCCATACATCGGCTACCTCATCAACGGGGAGATGCCCTTCGTGCAGGACCCACGCGGCATGGCGGCAATCGGCCTGGTCCTCGGCGCCGCCGCCTACCTGATCTTCAGGAGCGGCAACGCCCATGACCGGGTCGGCCTGTGGGAGAACGTCGTTGCCCTCGTGGCGATGGCCTTGGGCATCCTCGCCGTCGTGTTGGCCGAGACGGCGTTCGCTGAGGTGCTCCTGGCGGTCTTCATGGGCTCGATCGCCGTCGTCCTGGTGCTCGAGCTGACCGATCACGCAGGCCTGCTACCTGCGCATCAGGCCAGCCACGCCTAGCGGCGTGGATCGCTGCACCGCCTGCGGTGTGGAACGGGCTCACGATCCTTGTTCCCGCGGATCGTGAGCCCGTCCAACGCAACCGGCGACCTGGTGGGAGCTGGCTCGGCATGGAGGGAGCCGAGGCGGCCGCCGGTCGTGTCGGCACCGTCCGCAGTGATCACCGTTGGACGCGGACCATCACGTTGGGGAGGATCCGGTCCCACGCCCGAGGTGGCTGCGCTTGGAGCGGTGTCCGGCTCAACTATCCCCCGATGAGTCTGGTCCTGTCCCGCCTTTTCCGGCAGCTGTCGTGCGCCCGACGTCCGGCCAGACGAACACGCGCTGTCGTCCCAGGCCAGGCCGCCGCGGGCTCGGTGAGGCACACCCGCTGATGCGGACACGACGTCCTCCCTGGGCCCTTGGTCCGAAGATGGCGGTGCCGGCCCCGGATGACCCGTTGGAGCAGCAGCGGGTCCGCACGCGTCGCAACGGGAGCCGACCCGCGGCAACGGCCCTCACCAGTTCGCGGCGGACTTCCACTCGCGCAGACGCTGCGCGATGAGCCGGGCCCGATCCTCCTCGCTCCCCCCGTCGAGCAGCTGGAGGTCGGCCGGGTCCGCTCGCAGGTAGATGCCCGCTGTTCGGGCGTTCAGCCCGGCGTCGCGATCCGACCGCGTCGTCCAGTAGCCGGTTGCGCGGTCGACCGTCTCCAGCCTGATCTCGCCGGTGCCCTCGAGCTGCGGTGCATCCGGGTGACGAGGGCGCTCGCCCTTCCAGAAGTAGATGATGCCGGCGGGGTCCCGCCGCTCCTTCGCGGCCTCGCTCCAGTAGCGGGCCGACAGGGTGCCGTCCTCCTGCCATGCCCGCCCGGTCACGTTCAGACCACCATCCCGGTCACGCCAGATGCGCAGGAGGCTCACTGCCGACGGCTCGGCTTCGCTCCTCGCGGTGAGCGAGAGCTGCCACCACAGTCCTTCGACCGGGCCCCGGCGGCCCTCGCTCGCGATGGCCTTGCGCAGCTTCTCGTTGATGCCACGGACCACCGTCGGGGTGGTGGCCGGGTCGTAGCGAACGGAGGTCAGACCGAGCAGGTCGCTCGGCAGCTTCGACCCGTTGGCGTGGATGATGAACGTGCGCCGGATCCCGAGCGCACCCCCGAAGAGCCCCGCCTCGAACACCACGTTGTCCCGCGGCGACGCCTGGCCGGTCGGGTGAGCCTCCGTCATCGTCCAGTCGTCCTGCGCGAAGACGAATGCGGCGAAATCGACCTCGTGAGCCAGCTCCACCAGGCGGTCGAGGGTGGAGCGGCCGGGGTTGAACGTGGTCGTCCAGGGCTCGACGTCGGCAACGTCCTCGAGCCCACGCGTGATCGCCTGCAGCAGCTTGGCCTGCTGGCCCGACGAGCCGAGGAAGATGCGCGGCTTGTTCACGTGCGGTCCCGGAAGCCAGGCATGACCGACACGCTACAGCGCACCGGGCCGGTCAGCCCGAAACGACGAAACTCCCCGCCAGATCTCTCTGGCCGGGAGTTTCGGGGATTCGCTGCACGCGTGCGCGAGGGGGGATTTGAACCCCCACGCCCATAAGGACACTGCCACCTGAAGACAGCGCGTCTGCCGTTCCGCCACTCGCGCGTGACAAGCAGACAGTGTGCTGCATGTCCCGGCCGATCGCAAAACCGGCCCTGCGCTGCCGGAGTGAACGGTGGGTCGAGGTCCCTACTCGCTCTCGAGAGCGAACTTCCACCTCGAACCGGGGTTCAGTCAGAGACCGTCGACGACGACCGCCGCCATCTCCATGCAGGAGTCGTGCGTCTTCCTGCTGATCTTGAGCGGGTCGAGGTGCAGGCCGGGCGTGAGCGCCGGGTCGTAGGGGATGTCGACGACGGCACGCACCCATTGCTCGAAGTGCTCACGGGTGTGGACACCGGCACCGACGTCGTTGCCCTTGGCGGTGGTGTGCGAGATGACGCAGACGGCGTTCTTGACCAGGTCGCCCCGGCCCATGGCCACGAGCGCGTCGAGGTTCTTGGCCGCGACGACGGACGTGTCGTCCTTGAGTGACGTGGCGAACACGAGCAGATCGGCGTGCGACGCGGCCGCCAGCCAGTTCGGGGACAACCGGTTGTTGCCGGTGTCGATGACGATCATGCGGTAGAACCGCGACAGCTGCGTGTGCAGGTCCTCGAACTCCTGCTCGCCGATGACCCGCATCGCCTCGTCGTCGTCCGCGGATGCGAGCACGTCGAAGGACAGCCCGCGCTGCTCACGCACCCAGTGCTCGAGCTCGGACGTGCCGGCGTTGGGGTCGGCCGCGATCTGGGGCAGCGCACCCAGCAGGTCGATGACGGTGCGGTGGTGGCTCTGCGACGGCGCTCGCATGCCGAGCGTGCCCTCGGTCTCGTTGTTGTCCCAGGCCAGCACCGACCCCGACCGGTACCGCCCGAGGTAGCTGGCGAGCATGAGGGTGACGAGGGTCTTGCCGCCACCGCCCTTGGTGTTGATGACCATGATCGTCTTGCGACCCGACAGCGGCCGTGCGATCCGGTCGATGCGCTCCCGCTCGAGCAGCTCCTTGAGCCCCGGCCCCATCCCGAACGCGCGCCGCAGCCCGGAGTTCGCCTTGAGCTTCTGCCGCTCCCCCTTGGAACGGACCGTGATGAGGTCGTCGGCGCTCGGCCGGTCGGAGCCGGAATGCGCAACAGGAGCGCCGTATGCCGCCGAGCTGGGATCCAGCCCCCGCTCGGCTGCCGCTGCCGCCACGTCGGGGTCGACCGGCGGCCTCGCCGCGTACGCGCGCTCGGCGGCCGAGTGGTCACCCGTGTAGTGCGCGCCGTTCGTTCGGTCAGAACCGGCGGGGACCCAGCCGGAGTACTCCTCGGTCGACCGGGCGTCGGTCTCGGCGTTGTGCTGGAGGTCGGACCAGTGGCCGGTGTCGGGGTCGTAGCCCATCGCCCCCGACGGCTCCCAGGCGTCCCAGCCGGTGCGTGTCTCCACACCACCGGTCTCGCCAGCCGGCGCCCCACCGTGGTCATAGGAGTCGCTCCAGTCGGAGCCGGATGCGCTACCGCCACTCGCGTACTGCGACAGCTCCTGGGAGGAGTACAGACTCTCGCTCGAGTCCGAGTCGGGCAGCTGCCAGGACGTGTCGTCCCACGTCGACGACCAGGGGTCAGCGGTCTCCTCGACCTCCGGCTCGGGGTCGATCGAGTTGGTTGCCGTGGGGAGTGGCAGGGTGAACCCACCCGGAATGGTGTTGTTTGCGGAGTAGCCGGGGATCCCCTGATCCTCGACCTTGCCGCCGTCTTCGTTGCTCATCGAGCACTCCTAGCTGGCCTAGCACATGCACGTGCCCGTGCAGACACGCGCGTCGATAGTCCCATGCTTCGGCGCCACGGCAAACCCAATCGTTACCAGACGAGCACCGGAGCGCGACCTCCCGCCCGCCTGCCATGGAGGACTGGGAGCGATCTCCGGATGGGGCGTCGTCCGTGCTTGCCGGTTACGATGAGACGCCCGGAGAGCGCAGGCGGGAAGAGAAGGAGACGGCGTGGGAATCATCAACCGGGTGGAGCACGGGCTCGCCAGGGCTGTCCACGGCGCCTTCGCCAGGGCCTTCAAGTCCGAGGTCCAGCCCGTGGAGATCGCCTCGGCCATCCGGAGGGCGATGGACGACCGGGCCGCACTCCTCGGGCACGGGAGAGCCATGGTGCCCAACCTGTACACGATCGAGCTCAGCTCGACGGACTTCGAGCGGCTCGGCGACTACGAGGACGAGCTCTCCGACGACCTCGTCGCGGCAGCACAGGAACACGCCGACTCCCAGGGCTACCAGCCCGGCGGCCCCCTCGAGGTCGTGCTCATCGAGGGCGAGGGCCTGGAGACGGGCGTGTTCCGCGTCCGGCCGGCGACGGCGAAGCGGGCCGGCTCGGCCGGCTCAGAGGCTCCACCGCAGCACGCCGCATACCGTCACCAGACGCCTGACGGCACCGCGGTCGACGAGCAGCCCCCGGCCCGGCCGGGGCGCGTCAACCCCTCTGCCCGGCCGTGGCTGGACATCAACGGCGACCGGTATCCGCTCCTGGGCAGCCTGACGACCCTCGGCAGGGACGAGTCCGTCGACATCGTCGTCGACGACCCCGGCGTCTCCCGTCGCCACAGCGAGATCCGGGTGACGACTGACGGGCCGCACCTCGTCACGTCGATCCGCGACTTGAACTCGACGAACGGGACCTTCGTCAACGGCGAGCGCATCACCAGCCAGCGTCTCGAGGACGGCGACCGGCTCACGCTCGGCCGGACGTCGGCGACGTTTCGGGCGGGCCGCCGATGAGGCGCTGCTCGCGATGACTGGAGCCGGATGAGCGAACTGACCCTGACCCTGCTGCGGCTGGGGCTCCTTGCGCTGCTGTGGATCTTCATCTTCAGCGTCGTCGGTGTACTTCGGACCGATCTGTACGGGACGTCGGTGTCGCGCCGATCCCAGCGCAAGGCCGTGCGCGAGCAGGAGCGGCAGCAGCGCCGCGCCGCCAAGGAGGACAAGCGCGCTCCTGCCCCGGCGCCCGTGCCGGCGCCGGCTCGCGCGCGGTTCGGGCGAGGGCGTTCGAAGCGGGTGCCTCACGTGCTCGTCGTGACGGAGGGCCCCTTGACTGGCACGTCCCTGCCGCTGCGGGGGCAGGCGATCCTCATCGGCCGCAACCCGGAGTGCGCGCTGGTCCTCGATGACGACTATGCATCCGGACGTCACTGCCGGATCTACCAGGACACGTCTGGGCCGGAGGGTTGGCTCGTCGAGGATCTCGGTTCGACCAACGGCACCTTCATCGGGCGGGAGAAGCTCACCTCGCCACAGCCGGTCGAGGTGGGCACCACCCTGCGCATCGGCAAGACCGTCCTCGAGTTCCGGGTCTGAGCCATGGCCATCGCACTGCGCTATGCCGCGCGCTCCGACCTGGGACTCGGCCCCAAGTCCCGCAACGAGGACTCCGGATACGCCGGCCCGAACCTGCTCGTCCTCGCGGATGGCATGGGTGGTCACGCCGCAGGTGACGTGGCGAGCTCGATGATCGTGGGGGAGCTTGCCCCGCTCGACGACGAGGACGTCGGCGCCGACCAGGCGATCCCGCTGCTCGAGCGCGCACTCCGTTCGGCCAACACGAAGATGACCAAGGCCATGCGCGAGAACTCCGACCTGGCCGGCATGGGGTCGACGACGATCGTCATGCTGCGCACGGGCACCAAGATCGCCATGGCCCACATCGGGGACTCCCGGGCCTTCATGCTCCGGGACGGCACCTTCAGCCAGATCACCAAGGACCACTCCTTCGTCCAGCAGCTCGTCGACGAGGGCCGCATCTCGAAGGAGGAGGCGGGCAGCCACCCGCAGCGCTCGGTGGTGACCAGGGTCATGACCGGCCAGCCCGACGACGATCCCGATACGTCACTGCGCGAAGCCAGGGTCGGGGACCGGTTCCTGCTCTGCTCCGATGGTCTGTCCGACTTCGTCGGCGCCGACGTCATCGAGGAGATCCTCGTCGCGGCCGCGACGCCCGAGGAGGCGGCGGACCGGTGCGTCGAGGTCGCGCTCAAGGCGCACACTCGGGACAACGTGACGGTCATCGTCGCCGACGTCGTCGACCCGGATGGCGGCGACCTGCCCACCACGGTGCCCCAGGTGGTGGGTGCGGCGGCACGAAGCCTGCGGGACAAGACCAGGGCGATCCCGACGACGCCGGCCGAGAAGGCGGCGGCCCTGTCCCGTGAGGCGACGGGCCGCGGGCGCGACAAGGACAAGCGGGACGAGATCCCGGAGCTCGCCGACGACCCCAGACGCTCGCTCCGCTCGAAGCGCCTGCGTCGTGGCGTCCTCGGTCTCGTCGTGCTCGTCATCCTCGTCGGCGGCGGGTACGCGGCGTGGTCGTGGTCGCAGCAGCAGTTCTTCGTCGCGGCAGATGAGGGGCACGTGGCGATCTTCCGCGGCGTCGCCAGTGACATCGGCCCTGTCGGCCTGTCGGGACTCGAGGCACGAAGCGACGTCACCGTGTCCGAGCTCCCCGTCGACGTCCAGGGGTCGGTCTCGCGGACCATCCCGGCGGCTGACCTTGCCGACGCGCGTGCCAAGGTGGACCGCCTCCGTGCCGAGGCGGTCAGATGCCGCGCCCTTGCCGCCTCCGGAGTGCCGTGTGGCAGCACGCCCGTCGCGACGCCCACGACCCCGCCCACCATTCCCACGGCCCCCACCAGCACCCCGCCCGCCACCGCGCCCGCCACCGCGCCCGCCACGGCACCGACCACCGTTCCGGCCACGGCTCCCGGCCCGGCGGCGACGGGGGTGGCGCGATGAGGACCACGGTCGAGCCACTCACCCCACGGACCCGGCGCGGGGTCGAGCTCGTCCTGCTCGTCGTCGCGATCGCGATCGTCCTGCTCGCCTGGGTGACCGTCGACCTCAACCGCAACGGCACCGTTCCCGCGAACATCATCCCCGTGGCCGGTGGTCTCGTCGTCCTCGCGGTGATCGTCCACCTGGTGCTGCGGTGGAAAGCGCCCTACGCGGACCCGGTGCTCCTGCCGATCACCACGGCCCTCAACGGACTCGGGCTCGTCATGATCCACCGCCTCGACCTCGCCGCCGGTCGTCTCGGCGCCGACGGCAGCGCGAACCAGCAGATCATCTGGACGACCCTGGCCGTCGCGCTCACCGTGGCGGTCATCTGGGCGCTCCCCGACCACCGGCTGCTCCGTCGCTACACCTACGTGTCGCTTGCCGTGGGCTTCATCCTGCTGCTGCTCCCCCTCATGCCGGGCATCGGCCGCGAGGTCAACGGCTCCCGGATCTGGATCGCCGTCGGGCCGTACAGCTTCCAGCCGGGCGAGTTCGCCAAGATCGCCCTCGCCATCTTCTTCGCGGGCTATCTCGTCCAGACCCGGGACGTCCTCAGCCTCGCGGGCAAGCGAATCCTCGGCTTCACCTTTCCGCGCGGCCGCGACCTCGGTCCCATCCTCGTCGCGTGGGTGCTCGCGCTGCTCATCCTCGTCTTCGAGAAGGACCTCGGGTCGGCGCTGCTGTTCTTCGGGGTCTTCGTCGCGATGCTCTACGTCGCGACGGAACGGGTCTCCTGGATCGCCATCGGGCTGCTCCTCTTCGGCGTCGCCGTCGCGTTCGCCCTGTCCGCGTTCGCCCACTTCCAGAAGCGCGTCGACCTCTGGCTCGAGCCCTTCTCCCCGGACAACCTCGAGCGCTCGAACCAGCTCGCCAACGGCCTCTGGGGCATGGCGGCCGGAGGTCTGACCGGCACCGGCCTCGGCGGGGGCCGGCCCTGGCTCACGTCCTTCGCCGAGAGCGACTTCATCTTCAGCAGCCTCGCCGAGGAGCTGGGCCTGTTCGGCTCGGTCGCCATCCTGCTGCTCTACCTGGTCTTCGTCCAGCGCGGCATCCGCACCGCGCTCGGGGTCCGGGACGGCTTCGGCAAGCTGCTCGCGATCGGCCTGACCTTCTCGGTGGCGTTCCAGCTGTTCATCGTCATCGGTGGCGTCACCCGGGTCATCCCGCTCACCGGCCTCACCACCCCCTTCCTGTCGCTCGGCGGGTCGTCCCTCCTCGCCAACTGGATCATCATGTCCCTGCTCCTGCGCATCTCCGACCAGGCCAGACGGCCCGTGCCGGCGCTGCCCGTCGGTGTCGATCCCGACCCGGCTGCCGCCGAGGCCACCCAGGTGGTGAAGCTGTGAACACCCCGATCCGCCGGCTCTCGGTGCTCATCGCCGCCCTCTTCGGCGCGCTGCTCGTCGCCTCGACCATCATCCAGTTCGCCCAGGCGCAGACGCTGAACGTCATGGCCGCCAACAAGCGCACCCTGCTCGACAACTACTCCCGCGAGCGGGGCTCGATCCTCGTCGAGGGTCAGGCCATCGCCAAGTCGGTGCCGGTCGACGACCAGTTCGCCTGGTTGCGCACCTATCCGCAGGGCCGGCTCTACTCCCAGATCACCGGCTTCTACGCCTACTCCATCGGCAACCCCTTCGGCCTCGAGAACGCCGCCGACGACCTGCTGTCCGGCAAGGCCGACCGGCTCTTCGTCCGCCGGGTCACCGACCTGCTCACCGGGCGCGACACGGTCGGTGCGACCATCGAGCTGACCCTGAACGCCAAGGCCCAGCAGGCGGCCTCGGACGGACTCGGCAAGAACCGTGGGGCGGTCGTCGCCCTCGATCCCCGCACCGGAGCCATCCTCGCCATGGTGAGCCACCCGCAGTACGACCCCAACCCGCTCTCGAGCCACGACCTGGCGAAGTCCGAGGCGGCCTGGAAGAAGCTGTCGAACGACAAGGCCAAGCCCTTCGTCAACCGCGGCATCACCGGTGACCTCTACCCGCCGGGCTCCGTCTTCAAGGTCGTCACGGCCGCGGCTGCCCTCGAGCAGGGCCTGCTCGAGGACGAGAACTCCGAGGTGCCCGGACCAGCGGAGCTGGACCTGCCGTTGACCAAGACCAACCTGCCCAACGAGGATGGCCGGGCCTGCGGTCCGGACGACAGGACGACGCTCATCCACGCCCTCGAGATCTCGTGCAACACCGCCTTCGGCTCGCTCGGCCTCGAGCTGGGCGGCGAGCAGCTGCGCGCGCAGGCCGCCAAGTTCGGCTTCGGGGACTCGCTCCAGATCCCCATGCGCGTCTCGCCGAGCACCATGCCCGCCGAGATCAACGCGCCCCAGTCGGCCCAGTCGGCCATCGGCCAGTACGAGGTGCGCACGACACCGCTCCAGATGGCCATGATCGCCGGGGGCATCGCGAACCAGGGCCGCGTCATGACTCCCTACCTGATCCAGTCGGTCCGCACCGCTGACCTCGACGTCATCGAGTCCGCGCCCGACCCCGAGGAGCTCTCGCAGGCGGTCTCACCCCGGACGGCCGACATCCTCAAGCAGATGATGGTCTCCGTCGTCGACAACGGCAGCGGGCGTCGCGCCCAGATCGACGGGGTCGCGGTGGGCGGCAAGACCGGCACGGCCCAGCACGATCTCGAGAAGAACCCGCACGCGTGGTTCATCAGCTTCGCCCCGGCCGACGACCCGCAGGTCGCCGTGGCCGTCATCGTCGAGGAGAGCGGCGTGACGGGCAACGAGGTGGGTGGCGCACGGGTCGCAGCCCCGATCGCGAAGGACGTCATGGAAGCGGTGATCAACCGATGAGCAGCCGATGAGCAGCCGATGAGCAGCCGATGAGCACGGCCCTGCTGACCTACCGCAGCGGTCAGGTCCTCGGCGCCCGCTACCGACTCGTCTCGCCCATTGCCTCCGGCGGGATGGGCGAGGTCTGGGCGGCGACGGACGATGTCCTCGGACGCGACGTCGCGGTCAAGCTCATCCGCGCGTCGTCCGACGACGGTTACCGAGACCGGTTCCGCGACGAGGCCCGGCACAGCGCCGCCCTGCACCACCCCAACATCGCGGCGGTCTTCGACTACGGCGACAACCACGACGCCCCCTACCTCGTCATGGAGCTCGTGCCCGGCGAGCCGCTCTCGACCCTCATCGAGACGAACGGCGGCGACGGCCTCGAGCCGGACGTGGTCCGCTCCATCGCGGGTCAGGCAGCGCTGGCCCTCGCTGCCGCGCACGAGTCCGGGGTGGTCCACCGGGACGTCAAGCCGGCCAACATCATCGTCACACCGGACGGCCAGGCGAAGCTGACCGACTTCGGCATCGCGCGTCCGGCGCACGGCAAGGGCCACACGCTCACCGGCGAGGTGCTCGGCACCCCGGAGTACCTCAGCCCGGAGCAGGCCCTCGGGGAGACCGCGACCGAGGCGAGCGACCTCTACGCGCTCGGGGTCATCGCGCATGAGATGCTCACCGGGTCCAAGCCGTTCGACGCCGGCACGCCGGTCGCCACCGCGGTGGCCCAGGTCAGCGAGGAGCCGCCACCGTTGCCGCCCACCGTGCCGGACGACCTGAAGTCCGTCGTCGAGGCGTGCCTGGCGAAGTCCCCCGACGAGCGCCCCGCCGACGCGCGAGCCCTCGCCGACGCGCTCCTCGAACCACTTGGAGGTATGCCGCTGAGCTCGCTCCCGGCGCCGGTCTCCTCCCAGCCGTCCCCCACTCGGTCACTCCCGCCCGTTCCGGCGTCCGGCCCCGACCCCGCGGCCGGCACCGACCCAGCCGCCGACAGTGCTGCGTCTGCCGCGGTGGACCCAGCCCCGAGCATGACGCGGGCAGACCTGCGGAAGCGAGCTCAGCGGCATACGGACTCGCGCCGCAGGCCTTCGGTCGGGTGGCTCGCCGTGCCGCTCGTCGCGCTGCTCCTGTGGGGCGCCTTCGCCCTCGGCTCGCTCCTTGGCAGTGAGGAGCCGACCGCGGCCACGACCCAGCCGCAACTCACCACCCCCGTTCACGTCGGCACGGCCACGCAGCCCGCGACACCGAACGCCACGCCCACGACCGATGCGTCGACAGCTGGTGCGTCGAAGCCCACTGGGTCGAGACCCGCTGAGACGGATGCGGTCGCCGTGACGGCGGAGTCGGAGCCATCGACGACGGCGACCCCGACCGAGACACGGACCCTTCCCGGCAAGGGACTCGGCAGGGGGAAGGGCAACAACAAATGACGAAGCAGGGCACGAACGAGAGGCAGAAGCCGTGACGACCACACCCCGCGTCCTGGGGGGACGCTACGAGGTCGGTGAGCTCATCGGACGGGGCGGCATGGCCGACGTCCACCTGGGCCACGACACCCGGCTCGGGCGACAGGTGGCGATCAAGATGCTGCGATCCGACCTCGCACGTGACGCCAACTTCCTCATGCGCTTCCGGCGCGAGGCGCAGTCGGCCGCCGGGCTGAACCATCCGGCCATCGTTGCGATCTTCGACTCCGGGGAGGACGACAGCGTCGTCGAGGGGCCGGGCGGCACCCACACGACCCTGCCCTACATCGTCATGGAGTACGTCGACGGGCAGACCCTGCGCCAGAAGCTGGCAGCGCACGAGCAGCTGGAGCCATCCGAGGCAATCTGGATCACCGAGGGCATCCTCGACGCGCTCGCCTACAGCCACCGGATGGGCATCGTCCACCGCGACATCAAGCCGGCCAACGTCATGATCACCTCGAACGGTCACGTCAAGGTCATGGACTTCGGCATCGCCCGGGCCATCGCGGACACGGCGGCGACGATGACGCAGACCCAGTCCGTCGTGGGCACCGCGCAGTACCTCTCGCCCGAGCAGGCCCAGGGCCAGACGGTCGACGCGCGCAGCGACCTCTACTCGACCGGGTGCCTGCTCTTCGAGCTGCTGGCCGGTCGGCCTCCCTTCCAGGGCGACTCACCCGTCGCGATCGCCTACCAGCACGTCGGCGAGACACCCCAGCCACCCAGCGTCTACAACCCCGCGGTCGGCGGCGACCTCGACGCAGTGACCCTGCACGCGCTGGCGAAGGACCGGAACGCCCGCTACCAGGACGCGGAGTCCTTCGGCGAGGATCTCGAGAACGTCCGTCTCGGCCGTCCGATCAGCGCTGCTGCGCTCGGGGCCGGGATCGCGGTGGGTGCCGCGGCCACCCAGACCATGCCGACGCCCTACTCCGCTGCGGGCACGCCGACGGCGGTCCAGCCGGTCATCACCTCGCGCCGCGAGCGCTACGAGAACACTGCCGGGCTCCCAGCGGTCGGACACGACTTGGACGTCGAGGACGAGAAGCGTGGCGGAGCCGGGCGGGCCGTGCTCATCTCCCTTCTCGTGCTGGCCCTGCTCGGTCTCGCCGGGTGGGGCGCGGTGACGTTGTTCAGCAACCAGGACCCACCCGTGGTGAAGACGTCCGTGCCCGACCTGCGCGGCATGGACGAAGCCGCTGTCGCGCGCGCCCTCCAGACGTACAAGCTCCAGGGGGAGCGCAGCGAGGCGCCCAACGAGATGGAGTCCGGCAAGGTCTTCGAGCAGAGCCCGGAACCGGGCCTCGAGGTCAATGAGGGGTCGGTCGTGCGCTACACGGTCTCGACCGGTCCCGGCAGCGTCGCCATCCCGGACATCCGCAACTTCGACCGGAAGGATGCCGAGGAGCGCCTGAAGCAGGCGGGCTTCGCCAACATCGCGTTCGAGGAGCGCGACGACCCGGAGACGGGCAAGGACAAGGTCATCGAGACGGACCCGGCGATCGGAACCGCGCACGCCCCCGATACGAGGATCACCGTCGTCGTGGCCAGCGGGAAGGTCCAGGTGCCAGAGGGTCAGGTCGGACGGGACTGGTCCCTCGTGTCCAACGAGCTCGCCCGGGCGGGACTCAACCCGAAGCGCGTGGACGTCGAGTCGGAGGAGCCCTCAGGGACCGTCATCTCCGTGGAGAAGGAGGGCAAGCGGGTCGACGTGGGCAGCGAGATCGAGGTCGAGGTCGCCACGGCGCCCGCGCCGGAACCGACGACGACGACCGTCATCGAGACGACGACCGTCATCCAGCAGCCGACGACGACCGCGACGACGACGACGACCGAACCGCCGGGCGATGGGGGCGACGGGGACTGAGCCGCACGCAGGCCGGGTTCGAGGTATCCAGCGACGACCAGGAGTCGATGGATACCTCGAACCGGTCAGACCGCGGCGGTGACCAGAGGGCTCAGGCCAGCCGAGCGCTCGACGGCGCCGGCGTCACCGCACTCTGCGAGGAAGTTCGCCAGCATCCGGTGCCCGCCCTCGGTCAGCACGCTCTCCGGGTGGAACTGGACGCCGTGCAGGGGTAGTTCCCGGTGGCGGACCGCCATGATGACTCCGGTGTCGGTACGTCCCGTTGAGATCAGCTCATCGGTCAACGTCGCTGGGTCGATCGTCAGCGAGTGGTAGCGGGTGGCGGTGAAGGGGGTCGGCAGCCCCTGGAGCACCCCGGTGCCGTCATGGTGGACGAGCGAGGTCTTGCCATGGAGCAGCTCCGGCGCCCGGTCGACGGTGGCGCCGAAGACGACACCGAGTGCCTGGTGACCGAGGCACACGCCGAACATCGGGGTCCGGGTCCGGGCGCACTCCTCGATGATCGCCATCGAGACGCCAGCCTCCTCGGGAGTGCCGGGCCCGGGAGAGACGAGCACGCCGTCGTAGGTCGGCGCCGCCGAAGCCTCGACTGCGTCATTGCGCACCACCCGGCACTCGGCGCCGAGCTGCTCGAGGTACCCGACGATGGTGTAGACGAAGCTGTCGTAGTTGTCGACAACGAGCAGACGTGGGGTGGTCAGGCGAGGCATCGGGGCTCTCTGGTCGGTGTTGGTCGGTGTTTGGTCAGTGCCGGTCAGTGTTGGTCAGTGTTGGTCAGCGGATCGGCGTGGCGTGGGCAAGGTCGACCGATCCCGAGTAGGCCGGGAACTCGACCGACGGGTTGGTGTTGACCTGCCAGCCCAGTCCAACCGCCTGGACGTAGTCGAGATAGGTCTGGATCGTCGGGTCGGCGTCCAGGCCCCGCAGCATGGAGTCGACCGGGCCGATGGCCTGGATCCGATACGGCGGCGCATAGACCCTGCCCTGGAGGATGAGCGTGTTGCCGACACACCGGACGGCGCTGGTCGAGATGACGCGCTGGTCCTGGATCATCATCGCCTCGGCCCCGGATGCCCAGAGTGCGTTGACCACCGCCTGGACGTCCTGCTGGTGGACCACGATGTCGTCGGGCGTGAACCGGTCCGGAAGTGAGTCGAGCCGGCGGTCGGAGTCGTCGAGGACAACCTCGACGACGGGACCCTCGACCTTGGTCGCCGCAGCAGTAGCCGCAACGCGCTCGGCCTGGCCGTTCAGGGCCTCCAGCCTGGTGTCCTTCGGACCGTTGGCCGTGGTGAGTGCCTCGACCTCCTGGAGGAGGGCGTCGAGCTCCTTCGCCTTCGCCTCGTTGCGGGAGTCGCCCTCGACGATGAGGGACGGCAGGTCCCGGTCCGCGCGCAGGTCGTCGCCCTGCGCCGCCTGGAAGCTCATCGCGAACATGATGCCCGCGCCCGCTGTGACGAGTGGGACGACGAATCGCCAGCCCAGCCGCAGTCGTGTCGCGGGCTCCGGATCGGGCGCTGCGGCGGCGAGGTCCTCCGGCGCGCGCGAACCATCGCGGTCACGCTCCGGGTCTACGTCGCCGAGCATTCCAGGCTTCCTCTCAACTAGGCTGTTCCAGACCTATTCTGACCCACGCTCTGACCCGGAGGAGCCAGCAGTGCCCGAGTCCAAAGGACGTGACCGCAAGGCCGCGGCTTACACGCCACCGCCCAAGTCCACGGCCAGAGAGCCCAACCCCACGTGGTGGGCACCCGTCTTCGTCACCTTGCTCATCCTGGGCCTCCTGTGGATCGTCATCTACTACATGACCGAGTACAAGTATCCGATCGAGGCGATCGGCGTGTGGAACCTCGCCATTGGCTTCGTCCTGCTCATGTCCGGATTCATCATGACCATGCGGTGGCGCTGATCCGGCTGTCCGCCACTGTCCACAGGTTGTCCCCAGCTGGGGACAAATGACATGGGTGTAACTACTCCACAAGGTTGCCCACAGATGTGGACAACCTTGGTCCTCAGCGACGCACCGGGAGGTTGAGCTCCCTGATGTCGACCGGCACGGTGAGGTACTTGCCCACGGTGACGAGGACGAGGACCGCGAGCACGGCCCCGAGCGCGACCCACGTCAGGTGTCGGACCCGTTGGCGCCGGAAAAGCACGATGGCCCCTGCACTGGCGAGGCCGGTGAGGAACCCGCCGAGGTGCGCCTGCCACGAGATGCCGGCCACGACGAACCCGAGGACGGCGTTGATGACCAGGACGGTGTAGATGCCCGCGACAGACCGGTTCAGATGCCGGTTCAGCACGATCATGGCGCCGAAGAGGCCGAAGATCGCGCCCGAGGCTCCGACGACCGGCGTGATCCAGGCCCTGTCCGCACCGGTGATGAGACCCTCGATCGTCGGGTTGCCGGCGAACAGGAGAACCGCCACCTGGCCGCCGATCCCGCTGATCAGGTACAGAGCGAGGAACCGGGCACGCCCGAGTAGCGGCTCGAGGTAGGTGCCGAGGATGTAGAGCGCGTACATGTTGAACCCGATGTGCAGCAGCGACTGCGGCGCATGCAGGAACATCGCGGTGACGAACCGCCACGGCTCCGTCCAGCCCAGAATGGGCACGAACGCGTAGTCCCTGGTCGCTTCGATCGAGACCCACTGGATGAGGAAGACGGCGGCGCACAGTCCCATGATCGAGTAGGTGACGATCGGTCGGCCATCCGTGGCCCGGCCACCGAGGATGGTCCGGGCACGGGGCGCTGCCTGCGCTGCCTCGCGGACGCAGTCGACGCACTGGATGCCGACAGGAGCGGGACGTTGGCACTCCGGGCAGGCCGGCCGGCCACACCGCTGGCACCTGACGTAGGCCTCGCGGTCGGGGTGCCGAGGGCACACCGAGGGCCCGGCCGGCTGTTGCCCAGCCCCCGGCTCAACCGGGGGCTGGGGACCGAATCCGCTGTCGGACAACGTGCCTCAGTCCTCGATGGTGACCGAGTTGATGACGACGTCCTCGCGAGGCTTGTCGTTGGCGCCAGTGGAGACGCTGCCGATCCGGTCGACCACCTCGCGGGACGGGCCATCGACGACCTCGCCGAAGATCGTGTGCTTGCCCTGCAGCCACGACGTCGCCCCCGTGGTGATGAAGAACTGGGACCCGTTGGTCCCCTTGCCCATCCGCTTGCCCGCATTCGCCATCGCGAGCATGTAGGGCTGGTTGAAGTTCTTCTCCGGGTGGATCTCGTCGTCGAACGTGTAGCCCGGCCCACCCATGCCGGTGCCCTGAGGGCAGCCACCCTGGATCATGAAGCTCGGGATGACCCGGTGGATGGTCAGGCCGTTGTAGAACGGGGTCGGGCTCGTGCGACCCGCGTCGTCGGTGTACTCCTTCTCGCCTTTGGCCAGACCGACGAAGTTCTCCACGGTCTTGGGCGCGTGATGGGGGAACAGCTCTGCGACGATGTCCCCGAAGTTGGTGTGCAGGGTTGCCTTCATGCGCCCAATCCTCGCACGGCGCGGCGGCCGCCTTGCTTCCGAGGCCGTATGCCGCTGGGCTGGCTTCGCGAGTCCGCCTCCCCTCGGCCGACGCAGGTCTGGGTATGAGGAGGGTGGACCCGGCGGCCCGTCGGGTGAAGGATCGAGACAGGAACCCCAGACCGAAGGAGCAGCAGCCGTGTCATTCATCGACAAGCTCAAGCACCAGGCGGACGAGCTGGGTCTCAGTGAGAAGGCCTCCCACATGGTGGAAGAAGCGAAGAAGGTGGCCGGGCAGGCCAAGGAGAAGGCCGGAGACCTCGCGGTCGAGAACCGCGAACGGGTCGAAGGTGCGCTCGACAAGGCCGGCGCCAAGATCGACGAGAAGACCGACGGCAAGTACGCCGACAAGATCGCCAAGGCCAAGGAACAGGTGACCAAGGGCGTCGACAAGATCGCCGAGCGCAGTTCCCGGACGACGCGCACCGGGCCCGCCTCGGCCGGCGGATCCGGCACGCAGTGGGGCGGCGCGACAGCACCCGGCGGGGCCGCCGCTGGAACGGCTGCCGGCGCGGAGGCGACAGGCGGCTACGATCCGCTCATCGATGAGGAGGAGGTCGCCGAAGAGGTCCTGTCGACCGACCTCGATCCGGAGGCGCCCCTCGACGCTCCCCCTGAGGCAGCAGTTGAGTTGGCGGGCGGGCGCCCTCAGCGCGCCTACGACGAGTCAGGTGAGCCGATCGACGACCTGCCCCTCGAACCGGACGCACCTGACGTGCCCGGCGCCCCGAGCTCGGAAGGCTGGTGACCCAACCGAGGAGTGTGGGTAAGGACCAAGACGACCTAGGAGGAGTGCATGTTCCGAACGAAACCGACCCAGACCGAGAAGCTCAAGGCGCAGGTCGTCGAGGTGCGTGACCAGGCGGCGCCGATGGCCAGCGCCGCAGCGGAACGCCTCAAGGAGGCTTACGAGGAAGCGCGGGTGCGCGCGGCTCCCGTGGCGTCCGACCTCGCCGATCGTGCCCGACCGAGGATCGAGGCGGCCGAGTCGACGCTCGTGGACTCGGTCCTGCCCAAGGTGGGAGCCGCCCTCGGTGTCGCGTCGGCGGCTGTCGCTCAGGGCGCCCACGAGGCCAAGGACCTGGTGCGCGACTACGAGCCGCAGGTCCAGCACGCTCGCGCGTCCGCTGGCGACTTCGCTCGGGTGAGCAGTGATCGGCTGCGCGACGCCTACTACGTCCTGAGCGGCGAGGCCGTCGCCAAGCCGGTGAAGCGCGGCCGCAAGAAGTGGCTCATCTTCATCGGGCTCGGCGCCGCGTCCGTTGCGGCCGTCGTGGCGTATCGCAAGCAGCAGGCCAACAATGACCCGTGGGCCACGCCCGTGGACAGCTCGATGGGGAGCACGGCTGGAACGACCGGCTTGGACACGAGCGGCTCGCTGAGGGACAAGGCGGCCGAGAAGGTTGGGCACGCGAAGGAAGCAGTGACCGACGCCGCCACCAAGGCGAAGGAGAAGGCGACCGACCTGGCGGCCAAGGGCCAGACCGTGATGGCCGACCGCAAGGACGGCGTGACGGAGGGCGAGATGGCCTCCGCCTCCGCCCGCGCCGACGAAGCGCTCGGCGAGCCCACCGGTCAGGTGACGGCCATCGACGCAACGCTCGGTTCCGATGCCATTGACGCGTCGGCGGGCACACTGCCGAGCGAGTCCGTCAAGCCGAAGCGGCCGAAGGCCTGACCCCGACAAGCACACCGACAAGCACACCGACAAGCAGACGGACCCGGTGCCTGGGCACCGGGTCCGTCTCCGCTTGAGCTGGCTCGCACAGACAGGGGGACAGCGCGAGCCAGCACATGCAGAAGGGCTGGGCGCGGTTCGTGCGGGCCCAACCCTTCGCTGCATCCAGTGTAACCACGTACTGGACGTTCTGGCGAGCGGCTCGTGGAAAGTTCTACCAGAGTGTGCCTGCAATCACGTCCTTTCCCGAGCGACGCTGCCATCTGGCAGGTCGGCCGGACGCTGGAGGGCTTCGCCCAGTCTGGCACCGGCGGGGGAGCAGGCGCCACCGGAAGTTGCTGTGGATTTCTTGGGCACGCTGGCCCAGCGGCATACGGCGCACGCTCGTCCCATGCCGCTGGGCCGAGGTCGCGGTATCTGGAAGGGCACAGGAGGGTTCGTATCGGCGAGTAGCATTTTCGGTGCAGGGGTCTTGCACCACCTCGAGGTGGGCCGATGGACACGAAGGTGACGGTGTCGCTGGGGGAGCGGGATGCCGATCCCGCACGCCTGGAGGTGCTGCACCGGCAGGTCCGAGAGGAGCTGCGTCAGGTCGACCACCTGGACGTGGCCTCCCTGGCAAGTCCAACCGGGTCAACGCCGGCGCCTGACGGCACGCGGGGGCTCGGTCCCGCCGAGATCAGCGCCCTCTCGGTGGCAATCCTCGGATCCGGCGGGCTGACGGCGCTGCTCGCGTCGCTGCGTGACTGGCTGCGCCGTGGGCACGTGGCACCGCGGACGGTCCGCCTCGAGATCGACGGTGACGTCATCGTCCTCGAGGACGCCGACGCAGCGGAGCGGAGCGAGCTGCTGCGGACCTTCCTCGGCCGCCACGGCATCGAGGAGCCGGCATGACCGGCACCCGTCGAGCGCTCATCGTCGCGAACGACACCTACGACCACGCCAGCTTCGCGCAGCTGCGAGCGCCGGCTGCGGATGCGGCGGCGTTGGCCGGCGTGCTCGGTGACCCTGAGATCGGCGGCTTCACCGTCGCGGTCGTGCACAACGAGCCGTCCTACGACGTGCAGACCCGGATCGAGGACGTGTTCGCCGACAGCCGACCTGACGACCTCCTGCTGCTCCACTTCTCCGGGCACGGCGTCAAGAGCGACACCGGCGAGCTCTTCGTGGCCGCGCGCAACACCCGGCCGGACCGGCTCGCGTCGACTGCCGTGTCGGCGGACTTCATCCAGCGGTGCATGAAGACCTCCCGAGCGCGCAGCATCGTGCTCTTCCTCGACTGCTGCTACGGCGGAGCCTTCGGCCAGGGCGTCGCGGTCCGCGCCGCGGGCCCGGTCAATGTCATGGACAGCTTCCCGGCGGGCCGACTCGGCGGTGGGCGAGGCAGAGCCGTCATCAGCGCGTCCAGCGCGATCGAGTACGCCTTCGAGGGGACCGCGCTGGCCGCCGACGAGCGGGCCAAGCCATCGGTCTTCACGTCGGCGGTCGTCGAGGGCCTGCGAACCGGGGCAGCCGACCGTGACGAGGACGGCCTGGTGTCGCTGGACGAGCTGTATGACTACGTCTTCGACCGGGTGCGTGCCGAGAACCCGAAGCAGACGCCCGGGCGCGACGTCGAGATGTCGGGCGATGTCTACCTCGCGCACAGCCGTCGGCGCCGCCTGCGGCCACAACCGATCCCCGATGCGATCGCCGCGGCGCTGACGGAGACAAACCCGACCTTCCGACGTGGAGCCATCAGCGAGCTGCGCGACCGGCTCCGGCACGAGGACCCGGGCGCGGCACTCGGGGCGCTGGAGGCGCTGCGCGAGGTGGTGCGCACCGACACGAAGTCCGTGGCCGACGATGCCGAGGCCGCGATTGCCTCGGCGACCATGGCGGTGGTTCCCTCGTCGTTCGACTTCGGCGAGGTGGCTGTCGGTGCGGGGCCGCAGAGCCGGACGGTCGAGGTCCAGGGACCAGCGCTGGCGCGTGCCGTCACGGTCCAGGCGGAGGCGCCGCTCGAGGCGGTCGTCGAGGAGGACGGCCGGGTCACCGTGACGCTGTTGCCGGTTCGCGAGTCGTTCGAGGGGCAGGTCACCATCACCAGCCCCGTCGGATCCCTCGTCGTGCCCGTCACGGCGCACGTCCCAAGCGACGAGGCGGCACCGGTGGCAGTCGAGCGTGAGCTCGTTGAGCGCCGCATCACACCATCGGCGCAGCAGGTACCGATCGCACACCCCTCGCAGCAGTCGAATGCCGAGGAGCGGTCGACCGCACCTTCGCCAGGTCCCGTCGCGCCGCTCTCTGGACGGAGCCGCGGGTTCGTCTCCGTCACGTCTGCCCTCGGCGGTCTGCTCGTCCTCGCCAGCTATGCGGCCCCGTGGACGGGTGAGTACATGGTCCAACCGTGGTGGCCCGGCTTTGTCGTTGGCATCTTCATCGTCGGAATCGCGGCGATCGTCGCTGGAATCGCCGTCGTCGTGGACCAGAAGGGCCAGGTAGCGGCCGGGTTCATCCTGGGCGTCTCGGTCGTGGCGGCGAACGCGATCCTCACGGCGTTCGGGATCATGGCGGACGTGGGAGCGGTGGAGCTGCGGCTCGGTTGGGTGCTCAACGTCGTAGGCCAAGTGCTCATCGTCGCTGCCGGGCTGGCGTCTCTTGTCTCCGTCATGCGCGCGGGTGCTCTCGCACTGGAGTGGCCGACCCGTCCCGGCCGCGAGCGCCTGGCGATCCTCGCGCTCGTCGTCATCGGCTGCGGAGTCCTCGTCGTCTATGCCGTCTACCTGGGGGATGCAGAGGGCAGCAAGCCGTACGGCGCGATCGCGATGGCCTGGGCGGTGACCTGGCTGGCTGTCGGCGCGGTTGCAGTGAGCGCCCGCCCTCCGGCTCTTGCCCGGTCCTTCCTCGCCGGCTGGGCCCTGGCCGCACTGGCCCAGCCCCTTTCCGACTGGTCCTACCTCGGCGACAACGGCAACCCCTCGCAGGGGATGCCCATCCTCGTCATCGTCCTGGTCGCACTCGTGGTCGCGGCCATCACTCTCGACCGCCGAGGCGAGCGCCCTGCCGGGTGAGGTAGCGCCGCTCTGGCTCCGACGCTGTCAGCGCCGCAGCCCTCTCGTAGGCTCGGCGCGCCCCGTCGGCGTCTCCGGCCCGCTCGAGGAGGTGGGCGTGGACTGCCTGGACCCGGAGGTTGCCGCGCAGCCGTGGCTCGTCCGCGATGGTCGCGAGCTCCCGCAGCGCCGTCGCCGCGCCCTGGACCTCCGCGACGGCGACGAGGCGGCTCAGCGCGACGACCGGACTGTCGTCATATCGCTGGAGCAGCGTGTAGAGCGCGAGGATCTGGGGCCAGTCGGTCGCCTCGTCCGTGGTGGCCTCGTCGTGCAGGGCGGCGATCGCGGCCTGCAACTGGTAGGGGCCCAAGGGGCCAAGGGACATCGCCTCGGTCACCAAGGCTGTCCCTTCATCGATCAGCTCCCGATTCCAGAGGGACCGGTCCTGCGCTGGAAGGGGGACGGCGTCACCCCTGTCGTCGATCCGGGCCGGGCGCCGCGCCTCCGTCAGCAGCATGAGGGCGAGCAGTCCGGCGACGCCGGGTTCGGAGGGCAGCGCAGTGCGGAGCATCCGGGTCAGCCGGATGGCCTCGGAGCTGAGGTCGACTCGGACCAGCTGCTCGCCCGATGTTGCGGTGTAACCCTCGTTGAAGACGAGGTAGAGGGCATGGAGGACCGCAGGCAGCCGCTCGTCACGCTCCGACGGCGTTGGCAAGAGGAAGCGAGCCCCCGCCGCCGCGATGGCCGACTTCGCCCGGCTGATGCGCTGGCCCATCGTGGCCGACGGGACGAGGTACGCCCGTGCGATCTCCTCGGTCGTGAGGCCGCCGACGGCCCGAAGCATCAGCGCGACCTGTGAAGGCGGCGAGATGGCGGGATGGCAGCAGAGGAAGAACAGGACGAGGCTGTCGTCGCCCTCGGACGGGCGCTCCACTCCGGGGGCGGGCGTCGTGTGACCATCCACGGGGACGGCCCGGGCCAGTCGCTCCTCCCGGCTCTGTCGAGCCATCTCCCGGCGGAGCAGGTCGGTCAGCACTCGGGAGGCCACCCGGATGAGCCAGGCCCTCGGGCGATCGGGGAGGCCCTCGTGCTGCCACTGGTCTGCCGCCCGCAGCAGGGCTTCCTGGACGGCGTCCTCCGCCAGGTCGAAGTGGCCGTAGCGACGCACGAGCGCACCGAGGACCTGCGGCGCCTCCCGTCGCAGCAGGTCCTCGGTGCGCGTGTCGATCTGCACTGGAGTCAGCCGTCAGGACTGGGCCCGTCCATGATCGGCCGGACCTCGATCGGCTCACCGGTGACCTCGACGACTCGGGCGGCGATCTCGACCGCCCGGTCGTGCGAGACGACATCGACGATCGAGAAGCTCACGAGCGTCTCCTTCAGCTCCGCGTACGGCCCGTCGGTGGCGATGGGTACCCCGTCGACCTGCTGAACCGTGGTCGTGTGCGATGGGTCGGCCAGGCCCTCCGAACCGACCCATTCGCCGGAGGAGCGCAGCTCCTGCTCGAAGCGCTCGTAGAAGTCGCAGATCCGTTGGATGTCCTCGGCCGTGACCGTCTGCTCGTCCCAGGTCTGCGCGTTCGTGTAGCCCAGCAACATGTACTTCATGCCGGCCCCCTTCTGCTGGAAGTGTAGTCAGTCAGTCGTCGACGCGGGTCATGGTGGATTCGTAGCCCCCTCCCCCTGGGTACACCCACGAGCCGGCTACCGCGTGGTCGCCCTCGCCGAACGTGCCGGTGTAGCAGGCGGGTGATCCCTTCTCACCGGCCCAGATGCGCAGGGTGTCGCCGTCGAGCTCGTAGACGTAGTCGAGCGTGTTGCCCGTCGTGTCGTAGAAGCGGGAGTGGACCTCGGCGCTCGGCTCCGCACCGAAGGGGCGCAGGTTGCCGATCAGCTCGAGCCCCTCGATCTGTTGGCCGAACTGATCGAGGTGGACGCGCTGGAGGAGGAAGTAGCCCCCCTCCATCCACTCGTACGTGACGGTTCCCTCGGCGCCGCCGGTGACGGCCCACGTGCCGACGAGGCGGTCCAGGGCGCGCAGCTCCGGCGACGGGTCGGGCGTCGGGGGAAAGTCGAAGGTGACCTCCTCGGTGGGGCCGTTCTGGTTCGGGGTCTCGGTGCTCATCGTCATGCCTCTCGGTGTGGTGGCACCCCTGGTCGGTGCCGGACACCTGCTACGACGAAGCCGTCTTCGCACTTTCGACATGACCACGGAAGGCTTCTTGGGCACCCGGCGAGCACAGCGGCATACGGCCTGCTGGATCGCTTTGGGCGCCGTTGGGCGTCCGGCAGGGCAGGATCAGTGCGTGAGCACGACGACCGCAGCGACGCGCCGGTACCAGCTTGCCGGCCAGCTGTCCGCGCCGCTCCGGCGTTATCTCGCCACGGAGTCGGGTGGCGCCGCCCTGCTCGTCATCGCCACATCGGTCGCCCTGGTGTGGGCGAACTCGCCTTGGTCGGAGGCCTACTCGCGGCTCTGGGCGACCGAGTTCGCCGTGCAGCTCGCCGACTGGACGCTCCGGATGGACCTCGGTCACTGGATCAACGACGGCCTCATGGCGGTGTTCTTCCTCGTCATCGGCCTCGAGGTGCGCCGTGACCTGTCTGTCGGCGAGCTGACCGACCGGCGCAAGCTGCGGCTGCCGCTCCTCGCGGGCGTTGGCGGCATGGTGGTGCCTGCGCTCCTCTACCTGCTCGTCAACCCGTCGGGGGAGGCGGCCAACGGCTGGGGCATCGTCATCGGCACGGACACCGCCTTCCTCCTCGGCACGCTCGCGCTCGTCGGGCCGACGACGTCAACCCAGCTGCGCGTGTTCCTGCTGACGTTGACCGTGGTCGATGACATCGTCGCGGTATCCGTCATCGGCCTCGTGTACTCGGACAGCCTCAACGGTGCCGCCCTCGCTGTCGCGCTCGGGGCCGTGGCCGTGCTCGTCGGGCTGGGGCGATCGAAGGTGTGGCGAATCTGGCCCTATGCCCTCACCATCCTCGTGCTCTGGCTCGCGACCGTCGACTCGGGGCTGCACGCCTCCGTCGCCGGCATGGTGGCCGGCCTCCTCGTGCCCTCCTACACACCACACCGGCAGGCCGTCGAGCACGCGGCCCGTCGGTTCCACGCGTTCCGGCAGTCACCGCTTGCCGATGTGGGGCGGTCGGCCCAGGCGGCGCTCGTGCGGGCGGTGCCGGTCAACGAGCGGATGCAGCTCGTGCTGCATCCCTGGACCAGCTACGTCATCGTGCCGGTCTTCGCGCTCGCGAACGCCGGAGTGGACCTGCGCGGTGGCGTTCTCGGGGAGGCGCTGCGCTCACCGGTGACGTGGGGCATCGTCCTCGGTCTCGTCGTCGGCAAGTTCGTGGGAATCGGGGCAGTGGCACTGTTCGGTGCCCGGCTCGGCGTGGGCGCACTCCCGCAGGGCGTCGGGCCGGGCCAGATCCTCGGCGGCGCAGCGCTGTCCGGGATCGGCTTCACGGTGTCCCTGCTCATCCTCGGCCTGGCCTTCGGTCCGGAGGCGCAGGATGAGGCGACCGTCGGGGTGCTCCTGTCGCTCGTCCTCGCCACGCTGCTGGGATGGCTGGTCTTCAAGCTGGCTGCCGTCTTCCACGGGGAGACATCGGCGGGTCTGCCCATGGTCCTCGACCGGACGGTGGATCCCGCCCGCGACCACATCCGCGGCTCGACGACCGCGCCGCTCACGCTTCTCGAGTACTCAGACTTCGAGTGCCCCTTCTGTGGACGCGCAACCGGAGTCGTCGCCGAGGTTCGTGCCCACTTCGGCGATGAGCTGCGTTACGTCGTGCGTCACCTGCCCCTGCCCGATGTGCATCCCCACGCCGAGCTGGCCGCAGCAGCAGCAGAGGCGGCGGGGGCGCAAGGGCAGTTCTGGGAGATGCACGACCTGCTCTTCGAGCACCAGGACGAGCTCGAGACGGAGGACCTCGCGGGCTATGCGGGCGACCTCGGGCTCGACGTCGAACGCTTCCTGCGCGACCTCGACGAGGACGTGTACGCCGAGCGGATCCGCGAGGACGTCAAGAGCGCGGAGGCCAGCGGCGCGCGGGGAACGCCAACGTTCTTCGTCGGCGACCGCCGCCACGTCGGGCCGTACGACGGGCAGACCCTCATCGCTGAGCTCGAGGCCAGCCGCCAGGCGGGCACCGCCGGTGTGCGCGGCCCCTGACGCGGGAAGGACTCGCATCCTGCTCCGCCTGGCGGAGCAGGATGCGAGCGGTTGGACGTGAGGGTTCGACCATCGCGGTGCTCGCCGTCGAATGTGCAGTTCGCGCCGGCATCACGTGCACACTCGACTGGGACTCAGCCGCGGCATCACGTGCACACTCGACCGGGAGCCAGCCGGTGTCAGCGCGCCGAGTCGGCGATGGCTCCAAGCGTGCCGGCGAGGAGGTCGACGTACTGGTCTGGCTCCCAGTCGGGATAGACCTGCGAGCCGACGATCATGCCGTCGGACAGGGCCACGACGAGGCTGGCGAGGTCCTCGGCCAGGTCGGCACCGACGTCGTCCGGCAGGAACGCCGTGAGCCACGCGGAGATCATCAGGCGGGACTGGTCCCGGACGTCGATGTACGCCTCGCGCGTCTTGGCGTTCTGCTCACCCGTCTCCAGCACCACCTGCATGCCGATGCGCAGGAACGCAGGCATCTCTGCAAAGGTGGTCGTCGCTTGGCCGAGGATTCGACGCAGGCCCTCGGCGATGGTCGTGTCGGCACTGACGTCCCATCGCGGCACGGACACGAGCCACGTGGCGAAGCTGGAGCGGATGACCTCGGCGAAGAGGTGGTCCTTGTCCTCGAAGTACCAGTACACCGAGCTCACCGGCAGCCCCGACCGTTGACAGACCCGGGCGATCGTGGCACCGGCGATCCCACGCTCCTTCGCCAGCTCCGACGCCGCGGCCATGATGCGGTCCCGAGACCGCTCAGGCACCCCCGCCGTGGCCTTGCGGCTCGTCCGTGTGGATTCCGTCTGCTGGGTCGTCATGACGCGACTCCCATCGACTCGAGGTGCCGGCCCAGCCCCCGGGACATGAGGGAGACGAGTCGCTTGATGTCCTTGCTCGTCGACGAGCGGACCTGGAGGAACAGTCCGTCCATGAGCATCATGTAGTAGCGGGCCAGACGAGTGGTCAGCTCGGGATCGGCCTCGATCGCCTCTGGCGCGAGCACCGTGGCCCACCAGTCGCGGACCGCCACCTCGGTGTCCGTGCGCACCTCCGCGTAGAGGCGCCGCGCCGCCGGCTCCTTGACCCGCTGCTGGAGCGTCAGGAGCAGCCCGAGCGACCAGAACTGCGGCGACGTCGTCAGGACCTGGGCGGCGCGTTGGAACCGCTTCTCGATCCGCTCGGAGAAGTCGTCGGGCTCGGCGGCCGGTACCCACGTCGGCGCGGTCGCACGCCAGGAACGGTAGGAGTGCTCCAGCGTCGCGGCGAGCAGCTGGTCCTTGCTCCCGAAGTGCCAGTAGATCGAGCTGGCCGGCAGCCCCGTCGCCTCCTGGACGAGGGCGACGGTCGTGCCGTCATAGCCGCGCTCTGCAGCGATGGCGAGGGTCGCCTCGAGAATCGCGTGTCGCGACTCGTCCCCCTGCCGATGCCGGCGGTCCGTCTTCCGTGCCATTTCCTCGCTCCTCCGACTCGCCCCTCCGACGGGCCGCATGCCACCCCTGCGCGTCGTTCACAAACACCGCTCTCTGTAGCGCAACCATAGCCGCCGGGTGGCCCGCCGTTGCTGCAGCGACCAGGTCAGAATCTCGTACTGCGACCGATAATCTTGCCGATCAGCTCATCTTGGCCTACCGTCACTGTAGTGCATGCTACAGAGCAGTAGCAGCAGAGAGCGAAGGTGAGACCGTGGCTGCGGACGCATCGACTGGCGAACACCAGGCCCTGGACCCGGCACAGTACCGGGAGGTCATGGGTCACTACCCGACCGGAGTCACGGTCGTGACGGGCATGTCCACCGACGGCCAACCGATCGGCATGGTCGTCGGAACCTTCACGGCGGTCTCGCTCGACCCGCCGCTCGTGGCCTTCCTGCCCACGACGACGTCCGGGACGTACGGGCTGATGAGGGACTCAGCGGCATACTGCATCAACGTCCTGGCCCATGACCAGCTCGACCTGTGCCGCCTCATGGCGGTGCCCCGGCCGGGGAAGTTCGACGACGTCCCGTGGGCACCATCGCCGTACGGGGCGCCCGTGCTCGAGAACGCGGTGGCGCACATCCACTGCCGTCCACACGACGTGATCACGGCGGGCGACCACTACATCGTGCTGTGCGAGGTGCAGGCGATGGCGGTGAACCGCCCTGCCACGCCGCTGCTCTTCTTCCAGGGCGGCTACGGCGGCTTCAACACCCGGGGCATGAGCGCCACGGGCGACGCCGAGCTCATCGAGGCGGTCCGGCTTGCCGACGTGGCGCGCCCACAGGTCGAACAGGTCGCGCGCAAGCTCGGGTGCGAGGCCACCGTGCTGGTGGCCGCGAACGACCATGAGCTCACGACCGCGGTCAGCGCCTACGGTTGCAACGCGCAGGTGCTCGAGCCGCTCGGCTCGCGCGTCCCGCTCATGCCACCGCTCGGTGAGGCGTACGTTGGGTGGTGTGACGAGCCGGTCATCGAGGCTTGGCTCGCCCGCGCTTCGAGCCAGGATCCTGAGGTCCTCGACAAGTACCGACGCCGTCTCGCAGCCGTCAAGGAGGGTGGGTTCGCCGTGTCCCGGCAACGGGACGACACGGAGCCCAGCTACGCCGACCTCAAGGACGCCATGCGGGAGTATGCGGCCGGGGAGCTCACCCCGGCGCGTGAGCGCGCCGTCCGCAGCGTGATCGCGGAGTCGTCGACGTTCTTCGAGTCATTCGACATCGAGGACGGGGAGACCTACGACCTCGGGGCGATCGTCGTCCCGGTGCTCGAGGAGAGCGGACGAGTCGCGTTGTGCCTCAGGGCGAGCCAGCTTCCACGCGGCCTGGACGCACCCACCGTGCGCGAGTGGGTGGCGACCCTCCAGGATGCGGCGGCCGCAGTGTCCCGACGGCTCCGTTCTGAGGGCAGTGACGAGTACGCCGCCTATCTGCACGCGATGCCCGGCGACTTCATGATGTGAGGTCGGAATGCGGCTGCGGTAGGGGTGGTACCGCGGCCGTGATGGGAGCGAGCACAGCGGCATACGACCATCTTCTGGCTCTGCCAGCGCCGCACGTGGGCGGCGGGTCAGCGGTGTGTCGGCACGCGCAGGTCGACACCGGCAGCGATCTCGTCGCCGACGATCCACCCCATCCCGAAGGCCGACAGCAGCCCGTTGCCCGAGCTGTACCCGGCTGAGTGCGTGCCGGCCAGGCCCACGGCAGCGCCACCTCCGGCACGCAGCCCGGGGATGGTGGTGCCATCGGTGCGCAGCACCCGACCGGTCGTGTCGATGGCCGCGCCGCCCTGCGTGGTCAGGACGCCGTGGGTCAGCCACGCGTAGTGGAAGGGGCCGACGAGGGCCCGTCGGCCGGGCAGCGGCTTGAGCGCCAACGCGAGCGCCAAGGGGTCGAGCCGGAGGGCTTCGGCGAGGCCGGCGACGTCGGGGGCCTCGAGGAGGGCGCCGGCCTGCTCCGACTCGCGCATCATCTCGGAGTGCCGGGCCGTCTGCTGCGCCTCGGCGTCCCAGATCATCACGGCACGCTCGTCGGGCTGGGCCTGGATGACGCCGGCGAGGCCGGAGTAGCCGTGGGCCTGCTCGTCGACGAAGCGCTCTCCGCGCCGGTTGACCAGGACGGCGCCGAGCCAGGGGAGGGCCGGGTTGACCCGCGTGCCGCGCAGGGTGACCTGTCCGTGGCGCAGGCACGCGCTCATGTTGCGGAACTCGGCGCCCAATGGGCTGAGCCAGCCGATGGAGTCGCCGGTGGCCGTGCTCACCCCGCCGTGGAAGGGGTCGCCGAGCTCGGCGCAGTGCTCCTGCATGAGGGCGCGGTTGCCGGCGAAGCCGTCGGTGGCCACGACCGTGACGCCCGCCTGCACGACGAGGTCGTGGCTGCCCTGGCTCGCGGTGACGCCGACGACGGTGCCGTCCTCGACGCGCAGCCCGGTGACGGGGGCCTCGTCGAGCAGCGCGACGTTGGGTCGGTCAGCGAGGAACTTGCGCAGGTGCGTCATGAGCGGACCGCCGCCGGCGCGGGCGGGGTCCGCGTGCAGGCGCGGCACCGACATGCCCTTGCGGGCCATGTCGACGCCGACCTGCATCGGGTAGCCGAGGTCGTCGGCGATCCAGTGCACGTAGTCGGGGGCGACCGTGCAGAGCGCCGTGACGAGGTCGCGGTGCCGCTCGTCCCCTGAGTTGGCCAGGATGTCTGCCGTATGCCGCTGGGCTGAGTCCTCGATGCCTGCTGCGGCCTGGAAGCGGGTCCCTCCCGCCGCGAGGCTGCCGCTGGACACGCCGGCGTTGCACCCCTCGGTCATGCTCTTCTCCAGGACCGCGACGACGACGTCGGGGTTCTCTGACGCACGCAGTGCGGCCATGACACCGCAGGCACCGGCTCCGGCGACGACGACGTCGACCTCGATGTCCTCTCGCACTGTTTCAGCTCCTTGGGCGTGGTCGGGGTCTCAGTGGTCTAGCGCGGCGGTGATGCCGTAGAAGTCGCGAGCCCGGTCGAGCAGCTCGCGCGGGGGCTGCTCGTGGTGGAAGCCGCGTCGGGAGGGGATGAGGCCGGAGGAGCGGTACTGTCGGCCGCGCAGCTCGGCGACCTGGAGGAGTGTGCCGAGCGAGTCGACGACGGGGACGTCATCGACCCGGGTGATCCCGTGGTCGGCGAGGAAGACGTTGAGCGGTCCCTCGCCCGGGACGATGACCGTCGCACCGGCGCTGATGGTCTCGCGCGCCGCGGCGCGGAATGCCTCGAGCAGTCCCTCGGGTTTGGCGTAGGCGCGCATGACGTCGGTGAACTCGGCAGCCACCTGCCGGATCGGCCCGACCAGCTGGTCGAGCCCGTAGATGCGCAGGTTGCGTCGCAGCTGCGGCTCGAGGGCGCCGATGAAGTTGACGATGCCGACCGTGGAACCCAGCGTGGCCGCCATGAGCACCGAGGTGTGCCCGAAGGCCAGGACCGGGATGTCGACGACGGAACGGCACTCCTCGTAGGCGGTGTCGGGGATGGTTGCGATGAGGAAGGCGTCATACCCCTCGTCCTGCGCGCGCAGGGCGGCGTGGACGAACTGCTCCTTGTGCAGCCCGGACAGGTAGGCGTACTTGATGTGGGTGCCCGGGTAGTCGCTCGGGTAGGTGCCGGGCTTCATCCCGTGCAGGTGGATCTCGGTGTCCGGGGCGGCCACCTTGTTCAGGTGGCGCTGGAGCGCGTCCCGGTAGTGCGGGACGTCGTCGAGGACGGTGAAGCTCTGGTGCCAGATCCTCACGCGCGCTCCTTGGTGGCCAGGACGGCGGCGTCCGCGCCGGCGATCCGCCCGAAGGTGGCGCCGCGCAGCACCGAGGTCGAGCCCGTGTAGTTCGAGTAGTAGAGGCCGGTCATCTCACCCGCCGCGTAGAGGCCGGGGATGGCGCGTCCGTCGCGGTCGATGACCCGGGACGTCGCGTCGACCTTGAGTCCGCCGAAGGTGAACACGTTCGCGCACATGACCGGGTAGGCGACGAACGGGCCGGTCCGGACCGGCTTGGCCCAGTTGGACTTCGGTGGCGTGACGCCATCGGTCGCGAGCCCGTCGGGTCGCGTCGGGTCCCACTCCCCATCGGGGCAGGCCGCGTTGTAGGCGGTGACCGTGGCCTCGAGCGTGTCCGGGTCGACCTCGATCCTGGCGGCCAGCTCGGCGATCGTGTCGGCGCGGACGGGGGACTCCTCCGTGCGGATCGCCGTCTTGAGGTTGGGGATCGCCTGGCCCTCGGCGTCGAGGATCATCCACGCGATGCCGCGCGGCTGGGCCTGGATGTCCCGTGTGGTCCGTTCGTACCAGGCGTCGATCGGACCGCGGGCCTCGTCGACGAAGCGCTCGCCGTCGACGTTGACGAGGATGCCGTAGGTGAACGCCATGATCGCCGCCTCGGGGTCCGGTGAGCGGGGATCCACGGGCTCGGCGTGGAAGAGGGCGAAGTTGCCGGCGGTGGCGGCTCCGACGGCCATCGCCATCTCGATGCCCTCGCCCTTGTTGTAGTTGCCGCCGCGTGCGACGGGGCGGGCGAGCATGCCGAGGGGCCCGTGGTAGCGCGCCATCAGCTCGGCGTTGCCCTGGTAGCCGCCGCTGGCGAGGACCACCGTGCCGGTGAAGGTGCGGCGCGCCCCTTGGGCGTCGGCGGTCTCGACGCCGGTCACCGCTCCCGAGTCGTCCACGACGAGCGAGCGGGCCGTGGTCTGGAAGTGGAAGTCGACGCCGAGGGAGCGTGCCTTGGCGCCGAGGGTCTCGACCAGTGCCAGGCCACCGCCCACCGGAGCCATCCGCGTCGTCGAGACGGTGAGGAACAGGGTCGGCAGCTGCCCGAAGCCGATCCCGTGGCCCTCGAGCCAGCGCAGCGTCGGCCCGGCGTTGTCCTCGAACGCCGCGACGTAGTCGAGGTCGACGACCTGGTGGGCGCGCAGCAACGGGTTGCGCCGGCCCCAGTCGAGGCCGGAGTCCGCGGTGATGCCCGGGTCCGGATGGCCCATGAAGTCATCGACCAGGGTGTCGGCCAGGCCATCGGACGGCTCGTCGAGCGTCTTCATCCGCAGGTACGCCTCGGTGTATCGGGTGTTGCCGCCCGTCTCCTGCTCGATCGCTCGGTCGAGCAGGGCGACGCGGGCGCCGTTCTCGGTGGCCGACAGTGCCGCGGACAGCCCGGCGATGCCGCCGCCGACCACGACCACGTCGTAGTCGTCGACGACCCGGCCGGCCGCGGCGGTGGTGGCGTCCTCGATCGTGGTCATGACCAGCTCCCGATGACCTCATCGGCCGTGGTGACGGTGCCGAAGAGCGGCAGCGTATTGGCGAAGGCGTACTCGTGGACGGCCGGGTCCGGTGCGGCGCACAGGTCCTCGACGATGCTCACCTGCAGGCCGCTGTCCGACGCGTGCCGGGCCGTGGACTCCACGACCAGGTGGGTGGCGATGCCCCCGAGGACCACGTGCGAGACGTCCTCGGCGGCCAGCACGTCTCGCAACGGGGTGCCGATGAAGGCGTTGACCGCGCCCTTGTCGATGACCGGCTCGTGCTCGAGCGGTGCCAGGTCCGCGACGAACTCGGCCTCCGGGTTGCCCCGCTTCATCTTCTGGTTCGCCGGGTAGCCGTCGAACCGCGCGAGCCGGTTCGTGCGCAGGCCGTAGGTCGGGTCGAACGCGAGCCGGACGTGGAAGACCTTGACGCCGGCAGCGCGGGCCGCCTCGAGGACCCGCTTGGCCGTGGAGAGCACGTCGCGCTCCCGGACCTGGGCCGCCAGCGGCGGGGCCAGGCACAGCTCGCCCTCCTGGGCCAGGGCCACCTGGTAGTCGAGCATGAGCAGCGCGGTATTCGTGGACATCGGGTTCATCTCCTTGACAGACAACGGGTTTGCGGGGTTCACCAGGCGGACCAGCCGCCGTCGACGTAGACGACCTGGCCGGTCATGTAGGACGAGGCGGGTGAGGCGAGCAGGATGAGCGGGCCGGCGAGATCGGTCTCCGGGTCGCCGAGGCGGCCGAGCATCGTCCGGTCGGCGAACCACTCCAGACGCTCGGGGTCGTCGCCCAGCGGTGCCGTCATGGCGGTCGGGTAGAACACTGCGGGCGCCAATGCGTTGACCGTGACGCCGGTGCGGCCGAGCTCGCTCGCGAGCGACCGGGTGACATTGACGACGGCGGCCTTGGACGCGTAGTAGGCGCTCTCCGGGATGGGGCCGACCCGTTCGGCGTAGACCGTGGTGACGTTGACGATGCGGCCCCAGCCGGACGCCGCGAGGCGCGGGCCGAACTCGCGCCCGACCAGCCAGCACCCCGACACGTTGACGCGCATGACGCGCTCGAACTCCTCGAGCGAGGTCTGCTCCACCTCGCGCCGCAGCATGATCCCGGCCGCGTTGACCACGACGTCGACTCGGCCGTGCCGAGCCACAACGCCGTCGGCAAGGGCCCGAACGGAGTCCTCGCTCGTCACGTCGACGGCGTGGGTCGATGCCGGGTCGCCACACCGGGCGGCGGTCTCGGCGACCTTGTCCGCCTGGGAGTCGAGGTCCGCGACCGCGACGGTGGCGCCCTGCGCGGCAAGGGCCGTGGCGGCTCGCTCGCCGAGGCCGCCGGCGGCGGCCCCGATGACCACGGCCACCCGGCCGGTCAGATCGAAGAGTCCGGTCACCACTCGAGCTCACTCTCCTCCGCTGCGGCCCGGGTGCCTGCGACGCGTCCGAAGATGGCGGACTTGCCGATCGACGTGCCGGTCATGTAGCCGACGCCGTGGAACCCGCCTACGAGCTCACCCGCGGCGTACAGCCTCGGGATCGGGTCGCCGTAGACGTCGAGCACGCGCATCGACGTGTCGACCGTGACGCCGCAGTACGTCGCGAGGACCACGGTCCCGGAGAGCTGGGCGTAGAAGGGCGGCGAGTCGATCGGCGCACGCTCGCCGACTGCGCCCACGAGATGCACGCGGCCCAAGGGGTCCGGCTCACCCGCGGCGATGCGGGCGTTGTAGTGGGTGACGGTGGCCTCGAGCACACCGGGGTCCGTGCCGAGCCGTGTGGCGAGCTCCTCGATGCTGTCCGCCCTCTCGAGCATGCCGGCTCGCTCCCGGCCACCGAAGTCGTAGATCGGGACCTCGTCGTTCGAGGCCGCCATGACCCGGGCGTCGAAGACCTGCCACGTGCGCGCGGTCGGCTGCGCCAGGCTGGCGTCGCCCAGCGCCTTGTAGGGGATGGACTCGTCCACGAACCGGCGACCGTGCCGGTTGACCGCGATCGCACCCTTGTAGACGGCGAGGATGCCGGTGCCGTCCTCGACGGGATGCGGCTCGTGGAAGATGCCGTAGGTGCCCTTGACGTAGGGCAGATCCCGCAGGCCGGCCCCGAGCTTCATCGCCATCAGCAGGCCATCGCCGTGGTTCCCCTCGCCACCGGCCAGGAGGGCCTGGGCCATCTGAGGAGCGAACCGCTCGAGCATCGCCCGGTCCCGGGAGAAGCCGCCGGTCGCGAGGACCACGGCATCCGCGAGCACCTCTCTGGTCTCGCCGTCATGGTCGACGAGCACGCCTGTCACGCGCGCGCCGTCGTGGAGGATCCGCCTGACATCGGCGCCGACGACGAGGCGCGCGCCGAGGCGCCCTGCGGCCGCGAAGAGCGCGCGCAGCATCGCCGTCGTGTCGGTCGGGTGCGACCGCGGCGCGGACTGTCCCGAGGCCGCGTGGATGTGCCCGTAGCGGACCCCGTGGCCCTTGAGCCAGCGATAGGTGTCCAGCTGTCGCTCGCAGTAGAGGTCGACCAGGGCCTCGTCATTGACGTGGCCGCCCGTCTCAATGAGGTCCTTGCGCAGCAGCTCGACGGAGTCGGCGATGCCCTGTTCGTGCTGCTCATCGGTGCCCACGAACGCCGACAGCCCGGCAGAGCGCACCGTGGACCCGCCGAACGCCTCCGTCTTCTCGAGGAGGACCGCGTACTGGCCGGCTTCCGCGGCGGCGAGCAGTGCGGCGGCGCCCGCGAGTCCACCACCGAGAACGACGACGCCGACCCGATCCGGCAGGTCGGCGTCCACCGGCAGTCCAGCCGGTGGGATGCCGGGCTCCTCCGTCATGACCGCTCTCCGGGGACGTCGAAATGGGCCTCGGCGGCGGAGAACTCCGGCAGGTTGAACAGTGACTGACGCTCGTGCCACGTCGCGATGCGGTCGGAGTAGGAGGCCGTCTCACCGGTGGCCCGGAGATGGCCCAGCGCCTCCGCCCCGGCTCGGATCACGGCCCGCATGAGGAAGTTGGCGAAGAGGACGACGCCGAAGCCGAGGTCGCGGTACTCCTCGAGACCGAGCTGGGGAGTCTTGCCGCCCTCGACGACGTTGACCACCAGCGGAACGCCACTCAGCTCCCGCCCGACTCGTTCGAGCTCCTCCACCGTGCGTGGCGCCTCGACGAAGATGACATCCGCCCCGGCCTCGACGTAGGCGTGGCCCCGACGGATCGCCTCGTCGATGTCGTGGACGCTGCGAGCGTCGGTCCTCGCGATGACGACGGTTGCCGGGTCCTCCAGTGCCTGCCGCACCGCGACGAGCTTCGCCTGCATGTGCTCACAGGGGATCAGCGCGTGCTCGTCGAAGTGACCGCAGCGCTTGGGCATCTCCTGGTCCTCGAGCTGGAGGGCGGCGGCGCCCGACCGCTCCAGACGACGCGCTGTCCGCATCGCCATGACGGGGCCGCCGAAGCCCGTGTCGGCATCGACGACGAGTGGCAGTGTCGTCGCCGACGCCATCCGGTCGACGTGGTCGGACACCTCCCCGAGCGAGATCAGGCCGATGTCGGGGACGCCGTACTGGGCATTGGCCAGTCCCGCGCCCGTGGCGTAGGCCGCGTCGAATCCGGCGCTCTCGATGAGCCGCAGGCCGAGGGCGTCCGTGGCACCCGGCAGGACCAAGGTGCCGTCGGAGAGCAGGGATCGCAGGCGCTCGCGACGCTCGGTGGGGGTCGGCCCCGGGCCGACCCCCACCAGCGCCTCGGCCGCCTCAAAGGGCGCCGGGACACCGGACACGATGTGCTCAGGCCTCCTCGGCGGGGGGCAGTGTCGGGTCCGCGAGCGGGTGCATGATTCCGGGCGGGCGGCCCTGTCCGTCCGGGTGCGGCTGATGACCCCAGACTGCCGTCCGGTCGTAGACCCGCGGGATCCACGTCTCCTCGTCGACCTCGAGGCCGCCGTAGCCATACTCCACGTGGAACGAGCTGGGCGTCGAGTGGTAGAAGCTGAACTGCTGGTCGTTCGAGTGCCGGCCGATGGTCAGCGTGATCGGCACGCCCAGCTCCTGGGCGATCTCGTAGCCGGTCCCGACGTCATCGATCGAGTTCACCTGGATCATCAGATGGTTCAGACCCGCCACTCCGGGCGGGCACTGCCCGAGAGCCAAGGTGTGGTGGCGCGCGTTGCAGTGGTAGAAGCGAGCGTTGAGCCGGCCCGGGACGATGATCTTGTCCGAGAGGCGGAAGCCGAGCTTGGTGAAGAACTCATGGCCCGCCTCGATGTCCGGCATGAGCAGGAGCACATGGCCCAGTCCCTGCTGACCGGTGACGAAACCGGAGATGGCACGTCCCGGCACGAAGGAGGATCGGACGTGGCTCTGGCCCCACGTCACCTCGTGGCGGAAGCCCCAGGGGTCGGTGAAGACGAGGATCCGGTTCACGGCCCGCGCCTCCGCGAGCTCGGCGTCGCCGCGCTCGCTGCTCACCCCGAGGTCCGCGAGCGCCTTCTCAACCTGGTCGAGGTCCTCCTCGTAGTCGACGCCCCAGCCGATGTAGGCGGTCTCGTCCTGCTCCCCGGGATGGACCTGGAGCCGCCACTGGGCGTCGTCGAACTTGAGCCGGACCGAGCCGTCCGGGCCGGGGTCGGTCACCATGGCGCCCCAGAACTTCGTGGCCATCTCGGGCCACTCGTCCTTGTTCGGGGAGGTGATGCCGAGGTAGGCAAGTGACGTGATCATCGCTGAACTTCCTTGTCGTTGATGGTGGAGTCGTTGGTCTGGGGACTCAGGCGAAGACGGGGGGAATGGACGCCTCGCCACCGAGGTCGTTGATGGCCCACTCGACGGCGATCGCCTCGGAGACGTTGCAGATGTGGCTCAGGCCGGACTGCATGTCACGCCAGTACCGCTCGTTCGGGTACCGCTCGTGGATGCCCTGGGCACCGCTCAGCTTGTAGAGCCGGTCGACCGCGTCGACCGCCCGGTGCACGGCGCGAACGCCGTTGCGGCGGTTCGTCAGCCGCTGCGTCCACGACACGTCGCCACCCTTGGCGACGTGGTCGTAGAGCTCCTTCATGTCGTTGAGCAGCACCGTCCGCGAGGCCGCCACATCGGCGGCCGCCTCGGCGTAGACGTTGAGCTGGATCGGGTCGTTCTTGGCCACTCGACCATCTGCCGACACCCGCTGCTCCATGTAGGAGCGGTAGGTGTCGAGGGCGCCCTGCGCGATGCCCAAGGTGCCGGAGTTGATCGCTGCCGAGAACACGACCGGGAACTTCAGCTGGTAGAGCGCCTTGCCGGGCTGGCGGTCCTCATACCCGCCATTGCTCATCCGCATCGCCTCGACGACCCGGTACTCGGGCACGAACACATCCGTCATGCGGACGTCCTTTGACCCGGTTCCCTTGAGCCCGAGGACGTTCCATGAGTCCTCGACGATCTCGTAGTCCTTGCGCGGGATGACGAAGTGACGGACGTCCGGCGGCATCGTCGGCTGACCGTCGTCGCCGACGACCATGCCGCCGAGGATGACCCAGTCGGAGTGGTCCGTCCCGGTCGAGTACGGCCACTGTCCGGTGAACAGGAAGCCTCCATCGACCCGCTTCGCGCGACCGAACGGCGCGTACGGAGACGCCGTCCAGGTGTCCGGGTCCTCGCCCCAGATCTCCTCCTGGAGCCGCGGGTCCATCATGGCGATCTCCCAAGGGTGCACGCCGACGACGCCGGTGACCCAGCCCGCCGACGGGGAGGCGGCCCCCACGGTCATGGCGGCCTCCATGAACTCGACGGGGTGGGCCTCGAAGCCGCTCCACTCCGTCGGCTGGTACATACGGATCACTCCGCTGTCCCGCATGACCTGGACGGTGCGCTCCGTGAGCTTCCCGAGGTCGTCGCTGGGCTTCGCCTCGTCCTTGAGGACGGAGACGTTGTCCCTGAGGTTTCCGAGCACGTCGGTCATGGTGGGTCCTTTCCCGCCGAGGTCTTTTGGTGGGTGTCAGTTGTTCGAGACGAAGTCGATGACGAGCCGGTTGAACTCGTCGGCATGCTCGACCTGGGCCCAGTGACCACAGCGGTTGAGCAACACGGCGCGTGAGTTGGGAATGTGGGCGAGGAGCAGCAGCGTGCTCTCGAAGTGGACGACGCGGTCGTCACGACCGTGGATGAGCAGCGTGGGGATCTCCACGTTGGGCAGGTCCTCGAGCCGGAACCACTTGGCGATCGGTCCACCCTTGGCGAAGCCGTCGAGGTAGTTCGCGAGGTGCTGCGGGTGCGCCTTGGCGTTCTCGGCCCGCTCGGCAGCGAGCTCCGGTGTGGCGAAGCGAGTGCTGTCGTAGGTCATCACCTCGGTCAGTCGCGTCATCGACTCGACCGACGGCTCGCGGTAGGCGGCCACAAGCGTCTTCATTCCTTCGGAAAGACCTCCGGCCGGGCTGAAGAGCTTGGGCTGCGGGCCGGACCCCGGCCCCATGGTGATGACGTGGCTGACCCGTTCGGGGTACTCGGTGGCCAGACGCAACGTCGTGATACCGCCCATCGAGTTGCCGACGAAGGCAGCCTTCTCGATCCCGAGCGCGTCCAGGAGCTGGACGGCCGCCTTGGCGTGGTCCATCTCGCCCCGTGTGACGGCGTCCGACCGGCCCCAACCGGGCATGTCCGGCGCGATGACCCGGAAGTGCTGCGCCAAGGTCTCGATGTTGGTCTTGAAGTTGCTCCAGCCGGCCGCGCCCGGGCCAGACCCGTGCAGCAGGACGACTGCCGGGGATGCGGGGTCACCCGCCTCGTTGTAGTGGATCGTCCACGTGCCCGTGTCGACGGTACGGCTGGTCTCCTCGAACGTCAGCGCCATTGCTGCCTCTCCTGAGCGGGCGATCGATCCTCGTTGGTTCAACCGCTGTCTGTAGTAATCGCTACATAGAATGTACGTGCCAGAGCGCAATCACACAAGGGGGTCGTCCCAGATTGTGTTCCGGACGCTCCATGGAGCGCAGGATTCAGAGCCATCGAGAGCCGCTGGGCTGAGTCCGCGTCGAGTGTGCACTTGGCGCCCGGGCGCCGCTGTGCTGGGTCTGCGTCGAGTGTGCACTTGGCGTCCGGCGCGGAGTGCCCACTCGACTGGTCGGGTGGGACGAGTGACGGGACGAGCCGTCCGTCGCGTGCGGGCCCCCGGTCGGGGACAACGGCGTGGTCCCGTCACTTCTCCCCAGGCCGTATGCCGCTGGGCTGGGTCCGCGTCGAGTGTGCACTTCGCGTCCGGCGCGGAGCGCACACTCGAGAGGATGGGCCGCTGGCTGACGGGTGCTGATCAGTACTGGGCGGTCGGCGGGATCTCGCCGCCGAACGCCTCCTGCCCCCAGGCCACGTAGGCGGGCTCGCGGCTGTTGCAGACGTGGGTCGAGGCGACTTGAAGGTCCCGCCAGTACCGCTCGAGCGGCGACCCCTTCTGGATGGACGAGGATCCCATGAGGCGGTAGAGCTCGTTGACCGCCTCGATGGCGCGGTCCGTGGCCCGCACCTGGTCGACCCGGAACCGCAGCCGGTCCTTGACCGTGATGTCACCGCCGGCCGAGACCGTGTCATAGAAGCGGGCGATGATCGACTGGACGTGGGTGATGCTCGCCTCCACGTCGGCCTCCGCGCGCGCCAGTGCGGCGAGGACGAACGGGTCCGCCTTAGAGACGCTCCCCTGTGAGGAGACCCGGGCCTCGATGTGGTCCCTGGCTGCCCGGACCGCGCCACGCGCGATCCCGAACGTCCCGGCGGAGATGGCGAACGGGAACATCACGCCGAAGCGCATCGCGTAGAGCGGGGCCCCCGGACGCCACCGGTCGCTGTAGGTGTTGTCGCGCACGAGGATGCCGTCGAGCACCCGGTAGTCCGGGACGAAGGCATCGGTCATCCGCACGTCCTTGGACCCGGTGCCGGCCAGGCCCATGACGTTCCAGCTGTCCCCGACGATCTCGTAGTCCGCCCGGGGCAGGATGAAGTGCCGCACGTCTGGCGGCATGACGGGCTTGCCGTCGGCGTCCGTCACCATCCCGCCGAGGATGACCCACTCGGAGTGGTCCGTCCCGGTCGAGTACGGCCACTGACCGGTGAAGAGGTAACCGCCGCCGTCGACCGGCTTGGCCCGACCGAACGGAGCGTAGGGCGAGGCGATCCACGTCTCGGGATCGGTGCCGTACACCTCTTTCTGCAGGCGTGGATCGGCGATCGCGATCTCCCAGGGGTGGATCCCGACGACGCCGGCGATCCACCCAGCGGAGGGGTGGTTCATGCCCACGGCCATGACCCAGTCCATGAAGTCGTTGGGGTGCGCCTCGTGGCCGCCGGAGTCCTTGGCCTGGAGCAGCTTCATGCCGCCCGAGGCACGCAGGATCTCGACGGTGCGGTCGGTGATCCGGCCGAGCTCGTCGCTGGGAGCCGCCTCGGCGCCCAGCTCGTCGGCGTGGTCGAGGACGTATCGGGTCGCCTCGTGCATGGTGAGGTCGCCCCCTCTCGTGCGTGGTTGGTGGTTGAGTGCTCAGTCGGTCTTGGACCGGTCGCGGACGACCTTCGCGAGCGTCACGGCGACGACGAGACCGGCCCCGTAGAAGACGTTCTGGATCCAGCCGGAGAAGCCCAGCAGCTGCAGCCCGAAGATGCCGGTCGTCAGGAAGTAGATGGCGATGATCGTGCCGATCGGGTTGAACATGCCGGGCTGGACCACGGCGGTTCCGAGGAACACGGCGGCGAGCGCGGGGAGCAAGTACGTCGCGGAGGTCGAGGAGTCGAAGCCCCCGACGGTGGCGACCATGATGACTCCGGCCAGGCCCGCGAGGAGGGACCCGGCGAGATAGGCGCCCGCCCGGATCCGCTGGACGCGGATGCCGGCGAGGCGGGCGACCTCCGGGTTGGCTCCGACGAAGATCATGCTGCGCCCGAGGGGCGTCCAGCCAAGGATGTACGCGATGGCGACGGCCAGCAGGATCCCGTAGTAGAACGAGACCGGCATGCCGAGCACCTCCTGCGTGGCGATCTTGCTCAGGGCCGGGCTGTTGACGGACACGATGTTGGACCCGGACACCATCTGAGCCAGCCCGATGAGCAGGGTGCCCGTCCCGAGTGTGACGAC
>NZ_DATEEY010000079.1:0-9866 GCF_035280925.1 Intrasporangium sp. | reverse complement strand
CGGACGTGTGGAACCGGATCATGGAGGCTTCCCATGGCTGACCCGCAAGGTTTCCTGACCACGAGGCAGCGTGAGCTCCCCGCCCGCCGCCCGGTCCCGGTGCGGATCCGGGACTGGAAGGAGGTCTACGAGGAGCAGGAGCTCGGCCGGCTCCAGCGACAGGCCGGTCGGTGCATGGACTGCGGCATCCCGTTCTGTCATCAGGGCTGTCCGCTCGGCAACCTCATCCCGGAGTGGAACACCCACGCCTGGCGCGGTGACTGGGCGGGCGCCATCGAGCGGTTGCACGCGACGAACAACTTCCCTGAGTTCACCGGCCGGCTGTGTCCCGCCCCGTGCGAGACGGCCTGCGTGCTCGGCATCAACCAGCCCGCCGTGACCATCAAGCAGGTCGAGGTGACGACGATCGAGCAGGCGTTCGACCGCGGGCTGGTCCGGCCGATGCCGCCGGAGCGGCTGTCCGGCAAGACGGTGGCCGTCGTCGGCTCGGGCCCCGCCGGTCTCGCGGCCGCACAGCAGCTGACCCGCGCCGGGCACACGGTCGCCGTCTTCGAGCGCGCCGACAAGCCCGGGGGACTGCTGCGCTATGGCATCCCCGAGTTCAAGATGGAGAAGTCGGTGCTCGACCGACGCCTGAGCCAGATGGAGGCCGAGGGCACCCGCTTCCGGAGCGGGGTCGACGTCGGCGTCGACATCACGGGGCAGCAGCTGCGCGATCGCTACGACGCAGTCGTCCTCGCCATCGGGGCGACGGTGCCGCGCGACCTGCAGGCCCCGGGCCGTGAGCTGCGCGGTGTCCACCAGGCGATGGAGTACCTCCCGCAGGGCAACCGGGCCGCGCTGGGTGAGGTGGTCGACGACCAGATCCTGGCCACCGGCAAGGACGTCATCGTCATCGGTGGCGGCGACACCGGGGCCGACTGCATCGGCACCGCACACCGGCAGGGCGCCCGGTCCGTCACCAGCCTCGAGATCATGCCGCAGCCCGGTGACGACCGCCCCGCGAACCAGCCGTGGCCGACCTACCCGTTGATCTTTCGCGTCGCCAGCGCGCACGAGGAGGGTGGGGACCGGATCTACGCGGTGAGCACCACGGAGTTCATCGGAGACGACGATGGCAACGTCGCCGCGCTCCGGCTCGTCGAGGTGGAGCTCGTCGACGGACGACCGCAGCCCAAGGCCGGGACCGACCGCGAGGTCCCGGCGCAGCTGGTCCTGTTCGCCATGGGTTTCCTCGGGCCGCAGGGTCCCGGCGTCGTCGAGCAGCTCGGAGTCGAGCTCGACGAGCGGTCCAACGTCCGGCGGGACAAGAACTACATGTCCTCCGTGCCGGGCATCTTCGTCGCAGGAGACGCGGGGCGTGGGCAGAGCCTCATCGTCTGGGCCATCGCCGAGGGTCGTGCTGCCGCCGGCGGAGTCGACGCCTGGCTCACCGGCTCGAGCTCGCTACCGCGTCCCATCGCCCCCACGGAGCGGCCCCTGGCCGTCTGAGGCCCCGTCCTCCGTCGAAGGTCACGTCCCCCGGGAGCCAGCTCAGCGGCATACGAGATGTCCGTATGCCGCTGGGCTCCGTCCGCACGTACCCGCGGTCCCAGCCCTCCCGCACGCCCGCGAGCCACCTCGTCCAAGGGGTTGAACCCCCCACGTGACCCACGTCACACGACCCATAAGGTTGAGTCATGCGTCGCGCCAAGATCGTCTGCACGATCGGTCCCAAGACCTCGTCCCCCCAACAGCTCCGAGCCCTCGTCGACGCGGGCATGGATGTCGCCCGCCTGAACCTGTCGCACGGCGAGCAGTCGCTCCACGCGCAGGTGTACCGCGACGTCCGGGCCGCCAGTGACGCCTCGGGGCGAGCCGTCGGCATCCTCATCGACCTGCAAGGGCCCAAGATCCGGACCGGCCGGTTCGTGGACGGCCCGGTCACCCTCGCGCCGGGCCAGCGGTTCACCATCACGACACGCGACGTCGAGGGCGGTGAGACCGAGGTTGGTACGACCTACGCGGGCCTGCCCACGGACGTCCGTCCGGGGGACGTCCTGCTCATCGACGACGGCAAGGTCTGCCTGCGTGCCGTGGACGTGACGGAGACGGACGTCCTCACCGAGACGGTCATCGGCGGCGTCGTCTCGGACAACAAGGGAATCAACCTGCCCGGAGTGGCGGTCAGTGTGCCCGCGCTGTCCGAGAAGGACCGGGACGACCTGCGATTCGCCATGCGGCTCGGGGTCGACATGATTGCCCTCTCGTTCGTCCGGGCCGCGAGTGACGTCGACGACGTCCACGACATCATGGACGAGTTCGGCTATCGGATCCCCGTCATCGCCAAGATCGAGAAGCCGCAGGCCGTGGCCAACCTCGCCGCGATCGTCGAGGCGTTCGACGGCATCATGGTCGCTCGGGGTGATCTCGGCGTGGAGATGCCGCTCGAGGACGTGCCGATCGTCCAGAAGCGCGCCGTGGAGCTCGCGCGACAGGCGGCCAAGCCGGTCATCGTCGCGACCCAGGTGCTCGAGTCGATGATCGAGAACCCGAGGCCGACCCGGGCCGAGGCGTCGGACGCGGCCAACGCGGTGCTCGACGGTGCCGACGCCATCATGCTCTCCGGCGAGACCTCCGTCGGTGCCTGGCCGCTGGAGGCGGTCACGACGATGGCGCGCATCATCGAGTCGACCGAGGAGCACGGCTTCGACAAGATCTCGCCGCTGAGCGCCTCGATCACGTCGGCGGCGGGGGCGGTCACCAAGGCGGCAGTCGAGATCGGGGACGTCGTCGACGCGAAGTTCCTCATCACCTTCACCGAGACGGGTGGCTCGGCGCGACGCCAGGCTCGACTGCGACCCAAGCGGCCGATGCTCGCCTTCACGTCGCAGCAACGCACCCGCTCACAGCTCGCCCTGGTCTGGGGGATCGAGACCTACCTCGTGTCACGGATGTCCCACACCGACCAGTTCGCGATGCAGGTTGACCTCAACCTGATCCCCGACGGCCGCGTCGCAGAGGGCGACCGCGTCCTCATCGTCGCCGGTTCGCCGCCCGGCATCCCCGGCTCCACGAACGCCCTTCGGGTTCATCGGATCGGAGACGCGGTGAACCGGGCCGCCCCGGCGTACAACCCCGACGAGGTCACCGCCTGAACGAGGCGAGGTGGACGGCCCAGCGCACCGGTATGCTGGCCCGGCACCTCTGCCGGGGTGGTGGAATGGCAGACACGGAGCACTCAAAATGCTTTGGCCGCAAGGCCGTGCGGGTTCAAGTCCCGCTCCCGGCACACAGATAGGGTTTGACCGTGAGCACAGACGAGAGCACGACACGGGACACCAACGCCGGCGACCGAGGGGCCACCCGCATCCTCGTCGCGGAGGACGAGGCCCTGATTCGCCTCGACCTCGTCGAGATGCTCGGCGAGCAGGGTTACGAGGTCGTCGGCCAGGCGAGCAACGGCGAGCAGGCGGTCGAGCTGGCCAAGGAGCTGCGACCGGACGTCGTCATCATGGATGTCAAGATGCCGGTCCTGGACGGGCTCTCCGCTGCCGAGCAGCTCCACGAGGCCAAGGTGTGCCCGGTCATCATGCTGACGGCATTCAGCCAGACCGAGCTCGTCGAGCGCGCCCGGGACGCCGGGGTGATGGCCTACATCGTCAAGCCGTTCACCGCCGACGACCTGCGACCGGCCATCGACATCGCCCACTCACGATGGCTCGAGCTGACAGCGCTCGAGGCGGAGGTCGCCGATCTCGGAGAGCGGCTCGAGACTCGCAAGCTCGTCGACCGCGCGAAGGGCGTGCTGATGACGCAGCTGAAGCTGTCGGAGGCGGATGCGTTCCGATGGATCCAGAAGACCGCCATGGACCGCCGCCTCGGGATGAAAGAGGTTGCGGAGGCGGTCATCAACGGGTTCCCGACGAGCTGAGCGACAGGCGTCCGATGAGCGGACGCGTGGCCCGGGTCAGGGTCCGCAGGTCACGACACGGTCACCGATCCGGCCCAGAGGGGTGACGTGGCGCCGGGATGGCTCTAATGTCCTCCTCAGCCCCTCGACCGAGGGATGTGTGACATCAGGAGGACAGCAGTGCGTTCCCACATGAAGTTCGCGGTGCCCATCGTGGCCGCCGCTCTGGCCCTGAGCGCCTGTGGCACTCGGGGGGAGGACCCGAGCGCCGGCGGTACTGGCGGCGATGGCGCCAAGAAGACCGTCAAGATCGGCGTCATCGCGCCGCTATCCGGTGACCTCTCCGCCCTGGGCAAGGGCATCCAGCACTCGGTCGAACTCGCGGTGATGCAGGCCAACGAGGCGAACGCGGTCCCCGGCTGGGAGCTCAAGGTCGAGCCCGTGGACGACGAGGGCAAGGCCGAGGTCGGCAAGAACGGTGCCACCAAGCTCGCGTCGGACGACGACGTCGCCGCCGTCGTGGGCAACCTCAACTCCAGCGTGTCGCAGCAGACCCAGCCCGTCTTCGCGGCCGCCAACATCGTGCAGGTCTCGCCCGCCAACACCGGCCCGTCGCTGACGCGCGGCGCAGACGGGAACTCGCGTCCGTACAAGACGTTCTTCCGCACCTGCACCACGGACATCACGCAGGGCGCGTTCGCGGCGAAGTTCCTGCTCGACCAGGGCATCAAGTCGGTCGCCACGATCCACGACAAGAAGACGTACGGCCAGGGCCTGGTCACCTACTTCACGGAGTCCTTCAAGGAAGGCGGCGGGACCATCGTCGCCGCCGAGACGATCAACCCTGACGAGTCCAACTACACCCCTGTCGTCTCCAAGGTCGCCCCGGCCAAGCCCCAAGCGGTCTACTACGGCGGCGAGTACCCCCAGGCCGGGCCACTCTCGCAGCAGATGAAGGCCGCCGGTCTCAACGTTCCGCTCATGGGTGGCGACGGCATCTACGACCCGACGTTCATCCAGCTCGCCGGTGAGACGTCCAATGGCGACCTCGCCACGTCGGTCGGTGAGCCGACCGAGAACACCGAGGCGGGCAAGAAGTTCCTCGCCGACTACGAGGCCGCGAACTTCGCCGAGCCGGCTGCCGCCTACGGTGGCTACTCCTACGACGCCGCCAACGCGATCATCGAGGGCCTCAAGGTCGCCCTCAAGGACGCCGAGGACGTCAAGAGCGCCCGCCAGGCGGTCATCGACGCCGTCGGCAAGGTGTCCTTCGCCGGTGTGACCGGCCAGGTGGGCTTCGACGAGTTCGGCGACACGAAGGTCAAGGTCATCACGGGCTACAAGGTCGACGGTGGCAAGTGGGTCGCCGTCAAGTCGGAGAACCTCGGCTGACCCGGATCATCAACTGACAGCGTTCGGCCAGGGGCGGGCACACCCGTCCCTGGCCGAACTCGTCGAGATCGAAAGGTGGTTCCGGCAGACATGACCGAATTGCTGCAGCAGCTGGTCAACGGCCTGACCCTCGGTTCCCTATATGCGCTCATCGCGGTCGGCTACACCGTGGTCTACGGCATCATCCAGCTCATCAACTTCGCCCACGGCGAGGTCTTCATGATCGGGGCCTTCGGCGCCCTGGCCACGTGGACGCTCCTCTTCGAGGGCACGACCGCCCTCTGGGTGCTGCCCATCATGCTCCTCGGCGCCATCCTGGTCTCGGTCACGACGGCGGTGCTGATGGAGCGTTTCGCCTATCGTCCCCTGCGCGGAGCGCCACGGCTGGCCCCGCTCATCACCGCGATCGGCATCTCCGTGGCCCTCCAGGAGGCGATCCGCCTCTTCTACCCCGGAGCGAAGAGCAAGATCCCATTCCCACAGATCGACGTGGTGACGGGTCCCGCGCTCACCTTCGGTGGTGTCACCGTGCAACGTGCCGCCGTCTTCACGGTCGGCGCGCTCCTGATGTCTGCGGCGTTCCTCTGGTGGTTCATCAACAGGACCAGGTCAGGTCACGGGATGCAGGCGGTCTCCGAGGACCCCGACACCGCCCGGCTCATGGGCGTCAACGTCGACCGGATCATCGTGATCGCGTTCGCCATCGGCGCTCTCCTCGCCGCCGTCGCCGGCGTCGCGCAGGGCCTGCTCAACGCGAACATCGACTTCCGGATGGGCTTCCTCGCGGGCCTCAAGGCCTTCACCGCCGCCGTGCTCGGTGGCATCGGCAACATCATGGGCGCCGTTGTCGGCGGACTCGTTCTCGGTGTCGCCGAGGCGCTGGCCGTCGGCTTCATCCCGGGCCAGTTCGGCGGGTCGGCATGGAAGGACGTCTGGGCGTTCGTCTTGCTCATCGTCGTCCTCGTCTTCCGGCCCCAGGGCATCCTCGGCGCACGGGTGGTGGACCGCGCATGAGCATCGACACCGACATCGAAGAAACGTACGACGACACGGAGCGGGTCAGTCTGTGGGACCGCGTCGGTCGCCCGGTTGCGCCCTTCGCCTGGGCGCTCACCCTGGTTGGTGCCGCCGTCCTCGCGGCAGGGTGCTTCTTCGCGTGGAGCTACACCTCTGACGTCCTCGGCGACCTGTCGATCGACTTCTACCCCGGCGCCGTCCAGATCCTGATGATCGTCGCTGCCGTCTTCGCGGTGCTCTTCGCCTTGATGTACCGCGGCCCGTTGAGCCGACTCGGCGAGTGGCTCGGCTCGGCAACGGCGCTGCGAACGCTCGGACTCGGGAGCACCATCTACATGGCGCTCGTCATCGCACTCATCTCGATCCAGTCAGGTGGCCTGGTCAACGTCATGCCGGGTGCCTGGGTCTCCTTCGCGGGGGCCATCATCCTGCTCGTCGGCTCGGCCGGCCTGACGCCCCGGGCCCACCGCGACCCGCTGCACGCGAGCCTCCCGTCGTGGGTCGAGATCCTCACGATCGTGGTGCTGCTGGCCATCGCCCTCTTCGGGGCTGCCTACGTCCTGGACATCGAGGACGGCACGGTCTTCTCGCTCGTCCTCCTGTTCGTGGGCATCATCTCGCTGACCCTTGCCAGAGCCGGCTTCTTCACGTGGGTTGGCATCGTCGCCCAGACGCACCGGCGCGTCCTCCTGCTCGGCGCGGTCGCAGTGGCGTTCCTGTTCCCGTTCACCCAGGACGGGTCGGATGCGAACATGTCGATCGCCACGCAGGTGCTGATCTTCGCGTCCACGGCCCTTGGCCTCAACATCGTCGTCGGACTCGCCGGCCTGCTCGACCTCGGCTACATCGCCTTCCTGGGCGCTGGTGCCTACGTCGGAGCGATCTTCTCTCATTCCGCGTTCTCCACGGTCGGGTGGAAGCCGCCGTTCATCGTCGTCGTCATCATGGGCGCGCTCGTCTCGGCCACCCTCGGCCTGATCATCGGCTCGCCGACGCTACGGGTCTCCGGGGACTACCTCGCCATCGTCACGCTGGCGTTCGGAGAGATCTTCCGACTCACGATGGGCAACCTCGACGGACAGGACGGGCCGCTGCTCACGAACGGACCGAACGGCATTCCCGCCATCCCGGACCTCGAGATCGGGTCGTTCAACTTCGGCGAGACCCATGAAGTCGCCGGAATCACGCTGGGCCGCTTCGCGAACTACTACTTCCTGCTCCTCGTCGTGGCCGGGATCATCATCACCGTGTTCACCCGGCTGAACAACAGCCGCATCGGCCGCGGCTGGATCGCGATCCGCGAGGACGAGAAGGCGGCGGAGGCGATGGGTGTCAACACCTTTGGCCTCAAGGTGTTCGCGTTCGCCGGCGGCGCCTTCCTCGCCGGCATGGTCGGCACCATCAAGGCGCACCATGATGTGTCCGTCACGCCGGACCAGTACATCTTCCTCGAGTCGGCCTTCCTGCTCGCGGCCGTCGTGCTCGGTGGTATGGGCACGGTCGCCGGTGTGCTCATCGGGGCCACGATCCTCAAGCTGCTCCCCGAGAAGCTGCGCTTCGTCGCCGACTACCGGCTGCTCATCTTCGGTCTGCTGCTGGTCCTCATGATGCGCTTCCGCCCGGAGGGCATCATCGCGAGCAAGCGGCGTCAGCTCGAGTTCCACGAGGAGGATGAGGAGCTCGCCACCCGCATCGAGGAAGTCCACCTCGTCGAGGAACAGGAGGCCAAGGCATGACCGCCGTCGACGAGATCACGCACGCCGACCACACGGCCGGCACGCCCGTGCTCGAGGCAACCGGGGTCACGATGCGTTTCGGCGGCCTCACCGCCGTCAACGACGTGGCCATGCGCGTGCACGAGGGCGAGATCGTCGGGCTGATCGGCCCCAATGGCGCCGGCAAGACGACCTTCTTCAACTGCCTCACGGGACTCTACAAGCCCACCGAGGGGCGAGTCCGCCTGCACGGCGCCGACCTGCCGCCCAAACCGCGGGCCGTCGTCATTGCCGGGATGGCGAGGACGTTCCAGAACATCCGTCTCTTCGGCAACATGACCGCTCTCGAGAACGTCATGGTGGGGCGGTACTGCCGGACGAGCTCCGCGGCGCTGACCTCGATCCTCCGCGGACCAAAGTTCCGTCGTGAGGAGCGGGAGTCCCGGGAGCGAGCCCAGGAGCTGCTGGAGTTCGTCGGGCTCGGGAAGTCGACCGAGCACTTGGCCCGCAACATGCCCTACGGGGACCAGCGACGCCTCGAGATCGCCCGCGCCCTGGCAACCGAGCCGAAGCTGCTCCTGCTGGACGAGCCGACGGCCGGCATGAACCCGAGGGAGACGCAGCAGGCGAGCGACCTGATCTTCCGGATCCGCGACAGCGGGCTGGCGGTCGTGGTCATCGAGCACGACATGCGCTTCATCTTCAACCTCTGCGACCGGGTGCTCTGTCTCGTTCGCGGGGAGGTCCTCGTCGAGGGGACCCCGAATGAGGTGCAGTCCGACCCCAGGGTCATCGAGGCCTACATCGGTGGCGCCGCCGACGACGAGGAGGAGGACGAGTGAGCGCCATGCTCGAGGTCAAGGACCTCGTCGTCTCGTACGGCAAGATCAAGGCCGTCAAGGGAATCAGCTTCACCGTCGATGAGGGTGAGGTGGTCACCCTGATCGGCACCAACGGTGCCGGGAAGACGACGACCCTGCGGACCATCTCCGGGCTGATGCGTCCGAGCGGAGGCTCGATCCGCTTCCAGGGCAAACGGATCGACAACGCCCCGGCCCACGGCATCGTGGGTCTGGGGATCGCCCACTCACCCGAGGGCCGCCGCATCTTTCCGCGCCTCTCCGTCGAGCAGAACCTGCGCCTCGGCGCGTTCGCGCGCCGGGACCGCGAGATCGACAAGGACCTCAACGCGGCGTACGAGCTCTTCCCGATCCTCGGGGAGCGACATCAGCAACCGGCAGGCACCTTCTCCGGTGGTGAGCAGCAGATGCTGGCCATGGGGCGGGCGATGATGAGCCGTCCGAAGCTGCTCATGCTCGACGAGCCATCGATGGGGCTCTCGCCGATCATGATGAAGCGCATCATGTCCACCGTGACGACACTGCAGCAGCAGGGCACGACGATCCTGCTCGTCGAGCAGAATGCCCAGGCCGCGCTCCAACGAGCCGACCACGGCTACGTCCTCGAGGTCGGCAAGATCGTGCTCAAGGGTTCCGGCAAGGATCTGCTCGCCAGCGACTCGGTCCGAAAGGCCTACCTCGGCGAGGACTGACGGGCAGGTCACGACCGTGCGGGGACTGCGGCGGATCGGGGTGCACCACGTGGTGCACCCCGATGACGGCCGCCGTCCGCCGTGCGGACGTCGTCGTCGGCTGGCCGGGACCGTGCTGGTGGTCACCCTGTCTGTGGTCCTGATGGCCTGCCAGGGTGGACCACGCGAATTCGCGCCACCGACTGCCGCGACGAACGAGGAGGCTCTTGCGTGGACCGAGCAACCACTGCCTGGCGGGATGGACGCGGTGACGCTCGCATCTGCCGGCGATGCCCTGGTCATCGGTGCGTGGGCTCCC
>NZ_DATEEY010000078.1:0-87501 GCF_035280925.1 Intrasporangium sp. | reverse complement strand
CCCGGCGGCCATGAGCTCGAAGACGGATCGGGCCTCGGCCATGGTGAGCGGCCTCACGGTGTAGTCCGTCAGCCCCAGGTCATTGATGTCGAGCTGAGTGTTGCTCATGGGTTCCCTCCCCGGTCATGGCGGTGCTGGGGGTCAGTCTCCAGAACCCCGTGGGACCACAGCAACTGGCTTTCCCGGCTGGACGGACGGGCCGGGGTGAGCCACGACGGTTGGTGAGATCACGTCACCACATGCTGAGACGCGCAGCAGGGCCGATTGACTTCCCCGACGGGGCGTAGCACGGTGGACGCGTGGCCCGGATCCTCGTACTTCCCTAGCGCGCCGACCAGCAGCACCGGTCAGCGCGCACCCCTTCCGTCCCCAGAGGACTGAAGGGTTTTTTTGTGACCACCCACAGGCGGCGCCGCCTCCTGTGCACCCCGATGCCACCTCAGCAACGACGACCACAGCGGAGAGAACCGTGAGCGAAACCACGAAGCAGGCTCCCTCGCCCGCGGACGTGGCCCAACTGGCCCGCCCGAAGCCCAACGCCGAGCCCCCGAGCGCGCCCTCAGTCGGCACCGCGCCGGTCGTCCCGGCCGTCGAGGTCACCGGTGCCCAGGCTCTCGTACTCGCGCTCGAGGCCGTCGGAGCAGACACGGTCTTCGGCATTCCGGGCGGAGCCATCCTGCCGGCCTACGACCCGATGCTCGACTCCAACAAGGTCCGTCACATCCTCGTCCGGCACGAGCAGGGCGCCGGACACGCGGCCGAGGGCTACGCCTCCGCCACGGGCAAGGTCGGCGTCTGCATGGCGACCTCCGGCCCGGGGGCGACGAACCTCGTCACGCCGATCGCGGACGCCCACATGGACTCCGTGCCGATCGTCGCGATCACCGGCCAGGTGTCGAGCGCCGCGATCGGGACGGACGCCTTCCAGGAGGCCGACATCCGCGGCATCACGATGCCGATCACGAAGCACAACTACCTCGTGACCGACCCGGCCAAGATCGCCCAGGCGATCGCGGAGGCGTTCCACGTCGCGAGCACCGGCAGACCCGGCCCGGTGCTCGTGGACATCAGCAAGGACGCGCTCCAGGCGACGACCACGTTCAGCTGGCCGCCGCAGATCGACCTGCCCGGCTACCGCCCGGTGACCCGGCCGCACAGCAAGCAGATCCGGGAGGCCTCGCGCCTCATCGCAGCCGCCAGGCGGCCGGTGTTCTACGTCGGCGGCGGCATCGTCCGGGCCAGGGCGAGCGAGAAGCTGCGCGAGCTCGTCGAGCTGACCCAGATACCCGTGACCACGACACTCATGGCCCGCGGGACCGTGCCCGACAGCAACCCGCTCAACCTCGGCATGCCCGGCATGCACGGAACCGTCGCCGCCGTCACGAGCCTGCAGAAGTCCGACCTCATCATCACCCTCGGCGCCCGGTTCGACGACCGTGTCACCGGCCAGCTGTCGACGTTCGCGCCGAACGCCAAGGTCATCCACGCCGATATCGACCCCGCCGAGATCTCGAAGAACCGGGTCGCGGACGTCCCGATCGTCGGCGACGTCGGCGAGGTCATCGGTGACCTCATCGAGCAGATCCGCGCCGACCAGGCCAACGCGGGGCCGGAGGCGGCGGGGTGGGACTTCACCGACTGGCGCGAGCAGGTGATCGGCTGGAAGCAGACCTTCCCGCTCGGCTGGACCGACACCGCCGACGGCACCCTGTCGCCCCAGTACGTGATCCAGCGGATCGGTGAGCTGACCGGGCCGGAGGGCACCTACGTCGCTGGGGTCGGGCAGCACCAGATGTGGGCCGCGCAGTTCGTGCAGTACGAGCGACCCAACGCCTGGCTCAACTCCGGTGGACTCGGCACCATGGGCTATGCGGTCCCCGCAGCCATGGGCGCCAAGGTGGCGGAGCCGGAGCGCACCGTCTGGGCGATCGACGGTGACGGGTGCTTCCAGATGACGAACCAGGAGCTGGCCACCTGCGTCATCAACAACATCCCGATCAAGGTCGCGATCATCAACAACAGCTCGCTCGGCATGGTGCGGCAGTGGCAGACGCTCTTCTACAACGAGCGCTACTCGAACACCGACCTGCAGCCGATGCAGCAGCGCGTGCCTGACTTCGTCAAGCTGGCCGACGCCTATGGCTGCCTGGGCCTGCGGGCCGAGACCCCCGAGGAGGTGGACGCCGTCATCAGGCAGGCGCTCGAGACCAACGACCGACCTGTCGTCATCGACTTCGTGGTCCACCGCGACGCGATGGTGTGGCCGATGGTGCCCGCCGGAGTGAGCAACGACAAGATCCTGGCCGCCCGGGACGAGGCGCCTGTCTGGGAGCGTGAGGAATGAGCAAGCACACCCTGTCCGTCCTGGTCGAGAACAAGCCGGGCGTCCTCACCCGAGTGGCGGCCCTCTTCTCGCGTCGGGGCTTCAACATCGACTCGCTCGCGGTCGGTCCGACGGAGATCCAGGAGATCTCGCGCATGACGGTCGTCGTCGATGTCGAGGGAAGTGTCCTCGAGCAGGTGACGAAGCAGCTCAACAAGCTCATCGAGGTGCTCAAGGTCGTCGAGCTCGACCCGACGAACTCGGTCCAGCGCGAGATCCTGCTCGTCAAGGTCCGGGCGGACGCGACGACGCGCAGCCAGGTCATCGACACGATCCACCTCTTCAAGGCCAGGGTCGTCGACGTGACCACCGACGCCGTCGTCATCGAGGCGACGGGCACCTCGGACAAGCTTCGGGCGCTCCTCGACGTGCTGGAGCCCTTCGGCGTCAAGGAGCTCGTCCAGTCCGGCATGGTGGCCGTTGGTCGCGGCGGCCGCTCGATCACCGACCGGAGCCTGCGCAGCGCCTGACCCGGCGACACGCCGAGAGCGCCTGCAGCGCAAGCTAGCTCAGCGGCATACGACTCAATCTCTGTACACCAACAGCAGAACCGAACCAAAGGAGAGGCCACGATGGCCGAGATGTTCTACGACGACGATGCCGACCTGTCCATCATCCAGGGCAGGAAGGTCGCGGTCATCGGCTACGGCAGCCAGGGCCACGCCCACGCGCTCAACCTGCGCGACTCGGGCGTCGACGTCCGAGTCGGCCTCGCCAAGGGCAGCAAGAGCATCGCCAAGGCCGAGGCCGAGGGCCTGACGGTCCGGAGCGTCGCCGACGCGGCCAAGGAGGCCGACCTCGTCGTCATCCTGACGCCCGACCAGGTCCAGCGCACCGTGTACGCCAACGACATCAAGCCGAACCTCAAGGACGGCGCGGCGCTGCTCTTCGGACACGGCTTCAACATCCGCTTCGGCTACATCAAGCCCGAGGCGGACGCCGACGTCCTCATGGTCGCCCCGAAGGGTCCCGGCCACATCGTCCGACGCGAGTTCGCCGACGGCCGTGGGGTGCCGGTTCTCCTCGCGGTCGAGCAGGACGCGACCGGTACGGCCTGGGACCTCGCGAAGTCGTACGCCAAGGCGATCGGTGGTCTGCGCGCTGGGGGCATCGGGACGACCTTCACCGAGGAGACCGAGACGGACCTCTTCGGCGAGCAGGCGGTCCTCTGCGGCGGGGCGAGCCAGCTGGTCATGTACGGCTTCGAGACGCTCGTCGAGGCCGGATACCAGCCCGAGGTCGCTTACTTCGAGTGCCTCCACGAGCTCAAGCTCATCGTCGACCTCATGATCGAGGGCGGCATCGCCAAGCAGCGCTGGTCGGTCTCCGACACGGCGGAGTACGGTGACTACGTCTCCGGACCGCGCGTCATCGACCCGCACGTCAAGGAGAACATGAAGGCCGTCCTCGCGGACGTGCAGAACGGGTCCTTCGCCAAGCGGTTCATCGATGACCAGGACGCCGGCGCCCCTGAGTTCAAGGCCTTGCGCGAGAAGGGTGCCCAGCACCCGATCGAGGCGACCGGGCGCGACCTGCGCAAGCTGATGGCCTGGGTGAAGCAGACGGACGAGGACTACACCGAGGGCTCCGCCGCGCGCTGATCCCTTTCCGGCCACCATCTCCCATGCCGTATGCCGCTGAGCTGGGTCTGGCGGTCCACCACCCTCCGTGGTGTGCCAGCACGGAGGCCCCGACGGGGCCAAGGTTCCGAACGCGGACTGCGGCACTGCTCACTCCCGCCGAGCAGTGCCGCAGCCGGAATCGATGACGGCAACCCGTCCTCCTTGGGATGGCTCAGCGTGCCGCCTCGTGGATGGCGTCCGCGAGGTCGTCGGGGCGGCTCCACATCGGCCAGTGCCCGGTGGGCAGATCGACCAGCTCGAGATCGGTCAGGCGGGTGACCTCCGCAAACATCGGGTGCCCCTGCTGCGCCAGACCCATCATCACCTCGGACGGCAGCGACGTCGCGATGATCGTGGTCGGCACCGTGAGGCGGGCATCGTCGTGCAAGCGGAGGGGTTCTCGCGCCACGGCGCCCGGCACCGGGACGGCGCGCTCGCGGAAGGTCGCGAGGTCCTGCTCGCTGAGCCCCTCGAGGCTTGCCCCACCCGACGTCAGCTGGTCCCACGCCGGCAGGCCGATCGACTCCACGCCCTCGGCGATGGTCTCGTCGAAGACCGAACCATCGGCGGCCGGCCCGCTGTCCACGTAGATGACTCGGCGGATTGCCCGGGCGTTGCGATCGAGCACGCCGGTGATGGGCCGACCGGCGCCGCTGTGCGCGACCACGACCGGCGGCTCGGGTTGTCGGGAGACGACCTGCTCGAGGGCGTCGATCTGGTCGGACAGGGTCGCAGCGACGTCGCCCGAGGATGCCCCGGGCAGCGTGACGGCCTCGACGTGATGCCCGCTTCGAGCCAGCCGACCGGCGACGGCGTCCCACGCCCACCCGCCGAGCCAATGCCCGGGGACGAGCACGATGGGCGGACGGCCGGTGCTGTTGTCGTTCATGGGGCGACGGTACGGCCGCCGGAGGTCAGCCGCATGTCACTATTTGTGGCACTGATCGTGCCATGATGAGGCCGTGAACCGGACCGATCGACTGCACGCCATCGGCGAGGCCCTACGGCGTGCCGGCGGCCACGGTCGGACCGCACACAGTCTGGCCGCTGAGTTCGAGGTCAGCACGAGGACCATCAAGCGTGACCTCGCCTCGCTCATGGCCCAGGGCCTACCGATGCGGGCGCGGACCGGTCCGGGCGGTGGCTACGTGCTCGATGAGCGCTGGTCGCTGCCGCCGGTCAACCTCAACGCCCCACAGGCTGTCGCCCTGAGTGCCGCAGTCGCCGCGTCAGCCGGCGCGCCCTTCGGGGACGCCGCCCGGGCGGCCACGCGAAAGGTGCTCGACGTCGTCGATCCCGCCACGAGGAGCAGGGCGCAGGCCCTGGCCAAGCGCGTCTGGGTGGACGTCGGTCCGGGGGCGCCGCGTCGGCTCATGACCGCCCTGGAGGGAGCCCTCGCAGACCAGGTCACCGTCAATCTCACCTACGAGGACGCCACCGGGCAGGTCACTCGCCGAGAGGTCGAGCCGATGATCTTCGCCCTCGCCGGCGGCCGGTGGTATCTCGTCGCGTGGTGCCGGGTCAGGAGCGACGTGCGATGGTTCCGGCTCGAGCGGGTCAGGGCAGCGGTGGCCACACGCACGGCGTGTCCCCAGCGGTCCATCAGAACCATCGGCACGCCCCCGCCGTCGGCCCGCGCCGTCGAAGCGTGACGACGTGGTCAAGCCAGCGGACAGCAGCACGTGGCAGTCACGACGCGCCACACTCACGGCTCGCGAGCACGAGCGCGCGGCCGGGCCAGACCGCTTCGACGACAAAGGCACGATCGGAGCCGGCCACCATCGGTAGGCCGTCGCCCGGCTCGCGATGAACCTGGACACCTGGGACGAGGTCGACCTGCGCGCCCGCGAGAACGCCGTCGGCCGACGCCTGGCGTCGGGTGCCCCGCTCACCGGTCGGATCGAGACGGACCTCCCGGACCTGGCGGCAACGGACCAGCTCGGGTTCCCCCTCATCGACCCGACGTCCCACATTCGACGGGCGATGCCCACCTCACCCCATGAGCGGATCCTGCGTGCGCCGTACTCCTACGACGACGCACCAGCACCGGGACGGCGATCCAACTCCGGACTCGTCTTCGTGTCCTACCAGGCCGATCCGGTCCGCCAGTTCCTGCCGATCCAGCAGCGGCTGGCCGAGGCCGACCTCCTCAACATCTGGACCGCGCCCATCAGCAGCGGCGTCTACGCGGTACTTCCGGGTGCCCGGCCGGGGGAGGACCTGGGCGCCGCGCTGCTGGGCACCTAGCTGAGCCGAGCTTCGCGATCCCAGGTGTCGACCGTCACTCCTCGCCGGCGCAGCTCACTCTTGCGCACCTTCTCCGTAGGGGTCTTCGGGATCGCCTCGACGATCTCGATGTACCGAGGCCGGGCGAAGCGCGGCAGCACGGCGTCAGCGAACTCAGCGACCGCCGGGCCGTTGAGAGCGGCACCCGCCGGACCAGCCGCCGGGACGACGGCGAGCATGACCTCGTCCTCGGTGCCGTCGGCCCCCGCGGGCACGGCGAAGGCGGCCACCTCCGCCACGCCGTCGAGTCGGCTCACAGCCATCTCGACCTCGAAGCTCGAGATGTTCTCACCGCGACGCCGGATGCAGTCCTTGGTGCGGTCGACGAAGGTGATCCAGCCGTCGGCATCCATCCGGCCCGAGTCGCCGGTGTGGAACCAGAAGTTCCGCCAGGCCTCGAGGGTCTTGTCCGGCAGGCCGACGTAGCCAGCCATGAAGCCGAAGGGCACCTTGGGTCGGACCATGATCTCGCCGATCTCGCCGACGGGCACGGGGAGGTCGGTCTCCGCGTCACGGACCTCGACCTCGAACCAGCGGTCGAGCCCGCGCCCCGCGGCGCCGGGGCGCGAGATGCCGAGGCGACCGTACAGCGGGATGTTGACCTCGGTCATGCCGTACGCCGAGACGACCTCGCGGACGCCGAAGCGCTCCCGCCACGCCGCCTCGTGGTCGGCGGGATTGGGCACGGGACAGACGACCCGCAGGCGGTGGTGCCGGTCGCTTGCCTGCTCCGGCTGGGCGAGGACGAACTGCGTCATCGTGCCCAGCAGGTTGGTGACCGTGCAGTGCGCGGCCCGGATGTCGCCAAGCCAGGCGCTCGCGCTGAAGCGAACCCGCAGGACCGCCGTGGCCCCGGCGATGATCGTCGCGCCCAGCTGCATGAACAGGCCATTGGCGTGGAAGAGGGGCATGCACACGTAGTAGCGGTCCGCATCGGTGACGCCCAAGCTGTCGACGCCACCCAGTCCGAAGAGGTAGCAGTGGGCATGCGGCATGAGGACGCCCTTGGAAGGCCCGGTGGTGCCCGACGTGTACATGATGCACGCCGTGTCAGACGCCCGCGGGGACGGGCCCTTCCACTCGGGCGCGCCCTCCCATCCATCAGGCCCGATGAGCCGGAGACCGGGGACCCGGTCTGCCACCTCGCGCGCCGCCGTCATGAGCGCGCCTTCAGTGACGAGGAGGCGGGCACCGGAATCGCGTAGCTGATGCAGCAGGAACTCACCCGTCAAGGCGGTGTTGATCGGGACGATGACGGCGCCGAGGCGGCCGAGCCCGAGCCACCACCGGATGAAGTCAAGCCCGCTGGGGAGCAGCACCGCGACTCGATCACCTGGTTCGACACCCAGTCGGGCCAGGTGCCCGGCGAGCTCGCGGGCCTGACGGGACGCGGCGCCATAACTCAGCTCGCCCTCGCCCAGAACGTCGACGAAAACCTGACCGGCACGAGAGCTCTCCTGCTCCTCCAGCGCGATAGGCAGCACCCAGTGCGTGCCATCCTCCTGCGCAACCATGCGTGTCAGTCAACCAAGCGTGGGCGGGCGGCGATGGCGTGTCCGGACCACACATCCGTGTCCACTCGATGGCGGGGGGCGCCAGCGCGCGGCATGGATCGTATGCCGCTGGGCCGCCGCCCGGACGATCGCTCACCACTGGCGGTCCCGCCATTCGGGACGCGGGGTCCAGTGCGTGATACCGGTCTCCTGGGCACCGATCCGTTCACATGGTGGTGGGACGTGATGACCCGGCCCGTCACCTGCGCCTACACTTTGGGCGGCACATCGCGGTGCCGTTGACTGGCCCGCGTCCTACCCGGGCCGTGCACCCGCCCGAAAGGATCCCCTGTGACCAAGGCCGTTGTCCTCATCGCCGAAGAGCTCTCCCCCGCCACGATCGAGGCGCTCGGTCCGGACTTCGAGGTGCGCACCTGCGACGGAGCCAACCGCGAGGAGCTCCTTCCGGCGCTCACGGACGTGGATGCGGTGCTGATCCGCTCGGCGACGAAGATGGACGGGGAGGCGATCGCAGCCGCCAGGCGTCTCAAGGTCATCGCGCGTGCCGGTGTCGGCCTGGACAACGTCGACGTGCAGGCCGCAACCCGGGCCGGCGTCATGGTGGTCAACGCTCCAACGTCCAACATCACGTCGGCCGCGGAGCTGGCCATCGCCCTCCTGCTGGCCACGGCCCGCAACATCGCTCCCGCCAACCAGGCGCTCAAGGGTGGCGCCTGGAAGCGGAGCAAGTACTCCGGCGTCGAGCTGCTCGACAAGACCGTCGGCGTGGTCGGTCTCGGCCGCATCGGTGCCCTGGTCGCCGAGCGTCTCAAGGGCTTCGGCATGAAGGTGATCGCCTACGACCCCTACGCCTCGCCCGCGAAGGCCGGGCTGGTCGGCGCCCAGCTCGTCGGCCTCGACGAGCTGCTGGCCCAGTCCGACTTCATCACGATCCACCTGCCCAAGACGCCCGAGACCGTGGGCCTCATCGGCGAGGACGCGCTGTCGAAGGTGAAGCCCACGGTCCGTGTCATCAACGCGGCCCGCGGCGGCATCGTCGACGAGGCCGCTCTCGCGCGGGCCATCGCGGAGGGCCGGGTCGCCGGTGCCGGCGTCGACGTCTTCGCCACCGAGCCGACCACGGAGTCCCCGCTCTTCGATCACGAGTCCGTCGTGGTCACGCCGCACCTCGGTGCCTCCACCGAGGAGGCCCAGGAGAAGGCGGGCGTCTCCGTCGCCCGGTCCGTGCGCCTCGCGCTCTCGGGCGAGCTGGTGCCGGATGCCGTCAACGTGTCCTCGGGCTACATCGCCGAGGAGGTCCGCCCGGGTATCCCGCTCGTCGAGAGGCTCGGCCGGATCTTCACCGCCGTCGCCGGCGCCGTGCCGGCCCAGCTCGACGTCGACGTGCGCGGTGAGATCACCGAGCACGACGTCAGCGTGTGGAAGCTTGTCGCCCTCAAGGGTCTGTTCACCGACGTTGTCGAGGACCCGGTGACCTACGTCAACGCGCCCATCCTCGCGGAGCAGCGCGACTGTCAGGTGCGGTTGCTGACGGAGCCCGACGCCGGCGACTTCCGCAACATCACCACGCTGCGTGGGACCCTGGCCGATGGAACGATCGTCAGCGTCTCGGGCACGCTCACCGGTCCGAAGATGGTCGAGAAGCTCGTCGGCATCAACGGCTACGACCTCGAGGTCCCGTTGTCCGACCACATGCTCGTCTTCGAGTACTCCGATCGCCCCGGCATCATCGGCGCGGTCGGCAAGCTGCTCGGCGACGCCGACGTGAACATCGGCGGCATGCAGGTCTCCCGTCAGGCGGACCGGGCGATCGGCGTGCTCAACGTCGACAGCGCGGTCTCGCCGCAGCTCGCCGGCGAGATCGCCGCCACCGTCGACGCCAAGACCTTCACCGTAGTCAATCTGCAAGGCTGACAAGCACCTTCCGTATGCCGCTGGGCTCTGACCGCGCGTCTCGCGCCGTCCCCGCCCAGCGGCATACGGCATTGAGATTCGCAGGCCACATCCTGGCCCTGCCGTCTCATCTTCTGGAAACCCCCTTTACCGCTGGGTGACCCGGCGTAACGTGAATGTCATGACGCGGCAGCTCGTACTCCTCATTGCCAGCCGCGGCGAGTTTCAGTAGTCAGCTACCTCGTCGCGGAGATCCCGCGTTCCCTCCAGGCTGACGGCTTGCCCACCAGGGCTCGAGCCCTGAAACCACCCACCGTGACATGCAATGAAGGAATGAGTGCAATGAGCGAAGATGCCAAGGCCGCCCGTCGCGCGCTGCAGGAGTCGATGGACCTGCGCGACCAGGGCCACACCGACGACTGAGCCGAGTCGTCCACGCTGAAGGCCCTCTCCCGTTCGTGGGGCGAGGGCCTTCGCCATGTCAGGACCTGAGACATGGGATCCACACCACAAGACGATCCCTACGCTGGGATCATGGTGGAGCAGCGTACGGGAGGCCAGAAGCAGGACTACTCGATTGCCGTCGTCGGCGGTGACGGCATCGGTCCCGAGGTGGTCGGGGAGGGCCTCAAGGTCCTCGACGCGGCGACGGCGGCCAGCGGGGCGAAGTTCTCCACGACCGACTATGACCTGGGGGCCAGGCGCTGGCACGCGACCGGCGAGCTGCTGCCTGACTCGGTGCTCGAGGAGCTGCGCGGTCACGACGCGATCCTGCTCGGCGCCATCGGTGACCCGACCGTCCCGAGCGGGGTGCTGGAGCGCGGCGTGCTGCTGCCCATCCGGTTCGCCCTCGACCACTACGTCAACCTGCGCCCGGCGAAGCTCTTCCCCGGCGTCGCGAGCCCGCTCGACGTCGCCCGGGTTGCGCCCGACGGGATCGACTTCGTCGTCGTCCGGGAGGGCACGGAGGGGCCGTACCTTGGAAACGGCGGCGCGCTGCGGGTCGGGACGCCGCAGGAGATCGCCACCGAGGTGAGCGTCAACACCCGGTTCGGCGTCGAGCGCGTGGTTCGCGACGCGTTCGCCCGCGCACAGGCCCGTCCGCGCCGGCACCTCACTCTCGTGCACAAGCACAACGTGCTGACCCACGCCGGCCACCTGTGGCGCCGCGCCGTCGAGGAGGTGGCCGCCGAGTTCCCCGAGGTCGAGACCGCCTACCAGCACGTGGACGCGGCCACGATCTTCATGGCGACCGACCCCGGCCGCTTCGACGTCATCGTCACCGACAATCTCTTCGGCGACATCATCACCGACATCGCAGCCGCCATCTCGGGCGGTATCGGGCTCGCTGCATCGGGCAACATCAATCCCGCTCGCACGACGCCGAGCATGTTCGAGCCGGTTCACGGCTCCGCGCCCGACATCGCCGGGCAGGGCAAGGCCGACCCCACCGCAGCGATCCTGTCCGTCGCCCTGCTCCTCGGACACCTCGGGCGGGACGACGACGCCAGCCGCGTCGAGGCTGCCGTCGCGGCTGACCTCGCTGAGCGAGGCCGCGCGGTGCGGTCCACCTCGCATGTCGGCGACTCGATCGCATCGCGCCTCTGAACCAGCCCCACTGAGCCCGTCCCGCGGACGGCGCTGCGACTGGCTGCCTTCGCCGTCTCAGCATGTGGGCGCTAGCCTGCAATGGATCACCGCAGATTGCCGTTACGGAGGTTTAGCCATGACCCAGATGTCGTTCGAGGTCACCCGTCGCGAGGACGCCACCCCGTCCGAGCGAATCGCGCAGGTGCTCGAGAACCCCGGCTTCGGCAAGACCTTCACGGATCACATGGTCGTCATCGACTGGTCCGGCGAAGCGGGGTGGACGGGTGCTCGAGTCCAGCCCTACGGTCCGTTCCAGCTCGACCCCGCTGCAGCCGTGCTCCACTACGCGCAGGAGATCTTCGAGGGGATGAAGGCCTACCGGCATGCGGACGGCTCCATCTGGACCTTCCGGCCCGAGGCCAACGCGGCGCGGTTCGCCCGGTCGGCGCGGCGCCTCGCGCTTCCCGAGCTGCCTGAGGCCGACTTCCTCGAGTCGCTGCGACAGCTCGTCACCATCGACCAGGAGTGGGTGCCCGGGGCAGAGGGGGAGAAGAGCCTCTACCTGCGTCCGTTCATGTTCGCCTCCGAGGCATTCCTCGGCGTGCGCCCGGCCCAGCAGGTGACCTACACGGTCATTGCCTCGCCGGCCGGCTCGTACTTCATCAGTGGCGTCAAGCCCGTCACCCTGTGGATCTCCACGTCCTACGCTCGGGCCGGTGCCGGCGGCACCGGCGCCGCGAAGTGCGGTGGGAACTACGCCTCGTCGCTCGCCGGGCAGCTCGAGGGCGCCGATCACGGCTGTGACCAAGCGGTCTTCCTCGACTCCTCGACCCACACCTACATCGAGGAGCTCGGCGGGATGAACCTCTTCTTCGTCACCAAGGACGGGAAGATCGTCACGCCGGAGCTGACCGGCACGATCCTCGAGGGAGTCACGCGGATGTCGATCCTCGAGCTGGCCAAGGAGCTCGACCTCGAGCCCGAGGAGCGGCGCATCCCGATCGACGAGTGGAAGGAGGGCGCGGCAGCCGGTGACATCGTCGAGATCTTCGCCTGCGGCACCGCTGCCGTCATCACACCGGTCGGCGAGCTGCGCTGGGACGGCGGCTCGGTCGACCACCGTCATGACGGGCACGAGGACAAGGTGGCCACGGCGATTCGAGCACGGCTGCTCGACATCCAGTACGGCCGGGTCGAGGACTCACACGGGTGGATGACACGCCTCGTCTGATCGCCACCGACCTCGACGGCACGCTGCTCCGATCCGACGGGACGCTCTCCCGTCGGGCCGGCGCTGTGCTCGGTGCCACCGAGGAGGCCGGCATCGAGGTCGTCTTCGTCACCGCCAGACCACCTCGCTGGCTCGATGAGCTGGCGGCGGCGGTGGGCGGGCACGGCATCGCCATCTGCGGAAACGGCGCGTTCGTCTACGACGTCGCAGCGCGCGAGGTCATCAGCAGCACCGGGTTCGAGCACACCGTGGTGCGGGCCATCGTCGAGGACCTGAGGCGCGCCGTGCCGGATGTGACGTTCGCCGCCGAGCGAGGCAGCGGCCTGTGGTTCGAGACGCTGTTCCCGCACGATCCGGGGCACGTCGTCCCGCAGGACGCCGTCGAGGCGCCGATCGACGACCTCGACGAGGAGGCGGTCGGCAAGCTCCTCGCGAAGTCGGCGACCATGAGGGAGGAGGAGTTCCTGCGACGTGTGGCCGAGGTGGTCGGCGACCGCGCCCAGGTCGCGTACTCCGGTGCTGGTGGACTGGCCGAGATCAATGCCGCCGGCGTCACGAAAGCGGTTGCACTCGAGCAATGGTCGGCCGGCCGCGGGATCGGCGTCGACGACGTCTGGGCCTTCGGCGACATGCCCAACGACGTGCCGATGATCCGATGGGCTGGCGTCGGGTGGGCGGTGGCCAACGCGCACGAGGACGTTCGCGCCGTCGCCGACCGGATCTGCCCGTCCAACGACGAGGACGGCGTCGCCGTGACACTCGAGCGGTTGCTGAGCTGCCGGGCCAGGAGCCATTGATCTGACGGGCTGAAGGGAGGACGCGGTGTCGGAGACGCCGATCATCGGGATCACCTCGTATCTGGAGCCGGCCAGCCGTGGGCAATGGCGCGACGTGCCCTCGGCTCTCCTTCCGCACTCGTACGTGCGCCAGGTGGAGGAGGCCGGTGCGATCGCCATCGTGATCCCCCCGCGTCTCGACTCGGCCGACGACGACCACCGGTTGGTGCGGACCCTGCTGGCGCGGCTCGACGGTGTCATCATCGCGGGTGGAGCGGACGTCGCACCTGAGCTCTACGAAGCAGAACGGCATCCCTCGGTCAAGGTCTTGCGGCCGGACCGGGACGCGACCGAGCTGGCCATCGCCGAGGTGACCGCGCAGGTCGACGTGCCGGTGCTCGGCATCTGCCGGGGCATGCAGGTCATGGCCGTTGCTGCGGGTGGAACGCTCGAGCAGCACCTCCCCGAGCGCGTCGGCCACGACGACCACTCGCCGGCTCCGGCGAGGTACGGCAGCCACCCGGTGGACACCGTGCCGGGAACGCGGATCGCCCAGCTCCTGGGCGCGCGGGTGGACGACGTGCCGAGTCACCACCACCAGTCGGTCGCCACCCATCCCGGCTACGTCCCTTCCGCGTGGGCACCCGACGGGACGCTGGAGGCGATGGAGGATCCTTCGTCTCCCTTCCGGCTCGCGGTTCAGTGGCACCCCGAGCAGGGGACGGATCCACGCCTCTTCGAGGCGCTCGTCACCGCTGCGAGGTCGTATGCCGCTGGGCTGGGCCCCGCTCGTTGGTGACGAGCCGAGCACCTTGCCTACCAGCCGGTCGGGAACGGTGTGGATCGTGCCCGCGGTGACGCTGGCGAGGGCGGCCGCGAAGTAGGCGATGAGCGGCGTGACCGACAATCCCTCGCGGTAATCCGGGCCGGTCGGGTCCGTTCGTAGGGCCCGCTGGTGGGCCTCGACAGCGGGAGCCTCCTTCCGAGCGTAGCTCCAGCGCATGTCGACGGACCTGGCTCGGGCACGTCGTCCCGGTTTGTCGTCGGGCCCCTGGTGCAGGTGGTCATGCCTGGCGTCAGGCGATGCGTGAGGAGTCCGTGCGAGGAGCCGACGGCCACTACAGAAGAAGTGCGACGCCGACGACGATCAGCCAGAGGGACCAAGCGACATACGTGATGGGGGTCATGACCCCCGCCAGCTTCCAGCCTTCCCGCTCGAAGGCGCCGACGAACTCCAGCGAGCAGATCATGAGCAGGGCGCCGATCACGATGCCGGCAACACCCGACCACGACGGTGTGTTCGCGGCCTGGATCAGGGCGACGCCGGTCAAGACGCTCCACGCGCCGGTGAGCAGATAGCCGAGGTGTTCGCCCACTGCCACGCCGAGGTAGCGGTTGAACGACTGGAAGACAACGTCGATGGACTCCCGACGGGCTGGGCTGGCGTCTGGCTCAACGTCGGCGCGCGCCAGGTAGGGAACCAGGAAGGGCCACCGAATCAGGCCCAGGAACTGCACGACTGCTGCCATCACCCCAGTGGTTGCCGCCAGCGCGACGAGGCCTGAGTCGCCACCCTCGAGCGCGGATGAGAGCAGGACAGCGGCGGGCGCAAGCAAGACGGCGGTCAGCGCGAAGCTCCACCAGAGAAGCAGGAGAGGTGTTCCGCCGGCCCGGAAGCGGTCAAGCACCTCCGAGGTGGGGCGTCGCAGAATGTCGGGGTAGTCGAACATTCGCGCGAGAAGTGCGAAGCAGACGTTGAACGCAATCGGCAGCACGATCAGCAGGCCACCCGCAACGCGTTCGACACTCATCGCGCGACATCACCCGCTGGCCCGTGACTCTCGGACGCCCGGTTGAACAACGCCGCGAGAAGCGGCCAGGTCAGCAGGCCGAAAACGACGCATCCGCTCGCACCGAACACGGGCCAACGCTCGCCGACGTTTCGCGCAATGACGTACGAGCTCACGAACCACGCAAGAGCCCACCCAATGGGGTTCGCAACCACCCACCAGACCGCCTCGGCGGGGCGATTTCCCGCCTGCATCAGCACCAGCGCCTGCAACACCCCTACGCAGAGCCCGGTTACGGCTCCCATGAGCAGCAGATCGCCTCGGCTAATCCCATAGTCGACGAGGGCCGCGCCTGCCGTGAGGCCAACGGCCAATCCCACGCCGGTCCCTGGGATCCATAGCCACGAGACCCATCGCCGCAGGGCGAACCACTCCGCAACTCCGACGATGACCCCCGCGATCACGCCCTCCACCAGGGCTGCCCCCACCGAGTCGACGCCATCCATGGCCAAGTCGGCGAACAGCCCACCAATCGGAAAGCCGACCAGGACCGCGACCGGCCACAGCCACAACGCCCGTATCGTGCTCCTTGATGGCTGACTCCGCGGGTTCACGATGTGCCCCATTCACACCGGAGCATCCAGTGCTCGTTCGAGGATACGCCGGGGGACTTCGGTTGAACGGCCTCTGCGGTCGGCATCGGCGAGGTTGGGAATCGTCTCGCGGTGGCACGTTGAGCCGCCATGAGCTTGATGGAGGGTCTGGTTCCATGACTACTGGCCCGAGCTCACGCGGTTCATCTCCGAGGTGTTCGACCTGCCTGCCAGCGAGGAACAGCTCGTGAGCATGGAGACCGCGCTCGCGAAGCCGAATCTGTACGAGAGCAAGATTCTCAAGGACTGAGCCCAACATGGCTCGCGGCGCTCATGAAGCTGCGTGTGCTGGGCAGTCCGTCGATAACCCGTCGACGCGGCGTGCGGTCGTGTCATGATCGTCGGGCGACCGACGCAGAAGGGCATTCGCGCGGTCCCCGGATACTCGGATCCCCGCGTGAGGCATATGCGCGATCGCACCGCACGGTTGATTGGGCGAGCGGCCTGCATGACGACGACGAGGATCCGAGGCTAGCCATGACATCACCTCAACAGGCCGCCCGTTCGGCCTTCGGCACTGCGTTGCACGGTGTTGCCTCAGCCCGGATGCTGCGGCTGATGGTTGTGGTTGCACTCGTCGCGGTTGGTGGTCTCGGAGTCGCTCCCGCCAACGCCATCGTCAACGGCACGGTCGACAGCCAGCACGCGAGTGTCGGTTCGCTGGTGCAGTGGGACAGCGAGGGACACCTGCAGGCGCGATGCAGCGGGTTCCTCGCCACCCCGAGGGTGTTCATAACGGCCAACCACTGCTTCCCGATCTTCGGCATCCCTGACGGAGCGGTGGCCGACGTGACCTTCGACCACTCCATCAGCGATACCTCCGTCGTTGTGCATGGTGTCGCCCGCTTGAACACCACCACGGGAGTGAGTAGCGACGCCCGCGACGTCGGGGTCATCGAACTGACTGAACCGCTGATGGATCTCAGCCCGATGAACCTCCCGACACTGGACCAGCTGGTGTCCCTCCAGAAGTCGGGCCAGCTCGAGCCGCACGACCCAGTTCTGCTCATCGGATCCGGGGCAATCGCGGTGGAGCGGCCTCGCCAGTTCACCTTCGCCAACGAGGTCCGCGCGACGGTGGTCGAGTTTCAAACACTGCAACCGGGGTTCATGGTGATGCAACAGAAGAACGGAGGCGCGTGTTTCGGCGACTCTGGCGGTCCCAACATCATCACCGTGGACGGACGTGAGATCGTCGGGTCAATCACCCGTCACCTCAACGCCGGCTTCGACTGCGAGACGGGACTGTGGAGCTACCGCCTCGACACTCCGGCCGCTCGCACGTTCCTCGGCCAGTTCATGACCCTGCCCTGAACCCATCCGGTCCGCGACGTCAGTCGCGGCGCGCCTCGGCTTGGTTGCCCTGCGGGGATGTGGACACGGGGCTCGCGATGTCGTCGGTCGCCGCCAGCTCTTCGCCCGCCCGGAACACACTTAGTTCTTGCGCCGCCTATGCCTAGAGCTCCCGCCTTCAAGTTCCTCCGACGAGCGTCCGTCCAAGCAGCCGCTGCGGGTCGGTACGTCACCACGAAGGATGAGCGCTCGGCGAGGGCTTCAGTGCGGGGGGTACGCCCAGCCGGGATCGAAGGGCTGGTGGTCAAGGCGGCCCTCGGGACGTACGTGCTTGGTCGGCGCGACCGGCTCAAGGTCAAAAGCCCCGAGACAGTCGAGGTCATAACCGGGGCGGCCACCATGCCGATCAGCCCTCCCGAGCGGGTCGTCGCCGGCCCAATGGGGACGGAGTGTTGTGACGCGGGCCCGGGCAGGCATTCGTAGATGCGTCCTGCCGCCGTGCCGTCGCTCTGGAGCGTCCTTCGAGCACCCCCAAGAAGGTGTTGGCCCGCGCATACCGCTCGCCACCCGTCCGGAGCTTCACGGACGCGACCAATACGCGCGTCTCGCCGTGGAGCCGCGCGATGCCATCGAGCTCGACCCACAGCTCTGCGCCATCGTCAGTGCGAGCAGCCCGCAGCGTTGGTGTGTTGACATTGTCGGGCCGGTTCGTGGCGATGTTCCTCAGGGCCAGGGTCCCGGTGTGTCGCGGGCCCTCCAGGGAGCCATCCATGCCGTAGAACTGGCCCCCAATGCCGTAGTCGACCCGTTTCCTGCGACTGATAGGCGAGCTCAACCGCTGCCATCTCCCGAAGCTTCATGGCATCTCCGACGATCAGGGTCCACGATGCGGACCATCGGTTTCGGGCATCGGACCGGGCTGCCACGATGACCCTGTGACGCACCTCAGGCTGGCCACCAGCACGCTCATTATCACCTAGCGCGACGAGAGACCCTCGTCGCGCAGACCTCCCTACCCGGGGGGTCTTTTTGTTTCCCCGACCACACGTCGAGGAAAGCCGCGAAGCACACCAGGCCCAGCGGCATACGGATGAATGAGACCGGGGAGCGGAACGTCACACCGGACCCAGCGAGAAGCACGAGGACAATGACGGTCATGGAAGCGCTGCACGTCTACGACACCACCCTGCGCGACGGCGCCCAGCAGGAAGGGCTGAACCTGTCGGTGTCGGACAAGCTGGCCATTGCCGGGCTGCTCGACGACCTCGGGGTCGACTTCATCGAGGGCGGCTGGCCGGGCGCGAACCCGAAGGACACTGAGTTCTTCGAGCGCGCCCGGACCGAGCTCCACCTGCGTCATGCGACGCTGGCCGCCTTCGGGGCAACGCGACGGGCGGGGTCCTCGGCCGCCGAGGACCCGCTTGTCGCCGCACTGCTCGATGCGCGCACGTCCGTCGTGTGTCTCGTCGCGAAGTCCCACGTGCGACACGTCGAGGAGGCGCTCCGGACCACGCTCGAGGAGAACCTCGAGATGGTGCGCGACACGGTGAGTCACCTCGTCGCCGCGGGCAAGCGGGTCTTCCTCGACGCGGAGCACTTCTTCGATGGCTGGCACCTCGACCGCGGGTACGCGCTCGCAGTGGTCGGCGCGGCCCACGAGGCGGGGGCGGAGGTCATCGTGCTCTGTGACACCAACGGCGGCATGCTGCCTCACGTCATCGAGGAGGTCGTGGCGGACGTCATCGCCGAGACCGGCGCTCGCGTCGGCGCGCACTGCCACAACGACACCGGCTGCGCGGTCGCCAACTCCATTGCGGCCGTGCGGGCGGGAGCGACCCACGTCCAGGGAACCGTCAACGGCTACGGCGAACGGACCGGAAATGCCGATCTCGTCACCGTGGCGGCGAACCTCGAGTTCAAGCTGGGCCTCGACGTCATGGCTCGGGACTCGTTCCGCAGGGCGATGCATGTGGCCCACGCGATCAGCGAGGTGACCAACGTCCCGGCCTACAGCCGGCAACCCTACGTCGGCGCGAGCGCCTTCGCGCACAAGGCCGGCCTGCATGCGAGCGCGCTCAAGGTGGACCCGGCTCTCTACCAGCACATGGAGCCCGAGCTGGTTGGCAACGGGATGCGCACCCTCGTGTCCGACATGGCCGGGCGCGCCAGCATCGAGCTCAAGGCCAAGGAGGCCGGGCTCGACCTGTCGGGCCGCCCGGACATCGTCGTCGACGTCCTGGCGCGGGTGAAGGACCTCGAGCAGCGCGGCTGGACCTTCGATGCGGCCGACGCGACGGTCGAGCTCATGGTCCGCCAAGCCCTGGAGCCCGGTTGCGCTAGGTACTTCTCGGTGGAGTCGTGGCGCGTCATGACCGACTCCACGGCCACCGGCGACGCGGTCTCGGAGGCGACGGTCAAGCTCCACGCCGACGGCGCCCGGCACCTCGCAACCGGCGAGGGCAACGGCCCGGTGAACGCCCTGGACCACGCGCTCCGGGAGGCGCTCGCCAAGGCCTACCCCGAGATCGAGAAGCTCGAGCTGATCGACTACAAGGTCCGCATCCTCGACGCCTCGCACGGGACGGACGCCGTGACCCGCGTCCTCATCGAGACGTCGGACGGCGAGACGTCGTGGGACACGATCGGCGTGGCCGGGTCCATCCTGGCCGCATCGTGGCGGGCGCTCACCGACGGACTGGCTTACGGCCTCATCCGGCAGGGAGTTGCTCCGCGCCCCTGACAGCCCGATCCTCCGGCCGGCTTCCGGACGGTCAGGCGGGTAACGCAATACGGCACGTTCGGATGGGCTCAGGGGACGACGAGCAGGGTGTTCTGGTCCCGCCAGCCGACCGGTGTGCCCGACGGCGACACTTGACGCGCTGCGCCGGTCGCGACGTCGACGACCCATGCGCCAAGGTCGTCGTCGTAAGCGATCGAGCGCCCATCCGGCGACGGCACGAGCGTCCTGATTCCCGTCTTGGCCGTGACCACCATGCGCCGGGATCCGGAGCCGTCAACGATGCCGATCGCCGACCCCTCCGAGGACCCCACCAGGGGTGTGAGGTAGGCGACCGATGCTGTGCCCGGGATGGCCTTGGGGCCCTTCGCGTCCCGGAGGAACAGGGTTCCCTTCGCCGACCCAGTGGCGGTCAGCGGCGCGGACCAGATGTCCCAGCCAACCCATTCGTCGCCGCTGCGGGGGAGGTCGTACAAGACCGAGCCGCCGTCGCGGGTGAAGGTGGTCTGCAGCGACCACCACCAGGCATGGTCCAGCGGGATGTCGGTGATCTGACGGGTTCGGCCAGTGGCGACGTCGATCACGTAGAGCTCACCGACCGCGTAGGCGGATCCATCGGTTGCCCCCACGACGATCTTGGTGCCGTCCGGGGACCAGGTGATGACATCGGTCAGCTGAGCGTTCGGGACCGGCAGGTGGTGAACCGCCAGATCCTCGAGACGGCCCACGACGATCCATGGGTTCCCGTCGCAACCCATCCAGCCCACGTCGCACTTGACGACGGCGACCTGCGTCCCGTCAGGGGAGACGCCATAGGCCGGGATCAGCGGGTACTCGGGCACCAGCTGGCCGGGCAGCGGTGACATCGCCAGGGTTCGCAGGTCCAGAAGGAAGGGCCAGGTGACAGCCTGAGGGGCCGTCTCGGTTGTCGGCCGCGGCGACGGCACCGAAACCGCCCGCATCGCATCGTTCGGGCCTGCGGCCGCCCATGCGACCAGGGCTGCGACAGCCAGGATCGCCACGGCCGCGAACCGCCGGCCCGGCGATCGCCGACGCTCACGCTCGGACAGCTCTTGCTCCAGCCGGTTCCAGGTGGCTCGGCTGTCGATGCCCATCGATTCCGCCTCTGCCGTGAAGGCGGCGGTGAGCAGGCCCGCGACATCATCGTCGACATTCCGGCGGTCAGCTCCACCATGCGCCAGGGCAGCGAGTCCCCTGGAGCCGTGCTGCTTGACCGAGCCGGTCCCGATCCCGAGCTCTTGGGCGATCTCGACCTCGCGCATCCCGAGGTAGTGGCTCAGCACGAGCACCTCCCGCTGGCGGGACGGCAGCCCACGAAAGGCCTCGACGAGCGTGTTGCGCTCAGCCGCTGCGGTCGCGAGCTCCGCGGAACTGGCCCGATCTGCGGAGTCCAGCCCTTCGTGCTGCCGCCGGGCGACTCGCCTCCGCAGGTGGCTCTGCGACCCGTTGACGACGCTGGAGCGCAGGTACCGATGAGCCTCGTTGGGGTTGTGGAGCGAGGCCCAGTGCCGGTGGAGCGACAGGAACGCTTCCATGACGACGTCCCCGGCGGCCTCGCTGTCGTCGAGAAGGAACCGGGCCGTGCCCACGAGCTGCACGTGGTACAGGTCGAAGAGGGCGGCGAGGGACGCTCGGGCTCCGTCGTCGGAACCCGTCTCGCGCCGCCGCGCGCGGCCGACTCCACTGCGCATTTCCCCAGAGACACATCTGCCCCTGCTCCGGACGAGGGGCGTCAGCTCATGGTGCGCGGGCAACGCCACTGAGGGCAAGGACGTCCCTGCGGGGCCCGGCAGACGTCGTCGTGACGATCGGGCATACGTCCATGCAGAAGGCGGGCGGCCCAGAACGTGTTCACTCGATCAACGGGTCCGACCAGGCGAGGCCGCCAGCAGCCCGTCGATGGTCGCGAGGAGCCGGGCGCGCAGGGCCTGGCTTCGCTCGCTGAAGCGACGCTGTCCCTCGACGTACTGCGCCTTGCCCTCCGGTGTCTCGATCCGCACCGGCTCGTAGCCGAGGGCGCGCAGGTCGTACGGCGACGCCCGCATGTCGAGCTCCCGGATCTCGCGCGCGAGGTCGAACGCGTCGATGGCGAGATCGCTGCCGATGGCGGGGGACAGCTTCATCGACCACTTGTACAGATCCATCCCGGCGTGCAGGCACCCCGGTTGCTCGTATGCCGCCTGGCTGGCTCGGGTGGGCCGCAGCGCATTGCGCGGGACCGCGTCGGGCGTGAAGAACCGGTACGCGTCGAAGTGCGAGCACGCGACCTGGTTCGCCTCGACGACGGCGTCGGTACCGTCTCGTCCGAGCCGCAGCGGCCAGGCCGAATGCCGCACGTCGGCCTGTGGGAGGCGGTACACCATGGCCCACTCATGGAGCCCGAAGCAGCCGAACCGACCCGCGCGACCGGCGGTTCGAGCGACCAGTTCCCGGACGAAATGCATGGTGTCTCCCCGCGCCTCGAGGAAGGCGGCAACGTCGACCGACACGACGTCGCCGTGCCTCCGGTAGAACCGCCACCCGATGTGGGGGGTGGCCCTGGCCGGCGCCAGCCCGACCCCGGCGCCCGGGTGCCAGCGTCCGAGTCGGCCCGGGGTCCAGCCGTAGTACGTGAAGAGGAAGTCCTCGACGGGGTGCTTGGCCCCGGCCAGGCGGCGCGCCCGGTGGCCGGCGGTGACGGTGTCGACGCGCGCCTCGTGGGCTGCGGTCAGCGCCCGCCACTCGTCCTCGGCCAGGATTCTCACCACAGCAGGGTAGATGGCGGGGCCGGACCCTCCACGAAACCGGCCCCGCGAAGACAAGGATCGCCCATGAGCGGCCGACAATCCGGGAAACCCCGAGATTCGCTCGGCGTGGCCCGGCCACACGGGCAACCGCGGCGCGAGCGCGGAGTCGGCCCAGCGGCATACGGGAGCAGGTCGCTGCTGGGTCGTTAGGCTGACCGCGTGCGCATCGCGAGGTACACGACCGGGGACGACCCGGCATACGGCATCGTCCAGGGCGACCCGGGCCAGGAGGTCATCACACCGCTCAAGGGCGACCCGCTCTACGTCGGGCTGCAACCGTCGGGGGCTGGGCCGGTCCTGCTCGAGGACGTCCGTCTGCTCGCCCCCGTCATCCCGCGCTCCAAGGTCGTCGCGGTCGGGCGGAACTACGCCGACCACGTCAAGGAGATGGGCGGGGAGGCACCGCCGGAGCAGCCGATGCTCTTCTTCAAGCCCAACACCGCGGTCGTCGGGCCGTTCGACCCCGTCGTCCTGCCGAGTGGCAGCGCCGAGGTCTCCTACGAGGGCGAGCTGGCAGTCGTCATCAAGACCATCACCAAGGGAGTCGCGGCCGAGAAGGCCGCCGAGTGCATCTACGGGTACACCATCGCCAACGACGTCACGGCGCGCGACTGGCAGCGCACTGACGGGCAGTGGGCGCGGGCCAAGGGCTTCGACACGAGCTGCCCGCTGGGGCCGTGGATCGAGACCGAGCTCGACCCGGGCGACCTTCGGATCACGACGACTCTCGATGGAGCGGTCAAGCAGGACGGCACCACGGCCGACATGGTGCACGGGGTCGCGAGCATCATCGAGTACGCCTCCGCCGCCTTCACCCTCCTGCCCGGCGACGTCATCCTCACCGGGACGCCGGCCGGCGTCGGCCTCGTCGAGCCGGGCCAGCAGGTCACCGTCGACATCGACGGCATCGGCTCCCTGACCAACACCTTTGTGCGCCGCTGAGCCCCACTAGGCTGGTCGCACCATGAGCGACACAGACACAGATGGCCGTATGCCGCTGGGCTCGGTTCCCGGCGCCACTTCCCTCGACGAGCAGGTCGAGTTCCAACCGGCTCCCCGGCCCCGTCGCAGCACGTCCGACGGGAGCGGTCCGGTACGGACCAGGGTGGCGCCGTCGCCGACGGGTGACCCGCACGTGGGAACGGCGTACATGTCGCTCTTCAACCTCGCCTTCACCCGGCAGCAGGGTGGCCAGTTCGTCCTGCGCGTCGAGGACACCGACCGCGCGCGCTTCCGAGAGGACAGCGAGGCGCAGCTCTACGACACCCTGGCGTGGCTTGGCCTGCACTGGGACGAGGGACCGGACATCGGTGGCCCCTTCGCGCCGTACCGCCAGTCCGAGCGCCTCGACACCTACCGTCCCTACGTCGACAGGCTCGTCGAGGCGGGGCACGCCTATCACTGCTGGTGCTCGAAGGAGCGCCTCGACCAGATGCGCGACCGGCAGCAGAAGACCAAGCAGCCGACCGGTTACGACCGTCTCTGTCACGGCAAGACGCGCGAGGAACGGGCGGAGCTACCCGGCTTCACGGAGAAGCCGGTCGTGCGGATGCTGATCCCCGACGACGTGCCGCTCACCTTCGACGACGTCATCCGGGGCACCGTGTCCGCCCCCGTGCCCGACGACCAGGTCATCCTCAAGGCCGACGGCTTCCCGACCTACCACCTGGCGGTCGTCGTCGACGACCACGAGATGGGCATCACGCACGTCGTGCGCGGCGAGGAGTGGATCAGCTCGACGCCCAAACACATCCTGCTCTACCAGTGGCTCGGGCTCGAGCCGCCGAAGTTCGCGCACATGCCGCTGCTGCGCAACGCCGACAAGTCGAAGATCTCCAAGCGCAAGAACCCGGCCGCGCGGCTCACCTGGTTCCGCGAGCAGGGCTACCTCCCCGAGGCCTTGGTGAACTTCCTTGCCCTGCTGGCCTATCCACCGCAACAGGACGCGGACGGGAACGACGTCGAGGTCTTCACCTTCGAGGAGTTCAGCCGCACCTTCGACTGGGCGAAGGTCAACCCGATCGGCCCGATCTTCGACCTGAAGAAGCTCGAGTGGCTCAACGGCGTCTACATCCGCCAGCTCGAGGTGGGGGAGTTCGCGACCCGTCTGCTGCCCTACCTCCACGAGGCGGGCATCATCGGCGAGAACCCGTCGCTCGGGGAGCTGGGGCGGCTGAAGCTCGTCGCGGCGCAGATCCAGGAGCGCATCTCCCTGCTCACCGAGGCTCCCGCTCTCGTGATGCCGTTCTTCGTGGCTGACGACCAGCTGGAGGTCCAGGGCGACGCGCGGGCGCAGCTCAAGGAGGACTCCGCCGACGTGCTTGATGCCGCGATCCGGGTCCTGGGGGACATCGACGACCACGGCGGCGGCGTGCTCGGCACGGGTGGGGGTTGGGTGGCCCCGACCATCGAGGCGTCGCTTCGGGAGGCGATCGTCGACGGCTTGGGGATCAAGCCGCGCTTCGCATTCGGGCCGCTTCGCACCGCCGTGTCCGGCGCCCGGATCTCGCCCCCACTCTTCGAGTCGATGGAGATCCTCGGCAAGACCTCGACCCTGAGTCGCCTTCGCGCGCTTCGTGACTCGCTGTGAAGACCAGGATCTGAGGGGTCGGTGGACGCGGCGGGCGTCGCAGAGGTCTGGCCCGTGCACGGGCTGGCGCTCCGCACCACGGACGTGGCGCTGCATGTCATGACCGAGGCCGACCTCGACGCCGTCTGCCGGGCTCTTCCCGCTGACGTCGAGCTGGACCCGGCGGCGGCGAGGTACGCGGGGCTCGACGAGGGATCCAGCAGGAGCGCGATCGTGGCGCAGGGGTACTGGCGTGCGTTCGGCACGTGGTCTCCCGAGGCCTGGGCGCTGCCCTTCGTGGTGCGTGACGGGGCGGGAGCGGTGCTGGGGGTGCAGTGGCTCGAGGGGCCCCAGTTCGCCAGCGACCAGGTGGTCGACTCGTCGTCCTGGCTCGTCTGCGCGGCTCGCGGATCCGGTCTTGGCAAGCAGATGCGGACCGCCGTGCTCGAGCTGGCCTTCGCACACCTGGATGCCGTCGCCGCGGTGACCTCGGCCGTGCTCGCCAACGCCGCCTCCCTCGGTGTGTCACGCTCGCTGGGCTACCGGGACACCCACAGGTCCTTCCTCGAGCACAGTGGCGAGACCCTCCAGCATCTCCGGCTCGAGCGGTCGGCGTGGGTCGAGTCGGGCCGTGGCCGGGCGGTCTCGGTGTCCGGGCTGGAAGGGGCACTGCCGTTCTTCGGGCTGGGGGACGAGACTGCCTGAGCGCGCGCTGGGACGGAGCTCAGCGGCATACGGCCGATTTGGGGCGGCGGCGGTCGACCGGTAGTATTCCCTCTCGGTTCACCTCGCAGAAGGCCCCTCGGGCGCGCTCGGGCGTGATACCCCCTTGGGGTATGGTGTAATTGGCAACACTACGGATTCTGGTTCCGTCATTCTAGGTTCGAGTCCTGGTACCCCAGCTCTGGTTCAGCGGTCGTTCGGGCCGAGGAGCCGATTCGGAGAAATCGCACCGACACGGTAGGGTTCTCCGAGTGCCGAGTCGCTCGGCGCAGCTCGTGGCCCCGTTGTGTAGCGGCCTAGCACGCCGCCCTCTCAAGGCGGTAGCGCGGGTTCGAATCCCGTCGGGGCTACCACGTGACAAGGCCCGGATCCTGCGATCCGGGCCTTGTTCTGCGTCCGGCGTCGTCCTGCTACTGATGGTCCCGATCGTCGCCCGCGAACTTACCGGCGCTCACGTGCTCCTGGGCGAGGCGGCGAAGCCCGATGACGACGGGGTCGCTCAGGACGTTGCCGAGGATGACGTACCGCAGCGCCTCCGACGCCGACTCCAGACCGAGCTCGTCCCGCACGTCCTGGGCTGCCATGAGCAGCGCGGCTTGCGCGTACACGGCGAACGTCTCCTCCGAGATCTCGAGCCCGTCCCCCCGCGCGCGGTCAAGGGCTGCGCCGAGCTGGGCTCGCGCGACCGAGTCGTCCCCGACGTGCCAGCCGAGCCCGTCGATCACCTGATCAGAGAGCTGACGAGCGTGTGCGTCGGTGACCGTGCCGGCCGGACTCGTGCTGCGCAGCACGGCATGGGCGATCCCGAGCAGCCCATGCCGCGACGTCGGCGGGTCGGACAGGGCCTGGACGACCTCGCGGACGCGCTCTATCGACAGTCCCGCCACGTCGATGAGGGAGCGGACCAGGCGGACTCGCTCGACGTGTGACTCGCCGTAGTCCGCACGGGTCGCGCTGAGAGGCACGCCTGCAGGGACCAGCCCCTCGCGCAGGTAGTACTTGAGCGTGGCCACCGAGACTCCGGTGCGCTGGGAGAGCTCCGAGATCCGCACATGTCCTCCTCAATTGGATAGTAACGCTAACCAATGGGGAGGGTGGGTGAGTCGTCTGGATCAGCCGAGGTCGCGCAGTGCAGGAAGGACGTCGGCGACGAACTGGTCGAGAAAGCGTCCCTGGTCGTGTCCCGGGGCGTGCACGACGAGGTGGTCGAAGCCCCAGTCGACGTACTGCTTGATCTGGGCCACGGCGTCGTCGGGGTCGTGGGTGACGATCCAGCGCTTGGCGATGTGCTCGTCGGGAAGCTCGTCGGCGAGCCGCTCCATCTCGACCGGGTCGTCGACGCCGTGCTTCTGCTCCGCGGTCAGCGACAGTGGAGCCCAGAAGCGGCAGTTGGCCAGAGCCGCGTCGGCGTCGCGGTCGTAGGACAGCTTGATCTCGATCATCTTGTCGATGTCGTCGCGGGTGCGGCCCGACCTGGCGAGCCCATCGTCGACGGCGGGGAGCAGCTTGTCCTCGTAGAGCTCGCGCCCCTTGCCGGAAGTGCAGATGAACCCGTCGCCGGACCGACCGGCGTAGCGGGCGACCAATGGTCCGCCGGCGGCGATGTAGACGGGCACCGGCTGCTCGGGACGGTCGTAGACCGTCGCATCGCGGGTCGTGTAGTAGTCGCCCTCGAAGCTGACGCGCTCCTCCGTCCACAGCCGGCGGATCAGCGTGACCGCCTCTCGGAGCCGGGCGAACCGCTCCTTGAACTCCGGCCAGGGTGAGCCGGCGGCCCCCACGGCGACCTCGTTGAGCGCCTCGCCCGTCCCGATACCCAGCACGATGCGCCCGGGATTGAGGACCCCCAACGTGCCGAATGCCTGGGCCACGACAGCCGGGTTGTAGCGGAATGTCGGAGTCATGACCGAGGTGCCGAGGAGGATGCGCTCGGTCCGTTCTCCTGCGGCCGCGAGCCAGGACATCGCGAAGGGGGCATGGCCGTCGTTGTGCCGCCACGGCTGGAAGTGGTCCGAGATGAAGACCGAGTCGAGGCCGTCCTGCTCCGCCCGCACGGTGAAGTCGACGAGCTCACGTGGCCCGAACTGCTCCGCCGAAGCCTTCCATCCAACCTTGAGCATCAGACCTCCTCGTCGTGGCACCCCGGCGCCCAGTCGGAGGCCGACTGGGGGACCGCCCGCGGTCTCAACAGCCTACGACCAGCCCCCGGAACTCCCGGGAGCTGGTCGTGGACTGGACGACCGGCTGGTGGCGGGCCGTCGGTCGTCACCAGTGGACGACGACCTTCGTGCCGACCGGAGCGGTGTTGTAGAGCTGCTTCAGCATCGTCATGTCGCGGACGTTGACGCAGCCGTGCGACGAGCCGTTGTAGCCGTTGCGGGCGAAGTCACCCGAGTAGTGGATGGCCTGGCCGCCGCTGAAGAACATCGAGTACGGCATCGGCGTGAAGTAGAGGTTCGAGATGACGTCGACCTTCTTCCAGGTGATCGAGAAGACGCCCTCACGAGTGGGCTCGCTCTCCCTGCCGAACCGGACGTCCATCGAGTACTGCGCCTTGCCGTCGATGACCCAGGTGAGCGCTCGGGTGGACTTGCTGATGCAGATGACGCGGCCGGTCATGCACCGTTGGTCGACGTCCCAGCTCTGCGGCTTGGCCGGGTCCGGCTTGGCCGCGGCGGGCTTGACGTTGTTGAGCTCGTCCTGCGTCGGCCGCCGGGTCATCGAGATCAGTCGGTCATAGGTGCGCTGGTCCGCGACGCCGGTGACGGCGAACCCGCGCTTCGCCTGGAAGCCGCGGACTGACTCCGTCGTCCGGGGCCCGTAGCTGTCGCTGACGTCGCCCGAGAACCAGCCGATCTGCTTGAGCCTGGCCTGCATTGCCCGAACCTTCGGCCCGCTGTCGCCGGGACGGAGGACGATGACGACAGGCACCGGCTTGGGGCTGGGCTTGGCCGTACTCGTGGGCTTCGGCTTGGCTGGCTTCGCCGTCTTGGTCGGCTTGGGCGCGGCGGTCGTCGGGGCCGGCGTGGTGGTGGTCGGAGCAACGGTCGTCGGTGTGGCCGTACTCGTGGACGAAGTCCCCGTGGATGGCGTTGCAGCGGAACCGGATCCCGTCACGCCCCCGGGGCCGCAGGCCGCCGTGGTGAGAGCGAGAGCGCTCACGCCGATGATGGCGAGGGCGCGTCGGGCGGCTCCTCGGGTTCTGGTGTCAAGCATGGTGTCCCCAATCCGTGCAACGAGATGTCAGACAGCCAGACGCGATGACGTCGGGGAAGGTTGTCCCCCAGTTGGGTTCCCGCGCGATCGTGACCGTTCCGTTGCCAACCGCCATGACCACACTGTTGCAGTCCCAGACCTCCCCGGAAGGGCAAATGTGGGGGAGCAGACGGCCCGGCGTGTTGCGAGGATCAGGCGTTCTGCTGTTGCTGTTGCTGTTGCTGCATGGCGTGGTGGCGCCGGAGCACCTCGGTGAGCTTGTTCGCGCCCGCCACGACCGTCGCTGCGTGCAGCCGTCCCGGCTGCCGGGACAGCCGCTCGATGGGGCCCGAGATGGAGACGGCGGCGACGACCCGGCCGGACGGTCCGCGCACGGGTGCCGAGACCGAGGCGACGCCGGGCTCGCGCTCGGCCACACTCTGCGCCCAACCACGCCTGCGGACGCCGGAGAGCGCGGTGGCGGTGAACGCCGCGCCCTGCAGCCCGCGGTGCAGCCGGTCTGGCTCCTCCCAGGCGAGCAGGACCTGGGCAGCCGAGCCGGCGAGCATCGACAGGGTCGCGCCCACGGGGATCGAGTCCCGCAGGCCCACCGGACGCTCCGCCGCCGCGACGCAGATCCGCATGTCACCCTGGCGACGGAACAGCTGCGCACTCTCGTTGGTGTGGTCGCGCAGCGCGCCGAGGACGGGACCAGCGGCCGCCAGCAGACGGTCCTCGCCGGCGGCTGAGGCGAGCTCACCGAGTCGTGGACCGAGGACGAAGCGGCCCTGCATGTCGCGGGAGACAAGACGGTGGTGCTCGAGTGCGACGGCGAGACGGTGCGCGGTCGGGCGGGCCAGACCGGTGGCGCCGACAAGCTGTGCGAGTGTGGCCGGACCGGCCTCGAGGGCGCCGAGCACCGTGGCCGCCTTGTCGAGAACGCCGACTCCACTAGAGTTGTCCATGACCTGATATTGACGTCTCAGGCACTGAGACGTCAATTCAGCGCCTCATCAATGGGGACAGGCTTGACCTGAGGACGTCGCGGCGGACGGCTGGCCGCGCGCCCGTGTGGTTCCTGGCGACATCTTGGGTGGAGGAGAGCAATGAGCGGGACGCTGGCCGAGAAGGTGTGGGAGGCGCACGTCGTGCGACGTGCGGAGGGGGAGCCGGACCTGCTCTACATCGATCTCCACCTCCTGCACGAGGTGACCAGCCCCCAGGCCTTCGACGGTCTGCGACTCGCCGGACGCCCGGTCCGGCGCCCGGACCTGACCCTGGCGACGGAGGACCACAACGTCCCGACCACGCCCGGCCCCATCACCGACCCGGTCTCGAAGGTGCAGGTGGACACGCTGCGCCGCAACTGTGCGGAGTTCGGGATCCGGCTGTACCCGATGGGCGATGTCGAGCAGGGCATCGTCCACGTCGTTGGCCCCCAGCTCGGCCTGACCCAGCCGGGCATGACCGTGGTGTGCGGCGACAGCCACACGTCGACGCACGGCGCGTTCGGCGCGCTCGCGTTCGGGATCGGCACCTCGGAGGTGGAGCACGTCCTGGCGACCCAGACGCTGCCGCTGAAGCCATTCCGCACCATGGCCGTCAACGTCCGTGGCGAGCTCGGCGAGGGCGTGACCGCCAAGGACATCGTGCTGGCCGTCATCGCCAAGATCGGCACCGGTGGGGGGCAGGGTTATGTCCTCGAGTACCGGGGGGAGGCGATCGAGGCCCTGTCCATGGAGGCCCGGATGACGGTGTGCAACATGTCGATCGAGGCCGGCGCCCGTGCGGGCATGATCGCCCCGGACGAGACGACCTTCGCCTACCTCAAGGGCCGGCCGCACGCCCCGAGCGGAACCGACTGGGACACCGCCGTAGCGGAGTGGTGCGCCCTGCGCAGCGATGACGACGCGGTCTTCGACGCGGAGGTGGAGCTCGATGCCTCCGAGCTGACTCCTTTCGTCACGTGGGGCACCAACCCCGGCCAGGGCCTGCCGCTCGGAGAGTCGGTGCCCGATCCCGAGTCCTTCGCCGACGAGTCCGACCGGCTGGCGGCGCAGAACGCCCTCGCCTACATGGGCCTCGAGCCCGGCACTCCGCTGCGTGACATCAGGGTGGACACGGTTTTCGTCGGGTCCTGCACCAACGGTCGGATCGAGGACCTGCGCGCGGCTGCGGCGGTCGTCAAGGGTCGCAAGGTCGCCGACGGCGTCCGCATGCTCGTCGTCCCGGGTTCCGCCCGCGTCCGCCTCCAGGCGGAGGCCGAGGGCCTGGACGCCGTCTTCACCGCCGCCGGGGCCGAGTGGCGCCTGCCCGGCTGCTCGATGTGTCTCGGCATGAACCCGGACACCCTCGCACCCGGCGAGCGGAGCGCCTCGACGTCGAACCGCAACTTCGAGGGGCGACAGGGCAAGGGTGGGCGCACCCACCTCGTCAGCCCGCTCGTTGCTGCCGCGACCGCCGTCCGCGGCAGACTGTCGAGCCCTGCCGACCTGACGGCCGCTCCGCCACTCGTCGCCCAGGAGGTCTGATCATGGAGCAGTTCAAGACCCACACCGGAGTCGGCGTGCCGCTGCGGCGCGGCAACGTCGACACCGACCAGATCATCCCGGCGGAGTACCTCAAGCGTGTGACGCGCACCGGATTCGAGGACGGCCTCTTCGCCGCGTGGCGCAAGGACGGGGCCTTCGTCCTCAACAACCCCGTCTACGCCAACGGATCGGTCCTCGTGGCCGGCCCGGACTTCGGGACGGGGTCGAGCCGCGAGCACGCCGTCTGGGCCCTGATGGACTACGGCTTCCGGGTGGTCATCAGCTCGCGTTTCGCGGACATCTTCCGGGGCAACAGCGGCAAGCAGGGCCTGCTCACGGCAGTCGTCTCCCAGGACGACGTCGAGCTGCTGTGGAAGTACCTCGAGAACCACCCCGGGGCCGAGATCACGGCCGACCTCGTTGCGCGGACGGTGACAGCGGGCGAGATCGTGGCGCCGTTCGACATCGACGACTACACGAGGTGGCGCCTCCTCGAAGGGCTCGACGACATCGGCCTCACCATGCGCCACGCGGACGAGGTGTCGCGCTTCGAGAGCTCACGCCCCTCGCACAAGCCTGTGACGATCCCGCTGGACAGCTCAACCTGACCCGCAGCCAAGCGGATTCCCTTGGGACGCACCCTGATTCATCCCGGTAGGCTGCTGCTCGGATGTGTTGGGCCCCGATTGAGCCGCATGCTGCGGCCTGCCAAAGTCATTGCGACACAACGGGAAAGTGGCGCCAGATGATGGACCTCGCCCTCCGTCGGGCCTACCGTCATTTGTAACCGGACTCGATCCGGACGCGCGTCGGGTCGCGGGACACCGACAGTCCTCTGGAGGGAACACGTGAACAAGGCAGAACTGATCGGCGCCCTGGAGGCCAAGCTTGGCAGCCGCAGGGTCGCCTCGGACGCCCTCGAGGCCGTTTTCGACACCATCATCCGAGAGGTCGCCAGGGGCGGGAAGGTTGGCATCACCGGGTTCGGGACGTTCGAGCGGGCGGATCGCGCTGCGCGAACCGGACGCAACCCCAAGACCGGTCAAACGGTGAAGATCAAGAAGACGCGGATCCCCAAGTTCAGGGCGGGCACGAACTTCAAGGAGATCGTCTCCGGGCAGAAGAAGCTGTCGAAGACTGCGTCCGCGGCGGCCCGGGCCTCAGCGGGCACGGCCACGGCCGTGGCAGGCACGACGAAGACGGCTGCCGCCAAGAAGGCGACTCCGGCCAAGGCTGCAGCGAAGAAGTCCACGGCGAAGAAGTCCACGCCGGCGAAAAAGTCCACGCCGGCGAAGACGGCGACCAAGCGCGCCACGGCGGCCAAGTCCACCACCGCGAAGACGGCAACCAGATCCGCCTCCAATGCCGCCTCGAAGACCGCGTCGAAGACCGCGTCGAAGAAGACGGCCACCAAGTCAGCTGCCAAGTCGACTGCTGCGAAGACGGCGACCAAGTCAGCCGCGAGGCCGGCCACGAAGGCGGCACCGGCCAAGCGGGCAGCAGCAAGGAAGACCGCTACCAAGAAGACGACGGCCAAGCGCTCGGCGGCTCGGAAGTCGGCCGGTTGACGGACTCGTCCCGGGGGTCCGAGGAACTCGTCGGACCCTTGGGACGTCGACCTCCTCGGCCGTCAGACGGCGCCGTCGACGGGCTCGATCCCCTGGATCCGCATCGCCACAATCCGGTCGTCGACGACCTCGATGGTGAGTCGCTGCCCCAGTCTGAGCAGGCGCAGCCCGCTCGTGGCGAAGGCTGACCCGTCGAACGGTAGGAGCACGCCGTCGTCACGCACCATGCTGCCCGTCAGCGAGATGGGGTCAAAGGCGTGGACCGTGGCCTGCATGCGCCCATCCAAGCAGATCGAGGTCGGCCAGAGCGGCCGTGGTGGATGGTCCGGCGCCGAGCTCCAGCACCCTGACGAGGGAACGCACGTCGTCGACGTCCGTCCGCAGCCGCGGCAGCTCGAGATCCAGGCGGACGGCGCCGTCGACGGCGTGGAGCGCGGCACTTCGCGGACCGAAGCGCGGGGTGAAGTGTCCGGGCTGGCCGGAGCTGGCCCTCAGCACGGTCCCTGACCCGTCGGCGTCCGGAACGAACGACTGCCCGTGCGTTCCCGCCACCCGGAGCGCGTGCTCGAGGTCCGCCGGCGCGAGGGCCGGCAGGTCACCGAGCAGCGCGGCGACGTTGCCACCCGGTGGGGTTCGCGCCAGCCCCAGGGCGACGGCCGCGTTGAGGCCCCCACCGACGTCCCGCACGGTGGTCACGCCGTGGTCGCGGAACTCCGTGGCAATGACCTCGTCAGTCGTGACGAGCACGACCCGCTCGGCGCCCACCGTGAGGCATGCGGCTCGCAGGGTGTCGCGCGCCAATGCCCTGCCAATGGTCTCCCGGTCGGGGCCGCGGTCGGGGCCGCGGGCGGACTCGGCGCCGCCACCGAACCGTACTCCGAGCTCGACTTCCTCCAGTGCGCGCGCCAGCCGGGACTTGCCGACAGCGGCGTCCTTGACCGGTATGACGAGATGCCAATCCGGGAGGCCGGTAGTCGGGATGTCGCTGGCTGGCTCGCTCATGCTGCCGCGAATTCTTCCACTCGCGGCCCGATCGCTCGACACTGCGCCGAGAGGTGGACAAGATGAAGGCCAGCGCCCCGGCCCCGGGACGCCCCACGAGGAGGTCCCGACGAGTGAGAGGTGCGCGCGCCACGCGGCTGCCCCTGGCCTACCGGTTGGCAGCAATCCTGCTGCGACCACTGCTTCTGGGCCTGACGAAACGGGACTGGCGGGGGGTCGAGAACCTCCCGGCGACAGGCGGATGCGTCGTGTCACCGAACCACATCTCCTACATCGACCCGCTCATCTTCGCCCACTTCATGTACGACAACAGGCGCGAGGCGTACTTCCTGGCCAAGGAGAGCCTCTTCACGATCCCGGTCGTGGGCTGGGTGATTCGCAGGTCGGGGCAGATCCCGGTGTATCGCAACTCGCTGGCGGCCGCCGAGGCCTACCGCTCTGCGGTGGCCGCCGTGCAGGAGGGCAAGGCGGTCGCGATCTTTCCGGAGGGCACCATCACCCGTGACCCGGACCTGTGGCCGATGCGCGGCAAGACCGGCGCGGCTCGCGTCGCGCTCGAGACCAGGTGCCCGCTCATCCCCGTGGCGCAGTGGGGACCCCAGGAGATCCTGTCTCCCTACGGACGCAGGCCGAAGTTCTTCCCTCGCAAGACGATGCAGCTGCGGGCAGGTCCTCCCGTCGACCTGTCGGACCTCTACGGCAAGCCGATCGACACGAGGACGCTGCGCGAGGCCACGGACCGTCTCATGGACCGCATCACCGGGCTGCTCGAGGAGATCCGCGGAGAGCAGCACGTCCATGGTCGCTTCGACCCGCGCCAGCACGGCGTGCCCGAGATCGGTGACCCGGTGAAGCACCACGAGATCGGCCGTCCGACGCCCGGCGCGACGGAGGGGGAGGGCGCGTGACTCACGTCGCGGTCATGGGCGCCGGCAGCTGGGGCACCGCATTCGCGTCCCTTCTCGCAGAGGCGGGCTGCACCGTCACGATGTGGGCACGACGCCAGGACGTCGTCGACCAGATCAACTCGGGCCAGAACCGCGACTACCTGCCCGACCTGACGCTCCCCGACACGATCCGGGCAACGTTCGACCCAGAGGCTGCGTGCAGAGGCGCCGAGATCGTCGTACTGGCCGTTCCGTCACAGACCCTCCGGGCCAACCTCACCGAATGGGGTGACGCCCTCCCGGCCGGGGCAGACGTGGTCTCGCTCATGAAGGGCGTCGAGCTCGGCACGACGATGCGGATGAGCGAGGTCATCGAGCAGGTGGCGGGGATCGCGAGGGAGCGCATCGTCGTCGTCTCCGGTCCCAACCTCGCCAAGGAGATCGCGCTGCGTGAGCCGGCAGCGAGCACGGTGGCGTGCATCGACCCAGCGGCCGCCGAGCGCGTCGCGGCCGCGTGCGCCTCCCAGGTCTTCCGTCCCTACACGACCCATGAGGTCGTCGGCACCGAGATCTGCGGTGCGACGAAGAACGTCGTCGGACTCGCCGTCGGCATGGCCGAGGGAATGGGCTTCGGGGACAACACCAAGGCGACCATGATCACCCGCGGGCTCGCCGAGACGACGCGCCTCGGCCTGGCGCTCGGTGCGGAGCCCCAGACCTTCCTGGGGCTCGCCGGCGTCGGCGACCTGATCGCCACCTGCATGTCACCGCTCTCGCGCAACCACTCCTTCGGCGTCAAGCTCGGACGTGGTCTGACCATGGAGCAGGCGACGGCCGAGCTGAAGCAGACCACCGAGGGCGTCAAGTCGTGCGAGTCCATCCTCAGCCTGGCCCAGCAGCACCACGTCGACATGCCGATCGTCGAGCAGGTCGTGGCAGTGGTCCGTGACGGCCAGCCCGTCCGGGAGATCGGGCCCAAGCTGATGTCCCGCGACCTCAAGTCCGAACACCACTAGGGCCGTATGCCACTGGTTCAGAGCGCGGCGCGCAGCGCCTGGTCCAGGTCCGTCCAGAGGTCGTCGACGTGCTCGATCCCGACGGAGAGCCGGATGAGGTTGGGCGGCACGGTCTCCGGCTCGGAGGGCTGCCGACGCCGCCTCTCGAGCTGTGACTCGACGCCGCCGAGACTGGTCGAGTGCACCCACACTCGCGTTGCGGCGCAGACCCGCTCGGCCGCGTGGACGTCGCCGGCGATGTCGACGGAGAGCATCGCGCCGCTGCCGGGGTAGCGGACCCGCTCGGCGGCCGGGTGGCCTTGCAGGCGAGTGGCGAGCTCTGCCGCGTTGGCGCTGGCCCGCTCGTAGCGCAGCGCGAGGGTGCGCAGTCCGCGCAGGCCGAGGTAGACCTCCAGCGGCCCGGCGATCGCGCCGTGCAGCGTTCGGTGCCGCCGGAGGCGCTCGCCGATCTCGGCGCCGGCGGCGTCGTCCGTCACGACCGTGACGCCGAGGAGGACGTCGCTGTGGCCGGCGATGTACTTCGTGGCGGAATGGACGACGACATCGGCGCCGAGGGTCAGCGGACGGCAACCCAGCGGAGTGGGCAGCGTGTTGTCGACGACGCTGACGACCCCCCGCGCCCGGGCTGCGTCGAGCACGGTGCGAACGTCCATGACGTCCATCAGCGGGTTCGTGGGCGACTCGATCCACACGAGGTCAGCGCCGTCCAGGTCCGCGACGAGTCCGTCCGTGTCGGTCGCGTGTCGGCGGCGGACCGTGCCGCCGGCCTGCTCGAGCGCCTCGAGAAGCTGCACGGTGCCGTTGTAGGTCGTGTCCGGGGCCACGACGGTGCCGCCCGCAGGCACGAGCGACAGGGCAGCCGAGATGGCACCCATTCCGGACGCGTGCACGAGCGCACGGCCGCCCTCCAGACCGCCCAGGGCCTCCTCGAAGGCGTCCCACGTCGGGTTGCCGGCACGGGCGTAGTTGACGGAGCCGTCGGCCACGTACGTGGAGGAGAGGACGACGGGTGGGTTCACGGGGGCACCCGGCTCGGGGAGCGGCCGGCCGGCGGAGACGAGGAAGGTGTCGAGGTGGAGGTCTGGGTGCCGGTCGGGAGTCGCGCTCACCCGCGTCAGCCTAGGGGCCGCTCGGTCCGGCGCGTATAGAGTGCTCGTCTGATGACCAGCGATGAGCAGCACGTGCAGGCAAGCGAGCCGGACCGGCCGGCGGGCGGTGGCGCATCCGCGAACGGGCACCGCGCGCGCCGTCCCCGGGTCGCGATCGTCTTCGGGGGCCGGTCATCCGAGCATGCGGTGTCGTGTGCCACCGCTGCTGGCGTGATGCGGGCGATCGACCGCGACAAGTACGACATCGTCCCGATCGGGGTGTCGAGGGACGGCCAGTGGGTCCTTGCTGCCGACGACCCGGCCCGGTTCGAGCTGACGGCTGGGCGCACGCCCGAGGTGCTGCCCGACGAGGCCCACGTCGTGCTGCCCCTGTCGACGCGGCAGACCGCGCTGACCGTGCTCGAGGCAGGCCAGCCGCCCACGGAGCTCGGGACCGTCGACGTCGTCCTGCCCCTGCTGCACGGCCCGTTCGGCGAGGACGGCACGCTCCAGGGGTTCCTCGAGCTCTCCGACATCCGCTACGTCGGCTCGGGGGTGTTCGCCTCGGCAGCGGGCATGGACAAGCACTACATGAAGGTCGTGTTCGCCGGTCACGGGCTGCCCATCGGGCGCTATGCCGTCATCACCGACCGGGCGTGGCGTGGCGACCGCGCGGCGGCCCTCGATGCCTGTGCCGGCCTCGGCTACCCGCTCTTCGTCAAGCCCGCGAGGGCCGGGTCCTCCATGGGGATCTCGAAGGTCGAGGACCCGGCAGACCTCGAGGCGGCCATCGAGGCCGCCCGGGCGCATGACCCCAAGGTCGTCGTGGAGGCTGCCGTCACGGGGCGGGAGATCGAGTGTGCCGTCCTCGAAGGACATGGACTCGACGGTCCGCGCACCTCCCAGGTGGGAGAGGTCGCCGTCCACGCGAACCACGCCTTCTACGACTACGAGGCCAAGTACCTCGCCGAGGCCGACGTCGACCTCAGCTGCCCGGCCGACGTCCCGGCTCACGTGTCCGATGAGGTGCGGCGCCTGGCAGCGGCGGCGTTCGAGGCGTTGGGCTGCGAGGGCCTGGCCCGGGTGGACTGCTTCTACACGGACGACGGGCGGGTCCTCGTCAACGAGATCAACACGATGCCCGGGTTCACGCCACACTCGATGTATCCGCGCATGTGGGCGGCTTCGGGCCTGACCTACACCGCGCTCATCGACGAGCTCGTCTCCCTCGCGCTCGAGCGTCGCACCGGTTTGCGCTGAGCCCGCGGGGCGACGGGGATCGTTCAGCTGCAGTGCCGCCCCGTCTCCGGCAGCGACCGGGCTGCCCCGCCGAACGCCGGCAGGAGGAGGGGCACGGCGCCGTGCTCCTGCGGCACGAGCACCTCGATCGCCGGCTCCCGACCGAACGTGATGGCGGCAGTCCCATCGGTCAGCTGACGCACGACCCAGTCCACGCCGTCGACGACGACGCAGGAGTTCGTCGTCGGAGCAGGTGAGGGGAGCCCACAGCGCGCGATGACCGGGGGATCGCCCCACGCGGACACCGAGGGGTGCTGGGGCGTCGTGCCGACCGACTCGAGGCCGCTGACGGCCCGGGGCCAGGACAGGGAGGAACAGGCGGGTTCGTCGGCGAGTGGGGCCAGCTCGACCTCGGGCGCCCGGGCGCAGGCAGTGGTCAGCAGGAGGGCCGCGCAGACAGCGGCGCACGCCGACAGGCGCCGAAGACCCAACGTCACGGTGCCGCGGCCCAGGGCGTCCTGGCGGCCGCCCTGGAGGTCATGACGCGATGGCCTCGGTGTCTGCTCGGGAGTCGGCGTGGTTCAGACGTGGACCACGGTGCAGGTCAGGGTCCGCGTGATGCCCGGCACGTCCTGCAGCTTGGCGATCACGAGCCGGCCGAGGTCATCGACGTTCGCGGCCTCGACACGAGCGATGACGTCATACGGACCCGTCACGTCCTCCGCCAGGGTCACACCGGTGATACCGGCGATCGCCTCTGCAACCGTCGCAGCCTTGCCGACTTCGGTCTGGATCAGGATGTAGGCCTGGACCACGTGTCACCTCACTGTTTGACGACTTGCGTACTGCCTCCGGCGGGGGAACCGGCTCCCGTGTCACCCCAGCAGTGACGCCTGGACTCGGCGTCGATGTGCCAAGGGACGTGCCCTGACGCTACCGTGCCATGGGACCTTCCGTCCCATGGAAACTCGGGCACCCAGCGCCCAGTGCGACGAAGAGGTGTGATTCGTGTCAAGCCGCCCGGGTCCGACGCTGACTGGGGGCACGCCGTTGCGCGGCCTGGACGAGGAGCAGGTCCTCGCCCGGATCTTCCCGCTCTTTCGACCCTCCCCCGATCTCATCGTCGCGCCGGGCGACGATGCCGCGGTGCTGGCCACCGAGGACCGGACCATCGTCACGACGGACACCGTCGTCCTCGGCCGCGACTGGCTCGATGCATGGTCATCCGGATCGGACGTCGGTCACAAGGTCGTCGCCCAGAACCTTGCCGATGTCGCGGCCATGGGCGGACGGCCAACGGGCGTGCTCATCACCCTCGTCACCGACCCGATGGTCTCCGTGGACTGGGTCGTCGACTTGGCGCGCGGCGTCGCCGAGGCGTGCGACAGAGCCGGTGTCGTCGTGTTGGGCGGTGACCTGTCCTCGGCCCCTGCCGGAGTGGTCATGGTGTCCGTCACGGCGCTCGGCGACCTGGCGGGAGCCCCAGTGCTGCGCTCCGGTGCCCGAGACGGGGACCGCCTGGCCGTGTGCGGGTCGCTCGGCCTCGCCGCAGCAGGACTGCACCTCTTGCAGCAGGACCGGGCCCAGCAGCATACGACTGCTGTTGCCACGCAGCGGCGGCCCACCCCGCCACTCGAGGCCGGCCCCCAGGCGGCGGCGGCAGGAGCGAGCGCGATGCTCGACGTCTCGGACGGACTGCTGCGCGATGGTGGCCGGATCGCCCGTGCCAGCGGTGTCGTCCTCGACCTCGATCCCGACGCGTTGGCGGTTGACGTCGCTGGGGTGGCCGGAGCCGTCGGCGAGGAAGCGGCGTGGGACTGCGTCCTTGCCGGCGGAGAGGAGCACTCGTTGCTGGCCACCTTCCCGAGCGAGGTTCCGGACGGGTGGCGCGTCATCGGCTCGGTGCGTGCGCCGCGGGGCGACGAGGTCCCGGGAGTCCACGTCGAGGGGCATCGTCCGAGCCACACCGGCTGGGACCACTTCAGCAATGGCGAAGGCCGGCGTCCCTGAGGGAGCCGGCCTTGCGCGAGGGGGTCAGGTCAGCGAGCGACCTTGCCCGCCTTGAGGCATGAGGTGCAGACGTTGATCCGCTTCGGCGTCACACCGTCCACCAGCGTCCGAACGCGCTGGATGTTGGGGTTCCAGCGGCGCTTGGTGCGGCGGTGCGAGTGCGAGATGTTGTGACCGAAGCTCGGTCCCTTGCCGCAGACGTCGCAGTTGGCAGCCACGGGTATCTCCTGAATGTCGGGGTGGACGGAAGTGCTGGCGCTCCCAGTCGGGCCGCCTCGGGCACTCGACACACCCGCGGGGCGTACCTCACCCGCTGAGCGCGAAGGGAACCGTCCAAGAGTAGCCGACCGGGGGCTACCTGAACAAAACGGCGAGGTGTCACGCAACCGCGCGGGCTGCCGCCACGAGGCCGGCGGCGTAACCCGGCCCATGGGAGGCGGTGTGGGTCGCGAGGGGATGGAGCTGGTGCAGGGGGATCAGACGCCTCCATCGCGCGGGAAGACCGGATGCGTCGGCGTACGCGGTGAGCACCTGCTCGAGGTAGGGGCAGCCGAACAGGTCGAGCATGGCCAGGTCGGTCAGGCCGTGCCCACCGTGTGCCGCCGGGTCGATGAGGACCGCGCCCTCCACGGTGAACACGACGTTGCCCGCCCACAGGTCGCCGTGGATCCGCTCGGGGGGACGGTCGTCGTCGTAGGCACCCGCGGAGACGCGATCGCAGACGGCGTCGACCACGCGGGCATCGGACGCGGCGAGGTGACCCGCGTCCACCGCCTTGCGGACGAACGGACGAACCCGTTGCTCGGCGAAGTAGCGACCCCACGAACGTTCGGGGTTGTTGGTCTGCGGCTGCCTGCCGATCCAGGCGTCCCCGCGCCAGCCTGACGGCGGCTCGCCGAAGGCGGCGGCGCCCGTGGAGTGGGTGATCGCCAGTGAGCGGCCGAGGTCCGTCGCTGCGGCCGCCGTGGGCGGTGCCGGGAACAGGCGCCGCAGGTCGATGTGGTGCGATCCCACGTCGAGCACCTCCACGACGCGGGCGCCACCATGCGGCTCCGCCTCGGCCAGCCACCGCAGACCGGCGGCCTCGGCCGGGAAGTATCCGTCGGGTGCATCCGCTCGGGTCTTCCGGTGCACGCTTCCGTCCTGTCGGGTGGACACGACGGCAACGGTAGACGGCTCGCGCCGCAGTCCGTCGTAGGGACGCAGTAGCCTGCCGGACATCACCTCGGGTGCACTGGAACTCGGGTGGCTGGATGCGGAAGGAGCCGGATGGCACGCGGGACGCGCAGCCCGGTGGGAGCGCTCGAGGTCCTCGACGTCAATGCCGTGCGCCGCTGGGCCGTGCTGATCCGCTCGGTCTTCGCCGCGCGCCGTGCGGAGATCGATGCCCTCAATGTCTTCCCGGTCCCGGATGGCGACACGGGGACCAACCTCTACCTGACCTTCGACGGTGCCATCGAGCGCATGCTGGCCGAGGCCGCCGACCAGCCGTTGGACAGTGTCGCGGACCTGCTCAAGGACTTCGCGGGCCACCTGCTCTGGACCGCCCGGGGCAACTCGGGCGTCATCCTCAGCCAGATCGTCCGCGGGCTCGCCGAAGGCGTCCGCGGCAGCACCGTGATGGACGCCGGCGACCTTGCCGCCGGCCTGGCCAAGGCCGACGAGCGGGCATGGCAGGGGGTGACCGATCCCAAGGAGGGCACGATGCTGTCGGTGTCGCGGGCGGCCGCCCTGGTGTCCGCGGAAGCCCGCGGCCTCGGCTTCCATGCCGCGACCGTCCACATCCTCGAGGCCGCCCAGGAGGCTCTGGCCCGGACACCGGAACAGCTCCCGGTCCTCGCCCGTGCGGGTGTCGTCGACGCCGGTGGAGCCGGACTGGTCCTCGTCCTGGAGTGCCTCGAGCGGCTCGCCGCCGGGGATGACGGCCGAGTCGTCCTCGGGTTGTCCTCGTCCGACCGACGCGGCCGGCTCCACCCCGAGGCGGGAGCCCTCCTCGTGACCCGGCCGCTCGACGCGGACGTCGTCCCGCTGGGGGAGCCGACGGGCCCGGAGTACGAGGTGATGTACCTGCTCTCCGTCGAGGAGGAGGACCGCATTGCCGGGTTGCGCGCGCGCCTGGTGGAGCTGGGCGACTCGGTGCTCGTCGTCGGTGGCGAGGGCGAGTGGAACGTCCACGCCCACGTGGACGACCCGGGCGCGGCCGTCGAGGCCGGCGTCGAGGCCGGCCGCCCGCACCGGATCCGCATCACCCGGCTCGTCACCGACGATGGGTTGGCCGGCGCTGCCCATGCCGCTGCCCATGACGCCGGCCATGCCGCCGGCCACGATGCTGGCCACGATGCTGGCCCCGTTGCTGCCCACGATGCTGCCCAGGATGCTGCCCATCGCCAAGGTCGCGAGCGGGAGCCGAGGCTGAGCGGGGTCGTCGCGTGTGCGGCCGGCGACGGGCTGGCGTCCATCTTCACCAGGATCGGTGCCGTCGTCATCTCCTCCGGGCCGGGCCACCGAGCGTCGACCGGACAGTTCATCGAGGCCATTCGCCAGCAGCACGCGACCGGTGTCCGGGGCGTCATCGTGCTTCCCAACGATGCGGACACCGAGCTCGCGGCCGCGGCGGCGGCCCGCGCCGTCGCCGACGAGGGCATCGAGGCCCTCGTCGTGCGGGCCCGGACCGCCGTCCAGGGTGTGGCGGCCGTGGCGGTGTTCGAGCCGGATGCTTGGCCGACCTCCAACCTCGTCGCAATGCAGTCCGCCGCAGCGGGGACCCGTCACGGGGCCGTCACGATCGCGAACCGGGTCGGCCTGACCAGCGGCGGACCATGCCAGCCCGGAGACGTCCTCGGCGTCGTTGACGGCGACATCGTCATCGTCGGCTCCGACCAGCTCGTCGTCGCTCGGGAGGTGGTCAACCGGCTCCTGTCGAGCGGTGGCGAGCTGGTCACGCTGGTCCTCGGCGAGTCGGCGCCGCAGGGGCTCGTTGGCGCAATCGAGGCGGCCGCCCGCAAGCAGCACCGCGGGGTCGAGGTGACCGTGCTCGACGGGGGCCAGCCGGTCTACACCGCGCTCATCGGAGTCGAGTGACCATGGTCCTGCTCACCGAGGACTCGCCCGTGACAAAGCTGGTCAAGAAGGGCGATGCCGAGGCCCTGGCCAAGAACAAGGGTGTCGAAACCGTGGGCGACCTGCTCGAGCTGGTGCCGCGACGGTACGTGCTGCCCAACGAGCTCACGGACCTGTCACGGCTCCGGGTGGGCGACAACGTGCTGATCGTGGCCGAGGTCGCCCAGGCCACGACCCGGCCGATGCGGAGCCGTCGCGGCAAGATGCTCAATGTCGTGCTCGCGGACGGCGCGGGCAACCAGCTGGCCGTCACGTTCTTCAACGCCTACGGTCATGTCGGCAAGCTGCAGGCCGGCGCGCGCGGATTCTTCATCGGCCAGATCGGCTCCTACGGCAGGAGCCTCCAGCTGACCCACCCCGACTACGAGCTCATCGGCGCGAACGACTCGGACGGGCAGGTGGAGTCCTATCTCACCCACTGGGTGCCGGTGTACTCGACGACGGGCAAGCTGAACGAGTTCCGGATGCGCAGGGTCATGCACCAGGCGCTCGACCAGGTGGAACGCCTGCGCGAGCCAGTGCCGGAGGAGATCCGCGAGAGCCGGGGCCTCCTCGGTCGACGGGAGGCTCTCGAGCTGGTGCATCGGCCCCCTCTGTCGCAGAGCGCAAGGCCGGGGCTCCACCGGCTCAAGTACGACGAGGCCTTCGTGCTCCAGACGATCCTGGCCCAGCGCCGAAAGGACGCAGAGGCCATCATGGGAACGCCTCGACGGTCCCGACCCGGCGGCCTGCTGGCGGCGTTCGACGCTCGCCTGCCGTTCGAGCTGACCAAGGGTCAACGTGAGGTCGGCACGCTCCTCGAGGAGGAGCTCGCGCGGGAGCGGCCCATGCACCGGCTCCTCCAGGGCGAGGTCGGCTCGGGCAAGACCATCGTCGCCCTGCGCGCCATGCTCGCAGCCATCGACTCGGGGGGCCAAGCGGCGCTCCTGGCGCCCACGGAGGTCCTCGCCGCCCAGCATCACCGGTCGATCACCGGCATGCTCGGTGAACTGGCGATGGGCGGGATGCTCGGCGGGAGCGAGTTCGGCACCAAGGTTGGCCTGCTCACCGGAAGCCAGAGCACCTCCGCCCGGCGGGCGGCACTGCTGGACGCCGCCTCGGGAGAAGCAGGCATCGTCGTGGGCACGCACGCCCTGATCCAGAGGCACGTCCAGTTCGCCGATCTGGCCCTGGTCGTCGTCGACGAGCAGCACCGCTTCGGTGTCGAGCAGCGAGACGCCCTCAGAGAGAAGGGAGCCCGGCCGCCACACGTGCTGGTCATGACCGCCACCCCGATCCCACGCACGGTCGCGATGACGGTTTTCGGGGACATGGAGACCGCGACCCTCCGGGAGCTGCCCAAGGGCCGGTCGCCGATCACGACTCACCGCGTCGATGCGACGAAGCCCGGCTGGGTCGACCGGACCTGGCAACGAGTCGCGGAGGAGGTGGCCAAGGGGCACCAGGCGTATGTCGTGTGCCCGCGCATCGGCGACCCCGACCCCGGTTCCGTGCTGTCGTCCGACACGTCTGACGAGGACGCCGACGAGTGGGAGCCCGAGGATCCGGATGGCGGCGAGGGCGGCCCTGCGAAGGAGGAGCTCACCGGGGTCTACACGATGTGGCACCAGCTGACCCGAAACCCCACGCTCGCCGGTACGCGAATTGGGGTGCTGCACGGCAGGCTCGACCCGGAGACGAAGGAGGACACCATGCGTGCCTTCGGTGCCGGGCAGATCGACATCCTCGTTGCGACCACCGTCATCGAGGTCGGGGTCGACGTGCCCAACGCGTCGGTCATGGTCGTCGTCGACGCCGAGCGCTTCGGCATCTCCCAGCTGCACCAGCTGCGCGGCAGGGTGGGCAGGGGCTCGGCGCCCGGCCTCTGCCTGCTCATGACCAAGGACCCGGGCGAGCGAGCGGGGCAACGCCTCGACACCGTCGCGGGCACGACGGACGGCTTCGAGCTCGCCCGCGCGGATCTCTTCTTCCGCCGGGAGGGGGACGTCCTCGGCGCCCGCCAGAGCGGGCGGGTCAACTCGGTGCGCCACCTGCGGCTGAGCCGTCGCGAGGACGAGCAGATCATCGCGGAGGCCAGGGAGGACGCATTCGCTCTCGTCGACACGGATCCCGACCTGCGGCAGCATCCGGAGCTCGCCGCCGCGGTCGCCACCCGCCTCGACGAGGAGCAGGCCGTCTGGCTGGAGCGGGGTTGACATGACGAGGATCATCAGCGGCTCGGCAGGCGGCCGCGCGCTGCGCACCCCGCCGGGCTCGATGACGCGCCCGACGTCGGACCGGGTCCGTGAAGCGCTCTTCAGCCGGCTCGAGCACCACGGCCTGCTGGCCGACACGCACGTCCTGGATCTCTACGCGGGCTCTGGAGCCCTGGGACTCGAGGCGGCGAGCCGGGGGGCGTCGCGGGTCCTCCTGGTGGAGTCGGACCGGAAGGCCGCCAAGGTCATCGCGCGCAACATCGACACGGTCGGCGCGGCTGGAGCCCGAGTCGTCACCGACACGGTCGAGCGCGTCCTCCGGGCCGGCCCACCCGAGGGCATGAGGATGGACCTCGTCTTCGTCGACCCGCCCTACGACATCAGTGAAGAGGCCCTGACGGACGTGCTCGCCGCTCTCGTGGACCACGGATGGCTCGCCCCGGAGGCATTCATCGTGGTGGAGCGGTCGACGAGGTCGCCCCAGCCGTCGTGGCCCGGGGGGCTCGAGCTCTCCGGAGAGAAGCGCTACGGCGAGACGACCGTCTGGTTCGCGGAGCCACCCACCTCCGGCGGGGTCGCGTAGGTTGGCCCCGTGACGAGCGAACCCCGCCGCTGTGTGTGCCCCGGCTCCTACGATCCCGTGACGAACGGGCACGTCGACATCATCGAGCGGGCCGCCGGGCTCTTCGACGAGGTGGTCGTCGCGGTGCTGCACAACCTGGCCAAGCAGGGCACCTTCAGCGTCGACGAGCGGCTCGAGCTGCTCAAGCAGTCGCTGGCCCACGTGGACAACGTCCGCATCGCCGCGTGGGGCAACCGGCTCGTCGTGGACGTGTGTCGCGAGGTCGGGGCGCGGTCCATGGTCAAGGGGCTGCGTGGAGGCACCGACTTCGCGTACGAGCTCCCGATGGCGCACATGAACCGCCACCTCACCGGGGTCGAGACGCTCTTCCTCTCGTCCGCGCCGGACCTGCAGCACGTGTCCAGCTCGCTGATCAAGGAGGTCGTCCGGTATGGCGGTGACGTATCAGGGCTCGTCCCGGACGTCGTGCTCACGGCGCTCGAGGAGCGAATGCGCTGATTTGGGAGCCGCCGACCCACTCCGGTAGCCTTGGACGTCGGTCCACGTCTGCCTTGACGCGGGCCGAACCCACACCTACCGCTGTGCAGGAGTCATGGACCGTCCCGATCCCCGTTCGCCCCTGGTGCTCGACACCCGGAAGCTGGGCAGGCGACCCGGGACGATGCAGCAGCTCCAGCGCTCGGTGGTGCTCCCCGAGGACCTCGGCACCGAGGTCATCGCGATCAAGGCCGGTTCGCCGGTGGAGATCGACGTGCGGCTCGAGTCGGTCGTCGAGGGAGTGCTGGTCACGGGTTCGGTCTCCGGCTCGGCGACCGGTGCCTGCGTGCGGTGCCTGGATCCCGTCGAGCTCGACGTCGACGCGCGATTCCAGGAGCTGTTCGCCTACACCGATCGGGCAGCTCACCACCACGAGGTGGCGGGCGACTCCGACGAGGACGAGGTGTACGAGCTGGTGGACGACTTCGTCGACCTCGAGACCGTGCTGCGGGACGCGGTGGTGCCGACGCTGCCGTTCCAACCCGTGTGCCGGGACGACTGCCCGGGACTGTGCGCCCAGTGCGGTTTTCACCTCGCCGAGGACCCGGACCACCATCATGAAGTGATCGACCCCCGATGGTCGGCCCTGAGCGGACTGCTGCAGGACGACCCGCAAGAGAAGAGGAACTGACGTGGCTGTCCCGAAGCGGAAGATGTCGCGGTCCAACACCCGTTCGCGCCGCGCGAACTGGAAGGCTGCGCCGACCACCCTGACCACGTGCCCCCAGTGCGGTGCGGCGGCCCAGCCGCACATTGCCTGCCCGTCCTGCGGCACCTACAAGGGCCGTTACTACGCCGCTGCCGAGCGCACCGAGCACCAGGCCTGATCTGGTCGTGGGCAGCCCCGTGAGCGACGGCGAAGCGGGTGTTCTGGCGGTCCCACAGCGGCCCGTCGATGCCTTGCTCGGCCACCTCCAGGAGGTCGTCGGGCGCGGCATCGACGAGCCGCTGCTGCTGCGTGCACTGACGCACCGCTCCTACGCCTACGAGAACGGCGGAGTCCCCAACAACGAGCGCCTCGAGTTCCTCGGGGACTCGGTGCTCGGGCTCGTCGTGACCGACACCCTCTACCGCGGACATCCGGACCTGGCCGAGGGCCAGCTCGCCAAGCTGCGAGCCGCGGTCGTCAACATGCGAGCGCTTGCCGATGTCGCACGCACCTTCGATCTCGGCCAGTACGTCATGCTCGGCAAGGGTGAGGAGGCCACTGGCGGTCGCGACAAGGCATCGATCCTGGCCGACACGATGGAGGCACTCATCGGGACCGTGTTCCTGTCCACCGACATCGAGCGCGCTGCCCAGTTCATCCACCACCACTTCGACGCCCTCATCGAGGAGGCGGCAACGCTCGGCGCGGGGCTCGACTGGAAGACGAGCCTCCAGGAGATGGCCGCGGCGGTCGGCCAGGGGGCGCCCGAGTACCGCGTCGCCGAGCAGGGCCCCGACCATGAGAAGGAGTTCCACGCCCGCGTCGTCCTGGGCGGCCACCAGGTGCTGGGCGAGGGGCATGGCCGCAGCAAGAAGGAGGCGGAGCAGAAGGCCGCCAAGGAGGCGTGGCACACCCTCGACGCCCGCAGGTCTGCCAGCGCCGAGGCCGACACCGAGACCGCGTCGGATCGCTCCGGCCGGGTCTGATGCCGGAGCTGCCTGAGGTCGAGGTGGTGCGCCGTGGACTGGCCGACCACGTCGTCGGGCGCCGCGTCGCCGGCGCGGAGATCATCGGACTCCGGGTCGCACGTCGCCACGTCGCCGGCCCGGCGGACCTGGCCGCTCGGATCACGGGATCGACGGTCACGTCGGTGTCCCGCCGGGGAAAGTACCTCTGGCTCGTCCTGGACGCCGACGAAGCCCTCATCGTCCACCTGGGTATGAGCGGCCAGATGCTCGTCAAGCCGGCGGGTCTGCCCCGCGACAAGCACTGCCACGCCGTCTTCCACTTCTTGGACGACGGCCCTGCGCTGCACTTCGTCGACCAACGCACCTTCGGGGGGCTGGCTCTCTCGCCGCTCACTCCCGACGGCGTTCCGGCTGCGGTGGCCCACATCGCCCCGGATCCTTTCGAGGCGAGCTACGACCAGGCCGCCGTCGTGCGCCGCATGAAGGCCCGCGACAGCGCCGTGAAGCGGGCGCTGCTGGACCAGTCGCTCGTCTCGGGGATCGGCAACATCTATGCCGACGAGGCGTTGTGGCGCGCCAAGGTCCACGGCGAGCGGATCTGCGCGACACTCACCAAGCCGACCCTGGGCCGCATCCTCGACCATGCTCGGGACGTCATGTCCGAGGCGCTCGGCCAGGGCGGCACGAGCTTCGACTCGCTCTACGTCAACGTCAACGGCGCGAGCGGCTACTTCGACCGGTCGCTGCACGCCTACGGGCGCGAGGGCACGCCCTGTGACCGCTGCGGCACGCGCATGCGCCGCGAGCAGTTCATGAACCGGTCCTCCTACTCCTGCCCCGTATGCCAACCGCGACCAAGGCCCAGGGTCCGCCGCCTCAGCTGAACCAGAGCGGAGTGCAGTTGGCAGAACCGCCACGGCGGCTGGAAGGCTGGGCCCATGAACGACCCCAGCGAGACGGTCTTCACCTACGCCTCCCCCCGCCTGCGCTTCGGGCCCGGGGCCTCGGACGAGATCTGGCACGACCTCAGGCATCTCGGCGCCCGACGGGTGCTCGTCGTGACCGACCCCGGCGTGCTCGCAACGGGCGGGCCTGACCGGGTGGCGGAGCAGCTTCGGAACCACGGCGTCGAGGCGGTGGTGCACGACTCGGCCCACGTCGAGCCGACCGACGTCAGCATGGCGCTGGCCGTCACCCGAGCCCGAGCCGACGGGCCGTTCGACGCGGTCGTGGCCGTCGGCGGCGGGTCGTCGATCGACACGGCCAAGGCCGTCGACCTCATGCTGACCAATCCGGGCGACCTCCTTGACTACGTCAACGCACCGATCGGCGCTGCCCGACCGCCGCAGCACCCGCTGCTCCCGCTCATCGCCGTGCCGACGACCTCCGGCACCGGTGCGGAGAGCACGACGATCTGCGTCCTCGACGTCCTGGCCCTCGAGGTCAAGACGGGCATCAGCCACGAGCGCCTCAGGCCCACGCTCGCCGTGGTTGACCCGAGGCTGATGTCGACCCAGCCCAGAGGGGTCACTGCCAGCGCCGGCATGGACATCCTCTGCCACGCCCTGGAGAGCTGGACGGCGCGGCCCTACTGGGACCATCCGCGCAAGACCCCGGAGCAGCGGGTGCCCTACTGCGGGGCCAACCCCATCGCGGACCTGTGGTCCGAGCGGGCCATGACCCTGCTCGCGCGCGCTTTCCGTGTCGTCGTCCGGGACAGCGATGACGAGGCGGCCCGCGGCGACATGGCGCTGGCGGCCACCTTTGCCGGCCTGGGCTTCGGCAACGCGGGCGTGCACGTCCCGCACGCCAACGCGTATCCCGTTGCGGGTCGGGTCCGCGACTTCCGCCCGCGCGACTACCCACAGGACGAGCCGATGGTGCCGCACGGCATGGCCGTTGCGCTGACCGCTCCGGAGGCCTTCCGGTGGACCTTCGACGCCGACCCCGAGAGGCACCTCGCGGCCGCCGCGTTCCTCGACCCCGACCGTCACGGGACGTGGGAGGCGGAACCGAAGGACGTGCTGCCCGGGCTCCTGCTCGACCTCATGCGTGACATCGGACTGCCTTCGGGGCTCGGTGCGGTGGGCTACGACGAGGCGGACGTGGATGCCCTGGTGGGCGGCGCGCTCAAGCAGCAGCGACTCCTCGCGACGAGCCCCAAGACCGTCACCGAGGAGGACCTGGCCGGGATCTTCCGCCGGTCCCTGCGGCTCTGGGACTGAGTACGGCGGAAGGAAACCTCAGGCGGGGAGCGAGCCCAGCGGCATACAGTGCCGTCGTGACGACTGAGCCGAGGCCCCTCGCCCTGCCGACCGACGACTCGGGGCCTGACTGGCTCGACTGGGTGGCCCGTCGGGGCGACGACGAGCTGGCTCGGTGCCGCGCGCGCGTCGACGAGCTCAAGGCGAGCCGTCCGACGGAGGCCATCGATCGCCTCCGGTTGTGGAACGACGCCCAGATCGCCCTGTCGAACGCGGCTGCGGTGGGCTCGTTCTTCGCCGAGGTCCATCCCGACAAGGGGGTCCGGGAGCGTGCGGAGACGGTGGCCCAGGAGGTCCAGAAGCTCGACACGGACCTGGGGCTCGACCCCGAGCTGTATGCCGTCTTCGCCGCCCTCGACGCGGCCGGCCTCGACCCCGCCGCCGACCGCCTGCTCGAGCGGACGCTGCGCGACTTCCGCCGCTCGGGCGTGGACCGCGACGAGACGACTCGGGCCCGCCTGCGCGAGCTGAGCGAGAAGGGGCTGCTGCTCAGCCAGGACTTCAGCAAGAACATCCGCGAGAACGTCCGCTCCATCCGGGTCCGTCCCGAGCGGCTCGGCGGCATGCCGCAGGACTGGATCGACGCCCACCCGGCCGACGACGACGGCCTCGTCACCGTGACGACCGACTACCCGGACGTCGTGCCGTTCCGCACCTTTGCCAGGGACGCCACCGCCCGGCGCGAGCTCGTGACACAGTTCCTCACGATCGGCTGGCCGGCCAACGACCAGGTCCTGCAGGAGATCTTCGCCGTCCGCCGGGAGACGGCGTCGCTGCTCGGGTACGCCTCCTGGGCCGACTACGACGCCGAAGTGAAGATGATCGGCAAGGGCACGGCGATCGCCGAGTTCATCGACCGGATCACCGACCTCTCGGCCGACAGCGCGGCTCGTGACAAGGCCGTCCTGCTCGAGCGCCTCCAACGGGATCGCCCCGATGCCACCGACATCGATGGGGCGGACGTCGCGTACTACGCCGAGCTGGTCCGGAAGGAGCAGCTGGCCGTCGACGCCCAGCGGGTGCGGACGTACTTTCCCTTCGAGTCGGTCCGTCGGGGTCTGCTCGAGGTCACCGGACGCCTCTTCGGGCTCGACTGGACGCCGGTGACCGATGCCCCGACCTGGCACCCCGAGGTCGCAACCTACGACGTGGGGTTCCGGGGCCGGCGGGTCGGGCGCATCCACCTCGACCTGCACCCGCGTGACGGCAAGTACAAGCATGCGGCGCAGTTCGACCTCGTGCGCGGCGTGCGGGGGGTGCAGCTGCCCGAGGGCGTCCTCGTGTGCAACTTCAACCGGGGCCTCATGGAGCACGACGAGGTGGTCACGCTCTTCCACGAGTTCGGACACCTCGTCCACCACGTCATCGGCGGCGACCAGGAATGGGTCCGGTTCTCGGGAGTGGCCACGGAGTGGGACTTCGTCGAGGCACCGAGCCAGATGCTCGAGGAGTGGGCGTGGGACGCAGACGTGCTCGCGACGTTCGCCCGCAACGCCGAAGGGGAGACGATTCCAGCCGAGCTCGTGGCCGCGATGCGGCGGGCCGACGACTTCGGCAAGGGCTATGACGCCCGCACGCAGATGTTCTACGCCGCGCTGTCCTACGACCTCCATGTCAACGAGACGGATGACCTGACCGCGCGCCTCACGGAGCTCATGCGCCGGTACTCGGTCTTCCCCTACATCGAGGGCACCCACATGCAGTGCCACTTCGGGCACCTCGACGGCTACGGCTCCGGCTACTACACCTACATGTGGTCACTCGTCATCGCGAAGGACATGTTCTCGGCCTTCGACCGGGAGAACCTCTACGACCCGGAGATCGCCGGTGCCTACCGCGACAAGGTCCTCGCCCCGGGCGGACGGCGCGACGCCGCGGACCTCGTCGAGGACTTCCTCGGCCGCCCCTACACGTTCGACGCGTATGCCGCCTGGCTCGCCGAGTGAGGGCCGGGATGCGCGTCACGGCGCTGACGCTCTACCCCGTCAAGTCGCTCGAGGGTGTCGCACGGGACGCGTCGCCGCTCGATGCGCGCGGTCTGCGTGGCGACCGGCGCTGGGGCCTCGTGGATGCCTCGGGAGGCAAGGTCACCGCCCGTGAGGTCAAGGGGCTGCTCGGCCTGAGCGCCGACCCGGAAGAGCAGACCGGTTCGGAGGGCGCGATCCGGCTGCGCGACAGGGCGGGCGGCTCCATCGTGGTCGCAGCCCCACGTGAGGCGACGCCCATCGAGGTGGACCACAGCGGACAGGGGACCGCGCGGCCCGCCGGACCGGAGGTGCACGCGTGGATCTCGGAGCGGGTCGGGACCGGGCTGCGCCTGGTGTGGCAGGACGACGCGTCGGTCCGACCCGTGCGGCGTGATCGCGGTGGGCGGGCCGGGGACACGAACTCCCTCGCAGATGCGGCGCCGATCCTGCTGACGACCGGCTCGTCACTCCGCCAGCTCAACGGGTGGCTGGCCGAGACGGGCGCCGCACCCATCGGCCACGAGCGCTTCCGGCCCAACATCGTGGTCGACGGGATCGAGCCGTTCGCCGAGGACCGCTGGGACGAGGTCCGCATCGGCGACATCGCCTTTCACCGCACGATGGTCTGCGACCGCTGCGTCATGACGACCATCGACCGCCACACGCTGCGGACGACCAAGGAGCCGATCCGCACGCTCTCTCGGCACCGGAAGTGGGATGGCGCGACGTGGTTCGGCATCCGCCTCGCGCCCGACCTGCCGCTCCCGGCTGACGCCCAGCTGCGGGTCGGGGACGAGGTCAGGGCATCGGGAGGTCCTTGAGCACGACCTTCTCGCCGGTGTGGCGCTCGCTCAGCGTCGCGAGGGCCTGGCGCACCGTCTTGGCGAAGAGGTGGGATCCCCTCAGGCTCGGGTGGATCCGATCCGACTGGAGCTGCTCAGGGTGGTCGCGGACCGCGGCCGCCCAGTCGGCGACGATGACGTTGGGCCGCGCCGCGGCGGCGGCCTCGAGGGCGGCGTTGTCGTCGTCGATGCGGGCAAAGGGCCCCATCAGGTTGACGAGAACGACCATGCGGTCAGGCCCGAGGGCGTCGAGGGCTGCAGTGAGGGCGCCCACCTCGATCCCGGCGTTCGTGCCGAAGGCGAGGACCACGGCCTGACGGTTGCCCTCACCGCGCGCCTTGATCGCAGCAAGGCCGTCCGGCCACCGTCGGTTGGACTTCGCGTCCATCCTGATGCCGGGGAAGTAGTAGTCGAGCGCGTGGATGCTGCCGACCATCATCGAGTCGCCGTAGCCGTCGATCTGCTTGCCGGTGGGCATGGTGAAGTCGGCCTTGGCATCTGCTGCGTCGACAGAGTGGGTCACCGCCGGAGGCACGCCGGCGCGCGTGCCCGAGGAGCCCCGCTGTGGGGGATTCGACGTGGATCCGGCGGACGGCGTGGTCGGAGCGGCCGTTGGCGAGGTCTGGCCAGCGCCACGGGCCAGCGCTACGGCCGCCGCCTCGTTGGACCGGAGCATCCGTGCCGTCTCTGACTGGTCCGGCGCGGTCAGCACGACCACGGTCAGGGCGAGCATGGCCGTGAGGGCGGTACCGGCGACGACCTGTCGGGTCCGTCGGGACCACGACAGGAGGAACGCGCCGATCATCCGCAGCACACCGCCGAAGCCGTGGCGACGGAAGGGCGTCTCGACCACCCGATGGGTCAGGTCCGCCAGCGCGAGAGTCACGAGAACGCACCACGCCCTGGTGAGCAGATGGGTCCCGGTCCCGGGGGCCGATGGGTTGTCCCGGGCGACGAGCAGGATGACCGGCCAGTGCCAGAGGTAGATCGCGTACGAACGCTCGCCGACCCACCCGGCGAGGGGGTGACCGGTCAGGCGCTGCCACGTGGTGGCTCGGCCCGGCGGGGGGTCGAGCACGCCCAGCACCAGCACACCGGATGCCAGGGACGCGAGCAGGATTCCACCGCGGAAGGTCACCGTGCCGGTCTCGTCGAGGAGCATGAGGCAGGCGACCAGAGTCCCTGCAGCCAAGGGGACCGCCCACCTCCCGGCAGCCCCGAGACGCGAGGGCCGGATCCGCGCGGCCAGGGGCGGACTGGCCCAGGCGAAGGCCAGCGCGGCGCCGATCATCAGGCCCATGACGTGCGTGTCGGTGCCGTAGTACACGCGCGTGGCGTCCGCCCCCGGCTCCAGCAGCGCCGCCATCAGCACCGTCGAGACCGCCGCGACGCCGAGGGCCACGGCCACGCGGGCCCGCGCCGCCACCAAGGTGACGAGGAGCAGCGTGAGGCCCGGCCAGACGAGGTAGAACTGCTCCTCGACGGCGAGCGACCAGAAGTTCATGAACAGCTGTGGGGCCGTCTGGTCGAAGTAGCTCGATCCTGCCGTGATCTCGACCCAGTTGGTCGAGAAGGTCAGCGCCCCGACGATCTGTCGGCCGACGTGGACGAGCAGGTCGCCACTCACCAGTCGTGCGATGAGGGTGCTGAGGGTGACCGTGACGACGAGCGCGGGCAGCAGCCGGCGGGCGCGGCGCACCCAGAAGCTCCTGAGGGCGATCCGTCCGCTGCGCTCGTGCTCGCGGACGAGCAACGTCGTGATGAGGAAGCCGGAGACGACGAAGAAGACGTCGACGCCGAGGAAGCCTCCAGGCAGCCACGAGGCGTTGAGGTGGAAGACGAGCACGGCCACGATCGCCAGTGCGCGGATGCCGTCGAGGCCCTCGATCCGGCCGTCGTGGGGGCCCTGGGGCGATGCCGACATACCGCGAACCGGTCTCGGCTTCGTCGCCGTGACCGGACCTGGGGCGGTTTGGGCCACTCGGGGTGTGGCCGAGGTCGTCACGTGGCTCCCTTCGCGTCTGCGACGGGGGGCCGGCCGGAGCCGGTCCCGCTTGTGAGCATAGGGACGGGTGGGGACGGTGGGACGGAGGCGCGCAGGCCACGACCGCCATTCCGTATGCCGTTGGGCTCGCTGCCGACGCGCGCCCGGTCTGTCGCGTGGTCGCGGCCACACCGTGCACGCCGGGTCGTACCGTGTCCGCATGGGTGAGGTGTCGCGCGTGACGTTCTTCGTCCGTGGCCGCGTGCAGGGCGTCGGCTTCCGGTGGTGGACCCGGGCACGCGCACTCGAGCTCGGTCTCGTCGGTCACGCCCGCAACCTGGTGGACGGGCGGGTCGAGGTCGTCGCACAGGGTGATCCCGACGCGGTGCACCAGCTCGAGCAGCTGCTGCGCGAGGAGCCGACGACGACTCGGCGCCCCGGAAACATCGAGTCCGTCGTCGTGCAACCCGGACGCACCCGCGAGGACCTCAGCGGCTTCGTCGAGGGCTGACCCGCCGGCCGGTGCGATCGCCTCCGGCTCCAGTCCCGCCGTCGGGGGGACGGATGGCCCAAGGCGCAGTCCGCCCCTCGGTCGTCGGCCCTCCCGGCCGAGACGGCTCGCCTAGCCTGTTGCGGTGACCGAGCCGGAGATGGACCCGCAGGTGCCTGCCGAGCTGCTTCGGCTCAGGAGCAGCATCGACAACATCGATGCTGCGCTCGTCCACCTGCTCGCCGAGCGGTTCAAGTGCACGCAGCAGGTGGGTCGGCTCAAGGCCGAGCGGAACCTGCCGCCGGCGGACCCCGCCCGGGAGGAACGGCAGATCGCCCGATTGCGTGCCCTGGCCGACGAGGCAGGGCTCGACCCGGTCTTCGCGGAGAAGTTCCTGACCTTCATCATCGCCGAGGTCATCCACCACCACGAGCAGATCGCCTCCGGCGACGAGTGACGAGCGTCAGTAGAGGGTGGCGTTCTGGCGCTCGTCGAGCGCCGCGTCGTAGTCCCGGGCCTCATCCAGCGACCCGAACCCGCCCGCCTCGAGCGTCATCTGACCGGCGCTCGGAACCGACGCCTGGTCCGGCCAGGCGCCGGGTTCCCACAGGCGCGACCGCTTGATCGCCCGCGCGCACTGGAAGTACACCCGCTCGACCGCCACCACGAGGACCGAGGCGGGCAGCACGCCGCGCACCTCGTGATGCGCCAGCTCGTCCGGGTCGGTCGACACCACGGCGGTGCCCCGCACGCGGAGCTCGTGCCCGACACCCGGCACGAGGAAGAGCAGCCCGACACGCGCGTCCGCGATGAGGTTGCGCAGCGTGTCGAGCCGGTTGTTGCCGCGCCGGTCGGGGATGACGAGGGTCCGCTCGTCCCGCACCCGGACGAACCCGGGGGCGTCCCCGCGAGGTGACTGGTCGAGGCCCCCCCGGCCCACCGTGGACACGACGCAGAAGGGGGCGGCGGTGATGAACGCGGCGTACGACGGCGTGAGGACTGGCGACTCCTTGCGGATCGAGGTCGCCCCGGGATCGTTGGGGTACACCTCGAGGAGTCGCTCGATGGACGTGATCGTGTGGAGGTCGTTCACTCCATCACCGTACGTGGCCCATCTCCACGGGCCCGGTCGAGGTGTCGAAGGTCGCGGAGAGTCCGGGCGGCCCTTCGACGACCACGACCGGACCGCTGACCCCCGCCACCGCATCAGTGACGGCGGCCGGCTCACCAGTCGACAGCCGCAGCTCGGCCAGTCGAATGCCTTTGTCCGGCAGGAGAGTTGCCGGAGGGGGAGTGCGCCAGAGGATGCGCGACGGCGCAAGCCCGCTCAGCGGCATACGGCCGTCTGGAGGGACCCCGATGACCCAGCGGTTGTCACCGCGCCTCAGCTCGAGCGGGTCGGTGATCCCGTCGACGGAGTCCACCCGCACCACCCAGTGGACGAGAGCCGGTCCAGCGCCCAGGCGCTCGCGCATGGCCGGACCGTCGAGCTCGAACCACCGGGGGCGTGGTGGCGGGGGAGCCTCGGGGTCGACCGCGATGACCTCGAGGTAGCTGTCCGGGCCGAGCGAGAGCAGGCGGTTGTGGGTGCCGAAGCTGGCGTGTCGGCCGCCCGCTTCGAGGCCCACCCCGAGCCGCTCCTCCACCCACCGCGAGCCCTCCTGGAGGTCCGCGGCGGCGACGACGAGGTGGTCGAGCGTGCTCACGCACGCCACCATACGGCCGGATGCCGCTGAGCTCGGTCGTGCGTGAGGTCCCCGGTTCCGCTGCCGCTGGCTAGTACTCTGACCGGGATCTCGCGCAGGTGGAGTGTGCGGGTCGCAACGCAGTCGGACGAAGGAACCATCGGGTCGTGTATGTCAAGAGCGTCACTCTGAAGGGCTTCAAGTCCTTCGCATCGGCGACCCACCTGCGGCTCGAGCCCGGCATCACCTGCATCGTCGGGCCGAACGGCTCCGGCAAGTCCAACGTCGTCGATGCGCTCGCCTGGGTGATGGGGGAGCAGGGTGCCAAGTCCCTGCGCGGCGGCAAGATGGAGGACGTCATCTTCGCCGGCACGGCGGGGCGCCCACCGCTCGGGCGCGCCGAGGTGGCCCTGACGATCGACAACACCGACGGTGCGCTGCCCATCGACTACACCGAGGTGACGATCTCGCGGACGATGTTCCGCAACGGCGGCTCGGACTACGCCATCAACGGCACGCCGTGTCGCCTGCTCGACATCCAGGAGCTGCTGTCCGACAGCGGCATCGGTCGGGAGATGCACGTCATCGTCGGCCAGGGACAGCTCGACACGGTGCTGCGGGCCACTCCGGAGGAGCGTCGGGGATTCATCGAGGAGGCGGCCGGTGTCCTCAAGCACCGCAAGCGCAAGGAACGCGCGCTGCGCAAGCTCGAGACGATGGAGGCCAACCTCACCCGCGTGCAGGACCTCACCGGGGAGATCCGGCGCCAGCTCGGCCCGCTCGGGCGCCAGGCGGAGACGGCCCGCAAGGCAGCCGTGATCCAGGCCGAGGCCCGCGACGCGCGGCTGCGGCTGCTCGCTGACGACCTCGTCCAGCTCACGTCGACGCTCGAGCAGGAGGTGGCCGACGAGACGGCACTCATCCAGCGTCGCACCGAGGTCGAGGAGGCCATGGCCGACCTCGCCCAGCGGCTGGCCGGGCTCGAGGCTGCTGCGCAGGAGGCGCGACCGGCCCTGACGGTGGCGCAGGACGAGTACGTGTCCCTCAGCCGACTCGCCGAGCGGATGGCGTCGACTCTGTCGCTCGCGTCCGAGCGCGTGCGGCTGCTCAGCGAGGACGACGGCGAGGGCGACGAGGCTCAGTCGACGCGTGACCCACACCAGCTGCGCGCGCAGGCCGCTGACGTCCGCGCGCAGGACGAGGCCCTGCGCGCCGAGATCGAGGAGGTCCGGGCGACCCTCGAGGAGGCGGTCCTCGCCCGCACCGAGGCCGAGCGCAACCACGCGGAGGAGACCGCGCGGCTCGCCCGGGCGACGCGTGCAGCCGCCGACCGCCGCGAAGGCCTCGCCAAGCTCGGCGGCCAGGTCGGCGCGAAGGCGTCCCGGATCGAGGCGCGCGAGGCGGAGATCGGGCGGCTCCGGTCCACCGCCGAGCAGGCCCTGGCGCGCGCAGCGGAGGCAGAGCGGGAGTTCGCCCGCCTCGAGGCGGGCGTCGCCCAGGACGAGGAGGGCGAGGAGGGACTCGACACCGCGTACGAGGAGGCCGCAGCGGAGCTCGAGGCAGCCGAAGCCGAGCTCGCCCGGTGGCGGGAAGCCGAGGCAGCCGCTGACCGGGTTCGGACCACCGCTGCCGCGCGCGTCGAGACGCTCGAGCTCAGCCTCAGCCGGAAGGACGGCGCTGCGACGCTCCTCGCCGCGGCCCAGGAAGACCTCGAGTCGCATGGGATCATCGGGTCGGTGGCCTCCCTCGTGAGCGTCGACCCGGGCCTCGAGAACGCGGTCGCCGCCGCGCTCGGCCCGGCGGCCGAGGCGCTCGCGGTCCGCTCCCTCGACGCCGCGGCCAGGGCGCTCGACACCCTCCGGGCCGACGACGCCGGACGGGCGAGCCTGCTCGTCGCGGAGTCGGCAGGCCCGGTCGACCCGTCGGGGTGGCCGGCTCTCGACGGCGGGGCCCGCTGGGTCCGGGACGTCGTCCAGTGTGCCGAGTCGGTGCGCCCGGCAGTGGAGCAGGCCCTCGAGCGCGTCGCCCTGGTCGAGAGTGCGCGCGAGGCAACGCGCCTCGTGCGCACCCACCTTGGCGTGACCGCCGTGACGCGCGAAGGTGACGTCTACGGGCCCGGGCTCGTGCGCGGTGGCAGCCTCAGCGCGCCCAGCCTGCTCGAGCTCCAGGCCGCTCTGGACCGGGCGCAGGCCGAGGTCGACCGGGCGACGACGGATGGGGAGCGGGCCCGGTTCGCGGTGGCCACGGCCGACGCGTCGCGCACCGACGCGAACGAACGGGTCGAGGCCTGCCTCGAGCGCCTCCACGAGAGCGACGCCCGGATGTCCGCGGTCGCCGAGCGACTGGGGTCGTTGGGCCAGAGCCTCCGGGCGGCACGAGCCGAGGTGGAGCGCACCGAGAAGGCGATCGCCGACGCACGGGCCGCCCTCGAGGCGGACCAGGCCGCGCATGCCGAGCTGCTCGACCGGCTCGACGCGGCCAGCGCCCAAGGTGACGTCGACGCCGAGGCCTCAACGGAGGAGCGGGATCGGCTCGACGACCTCGCCCGGCAGGCCCGGGCGGCAGAGACCGAGCTGCGCCTCGGGCTGCGCACCCGAGAGGAGCGTGCCCGCGCCCTACGCGACCGTGCCGATGCGCTGGAACGGGCCGCGCGCCAGGAGGAGGAGGCTCGGGAGCGTCTGGCGGCGAGGCGGGCTCGCCGGCAGCGTGAGGCCCGGGTGGCCGAAGCGGTTCGCGTGGCCGCTGAGTGGGCACACGGCCTGCTCGTCGACTCCGCCGACGAGGCCGACGCCGCCCGACGCGCCGCCGAGGACGCGCGCAACGAGCGCGACGCCGAGCTGGCCGTGGTGCGGCGTGACATCGCGACGTTGCAGAACGAGCTGCGTGAGCTCACGGACAGCGTCCACCGGGACGAGGTCGCCCGGGCCCAGCAGCGCCTGCGCATCGAGCAGCTCCAGCAGAAGGCCGTCGAGGAGCTGGGCATCTCTCCCGAGTCCCTCGTCGAGGAGTACGGCCCCCACCAGCTCGTGCCCGTCGTGCCGGACCCGGACGCCGACCCGGAGGCGCCGGTTCCGGACCCGGGCCCGTTCGTCCGCGACGTGCAGGAGAAGCGGCTCCGGCAGGCCGAGCGAAAGCTGAACGCCCTGGGGCGGATCAACCCGCTGGCCCTGGAGGAGTTCTCCGCCCTCGAGGAGCGGCACAAGTTCCTCACGGAGCAGCTCGAGGACCTCAAGAGCTCCAAACGTGACCTGCTCGACATCGTCAGGGAGGTCGACGAGCGCGTCGAGCGGGTCTTCGCCGAGGCGTTCGAGGACACGGCTGTGCAGTTCGAGCGGGTCTTCCAGCGGCTCTTCCCCGGCGGCGAGGGACGGCTCGTCCTCACCGACCCGTCCAACCTGCTGACGACCGGGCTCGAGGTCGAGGCACGCCCGCCGGGCAAGAGGATCAAGCGCCTGTCGCTGCTCTCCGGTGGTGAGCGCTCCCTCGTGGCCGTGGCCCTGCTCGTCGCGATCTTCAAGGCGCGCCCGTCGCCCTTCTACATCATGGACGAGGTCGAGGCGGCGCTGGACGACGCCAACCTGGGCCGCCTCCTGACCCTCTTCGAGGAGCTGCGCGACAGCTCCCAGCTGATCGTCATCACGCACCAGAAGAAGACGATGGAGATCGCCGACGCCCTCTACGGCGTGAGCATGCGCGGCGACGGCGTGACGACGGTGGTCTCGCAGCGCCTGCGGGACATCGCCACCCCGCAGTCCGCCTGAGGCGGCGTTCCGAGCGGCAGCTCGCTCAGCGGCATACGGCATGGTCGTATGCCGCTGAGCTCGCTTCTCGTCGAGTGTGCAGTTCGCGCCACTCGGCGTGGGAGAAATGACGGGACCAAGTCCGGTCAGGCCGGGTTGTCCGGGCACAGACCTGACGTCACGTCCCGTCACTCGTCCCCCAATCGCCGGCAGCAGCTGCACGGTCGACGGGAGTGGCTGGGTGGGAGCCGCACCGGAGGGCCGGGTCGGCTGGCCGTGATTGGATGGACGACGTGGAAAACCTCTGGCTCTACGTGATCATCGGCGTCCTCATCCTCGCTCTGGGGGTCGGCATCACCGTCGGCCTCCTGCGCGGACGGGGCGCCCCCGGGCGCGAGGTGCAGGCTCCTCCCTCGCCGGGCGCACGGGGGCTGCCCACCGAGGAGCTCGAGCAGCGACCGGAGACCGAGGCGCCACCAGCCGGGACCGTCACGACCGAGGCCCCGGAGGAGACTCTCCCGCCCATCCCGGAGCCGCTGCCCACCATCGAGCGCCCGGAGTCCGCCCGCGGTCGCCTCCAGCGTCTCCGTGCCCGGCTGGCCCGGTCCAACACGGCTCTCGGCAAGGGGCTGCTCGCGCTGTTGTCGCGCGGTCGGCTGGACGAGGAGGCCTGGGAGGACGTCGAGGACACCCTCATCGGCGCCGACCTCGGCGTCGAGGCGACCGAGGAGCTCATCGCTTCACTCCGGACCAAGGTGAAGGTCGACGGGACAACCGACGAGGCGACCGCCCGCGAGTGGCTCAGGGAGGACCTGCTCGGTCTCGTCCAGCCCGACATGGACCGTCGCATTGCGTCGTCGCGCGTCGGCGTGCGCCCCGCCGTCATCCTCGTCGTCGGTGTCAACGGCACCGGCAAGACGACGACGGTCGGCAAGCTCGCCCGCGTCCTCGTTGCCGAGGACCGTGACGTGCTGCTGGGCGCAGCGGACACGTTCCGCGCCGCGGCCGCGGACCAGCTCGACACGTGGGGCGCCCGCGTCGGAGTGCCGACGGTCCGGTCCGACAAGGAGGGCGCCGACCCTGCCGCCGTCGCGTTCGACGCGGTCAAGGCCGGGATCGAGCAGGAGGTCGATGTCGTCATCATCGACACGGCTGGACGCCTCCACAACAAGGTCGACCTGATGAACGAGCTGGGCAAGGTCAAGCGGGTCATCGAGAAGCAGAGCGAGATCGACGAGGTGCTCCTCGTGCTCGACGCCACGACGGGCCAGAACGGCCTGCAGCAGGCGAAGGTCTTCGCCGAAGCCGTCGACGTCACCGGCATCGTGCTGACGAAGCTCGACGGCACGGCCAAGGGCGGCATCGTCGTCGCCGTCCAGCGCCAGCTCGGCGTGCCGGTCAAGCTCGTCGGGCTGGGTGAGGGCCCGGATGACCTGGCGCCCTTCGACCCCGAGGCCTTCGTCGACGCCATCGTGGAGTGAGCCGGGCGAGCGCCATCGCGCAGGGCCTGTCCGCATGGTGGGCGGGCTCTTCGTGCGAAACGCAGCAATAACAGTCGGGTCCCGTTGTTGACACGGATGTAACACGCCGGGCGAGCCGTGGAAACGCGTCATCCACAGGATCCTCGACATGGAAAACGCACTCGACAGCGGCGACACCGCCTGGATGCTCATCAGCGCCTCGTTGGTGCTTCTGATGACTCCCGGCCTCGCCTTCTTCTACGGCGGCATGGTCCGCGCCAAGTCCGTCCTCAACATGATGATGATGTCGTTCGGCGCCATCGGCGTCGTCGGTGTCGTCTACGTCCTCTGGGGCTACTCGATGTCCTACGGACCGAGCTCCATCGGTGGGCTGTTCGCCAACCCCTTCGAGTGGTTCGGGCTGAACGGGACCATCACCGACTCCGCAGGCGAGTACATCCTGACCGGCTCGTACCCTGCCGTCGTCAACGTCGCCTTCCAGATCACCTTCGCGATCATCACCGTCGCGCTGATCAGCGGCGCCATCGCCGACCGGGCCAGGTTCGGCACGTGGCTGGTCTTCGCCGGCATCTGGGTCACGCTCGCCTACTTCCCGCTCGCCCACATGGTCTGGGGCGGCGGCCTGCTGTCCGGTTCGCCGGACGGCCTCGCCGCCAAGCTGTTCGGCGTCAGTGGGACCGGTGACGACGCAGCCGCCGCGGTGGCTCCGATCGACTTCGCCGGGGGCACCGTCGTGCACATCAACGCCGGCATGGCCGCGCTGGTCCTCGCCCTGGTCGTGGGCAGGCGCAAGGGCTTCGGCAGGATCGCGATGCGTCCGCACAACCTGCCCTTCGTCATGCTGGGTGCCGCTCTCCTGTGGTTCGGCTGGTTCGGCTTCAACGCCGGCTCGGCGCTCGCCGCCGACGGCACGGCCGGTCTCGCCTGGATCAACACGACGGCCGCGACGTGTGCCGCGATGCTCGGCTGGCTCATCACGGAGAAGGTGCGTGACGGCCACGCCACCTCGCTGGGCGCCGCATCCGGAGTCGTCGCCGGCCTCGTCGCCATCACCCCGGCCGCGGGCGCGCTCTCGCCCGTCGGCTCACTCGCCCTGGGCCTCGTCGCCGGCGCGCTGTGCGCCCTCGCCGTCGGCCTCAAGTACCGACTCGGCTACGACGACTCGCTCGACGTCGTCGGCGTCCACCTCGTCGCCGGTCTCTGGGGGACCGTCGCCATCGGCCTGCTCGGAATGGACACCGGTCTCCTCTACGGCGGCGGCATCCAGCAGCTCGTCGTGCAGGCGGTCATCGCACTGGCCGCGGTCGTCCTCTCGGGGCTCGTCACCATCGTCCTCGCCCTCGCGCTCAAGGCCACCCTGGGCTGGCGCATCTCCGAGGACGAGGAGACCGCGGGCATCGACCAGAACGTCCACGCCGAGACCGGCTACGACTGGGGCAGCCTCGGTGCCGCCATCGGGCGGGGGGCGGGACCGGCCGTTCCGGCAGCCGCACCGGCAACCCGCAAGGAGGTCAACGCATGAAGCTCGTCACCGCCATCATCAAGCCACACCAGCTCGACGACGTGAAGGAGGCCCTCGAGGCCTTCGGGGTCACCGGGATGACGGTCAGCGAGGCCAGCGGCTACGGCCGCCAGCGCGGCCACAGCGAGGTCTACCGCGGCGCCGAGTACACCGTCGACTTCGTGCCCAAGGTCCGCATGGAGGTGCTCGTCGAGGACCTCGATGCCCCCGACGTCATCGAGGTGATCCTCAAGTCGGCCCAGACCGGCCGCATCGGCGACGGGAAGATCTGGTCCGTGCCCGTCGACGAGGTGGTCCGCGTCCGCACTGGCGAGCGGGGCCCGGCTGCACTCTGACCTCGGCCCCACAGAGACGGCGGGGTCCCGATGCCATCGGAGCAGTCCCGACCCATCGAGCGAAAGGCCCGGCGAGGTCCTCATGAGCGATGTGACGACACGACGACTGGACCTCGCCGGGACGCGTGGTTTCGCGACCCCCGGGGCGGGCCGCCTCCGCCGTCGGGCGATCGCGGAGTTCGGCTTCGGCTGGCTGCAGCAGCTCTGGCGCGAGGCCTGCGCCGGCCGTCGCCGGGAGGGCGTCGCCCTCGCTGCGGTCGGCTCCCTGGCCCGAGGCGATGGTGGGCCGTTGAGCGACTACGACCTCGTCCTCGTGCACCACCCGAGGGGCCTGTCCGGCAAGGAGGTCGCTGCCTTCGCTGATCGGCTGTGGTACCCGGTCTGGGACGCCGGGGTGCGGCTCGACCACAGCGTCCGCACCGTCGCGGACTGCAGGGCTGTGGCGTCGGACGACCTCTCCGCAGCGATGGGCCTGCTCGACCTCACGCACGTGGCAGGTGACGTCGACGTCGTCAACGCCGCACGGTCCACCGTGGCGCACGACTGGCGCGCCAACGCGCGGACCCGGCTGCCGGAGCTGCAGGAGCTGGTCCTGGCGAGGCACGCGCGGCAGGGTGACCTGGCCCACCTCGTCGAGCCGGACCTCAAGGAGGCCCACGGGGGGCTCCGTGACCTGACCGTGCTCCGGGCCCTGACGGAGGCGTGGCTCACGGACCGGCCGCACGGCGAGGTGGACGAGGCGTACGAACGCATCCTCGACGTGCGCGATGCGATCCACGTGGTCACCGGCCGGGGCCGCGATCGGCTCGTCCGCGAGGACCAGGACCCCTGCGCGGCGCTGCTCGGCCACGTGGACGCGGACTCCATGCTGACCGAGCTGTCCGGCTCGGCGCGCATCGTCGCCTACGCGGTGGATGGCACGCTGCGGCGGGCGCTCCAGTCGCAACGTGCCCGTACCCTCCGCGTGGGCCCGCGGCGACCGCAGCTCGTGCCCCTCGGCTACGGGCTGTACCGGCACGACGGCGAGGCGGTCCTCGGGCCATCGGCGGAGGTCACGTCCGACCCGGTCATCCCGTTTCGAGCCGCTCTCGTCGCCGCCCGCAACGCGATCCCGCTCTCGCCGGCCACGCTCCGCAACCTCGCCGTCCACTCGCCGAGCCCGGGCGACCCCTGGCCGGAGGCCGCGCGTGACGTCTTCGCCGACCTCCTGGCGGCGGGTCCCGGGGTCGTCACCGTGTGGGAAGGGCTCGACCTCGCCGGGATCGTCGAGCGGTGGATCCCCGAATGGGCCGCCGTGCGGAGCCGGCCCCAGCGCAACGCCGTGCACCGGCACACCGTCGACCGGCACCTCGTCGAGACGGTCGTGTCCGCGAGCGGCTTCGTGCGGGACGTGGCCCGACCCGACCTCCTCGTGCTCGCGGCCCTGCTCCACGACATCGGCAAGGTTGCGGGCGCCATGGACCACTCCCACGTCGGAGCCGGTCTGGCCGACGGCATCCTGCGCCGGATGGGTACGGGCGCCGCGGACCGGGAGGTCGTCGTCCGGCTCGTCCGCGAGCACCTCACCCTCGTCGAGCTCGCGACGCGGCGCGACCCGGAGGACCCGGCGACGATCTCGGCCCTCGCGCAGGCCGTCGACGGGTCGGTCATGACCCTCGACCTGCTCCGGGCCCTGACCGAGGCGGACGCGTCGGCCGCCGGGCCGAAGGCCTGGACCGACTGGCGCGCCGGACTCGTCGCCCGGCTCTACGCGGCCTGCCGTGCTGCCCTCGTCTCTGCCAACGGGGCTGGCGGTCCCCTCGCGATCGAGCCGATCGAGTCGATCGAATCCCTGACCCTCCGTCCGGAGGTGCTGGACGAGGTGGCGGTCGGGCACCCCCACGTCACGGTCACCTCAATGGGTGGCGCACACCGCGTCGACATCATCGACCGGGACCGGGTCGGCCTCTTCGCCGACACCGCCGGGCTGCTGGCCGCGCACGGCTTCGTCGTGCGCTCCGCCCTCGTCCGGACCCTCGATGGCCTGGCCGTCAACGAGTGGTGGATCGACTCGCCCGGAGGCGATCGGCCCCTGCCCGACATCATCGCCCGCGACCTGGTCCGGATCGGCTCGGGTGACCGCTCCCCGCTCAGTCGCCTCCAACGGCGCAGAGCGACCGCCGCAACCGCGGCCGGACCGGTCCGCAGCGCCGGGTCGGGGTCTCCCGACTCGACGCGGGCCATGGTGGTCAGCGGCGCGTCGGACACGGCCACGGTCATCGAGGTGCGGGCGGCCGACCGGCCGGGCCTGCTCCAGGACATCGGAATCACGCTGGCCCGCGCCGCCCTGGCCGTGCGCTCGGCACACATCGCCACCTTTGCCGGCCAGACCCTCGACACGTTCTACGTCACCGAGTTCGGTGGTCACCGGTTGGCGCCGGCCAGGGCTGCCCAGGCCGTAGCGATGATCATCGACACCTGCGACGGACCCTGACCGATCCGTGGGCGGGAGGAGCGGGAGCGAGGATGCGTCGGAAAGCGAGCTCAGCGGCATACGGACTGGGGATGGGACCCAGCCGAATCGGAAGTGCGCGCTCCAACGGCTAAAGTTGCCGGGTGTTCGCAACCCTGTCTGACCGGCTGACCGCCACCTTCAAGAACCTTCGCGGCAAGGGTCGCCTGTCGGAGTCCGACGTCAACAAGGCGATCCGCGACATCCGGCTGGCGCTGCTCGACGCCGACGTGGCGCTGCCCGTCGTCAAGCGGTTCACCGCCGCGGTCCGCGACCGCGCGCTCGGTGAAGAGGTGAGCCAGGCGCTCAACCCGGCTCAGCAGGTCGTCAAGATCGTCAACGAGGAGCTCGTCGCCATCCTCGGCGGCGAGACGCGACAGATCCGGTTCGCCAAGACCCCTCCGACCGTCATCATGCTCGCCGGCCTGCAGGGTTCGGGCAAGACGACGTTCGCCGGCAAGCTGGGTCGCTGGCTCAGGGATCGCGGCCACACGCCGCTGCTCGTCGCAGCCGACCTCCAGCGTCCGAACGCCGTCACCCAGCTCGAAGTCGTCGGTGAGCGGGCGGGTCTGAAGGTCTTCGCGCCGGAGCGCGGCAACATCGGCGGCCACGACGCGGTCGCTGGGTCGGGGGAGGGAACGCGGAGCTTCGGCGACCCGGTGGCCGTCTCGCGTGCCGGTGTCGACCACGCCCGCGCACAGCAGCACGATGTCGTCATCGTCGACACCGCCGGCCGTCTCGCGGTCGACGCCAACCTCATGCAGCAGGCCGCCGACATCCGCGAGGCGATCCAGCCGGACGAGGTCCTCTTCGTCATCGACGCCATGATCGGCCAGGCCGCCGTCGAGACGGCTCAGGCCTTCCACGAGGGCGTCGCCTTCACCGGCGTCGTCCTGTCCAAGCTCGACGGCGACGCGCGAGGTGGCGCCGCACTGTCGATCCGCGAGGTGACCGGCGAGCCGATCATGTTCGCGTCGGTCGGCGAGAAGGTCACCGACATCGAGGTCTTCCACCCGGACCGCATGGCCGGGCGCATCCTCGACATGGGCGACGTGCTCACGCTCATCGAGCAGGCCGAGCAGGCGTTCGACAAGCGCCAGGCCGACGAGATGGCACGCAAGTTCCTCGCCGAGGAGGACTTCACCTTCGAGGACTTCCTCCAGCAGATGAGCGCCATCAAGAAGATGGGTTCGCTCAAGTCGATGCTCAAGATGATGCCGGGCATGCAGCAGATGCGGGCCCAGCTCGACTCGTTCGACGACCGGGAGTTCGACCGGGTCGAGGCGATGGTCCGCTCGATGACGCCGTTCGAGCGGACCCACCCGAAGCAGATCAACGGGTCGCGACGAGCGCGCATCGCCAAGGGTTCCGGCGTGACCGTGACCGATGTCAACCAGCTCCTCGAGCGGTTCCGCGACGCCCAGAAGATGATGAAGTCACTGGCGCGCGGCGGCGGTGGCGGCCTGCCGGGGATGCCGGGCGTGCCCGGGGCCGGCAAGCGGGGTCGTCAGCAGCCGCAGCGCAAGAAGAGCAAGAGCGGCAACCCGGCCAAGCGAGCGGCGGAGGAGCGGGCTGCCGCCCAGCGAGCCGCCGAGGGTCGGAGCAAGGCTGCCGCGTCGGCGTTCGGCATGCCCGGCACCGGCCAGGACGGCGGCGACCCGATGGCGGACCTGGATCTGTCGAAGCTGCCCAAGGGCTTCGACAGGTTCCTCGGCAAGAACTGAGTCCCAGCGGAGCGAAGCGCCAGCGCCCGTCCTCCTGGTTGGCCGGTGACCTGACGGCGCCGCGATGGCTTGCCGGGGCGGCGCTCATGACATGCGCCGCGTGGGTAGGGTCTGGGCATGACTGCGCCGGTGCTTCACGTCCGCGGCCAGGTCCTCGTCGGGCGGGACGCCACCCGCGACGAGGTCTGGGTCATCGACGGCAAGGTGTCGTTCACGCCGCCGCGGTCGGGCCGGGAGGTACAGACGGTCGACGGCTGGGTGCTTCCGGGGCTGGTCGACGCGCACTGTCACGTCGGCCTCGACCCACACGGCGCCGTCCCACGGGAGGTCGCCGAGGAACAGGCGCTGACCGACCGCGACGCCGGCACGCTGCTCATCCGTGATGCGGGCCAGCCGGGTGACACGCGGTGGGTGGACGAGCGCGAGGACCTGCCGAAGATCATCCGAGCCGGGCGCCACATCGCCCGACCCCGCCGCTACATCCGCAACTACGCGCACGAGGTCGAGGAGGACCAGCTCGTCGACCACGTGCGGCTCGAGGCGCACCGCGGCGACGGCTGGGTCAAGCTGGTCGGTGACTGGATCGACCGCGAGGTCGGCGACCTGGCCCCGAGCTGGTCGCGCGAGGCCGTCGCAGACGCCGTTGCCGCGGCTCACGAGGAAGGCGTGCGAGTCACCGCGCACTGTTTCGGCGAGCAGTCGCTCAGGGATCTCGCTGATGCCGGCATCGACTGCATCGAGCACGCGACGGGGCTCCAGGAGGACACGATCGACCAGTTCGCGCGCCAAGGCATCGCCATCGTGCCGACCCTCGTCAACATCGCCAACTTCCCCAGCCTGGCGGCACCCGCGGCAGAGAGGTTCCCCGCCTACCACCGGCACATGCTGGACCTCCATGTGCGCCGGCACGCGACCATCGGCGCGGCGCACGAGGCCGGCATCCCGATCTTCACCGGCACCGACGCGGGTGGCAGCCTGCCGCATGGCCTCGTGGCCCAGGAGATGGTCGAGCTGACCAGGGCGGGGCTCTCGACGATCGAGGCCCTCGACGCCGGGGTCTGGGCGGCGCGCGCCTGGCTCGGGCGGCCGGGCATCGAGGAGGGGGAGGACGCCGACTTCGTGGTCTACGGAGCGGACCCGAGAGGGGACGTCACGGTGGTCGCCGAGCCCAAGGGCATCGTCCTGCGAGGCCGCCTTGTCCGCTGAGTCAGTCGTCCCCGCCGCCGTCCGCGGGGACCGGGTCGAGGTGCGCCCACCGTCCGCGGCGGACCAGCCGGCCTACGCCGCGGCAGTCACACGGTCCGCGGCTCGCCTGTCGGAGTTCGCCGTGCCCGACCCGCACAACCTGCCGGCCGTCATCGCCAACCAGTCCCCGACCTATCGGACGTTCATGGTTCATGCCCTGGAACCGGAGGGCGACCACGGCCTCGTTGGCCGCGCCAATGTCGGCAACGTCGTTCGGGGGGCCTTCCACAGCGCGAGCATCGGCTACGACGCCTACGACCCCTACGTCGGCAAGGGCCTGTTCGCCGAGGGCCTCCAGATCATCCTCGACCTCGTCTTCGCCGACGAGCCGCAAGGCATGGGGTTGCATCGGGTCGAAGCCAACATCCAGCCGGCCAACGTACGATCCGCCGGCCTCGTTCGGTCGCTCGGCTTCGTCCACGAGGGGTTCTCCAAGGACTTCCTCCATCTCCCGGGCCATGACGGCCGCCGCGCCTGGCGTGACCACGACCGCTACACCATGCTGTCGAGCGACTGGCCGGCCGTGCCCTACCGCCACGCGACCGCACGTCGCCTCGTGGCCGTCGTCACGGGGCCGCCGGCCTTGGCGCCGACCGGGCTCGCTCCCCAGCTGGCCGTCGAGCTCGGCGTACCGCTCTACTCCGCGTCCAAGGTCGAGACGCCGGCGGTCCTTTTCGAGCTGCTTCGCAGCTCACCCATCGGAGGGGTCGTGGAGGGCAAGCTGGCCGGACCAGAGCTGCGGATGGGGCTCGCGCGTGCCGGAGTGGACCCCGCCGTCGCTCCCGTGTTCCGCGCGATGGAGGACGCGAACAAGCGAGACGTCGTCGACCGGGCACTGACGGTTCGCGCCGCATTCGCCGCGCCAGACCGTTGAGCCGCGGTCCACACCACCCGACCGATCAGCCGGTATCCGCCACCTGCTGGTCCGGGGCACCCGTGCCGGTCTGGCACAATGGTCGGCTGTACCCGTCGGGCCAGGACCCTCTCGCCTGATCTGGACGCCTACACCGAGCGTCGGCTCCCCGCGTGTTCCCCACCCGGTCTTGCCGTGCTCACAACAAGAAACAGGAGACACCACACCAGTGGCCGTCAAGATTCGTCTGAAGCGCATGGGCAAGATCCGTGCACCGTTCTACCGCGTCGTCGTGATGGACTCGCGCACCAAGCGCGATGGTCGTGCGATCGAGGAGATCGGCAAGTACCACCCGACCGAGGAGCCCTCGCTCATCGAGATCGACATGGAGCGTGCGAACTACTGGATCGGCCAGGGCGCCCAGCCCACCGAGGCCGTCGCCGCCCTCCTCAAGGTCATCAACGACGGCACGCTCCGGACCAAGGAGCAGGGCCCGTCGAAGAAGGAGCGCTACGAGGCTGCCGTCGCCGCTGCGGGCAAGGCCACCGACGACGCGCCGGCCCCGCGCAAGAAGGCCGCCAAGAAGGCCGACGCCGCGCCGGAGAGCACCGACGTCAAGGCCGCGGAGGACGCCGCTGAGGCGAAGGCCACCGCCGAGGCCGAGGCCGAGCGCACCGAGACCTCAGAGAAGAGCGAGTCCTGAGCATGCTCGAGGAGGCGCTCGAGCACCTCGTCAAGGGCATCGTCGACCACGACGAGGATGTCGTCGTGCGTCGCAAGGAGCTGCGTCGCGGTGAGCTGCTCGAGGTCCGGGTCCACCCAGACGACCTCGGCCGCGTCATCGGCCGGTCCGGCCGCACGGCGAGCGCCCTTCGCACCGTCGTCAGCGCGCTCGCGGGGAACGGCAACGTCCGCGTCGACATCGTCGACACGGACCGCGTGCGCTGAGCGTCACCATCACGTGAGTGGGGCGCCCCGGGTTTACGGGGCGCCCCTTCCACATCGGGCCGTATGCCGCTGGGCCGGTCTGCGTGGCACGCGCGGGCCCGGCGCGGCTCACATGAAGGCGTATGCCGCCGAGTCCCCTGCGTGGTCACGCGCGGCGCCCGCTCACGTCTTGTTGCCCTTGCCCCAACCGATGAAGACTGCGTCGTAGCTGGCTGGTTCGCCCATCGGACAACCGTACTGACAGGATCTGGGAATGAGCATCGTGCTGGCACGGATCGGCAAGCCGCACGGCCTGCGCGGCGAGGTCACCGTCCAGCTGCACACTGACGAGCCGGAGCGGCGATTCGCGGTCGGGCAGGTCCTCGAGACGGAGGCGGCGCGAGGTTCCGGCGTGCCCCGGCAGCTCACCATCAGATCGACCCGAGTCCACAACGGGATCTGGCTGCTCACCTTCGAGGAGATCCCGGACCGCACGGGCGCCGAGGGCCTTCGCGGCACTCGCCTCGTGCTCGACGAGGCGGCGGGCGCGGAGCAGGACGAGGATGCGTGGTCCGAGGACGACCTGCGGGGTCTCGAGGTCCGTGACTCTGCAGGCGAGGTGCTCGGCGAGGTGACGGGGCTGGAGGTGGGCGCCGCCCAGGACCGGCTGGTCGTCGAGCTCACCGACGGGGTCACGGCGTACGTCCCGTTCGTCGAGGCCATCGTGCCGACCATCGCGGACGACCACGTCGTCGTCGATGCGCCCCCGGGGCTCTTCGACCTGTACCGCGAACCGGGGGCGTGACGTCGGATGCGCATCGACGTCATCACCATCTTTCCGGAGTACCTCCAGCCCCTGGAGCTGTCGCTCATCGGCAAGGCCAGGCAGGAGGGGCTGCTCACCGTGGCCACGCATGACCTGCGGGACTTCACCCACGATCGGCACCGCACCGTCGACGACACGCCCTACGGCGGCGGTGCGGGCATGGTCATGAAGCCCGGGCCCTGGGCCGAGGCCCTGGACCACGTCCTGGCGCAGTCTGAACCCGGTGCTCGCCCGCACCTCATCGTGCCGGGTCCGGGGGGTACCCGGTTCACGCAGGCGATGGCCCGCGCGCTCGCGGCCGAGCCATGGCTCGCGTTCGCCTGCGGCCGCTACGAGGGCATCGACGAGCGCGTCCATGACCATGCGAGAGAGGACCTCCGGCTCGAGGTCTCCGTGGTCAGCCTGGGCGACTACGTCCTCAACGGCGGCGAGGTCGCGGTCCTCGCCATGGTGGAGGCGATCGCCCGCCTCCTGCCCGGCGTCGTCGGAAACGCCGAGTCCCTCGTCGAGGAGTCGCACGAGGATGGACTGCTCGAGTACCCCATATACACCAAGCCCCGAGTCTGGAACGGCCGCGCGGTGCCGGATGTCCTGCTCTCCGGCGACCATGCGGCGATCGCGGCCTGGCGGCACGCCCAGCGTCTCGCCCGGACCGCGGCCCGGCGTCCCGACCTGCTCCACCCCTCCCAGGTGGCCGTGCCGGGCGAGCCCGACGTCGACGTCGCGCTCCTGGCGCCTGCGGACGTCCCCGAGCTCTTCACCCTGGCGCTGGCCGCCGCGGCCGACGAGGCTCGGGTCACCGACGCGCTCGACCTCCCCGAGCTCAGCGTTTCGGTTGACGACGTGACGGAAGGCGTGAGCACGCGCACGTGGGTCGCACGCAAGGCCGGCCGCCTCGTCGGTTCGGTCCGCACCGAGCTGTGCGGCGACGAGCTGCGCATCTCCCAGCTGCTCCTGGCCCCTGACCTGCGAGGTGGTGCACTGGAGGCGCACCTCCTTCGCCTTGCCGAGCAGAGCGCGCCCAGCGGCATACGGACCTTCTCTCTCGAGGCCGATGCCAGGAGTCTGGAGCGGATGCGCACCTACCGGAAGGCGGGCTACCGCCGCGCATCCCGTGAGCCGGAGATCGCGGGGCGGGTCAGTCTCGTCAAGCGTCGGCGGGCCGGTTAGGAGATGAGGGCGACCCGCAGGTCGTCCGGCAGGACGTGACGCGCCCTGATGAGCCGCCCTTCCAAACCGGCCGTGATGGCTTGCGTCGCCATGATCGAGAACAGGACGAGCACTTGGGCCGTGGCAGCCTGAACCGCGCTGCCGCCGCCGAGCATCACGCCGATGAAGGCGCCGGGCAGGGTCACGACTCCGGACGTCTTCACCTGGTCGAGGCTCGGCATGATCCCCTCGGGCACCCGTCGGGCGATGATCTCCTCGATGGCCTGCGACGGCAACAGGCCCAGGGACAGGGCGGCCTCGTACTGGCCGTGCTCCTCCCGGAGGGCGGCGAACGACCGTCGGCCGACGAGCGTGTGCACTGTCATCGTGTTGCCGAGGACGATCCCCACGACGGGAATGAGGGCGACGCCCTCGAAGGGGATCGTCCCGGTGAGAAGGAGGATCGCAACGACGGGCACGATGCCGCACGCCATCGCGAGCGCCGCCCAGGGCAGGGCACGCGGGCTCTCGATCCGTCGACACGTGGTGCCCACCGCCATGACGAACATCCCGAGGAGGGCGAGGCCGGAGAGCCAGAGCGAGCCGATGACAGCAGTGATGATCGACGCGGCGATCGTCAGCTGGATCGCCGCCCTGAGGCCGGCCACGACCGCCTGACGCCCGAGACCGTGCCGGAAGACCTGGTTCGCGACGACGGTGACGATCAGCAGGGCGACCAGGGCGATGGTCACCGGCCATCCCGGGTTGACGGTCACGGCCCGACGCTATCCCCTCGGCCCGCCGGGGCGGTCAACCCGAACCCGCTGGTGGGAGGCGTGAGGCCGCGACCGGGCCCAGCGGCATACGGCCTCGATTTCTTCTCCGTGGTCCGCTCTGGCAGACTTGCTCCTTGCGTCCGGCTGACGATGGCCCCTGCCACAGGGGGAGTCGAGCCAGCGAGACCGAGCATGCTCGGCCGGTTGGCAGACGAGGCCTGACGGACTGCAGCTCGAGACATCTCACGGGTGACCTGTGGCGCCCAGGAAAGCGAAGCATCATGCACACGTTTGACGCGCTCGACGCCGCCTCGCTCCGCTCGGACATCCCCGAGTTCCGCGCCGGCGACACCCTCAAGGTCCACGTCAAGGTCGTCGAGGGCACCCGCTCCCGCGTCCAGGTCTTCCAGGGGGTCGTCATCCGTCGCCACGGTGGTGGCATCGGCGAGACCTTCACCGTCCGCAAGATCTCGTTCGGCGTCGGCGTCGAGCGCACCTTCCCGCTCCACACCCCGATCATCGACAAGATCGAGGTCGTCACTCGCGGTGACGTGCGTCGCGCCAAGCTGTACTACCTGCGCGGCCTGCGCGGCAAGGCGGCCAAGATCCGCGAGAAGCGCGAGACGGTGCCGGCCAAGGCCGAGGCCAAGACCGACTGAACCTCGCCCAGGTTCCTCGGCCCAGTGGCGACGAGAGGCGCGGGTGTCGCGGAGTCGAGCGGCTCGACATGACGGAGGAGACGCCAGAGGTCCAGGGGACCGCTCCGCCTTCCGCGCCCTCGGAGCGCTCCGCGCCCACGGCGTCGCCGCTGAGCGGCGCTGGAGCGGACCCCGCGCAGCCGGCGGAGGCGCCTGCGCATGCCGAGCGCGGCCTGCGGTGGCTCATCGGACCGGCCCTGGCGCTCCTGCTCGTGCTCGTGGTCCGCACGTTCCTCGTCGCGCCGTTCAGCATCCCGAGCGGGTCCATGGAGGACACCCTCGACGTCGGCGACCGGCTCCTCGTGACCCGCACGGCCGCGACCGAGGAGCTGCAGCGCGGCGACCTCGTCGTCTTCGACGCGTCCAGGGCCTTCAACCTCGAGGTCCCCGACCGGGGTCTGCTCGAGTCCGTGGTCGACGCCATCGGGGGCCTCGCCGGGCAGGGAGCGCCGACGGACTACGTCAAGCGGGTCATCGGCCTGCCCGGCGACCGGGTCCGTTGCTGTGCCCCTGACGGACGGCTCGAGGTCAACGGTCAACCCGTTGACGAGCCCTACCTCAAACCCGGCCAGGCACCCAGCACGGTGACCTTCGACGTGCTCGTGCCGCCGAACCGATTCTGGGTCATGGGCGACAACCGCGGCGGCTCCGCGGACTCGAGGGCGCACCTCGGCGAGCCGGGTGGCGGCATGGTTCCGGGGGACGACATGATCGGAAAGGTGTGGGTGCGATACTGGCCGCTCGATCGGCTTGGCTCGATCCCGTCCGCCCTCGTGAAGAACGGTGAGTGATGTCGCAAGTCCCAGGCCGTCCCGACGCATCCGGTCCGACCCCCGATCGCGTCGGTGGCCCGGGCGAGCCGTCGATGGACGGCTTCGACGACGTGGGGGACGACCTGGAGGAGGACGACGAGGAGCGACGCGGCTTCGGTGCCGGTCTGGTCAGCGCCGTCAAGGAGCTGGTCATCGTCGTCGTGCTGGCGATGGCGCTCTCGTTCATCGTCAAGACATGGCTCTTCCAGGCGTTCTACATCCCATCCGGATCGATGGAGGACACCCTCGTCAAGGACGACCGCGTCATCGTCAGCAAGCTCACCCCCGGGCCCTTCGACCTGCGTCGTGGGGACGTCGTCGTGTTCGAGGACCCGGCCGATCCGGTCCCCTGGCTGACCGGGGCGGCCACGAACGGGACGTCCGACGTCGGCGGGCCCCTGCACGACCTCCTCGTCTTTGTCGGGCTGCTTCCCGAGGACGCCGAGAACCACCTCATCAAGCGAGTAATCGGCCTCCCCGGTGACCACATCGTCTCCGACGGCGGGGCCGGGCCGATCACGGTCAACGGCACGCCGGTGGAGGAGACGTACCTCAAGTCGGGGGACGCCCCGAGCGAGGACAAGGCCTTCGACATCGTCGTCCCGGCGAACCACGTGTGGGTCATGGGCGACCACCGCTCCGACTCGTCCGACTCGCGATATCACGACGCGCCGGCCAACGACGGGACGGACGGCTCGGTGCCGGTCGACAAGATCGTCGGGCGGGCCCTCTTCATCATCTGGCCCATCGACCACGTGACATGGCTCGGCGTGCCCGAGCGCACCTTCGAGGACGTGCCGGCCCCCCGCGACGTTCCTGAGCCGGGGTCGACGCCAACCGAGGGTGCGCTCGCTCCGGCTCCGAGCTCGGGCGCGTCGACCGCACCGACCGGCTCCAGCGCCGCTCTGCGCCTGGCCGCCACCTCCTGAGGGGCGTCATGGCTGGTCCGGGTCCGTCCAAGAAGCCGTCCCTCAGGGTCGAACGGCAGCTCCAGCGTGCCGGTCACCGGCTCCTCGCCGGCATGGACGAGGTCGGCCGAGGCGCCCTCGCCGGCCCGGTGAGCGTCGGTGTCGTCGTCATCGACGAGACCGTGCGTTCCGCCCCGACCGGTGTCAAGGACTCCAAGCTGCTCACCGAACGCGCCCGCAAGGGACTCGTGCCGCGCATCAAGCGCTGGTCGATCACTCATGCCGTGGGGCACGCGGCGCCCGAGGAGATCGACTCGATCGGCATCATGGCCGCTCTTCGCCTGGCCGGCCTACGGGCCCTCGCGGCGATCGACGTCGTCCCCGACCTCGTCATCCTCGACGGCAACCATGACTGGCTGACTGCTCCCTACGACGTGGGGCTGCTCGCCTTCGTCGAGGGCGCGACGCCGGCGACCCCGCCCGTGACGACGATGATCAAGGCGGACCTCAAGTGCTCCTCCGTGGCGGCCGCCAGCGTGCTCGCGAAGGTGGAGCGTGACGAGCTGATGATCCGGCTGGGAGTCGAGCACCCGGCCTACGGCTGGAGCCTGAACAAGGGGTACGCGGCGCCCGAGCACATGGACGCGCTGGCCCGGCTCGGGCCGTGCGACCTGCACCGCCGCTCGTGGCGGCTGCCCGGGGTCTACGTGGAGGGCACGGTCCTGCTCCCCGAAGAGGTGTTGAATGAAGGGACGGTTGACCTCGCGACGTCCTACGCGACGGCGGACGAGACAGAAACGGCGGTCAGGTGAGTTCGGAAGACCTCGAGAAGTACGAGACCGAGATGGAGCTCCAGCTCTACAAGGAGTACCGCGACGTCGTCGGTCTCTTCAGCCACGTCGTCGAGACCGAGCGCCGCTTCTACCTCGCCAACTCCGTCGACCTCAAGGTGCGCACCGACGGGGGAGAGGTCTTCTTCGACGTGGCCATGGCCGACGCCTGGGTCTGGGACATCTACCGGCCGGCGCGGTTCGTCAAGAACGTCCGGGTCGTCACCTTCAAGGACGTCAACATCGAGGAGCTGCCGAAGCCGGACATCAAGCTGCCGGACTCGGGGGAGTTCGCCTGAACTGCCGTCCTGCTGAAGCGCTGGGGTCCGGGGAGCGCGTCAGGTCGCGACTGTCCACATCCTTCAGGGCGTTTCCCGCGTCGTACACAGACGACGGCCTGGCCAAGCTGCGGGCACGGCTTACGCCGCAAGGGTGGCCGCATGGACATCCCAGCGACCCGAGCCCTCGGGAGGTACGGCGAGCAGCTGGCGTGCCGCTACCTCTCGGACACCGGCTTCACCATCCTCGATCGCAACTGGCGCTGTGCCCGCGGTGAGATCGACATCGTCGCCCGCGACGCCGCCGCCCTGGTCGTGTGCGAGGTCAAGACGCGCTCGGGCGCGCAGTTCGGGGCGCCGTTCGAGGCCGTGACCCGCCAGAAGGTGCGACGGCTGCGCCGTTTGGCGATGCTCTGGCTCGACGCGCTGCCACCCGCCGAGCGCGGTGGCCTGTCGACAGGCACGATCCGGATCGACGTCGTGTCGATCGTCAAGGCCGGGACGGGCGCCGCCCGCATCACGCACCTGAGGGGTGTGCTGTGAGTCTCGGGAGGACCCGGGGCGTCGGTCTGAGCGGTGTCAACGGCTTCGTCGTCGAGGTCGAGGCGCACGTCGCCGGCGGACTGCCCGGCTTCGTCATCAGCGGCCTCGGTGACTCGGCCGTCAAGCAGGCGCCGGAGCGGATCAAGGCCGTGTCGTCGCTGGTCGAGGGCATGCTCGTCAACCAGCGCCGAGTGACGATGAACCTCTCGCCGGCGGGCCGACGCAAGGTCGGCACCGGGTTCGACCTGGCCATCTTCGTCGCCGTCGCAGCGGCGATGGGCATCATTCCGCGGACCGTGGTGAGGGACGTCGTGCACATCGGCGAGATCGGCCTGGACGGCTCCGTTCGAGGCGTGGCCGGCGTCCTCCCGTCGGTCCATGCCGCGGCTCTCGCCGGGGTGCGTCACGTCGTCGTCCCGGCCGTCAATGCGGCCGAGGCCCGGCTGGTCAGTGGGCTCAAGGTGCACGCCGTGGCCGACGTGCGAGAGCTGGTCCAGCGCTACCGTGACCTGGCCCGGGGGCGCGCAGTGGACCCGATCGCCGAGCCGCCCCACCCTGAGACTGCGGCGCCGACGAGGGCGACCGACCTGTCCGACGTGCTCGGGCAGTCCGAGGCGAAGATCGCGCTCGAGATCGCCGCCGCTGGCGGACACCACCTGCTCCTTGCCGGTCCACCCGGGGCCGGCAAGACGATGCTCGCCGAGCGGCTCCCGGGACTGCTCCCGCCGCTCGACGAGGAGCAGGCGATGTCGGTGACGGCCATCCACTCGGTCCTGGGGCTCCTCGACGAGGTGCGCCTGATCACCAAGCCGCCCTTCGTCGCACCACACCACGGCGCCTCGCAGTCCGCGATCATCGGCGGCGGCAGCGGCCACATCCGTCCGGGCGCCATCACCCAGGCCAACTGCGGCGTGCTCTTCCTGGACGAGACTCCAGAGTTCGACAAGGGTGTCCTCCAGGCCCTGCGGACGCCCCTCGAGCGCGGCACCGTCACCATCGCCCGTGCCACCGAGTCGGTGACCTTCCCGGCGCGGTTCCAGCTCGTCCTCGCGGCCAATCCGTGCCCCTGCGGGAACGGCTGGGGACAGGGAGTCGACTGCACGTGCTCGGTGGCGATGCGCCGCAGCTACTTCGGCAAGCTCTCGGGGCCGCTCCTCGACCGCGTCGACCTCCAGGTGCACGTGCAGGCGCCGGGCCTGACCATGGCAGCCCAACCGCCGGGCGAGAGCACCCGTGTGGTGGCCGCGCGCGTTGCCGCCGCCCGAGCGGTGCAACGGCAGCGCTGGCGCGGCCTGCTGGTCGAGGGGTGGGCGCTCAATGCGCACGTACCCGGATCCCTCCTGCGATCGTCGGCCTGGCGGCTCCCGCCCAGCGCCACCGCTCCACTCGACCGCAGACTCGAGCGCGGCAGCATCAGCCTGCGCGGCTACGACCGCAGCCTCAGGTGTGCCTGGACCATCGCAGACCTCTCCGGCCGGCAGCGTCCGGGGCGGGACCAGGTCGAGCTGGCCCTCTCCCTCCGTCGGCAGCCAGGGGTGGCGGCATGAGCGACGAGCGGTTGGCCCGAGTTGCGCTGTCCCGACTCGTGGAGCCGGGCGACAAGGGCGTCCATGAGCTGCTGGGCCGACATGGTGCGGCCGAAACCGTGGAGCGGATCCGGGGAGGGCACGGCCGACTCGCCCGCTTCGCAGAGCGCGTCAGGCGCCTCGACGTGGACCGTGATGTCGCGACCGCCGCCAAGGTCGGAGCGCGGATCGTCGTGCCGGGGGACGCCGAGTGGCCCGAGCGGCTCGACGATCTGGGCGTGCCGCCGTGGTGCCTGTGGCTGCGCGGGCCCGCGGACCTCGCAGCGGTGACCCGCCGATCCGTCGCCATCGTGGGCTCCAGGCTGTGCACCGCGTACGGGGAGCAGCTCGCCACCGACCTGGCTGCAGGCGTCGCCCAGAGCGGCTGGACGGTGGTGTCAGGGGCGGCTTTCGGCATCGACGGTGCAGCCCATCGAGGAGCGCTCGCGGTCGAGGGGATGACCTCGGCGGCGCTCGCAGGCGGCATCGATCGGGCCTATCCGTCCGCCCACATGAGACTCATCGAGCGCATCGCCGAGGTGGGCATCGTCCTCTCCGAGGTCGCCCCCGGTTCCGCGCCGATGCGCACGCGGTTCCTGCAGCGCAACCGGCTCATCGCGGCCCTGACCAGGGGGACGGTCGTCGTCGAGGCGGATCTGCGATCCGGCTCGCTCAACACCCTGCGGACGGCGAGTGAGCTCGGCCGTCCGGTGGGCGTCTTCCCCGGCCCGGTCACGTCGATGATGTCGGCTGGATGCCACGAGCAGATCCGGGCCGGTGTGGCAACCCTTGTCACCGGAACAGCCGACGTGATCGATCTCGTCGGCGATCTCGGTGTCGATGCCCGTGACGAACCGCGCGGCGTCACGCTGCCGACCGACGAGCTGGGCCCGGAGGAGACGAGGGTCCACGAGGGACTGCCACACCGCGCCTGGGTCGACCTCGCCCAGGTATCGCTCGTCTCGGCGCTGGCCCCGATGCAGGCCATGGCCGCACTCGCCCGGCTCGTCGAGCTCGGTCTGGCCGAGCGGCGCGACGGAACCTGGCGCAAGGCCCGCGCACCGCGTCGATGAGTCAGCTCGCACCAGCTTCGGCCGCGGTCCTTGCCCGGCCGTGCCGGGTTTGCGATGGTGCGTCCATGGCCGCTGGAGCTGACGTCACGGACTCGGCCGTGCTGGCCGACTTCGAGAGACACCTGCGCTCCGAACGCGGACGCTCGGACCACACCACGCGGGCCTACGTCTCCGATGTCCGCCAGCTGCTGTCCTTCGCCGTGGGCAGGGGCGTGGGCGACCTGGGCGAGCTCGGCCTCGCGGACCTACGCTCCTGGCTGGGCGAGCAGGCGGACGGGGGCGCGGCCCGGTCGACGATCGCCCGCCACGCCGCCGCGGCCCGCACCTTCCTCAGATGGGCGGCTCGCACCGGGCGGATCGACTCGGACCCCTCACTCCGGTTGGCGGCGCCGCGGCGCAGCCGGTCGCTGCCCGGAGTCCTCAAGCAGGGCGAGGCGAGCGCCATGCTCGATGTCGCTGCCACCCGCGCCGATGACTCAGACCCGATCCACGTCCGGGACCAGGCGATGCTCGAGCTGCTGTATGCCAGCGGGATCCGAGTCGGGGAGCTGGTCGCCCTCGACGTCGACGACCTCGACCTGGACCAGCGGGTCGCCCGGGTGATGGGCAAGGGAGCGAAGGAACGGATGGTGCCCTTCGGGGTGCCCGCGGCCCGGGCCCTCGCGGGGTGGCTTGCTGCGCGACGGCGGCTGCTCGGCCCGCGCTCGGGCGCGGCCCTGTTCCTAGGGCGGAGAGGGGCGCGAGTCGACCCCCGTAGGGTGCGGTCACTGGTGCACGAGGTCCTGAGCCACCTGCCCGATGCGCCCGACCTGGGCCCCCACGGATTGAGGCACAGTGCCGCCACCCATCTCCTCGAGGGCGGAGCGGACCTGCGGATGGTCCAGGAGATCCTCGGTCACGCCAGCCTGGCGACGACCCAGATCTACACCCACGTCTCGGTGGACCGCCTTCGCGCGAGCTATGAGCAGGCCCATCCCCGAGCGTGACTCAGCCGAGCGGGAGCAGGACCACGGGCGCCCGGCCCACGAAGGCCAACGGGTCGAGGTACACGCGCCCACGCAACACACCCCAGTGCAGACACGTCTGCGGAGCACAGTGACTCGGGCCATCGGTCACCTGCCCGATCGCCTGCCCCCTCCCGACGGCCGTGCCGACTCCGACGCTGGCCTCCACCGGCTCGAAGGTGCTTCGGAGCCCACCCTCATGCCGGACCACGACCACGCCGCGACCGGCGAGCTGCGACGCGAACACCACGTGGCCCGATGCAGGCGCCCGGACCTGCCCGCCGACCGAGCCGAGCAGGTCCACGCCACGGTGACCGGGCTCCCAGCGACGGAGTGGAGGGTCGAAGGGTCGGACGATGGTGGGCGGCGTCGGGGTGACGGGCCAGGCCCAGCCCGACGCAGTTGACTCGGGTGACCCTGCTGAGCCCGCTGGCCCAGTTGTTCCTGCTGACGATGCGGACCCCGAGGGACCTGCCCCCTCCCCGGTGCCCAGAGCCGTCGGGGCCGCCGAGAGGCCGAGAGCGAGGCCCACCCCGGCCAGGACGGCGACAGTCTGGCTGCTGATGACCATGACCCGAGACTGCCTCCACCGGCTCGGGACGTCGGGTCACCCGGCGCGGACTGGGGACGACGCGGCCACCAGCGCGAGGGTTGTGGACGACCGGAGGTCAGCTCGGCCCGGCGGCAGCGAGTCGCCGGCTCGCCTCGGTGAGAACCTCGTCCCGCTTGCAGAAGGCGAACCGGATCAGGGTGCGCGCCGCCTCCTGGTCGTCGTGGAACACGGACACCGGCACGCCCACCACGCCAGCCAGTTCAGGCAGGCCACGGGCGAACTCGAGCGCGTCGACCGCACCGAGCGGCGCCGCATCGGCGACCACGAAGTAGGTTCCGCGGGGCTGCGACACGGTCAAGCCTGAGGCCCGCAACGCGTCGCAGAGCAGGTCGCGCTTTGCCTGCAGCGATGACGCGAGCTCGCCGTACACGTCGTCGCCCAGTCCGAGCGCCACGGCGACGGCCGGCTGGAACGGCCCGGACCCGACATAGGTGAGGAACTGCTTCACCGTGCGAGCCGCGGCCACGGCCTCAGCCGGCCCGGTGAGCCAGCCGACTTTCCAGCCGGTCGCCGAGAAGGTCTTGCCCCCCGACGAGATCGTGACGGTCCGGTCCGCCATCCCCGGCAGGGTCGCCATGGGGATGTGCTGGGCGTCGTCGAAGACGAGGTGTTCGTACACCTCGTCAGTGACCACCCAGGCGTCGTGCTCACGGGCCAGCGCCGCAACCACCTCCAGCTCAGCCCGGGTGAAGACCTTCCCCGTCGGGTTGTGCGGCGTGTTGAGCAGGACGAGTCGCGTCCGATTCGAGAAGGCGGTCCGGAGCGACGCCTCGTCGACCGCGAAGTCCGGGAAGCGAAGGACGGAGGTCCGCCGGGTCGCACCGGCCAAGGCGATGGTTGCCGCATAGCTGTCGTAGTACGGCTCGAACGTCACGACCTCGTCTCCCGGCTCGCACAGCGCCAGCACCACCGCTGCGATCGCCTCGGTGGCACCGACCGTCACGAGCACCTGGCTGCCGGGATCGACACGCAACCCGTAGAACCGCTCCTGGTGCGCGGCGATCGCGTCGAGGAGCTCCGGCACACCGGGTCCGGGCGGGTACTGGTTCCGCCCGCCGTCGATCGCTGCCTTCGCGGCGTCGAGCATCTCCCGTGGTCCGTCCGTGTCGGGAAACCCCTGACCGAGGTTGATCGCACCCGTCCGCGTCGCGAGCGCAGACATCTCCGCGAAGATCGTCGTTCCGAACGGCTGCATGCGCGAGATCAGCGGCGAGCTCATGGGCCGAACCCTACGACGCCGTATGCCGCTGGGCCGGCTTCCGCAATCGAGTGAACAACTTCTGGGGCCCAGAGTTGTTCACTCGATGGGCGCGGCCCGGAAGTTGTTCTCTCGATGGGCGCGGACGCCCGGAAGTTGTTCACTCGATCAGGCGAGGCCGCAGGCCGTGATCCGGTAGAGGGTGTAGTCCCCCACCGTGCGGACCTCCTCGAGCCCATCGACCAAGGCCAGGTCGAAGAGCCCGGACGACCGCTCCGGGTGGTCGAGCCAGTACACGTGAGGCGAGTCGATCGCCCAGCGGATGCCGTGCCGGGCCAGGGCCTGGCAGACCTCCGGTCGAGTTGTCAGCTCGTCGAAGCCGGTGCCGAGGAGGTGCTCGTCGCCCGTGTCGGGGATGGGGATCGAGCGGTAGAACGTGTTCGTCCCGAACAGCGCGTGCATCAGGGGAGAGCCGTTCTCCGGGCGGCCGATGAGCCCCTCACCGGCCGGGATCTCCTCCGCGAGGACGGCGAGGTCGGCCTGGGCCTGCCGGGACAGGATCACGCGGGTCGGGTCATCCGGCCGGAAGAACCCGTCGAGCATGGCGGAGCGCGTCGGCGCCTGCCAGACCACCGTCGCGAAGGGGATGACCGCGAGCGCCACCACGGTGACCGCCGGCACCTGGCTGCGAAGGACCGGCACCTTGAGGAGCAGGTCGCGGACCGCGGGCGCGGCCGCCGCGACCAGCACCACGCCGGGCACCGCAGCAAGGGAGGCGAGCCGGACCTTGTCGTTGTACCAGTAACCGGTGATGAGGGCGGTCCACGGCGCCGTGGACGAGGCTGCCATGACGTAGAGGACCACGCAGGTACCCCAGATGGCGACGACCGGGATCGCGGCCGGCGCCCGGAACACGATCCAGCCGATCCCGAGGACGATCAGTCCGAGCAGCCCCCAGAGCACGATGGGGATCTGCGACCGTCCACCCACGACCTCGACGAGTGCACTCCAGACCGAGATGTGCCCCGTCCACTCGTACGACTGGGTCGACGCGAGGCGCTCCGAGACCAGGGGAGCGACCACGAGGCCGACGATCCCCGCAACCGCGACCGCGCCGAGGTCGCGCGCCACGGACACCCACGAGGCGTGGCCCATGACGCCTGCTCGGACCCGTGCGGCGACGAACCAGACGAGGGCGAAGAGCACGAGCGCGACGAGGGAGTTGGGTTGGATGAGCGCCAGGCCCGGCAGAGCGGCCGCGAAGCCGAGCCATTGGCCGCGTCGCAGCCGACCCTTGGCGCCTCGCGCGGCCTGGAGCATGATCGCCAGGGCACCCGGCGTCAGGGCCGTCCCCATGAGGTTGGGCCAGAGGACCCCCCACCCGAGGAGGATCGTCGGGAAGGACACGAAGGCGGCGGAAGCCAGCCCAGCGGCATACGTGATGATGCGGGACGTGCCGAGCGCGTGACGGACCAGCGTGACGACGCCGACCGGCCACACGACGGCCGCGAGGATCACGGTCGCGACGTTCGTCCCCGGTAGAACCGGCGCAGCCCCGCTCTGCAGGCCCGTCGCGATCCAGGCGTGGAAGCCGTTGGGATAGAACGTCGGATGGACGATGGAGAAGTTGCCCGTGTCCAGGAACAGGCGGATCCGGTTCAGGTGGTAGACGGCGTCCGGGCTGTCCACCAGCTCGTCGGGCCGACCGATCGCGGGCAGGATCGTGACCAGGGCGATGACGACACCGAGCCCGATCGCGACGACGACATGGGGGTCGGGCCGGCCGAGGAGGCGTCGCCGCGGGCTCAGCACGGGATCGTGCCCACCGAAGGCGTGGACTGCGAGCCATCCCAGGCCGGCGGTGACGACCGTGACCACGGCGAGCACGAGCCAGTTCCAGCCGATGCCGAGGCGCTGGGCAACCGTGGCCCACGCTGCGATGACGCCGACCGAGACCGCAGGGGACACAGCAACGGCCTCGAGCCCGCGGGCGCCGAGCGCCCGCACGACCAGCCAGCCCGGCAGGAACAGGGCACCGAGGAGGGCAGCGAACGCGGCAAGGGTGTCCCACCAGCTCGACCAGCCCGCCAAGTCGCTCAGCATGGCGGCCATTCTGTCGGTCGCGACGATTTCGCTGCGCGCCGGGTCAGGGCCTACGATGAACCACGGTCAGGTGTGCTCACACGCGCAGGGCCGAATTCGCGCGTCTTCCGCCGGGGTTTCCCCGGGGCGCACCACGGCAGTCCCACACAGCTGGGCGGGGTGCGTGCAGACGCCAGGAGTGAGACGTATGCCGCTGGGCTCGGTCCGCAGGACGGGTCGGGTGCCGCGGCGGCGGGCTCACTGACAACTGACAACAACCACACATAGGAGGACACGGCATGGCCGTCGTCACCATGCGCCAGCTCCTGGAGAGCGGCGTCCACTTCGGGCACCAGACCCGTCGTTGGAACCCGAAGATGAAGCGCTTCATCATGACCGAGCGCAACGGCATCTACATCATCGACCTGCAGCAGTCGCTGACGTACATCAACAACGCCTACGACTTCGTCAAGGAGACCGTCGCCCACGGCGGTTCGATCCTCTTCGTCGGCACCAAGAAGCAGGCCCAGGAGCCCATCGCCGAGCAGGCGACGCGCGTCGGGATGCCCTACGTCAACCACCGCTGGCTCGGTGGCATGCTCACCAACTTCCAGACGATCTCCAAGCGCCTCACGCGCCTCAAGGAGCTCGAGGAGCTGAACTTCGACGACGTGGCCGGCTCGGGCTACACGAAGAAGGAGCTGCTCATCCTCAAGCGCGAGAAGGACAAGCTCGAGAAGACCCTCGGCGGCATCCGCTCGATGAGCAAGGTTCCCTCCGCGGTGTGGATCGTCGACACCAAGAAGGAGCACCTCGCGGTCGACGAGGCGCGCAAGCTCGGACTGCCCGTCATCGCGATCCTCGACACCAACTGCGACCCCGACGAGGTCGACTACAAGATCCCGGGCAACGACGACGCGATCCGTTCCGTTGCGCTGCTCACCCGCGTCGTCGCGGATGCCGTGGCCGACGGCCTGGTCCAGCGTGCGACCGGTCGTTCCGGCACCGAGGCCGGCACCGAGGAGCCGCTGGCCGAGTGGGAGCGCGAGCTCTACGCCGAGGCGGCGGCCGCCGCTGCCGAGGCTCCGGCTGCTGAGGCTCCGGCTGCTGAGGCTCCGGCTGCTGAGGCGCCCGCTGCCGA
>NZ_DATEEY010000077.1:0-2429 GCF_035280925.1 Intrasporangium sp. | reverse complement strand
CCCCGTCGACAGCCACGGCGTGCGCATCTTCAGTGACCTCGTCCCGTCGGCGCTCGTCGACTCCGAGGCCGACCGCACCGCGCTCCTCGAGCTCGAGGAGGTCGCGAGCCACCATCCGGACCACCCGCTCCTCGGGGCGCTCGGCAGCGTGCGGCACGTCCTCGCCACCCGGGACTGACGTCGGCCAGGGTCACCGATGAGCCGTCGCCAGTACGCCCTCCCCTCGCGGGCCTCCGCCGAGCCGCCCGACGACACCGGCTGCACCGTCCTCCACGTCGACATGGACGCGTTCTACGCCTCCGCGACGCTGCTCTCCCACCCCGAGCTCACCGGCACACCGGTGATCATCGGGGGTGGCAACCGCGGGGTCGTGCTCTCGGCGACCTACGAGGCACGCCGCTTCGGCGTCACCTCCGCGATGCCGATGGCCCGAGCCCGCCGCCTGTGTCCGCAGGCCACGGTCCTGCCGCCCGACCACTCCCGGTACTCGGCGATCTCGGCGGCCGTTCTGGAGACCTTTCGCTCGGTCACCCCGGTCATCGAGCCGCTCTCCCTCGACGAGGCCTTCCTCGACGTCTCGGGCGCGGTCCGGCGGATGGGCAGCCCGGCGACGATCGGCCAGCACATCCGCGACACCGTCCACGACGAGCAGGGCATCACGTGCTCGGTGGGGGTCGCGCCGAGCAAGTTCGTCGCCAAGCTCGCATCCGGCCTCGCCAAGCCCGACGGGATGGTCGTCGTGCCGCGGAACGAGGTCGTGCCGTTCGTCCAGCAGCTCCCGGTCGGGGCGCTGTGGGGAGTGGGGGAGCGCACCGAGGAAGCGCTCGTCCGGCTCGGCCTGCGGACCGTCGCCGACATCGCGCACACACCGCTCACGACCCTCGTGCGCGGCCTCGGGGAGGCGGCGGGGCACCACCTCCACGAGCTGGCGTGGGGTCGCGACCCCCGCCATGTCGAACGTGAGCAGCGCGAGAAGAGCATCGGCAGCGACGAGACGTTCGACTACGACATCGACGACGCCACGGAGATCCACCGCCACCTCCTCGCGCTCAGCGAGCGCACCGCAGCCCGGATGCGGGCCGCGGGGCTCACCGGCCGGACCGTCACCCTCAAGGTGAGGTTCAGTGACTTCACGACCATCACCCGGTCACGGACCCTGCGTGAGCCCACCGACAGCGGACGCACCGTGCACGACGCCGCGGTGGGGCTCTTCGACGCCCTAGGACTCCAGCGCGCGAGGATCCGGCTCGTGGGGGTCCGGCTCGAGAAGCTCGTCGAGGCGGACCGCGCGCCGATCCAGGGGGTCATCGGGGAGCCCGAGCACGGGTGGCGTGACGCCGACCGGGCGGTCGACCGGGCCCGTTCGAGGTTCGGTTCCGGTGCCGTGAGGCCAGCGAGTCTGGTTCAACGTGACACATCGGCTTCCGCCAGGCCACCTCGCGACCTATCCTGATTGCTCAGGGACAACATGGGACGTCCGCCCGGACGTCCCGGGCCGACAACGGGAGGATCCGTGCCCCTCTCAGACCACGAGCAGAAGATGCTCGAACAGATGGAGCAGGCTCTCGCTGCCGAGGACCCGAAGTTCGCCTCGCAGATGCAGGGCAGCTCCCTCGCGTCGCTCCAGCGTCGCCGGTGGGTCATCGGTGCCGTCGGGGTCGTCGCCGGTCTCGGCCTGGTGCTCGTGGGCGTCAACACGACGATGTGGGTCGGTGCCATCGGCTTCGCCGTCATGGTCGCCTCGGCCGTCTTCGCCGCCACGCCACCGCGCAAGGCCCGGCTCGCCGTCGTCCGCGCCGACGGCACCCAGGGGCGGGCCAAGGACTCGCGCCGGAAGGGCTCACGATCCTTCATGGACCGTCTCGACGAGCGCTGGGAGCGTCGCGAGAACAACCCGTGAGTCGCGAGAACGACCTCTGACCACAACGACCACTGACCTCGAGCGTCGACCAGCCCCGGCGGGCTCGGAGCGTCTCTTGGGCTGGCGTCTCTCGGGCCGCTCGCGAGGGACGCGCTCAGGAGGCGAGCAGACCCGCGACGTAGAGCGCGGCGATCCCCAGTCCCGCGACGAGCTCGATGCCGACACTCTGGAGGACCCCGACCAGAGCATGCTTCGTGCGTTCCCAGGCCTGGCGGCGATCCCCGTTGCGACCCAGCTCAACGAGGTAGATGCCGAGCACGAACCCTACGAAGGCGCCCACGAACGGGATGACGAACATCCCGACGAGTCCGAGGAGAACGGCCAGAGCGAGCGTCGAGGACGCGACACCTCGCTCACGCATCCGGCGGCCGGGGAGAAGGTACTGAAGGGCGACGCCGGCCACGGCGACGACGACGCTGGCCGTGAAGATGCCCCACGCGAGAGTGGTCCCCTCCATCAGGGCCCAGAGCAGGACACCACCGAGGACGAGGAGGAGACCGGGAAGGAC
>NZ_DATEEY010000076.1:0-65305 GCF_035280925.1 Intrasporangium sp. | reverse complement strand
GGGGAGATCCGGCAGGCCGCGGCGCGGTCGCCGGACGCCGTCGCCGTCGTCGACGAGGAGCGTGGGGAGATGACGTATGCCGCTCTGCTCGCCTCCAGCGAACGCGCGGCCCACGTGCTCCTGACCCTGGGACTCATGCCGCTCGTCTCCCGCCAGGCCCTGCCGCGCGAGGTCCGCATCGTCGACGAGCTGCCCCGCAACGCGACCGGCAAGGTCCTCGTCGACGAGCTGCGCAAGCAGTTCCTCGCCGACTGATCCAGCCCGCCGGTGGAGGTATTGCCTCGCTCTCTGGGGCGAGGCAATACCTCCAACCGAGGTTGGGGTCTGGGCGGCGGCAGGGCGGGTCAGGCGAGGGTGGCGATGATGTCGTTGAACGTCTGCGATGGGCGCATCACCGCGGCCACCTTGTCGGCGTCGGTCTTGTAGTAGCCGCCGATGTCGGCTGGCCGGCCCTGGACGGCGATGAGCTCGGCATCGATGGCCGCGGCCTGCTCGGCCAGCTGTGCGGCGACCTCCGTGAAGGCGTCGGCGAGCTCGGCATCCGCCGTCTGGCCGGCCAGCTCCTGCGCCCAGTAGAGGGCGAGATAGAAGTGGCTGCCGCGGTTGTCGATCTGGCCGACCCGGCGGGCGGGCGACTTGTTCTCGTCCAGCAGCTTCCCGGTGGCGCGGTCGAGCGCGTCGCCGAGGACCTTGGCGCGGGGGTTGTCCGTGACCTCCCCGAAGTGCTCGAGGCTGACGGCCAGGGCCAGGAACTCGCCGAGGCTGTCCCAACGCAGGTAGTTCTCGGCGACGAGCTGCTGCACGTGCTTCGGGGCCGAGCCGCCGGCACCGGTCTCGAAGAGTCCACCGCCCGCGATGAGCGGGACGACCGAGAGCATCTTGGCCGACGTCCCGAGCTCGAGGATCGGGAACAGGTCGGTGAGGTAGTCACGCAGCACGTTGCCGGTCACCGAGATGGTGTCCTCTCCCTTGCGGATCCGCTCCAGGGAGAAGGCGATCGCCTCGGTCGGCTTGAGGATCTGGATGTCGAGGCCCGACGTGTCGTGCTCACCGAGGTACTCCTTGACCTTGGCGATGAGGTTCGCGTCGTGGGCCCGGCCCTCGTCCAGCCAGAACACGGCCGGTACCCCCGTCGCCCGCGCGCGCGTCACCGCGAGCTTGACCCAGTCGCGGATCGGCACGTCCTTGGTCTGGCAGGCGCGCCAGATGTCACCGGTCGACACCTCGTGCTCGAGCAGCACGTCACCGGCGCCGTTCACGACCCGCACCACGCCGTCGGCCGCGATCTCGAAGGTCTTGTCGTGGCTGCCGTACTCCTCGGCCGCCTGCGCCATGAGTCCGACGTTGGCGACCGAGCCCATCGTGGCCGGGTCGAAGGCGCCGTTCGCGCGGCAGTCGTCGATGACGACCTGGTAGATCCCGGCGTAGGAGCTGTCCGGCAGGACCGCGAGGGTGTCCTGCTCCTCGCCTGCGGCGTTCCACATGTGGCCCGACGTGCGGATCATCGCCGGCATGGACGCGTCGACGATGACGTCGCTCGGGACGTGCAGGTTGGTGATGCCCTTGTCCGAGTTGACCATCGCGATGGCCGGCCCCTCCTCGAAGCCGGCCTTGACGGCCGCCTCGATCTCGGAGCGCTTGCCCTCCGGCAGGGCCTCGAGGGCCTTGAGGACGGCACCCAGCCCGTCGTTCGGAGAGGCGCCGACGGAAGCGAGCTCAGCGGCATACGTCTCGAAAACGCTTGGGAAGAAGGCGCGGACGGCGTGACCGAAGATGATGGGGTCGGAGACCTTCATCATCGTCGCCTTGAGGTGGACGGAGAACAGGACGCCCTCCTCCTTGGCGCGTGCCACCTGTGCGGTGAGGAACTCGCGGAGCGCGGCGACGTTCATGACCGTGCCGTCGACGACCTCGCCGGCGAGGACGGGCAGCGACTCCTTGAGCACCGTGGTGGTGCCATCAGGCGCCACGTGCTCGATGCGCAGCGTGTCGTCCTGGTCGAGGACCACGGACTCCTCGTTGTGGCGGAAGTCGCCGCCGTCCATCGTCGCGACGTTGGTCTCGCTGTCCGCGGACCACGCACCCATCGAGTGGGGGTGCCTGCGGGCGTAACTCTTCACGGAGGCGGGTGCGCGGCGGTCCGAGTTGCCCTCTCGCAGAACGGGGTTCACAGCTGATCCCTTGACCTTGTCGTAGGCCGCACGGGTGGCCTTCTCCTCGTCGGTCGTCGGGTTGTCCGGGTAGTCGGGGACGGCGTGGCCCTCGTCCTGGAGCTCCTTGACGGCCGCCTTGAGCTGCGGGATCGAGGCCGAGATGTTGGGCAGCTTGACGATGTTCGCCTCGGGTCGCTTGGCGAGCGCGCCGAGCTCTGCGAGCGCGTCGGGTGCCAGGTCGAACGCCGCGAGGATGCGGCCCGCGAGGGAGATGTCGCGCGTCTCGACCTCGACGCCCGCCTTGCCAGCGAACGCCTGGACGATCGGCAGCAGCGACGCCGTGGCGAGCGCGGGGGCCTCGTCGGTGTACGTGTAGATGATTGTTGAGTCCGTCACCTGAGCTCCATTCCGAGGTTTCTGAGAGAGATCATGAGAAATCTTGACATCAAGATATCGGATGAGTCGCCGCCTTGGGGACGCCCTCCCCATCCTGCCGGGGTGCCCTTCGCCACGCCAGAAGTGCTGGATGCCGTATGCCGCTGAGCTCGCTCCCGAACGCGGGTGGCCTTCGCGCGGGGTTGGGTCGCCTCGTGGACACTGAGGGAGTGACCGGGCTGTCCTTCGACCACGAGACCCTGCCGCAGCGCGTGGCCCTCGAGCGGGGTGGTGCGGCGAGCCGGGTCGCCGGCGAGGTCGCGCGACTCGGGGCACAGCGCATCATGGTCATCGCGTCCGACTCCGGGCCCACGCTCGACTCCCAGCCCACGCTCGACTCCGAGCCCACGCTCGACTCCGAGCCCACGCTCGACTCCCAGCCCACGCTCGTCGACCGGGTCACGTCCGGGCTGCCGGTCGCCCTGCGCTGGCGGGAGGTGCGTCAGCACGTTCCGGTTGAGCTCGCCGAACGGGCGCGCGCGGCGGCCGCCCAGGCTGCCGTCGACGTCATCGTCACCATCGGAGGAGGGTCCACGACGGGCCTCGGCAAGGCCGTCGCGATGACAAGCGGCCTGCCGATCGTCGCGGTCCCGACGACGTACGCCGGCTCGGAGGCCACCCCGGTGTGGGGCCTGACCGAGGGGCGCGTCAAGCGCACCGGGGTGGATCCGCGGGTGCTCCCCGTCGCGGTCGTCTACGACAGCGAGCTGTCGACGTCGCTGCCGGTAGACCTCAGTGTCGCGTCCGGCCTCAATGCCCTGGCGCATTGCGTCGACAGCCTGTGGGCGCCGCACGCCGACCCGATCAACCGGGCCCTTGGCCTCGAGGCGGCCCGCGCCCTCGCCGAGGGCCTGCCACTCGTCGTGGACGACCCGACCGGCGCACCGGGCCGGGACCAGGCGCTCTACGGGTGCTACCTGGCGGCGGTCGCGTTCGCCTCGGCCGGCTCGGGGATGCACCACAAGATCTGTCATGTGCTCGGCGGTGCCTACGACCTGCCCCACGCGCAGACCCACGCGATCGTCCTGCCACACGTCCTCGCCCACAACGCGCCGGCGGTCCCCCTGCTGGCCGCCCGTCTCGCCGCAGCCCTGGGGCAGCCCGTCGCCGACGCTCGAACTGGTCCGGTTGCCGCGGTCGACGCGCTTGCTGCGTTGTACGACCGGCTCGAGGCACCCCGCGCCCTGCGAGACCACGGCCTGGCCGAGGGCGACCTCCCCGACGCCGTCGAACGCTGCCTGCCCGCCATCCCGGAGTCCAACCCGGCTCCGGTCACGACCGAGTCCGTGTCCGAGCTGCTCCATGCAGCCTGGGCGGGGCTTCCCGCAACCGCCAGGAGCGACCGATGACCCCCTCGACCGGCCCCGCCGAGCCGGGACCAGCCCAGCCGCCCGCCGTCTCACCCGAGCAATCCGCTCGCGAGCAGGCGCTCGTCGACGAGGTCGTCGCCTCGTTCGCCGGTGCCGAGTCGCCCCGCCTGCGCCAGCTCATGCAGGCCCTCACCCGTCACCTGCACGCGTTCGTGCGCGAGGCCCGTCTGACGGAGGAGGAGTGGTCGGCTGCCGTGGAGTTCCTCACGGCGGCCGGCCACATCACGGACGACAAGCGCCAGGAGTTCATCCTGCTCTCGGACGTCCTCGGTCTCTCGATGCAGACGATCGCGGTGAACAACGAGGCCGTCGGCGACGCGACCGAGGCGACGGTGTTCGGCCCGTTCTTCGTCGAGGGCGCGCCCCGGATCGAGCAGGGCGGCGACCTTGCGTTCGGGGCCAAGGGTCAGCCGTGCTGGGTCGAGGGCCGCGTCTCAGACACGTCCGGCCGCCCGATCGCGGGTGCGCGGATCGACGTGTGGGAGGCCGACGCGGACGGCTGCTACGACGTGCAGTACGGCGACGACCGGACCGCCGCCCGGGGCCAACTGTTCACGGACGAGGACGGTGGCTACCGCTTCTGGGCCGTCACTCCGACGCCCTACCCGATCCCTCACGACGGGCCGGTCGGGCGGATGCTCCAGGCCGTCGGCCGCTCGCCGATGCGAGCGGCGCACCTGCACTTCATGGTCGCTGCGGAGGGACACCGGACGCTCGTGACGCACATCTTCGTGGCCGGCGACGAATACCTCACGCACGACAGCGTCTTCGGGGTCAAGGAATCCCTCGTCAGGGACTTCGCGGTCCAGCCCCCGGGGACGCCGACTCCCGACGGGCGCGAGCTCGGCGACACGGAGTGGGCACGGACTCGCTTCGACGTCGTCCTCGCCACCGTGCCTGCGAGCCCTCACTAGGGTGGCCGGGTGACGAACGACCCCGAGGCCCAGCCCATCGACCCCTCGACCGCGCGCCACCTCGACCGGCGCCTCACCGGGATCCAGCGGGAGGCCCGGCTGCCGTCTGCCGCTGCCGGCATCGTGCGCGACGGCCGCCTCGTCTGGGGTCACGCTGTCGGCACCCTCGACGGCCGGCTCGGAGGCGAGCCGGCCGACCTCGACACGCAGTACCGGATGGGCTCCATCACCAAGCCTTTCGTCGCGGTCGCGGTGATGCGGCTGCGCGACGCCGGTCTGCTCGATCTCGAGGACCGGTTCGAGGAGCACGTGCCGGGGTCACAGGTGGGACGGGCCACGATCGCGCAGCTGTTGTCGCACGCTGCCGGCATCCAGGCGGAGACGAACGGGCCGTGGTGGGAGCGGACCCCCGGTGCGTCCTGGGACGAGCTCGCCGCGTCACCGGTGGTCCAGCGGTTCCCCGCGGGCCGGCGGTTCCACTACACGAACGTCGGGTACGGAGCGCTCGGCGAGCTGCTGGCTCGCGCGCACGGTGTCGACTGGTTCGAGGTCGTGCGGCGGGACCTGCTCGAGCCGCTCGGCATGGACCGCACGACGACGCGGCCGTCGGGCAAGGCGGCGCCCGGCTGGGCGGTGCATCCGTTCGCCGACGTGCTGCTGCCCGAGCCGGAGCACGACGGCGGCGCGATGGGGCCGGCCGGACAGCTGTGGACCACGGTGGAGGACCTCGCCACGTGGGCCGCCTTCCTCGGTGGTGACACGGGCGACGTGCTCGCTCGCGACACCCTCGACGAGATGCTGGAGCCGCACGTGGTCGGGGACAACCCGGGCCAGCCGTGGACGTCCGCGCACGGGCTGGGGTGGCAGGTGTGGAACATCGAGGGCCGGCGACTGGCCGGGCACGGCGGTTCCATGCCGGGCTTCCTCGCGGGGCTGCGGGTCGACCTCGAGTCGGGGGACGGACTGGTCGCCTTCACGAACTCCACCGCCGGACCCTTCGGCCCGCAGGTCGCCCCGCTGCTCACCGAGTTCATGGATCGCGAGCCGAAGTCCCAGGAGCCCTGGCACGCGGCGGGTGACCCAGCCGTGCTGGAGCTGGTCGGCATGTGGCACTGGGGCCCGGCCGTGACGGTGGCGAAGGTGGTCGGCGAGCACCTCGTCCTCGGCGAGCCGGGCGAGGGGCGTGGCGCGCGGTTCGAGCGAGTCGGCCCCGACGAGTGGGTGGGCCTCGACGGTTACTACACCGGGGAGCCACTGCGGATGATCCGCCGCGGCGACGGCACGGTCTCACACCTCGACCTCGCGTCGTTCCGCTTCACCCGCACGCCCTACGACCCCGAGGCCGACGTCCCCGGCGGTGTCGACGAGGCCGGCTGGCGCTAGGAGCGGCCGGGGTCCCCGTCGAGCGTGCACTTCGCGCCAGGCGCCGCCGGGGTCCCGGTCGAGTGTGCACTTCGCGCCGAGTGGCCGCGGGCGCGGACTGCACACTTGACGAAGAGCGGGCCCAGCGGCATACGGCCGGAGGGGTGGCTGGCAGTAGGCGCCGCCGAGGTCCCCGTCGAGTGTGCGCTTCGCGCCGAGTGGCCGCGGGCGCGGACTGCACACTCGACGCGGTGCGAGCCCAGCGGCATACGGCCTGAGGGGACGGCCCGCGCGCGGACTGCACACTCGACGAGGAGGGTCGCTTCAGCGCGACCGGGCGATCATGGCCTCGATGCCGTCGAGCAACAACGTCAGGCCGCGGTCGAACTCCTCCACGTAGAAGTCCTCGTCGTCGTCATCGAGGGCTTCGGGGGCCGCGCCGGCGAGGTTCGGAAAGCGTTCCGGGTCGATGAGCTGCCCGATGATCGCGAGGTAGTTGGCCTGGGCTGAGTCGGGCTCGGGGTGCCCCACCAGGCCCATCTGGTTCGACTGGCGGACGTGGTTCTGGCTCCAGACATCGATGGCGAGCATGGCCGACAGCCGCTGCTGGCTGCTGAGCGGCGTCCCGGCCAGGGCCTCGAGCCCGGCCTCCATCCACGCGAGGGCATTGGGGGTCAGTGGTGGCGCGACCTGGGTCAACTCCACGGTCCACGGGTGAGCCATACGCCGGTCAGCAATCTGCTTGGCCCACAGCGAGATCCGGGCGCGCCAGTCCAAGCCGCTGTAGTTCACGGCCGGCGGTCCATAGGCGACGTGGAGCATGACCGCCTGCAGGTCCTCCTTGCTGTCCACGTATCGGTAGAGCGACATGGTGGTGAACCCGACGGCCTCGGCGACGCACTTCATCGAGACGGCGCCCAGACCCTGGCGGTCGGCGATGGCGTTGGCCGCCGCGCCGATCTCCTCGATGCTGCGGCCCGGCTTGGGCCCGCGGCGACCTTCCGGCTCGCGGCCCCAGAGGAGCTGGAGGTAGCGCGGCAGCGGGGTCATGAGGCGAGTGTAACTAAGTGCTTGCGTCATACGCAGTTCCACTTTAGTTTTGGTGTGCGGCATAAACACTATGCTGCCTACACAGTTAGGTTCTGCCATGGCATCCTCCACTGCCGGACGCCGCGAGTGGACCGCACTCGCCGTCCTCTGCCTGCCACTGCTCCTCGTCTCCATGGACGTGTCGGTGCTCTTCTTCGCCGTGCCGAGTATCGCGGCGGCGCTCGAGCCGACCGCCACCCAGCTGCTGTGGATCTTCGACATCTACGGCTTCGTCCTCGCCGGGCTGCTCCTGACCATGGGCAACGTGGCCGATCGCATCGGTCGTCGCCGGCTGCTGCTGCTGGGTGCGGTGGCGTTCGGCGCGGCCTCGGTGCTCGCGGCCTACGCGCCGAGCGCCGAGTGGCTCATCCTCGCGCGTGCTCTGCTCGGCGTGGGCGGGTCGACGCTCATGCCGAGCACGCTCGCCATCATCCGCAACGTCTTCGCTGATCCCGCTCAGCGCGCCAAGGCGGTCGGAGTCTGGTCGGCCGTCCTGGCGGGCGGCGTCGGACTGGGCCCGGTCGTCGCGGGTTTCCTCCTCGAGCACTACTGGTGGGGCTCCGTCTTCCTCATCAACGTGCCGTTCATGCTGCTCCTGCTCGTGATCGGCCCCGCGCTGCTCCCCGAGTCCCGCAACGAGGCGGCACGGGTCGACCTGCTCAGCTCGCTTCTCTCCCTGGCCGCGATCCTGCCGACCATCCAGGCGCTCAAGGAGTTCGCGGCTGACGGCTGGGCCCCGGAACTGCTCGCGTACCTTGCCGTTGGGGTTGCCGCCGCCCTGGTCTTCCTGTGGCGGCAGGGGGTCGTGCCCTCGCCGATGGTCGACCTCGCCCTTTTCCGGGTCAAGGGCTTCGGCGGCTCTGTCGCGATCCAGGTCATCGGCATGTTCGGGATGATGGGCAGCGCGATCATCACCACCCAGTACATCCAGTCCGTGCTCGGCCACAGCGCACTCGAGGCGGCTCTCTGGAGCCTGGTTCCCTCCCTCGTCGTCGGCGGCGCAGCGCCCACTGCTGCCGTCCTCGCCGCGCGTGTCGGGCGACCACCGGTGATGGCCGGAGCGTTCGTCGTGGCCGCACTGGGGTTCGCCGGCATGCGGTTCGCCGGGGTGGACTCGAGCATCTGGGTCGTGCTGGTGGCTGCGTCCCTCGTCGCCATCGGGCTCGTCGCCGTCGTCACGCTCGTGACCGAGTACGCCATTGGTGTCGCACCGGAGGACCGGGCGGGCTCGGTGTCGGCTCTCGTCGAGACGGCGAGTGAGTTCGGCGGGGCGCTCGGGATGGCTGTGCTCGGCAGTGTCCTTGCGGCGGTCTACGGCTCGCGCCTGTCGGAGCTCTTGCCACCGGGGCTGCCGGCCGAGGCCTCGGCCGCAGCAGAAGAGACCTTGGGTGGCGCCACGGTCGTGGCCGAGCAGCTCAGCGGTCCAGTGGGTGCGGCAGTCCTCGGCGCGGCGCGGTCGGCGTACGTCTCGGGCATGCATCTCGCAGTGCTGGTCGCCGTGGGCGCGGCGCTCCTCGGGGCGCTCGTCGCGCTGATCGCCCTGCCGCGCAAGCCGATCGATCAGGGGGAGGGCGTCGATGCGCCCACCCCCATTCGGGTGGCCCGCCGCTGATTCAGCCGCGGAGGCGCACCGAGAGGCAGGTGACGCAGCCCTCGAGCTTCTCGAACTCCGAGATGTCGACGAGGGTCACGTCGTGTCCCTGGCTCTGCAAGAGGTGCGCCGTCCGCGGCGCGGCCGCCGACATGAGGACGGACAGGCCGCCGAGCAGGACGACGTGGGCGCCTGCTGGCTCGGGAACCGTCAGGAAGTCGGGCCACCGGCGCGCATCGTCGACCGTCGCCTCGTGCCCGATGACCGTGCCCAGTGGAAGGGCCGTGACCGCCGACTTGAGGTGCAGCGTCCGAGTGACCGGCACCCGATGAACCCCGAGGCGAAAGCCGGTCGGTGCAACTTTCAGCGCCTGCTCCAGCTGGGCGATCCCCGCCTCGTTGGAGCGGCCACCGATCCCGACCCAGACATCGCGGCCCCACTTGAGCACATCACCGCCGTCCAGCGTGCCGGGCGGCTCGATCGACACGCAGTGGTAGCCGACCGGCTCCAGCACCTCCCGGAGACCAGCCTGCTCGGCTCGACGCGCCGGCGCGCCCGAGCGGCACAGGACGGCGACGTCGCCGAACACGACGACCTGGTCCTCGACGAAGACGCCGTCCGGGCAGTCGTCGGCGGCGGGGGCCTCGAGAACGTCCCAACCTCGACGCTCCAGTGCGGCGCAGTACTCCTCCCACTGCCGCACTGCGAGATCGGCGTCGACCGACGGCGACCGCTCGACGTGGGTGACGATCCCGTCCGCGAGCCGGGGTGAAGGACGCCGGACGAGGGCGAGGCGACGATGCACCAGGCGAGCCTACGCGTTCCCCGGAGGACAGCCCCGGAGACGGTGGCGAGATGCCCTACGCCGGAAGGGTGCCCCGAACGAGACTGTCGCCCGAGTGCTCGGGTTGGTCGTCGAAGGGCTCGCGAGAGATGTCCACGATGACGTAGCCCTGGTCGAGCAGGTCCTGGCTGATGGGGAACTGGCCCGTCTCGGCGTCGAGGACTCCGATCGACACCATGCGCTTGCCGTCGCCGTTGATGAGCCAGACCTCGAGGTAGCCGTCGCCGGCATCGAGGGCGCTCGTGGTCGCGACGTCGAGCTTGACCCCGGAGTCGGTGCGGATCACGGTCGCTTCGCCGAGGAGCTGCTGCGTGTCGAGTGTGCCGAGCTCGACCTGGGCGACCTGCGTCGCCGGCGGCGCAGCCTCGTCCCAGACGGCTCGCCCAGCGAGCAGGCCGACCACCAAGCCCGCAGCGGCCAGTCCGGCTGCCCAGGGCCACACTCGCCCGCGCTGACGGATCGCTCGCTCGGGTCTGCGCGCCCCGATCGGGACGACGCCCCCCACGTCGGCGGCGACCGTCGCAGCGATCCGGTCCCAGACGCGAGGCGGCGGGCTCTCCCACCCGTCTGGCTCGCGGAGGGCCGATCGGCTGCCCGAGACGAGGACGGCGGTGCGCCGGAGCTCGGCCACGGTGCGGGCGCACTCCTCGCAGCCTCCGAGGTGCTCACGGGTTGCCAGTCCGTCGAGGTCGAGCGCTGCGTCGGCGAGCCGCTCGTCATCAGGGTGAGACACGATCCACCTCCTTGAGTCTCTCTCGTAGCTGAAGCAGGCCCCGCCGGATGTGGCTCTTGACCGTGCCGAGCGGAAGTCCGAGCGCCTCCGCAATGTCGTCGTGAGACCGGTCCTCGAGGAAGGCCATCCGGATCACCGCGGCCCGTGGGTCGCCCATCCGCTCGAGCTCGTGGACGACGAGGAGGCGCTGGGCCCATTCGGCGTCGTCGGTGACCGGAGGTGTCGCCGCCGACTCGAGGGCCACGGCCTGCAGGTTGCGGTGGTTGCGGTACCGCTGGGTGCGCAGGTCGGCGATCCGGTGCCTGGTGATTCCCACGAGCCAGGCCTGGATGCTGCCATGCTCCGGTCGGAAGGTGTGCCGGCCGTGCCACGCAGAGACGAAGACCTGTTGGGTGACGTCTTCTGCGTCGGCCGGGTCGCCCAGTGAGCGCAGGGCGATCGTGTGGACCAGGCTCGACCAGAGCCGGTAGATCTCGGCCAGCGCGTCGGTAGAGCCGACGGCCAGGGCCTGGGCCAGCTCGCCGGTGTCGGCTCCGGGCTCGTCGTGGACGGGCACGGAGACACCATATACAGCGGCAATCATCAGAGCGGGACCCCGACGACGACGAGGTTCGCCTCGTACGTGCGCGTCGCCGGGTCGAAGCGGCCGCCGCACGTGACCACGTGGAGGCGGGCCGGACCGGTCCTGTCGAAGATGGCCTCGAGGTCGAGCCCCTCCTTCTCGAGCCGCGTGACCTGGACGACGCGATACCGCCGCACGTTCGAGCCGGAGCGAACGGTGAGCAGGTCGCCTCTGCTCAGCCGTTCGAGGCGCGCCGCCGGACCGGTGCCGAAGTCCGGCATGTCGCGGTGGGCGGCGAGGACGGTGGCACCCTCCGTGTCCCCCGGTCGGGGGCCGTACTCGTACCAGCCCATGAGGGCAGGACTCGGTGGCAGAGCCATCTGCCCATCCGTGGCGACGCCCACCGGCCGCACGCGCATCGAGATCCCGACGCTCTCGACCTCGAAGCGTGCCGGGGGCGGAAGCGCCGGGGCCGGCGCGTCGCCCAGCCGGGCGTCGCGCGCGGCCGTGTGCGCGGCCGTCTTCCCCAGCGGCTCCTGCGGCGGCCCGGTGGACGGCGGTGTGGTGGGGCTCGTCGTCGGCGATGGCTCGGTCGGGTGAGCCAGTGCGGAAGCGGTCACCGCAGCGGAGGTCCCGCCCGGCTCAGGCGCGGCCTCGGATGGATGGGTCAACCACCCCGCTGCGGTGCCCGCGAGGAGGGCGGCGGCCGCGGCGGCCGCCACCCTCGCTCTCGAGCCGGACGCCGTCATGTCAGGCGCGGGACGTCGCCCGACGGCGCGTCACCAGGACCATGCCACCGGCGAGCGCGGCGGACCCCGCGATGAGGGCGTTGCGGCCGGCGTCGTTGGAGCTGGTTCCGCCACCGGCCGGCACGCCGTCGGGGGCCGAGTGCATGCCGCTCACGGTCTGCACCGCGAGGTCCAGGCTGTCCTGGTCCGCGCTGCCCCAGGCGTAGACGATGGTGTTCGTCCCCTCCTTGAGCTCGACGTCCGCCGGGCCGATCGCGACCGTGTCGGTGCCGGCCAGGACGACGTCGGCCGAGATGGTGCCAGCCGGCAGCTCGGTCTTGACCTCGTTCGGGTTCGTCAGGCCCTCGAAGGCGACGTCGCCGTTGGCGCGCACGTCGACGGCCGGGGCGGCTGCCGTGTGGCGGACGGTGATGCGGGCCTGACCCGCGTCGATGGGGGCCGTGTCGTTGACGAAGGGCGTGAGGACCGGGCTGCCCGAGGCGTCGAGATGCGCGACCACGGTGATGTTGGCGCCCGCGGGGACCGCGACGTCGTTCGCCTCGATGACCGCGTCCCCGTCCGCGCCTGCACCGGCAGCGGTGACCTTGAGGTCGTACTCGCCGGCCGGCAGCTTGACCGGGTCCGTGAGGGTGCCGGGCGCGAAGTCGGTGAGCAGCGAGTCGCCGTTGGCGTAGACGTCGACGGTCGCTCCGGGAACGCCGTGCAGGATCGAGACGCTGGCCTCGTCTGCTGCGTGGGCCGGCAGCGCGAAGGCGGCCGGGGCGAGCGCCAGGGTGAGGACGGCGGAGGTGCGCAGGATCTTCATGAGGGTGTCCTTCCGGGACGGGAGATCGGTTCGGTCTTCGAACCGGACGGGTCTGGTGACCGTCCTGCCCCTACTTCCGTCGGGGAAGCAACCTTGGATGCACCTTCGACAAAGATTCTTCAAACAATTTACAGATGCCGTATGCCGCTGAGCTCTTCCGCGCTCCTCCGCGCTCAGCGACCCGTGGGGAGCGGGCGGGCAACGCCTCGGCCGTGCGGCCCGAGCGCGTGCAGGCGCGCGCCATGACCACGTCCTCGGTGTCCTCCGGTCACCCGAGCCGCCCTTGCGGCCTGCGCCGTCGATACCAGGCGGTCGCGACCAGGACCACGACTGCCGCGGCCCCCGCCGCGATCGCGGTGGCGGTGGAGCGCGGCTCGTCGGCGAAGCGGCCAAAGGCGATCCAGCCAAAGCCCCAGGCCAGGGCGAGCCCCACGGCCCAGCGGCCGCCGAGGCGACGGGCGAGGAGGACCCCGGCCGTCGCCACCACGGCCACCACCGCCACGGCGACGAACGGGTTGTCGTCCACGCCCAGGTCGAGGTCGGAGCTGATGACCGCAGCGGCGAGGTTGGCGGCCGTCGCGACGGTCACCCAGCCGAGATAGAGCCCGAACGTGCCGTCGACGACGATGCGCTCCAGGACTCCGGACGCCGGCTCGCGGCCCAGGCGGGACACGAGCACGAGGAGGTTCACGAACAGTGCCACGATGACGACCAGGCTGGCCCAGACCCAGTCAGCCTGGGTGACGAGCAGCCACGTCGCGTTGAGCGCCATGGAGGCTGCGGCCAGCCAGCCGGTCCGTCGCGTTCGCTCACGGGAGGCGTTTCGCGGCAGGAACTGCCACACGGTGTACGCCAGCAGTCCCAGGTAGATCGGCGTCCAGATCGAGAAGGCCGGCCCCGCCGGTGCGACGAGTGTTGCCTCGTCCGACAGTGCGCCACCGGCGGACTCCTCGACGCGTTGTCCGAGGACGCCGGTCCCGACGAGCGTGCCGACGATGCAGAAGAGCTCCGCGGCCACGACCGTGACGCGCCGCAGCTGGTCGGTGCTGGTCAAGGTGCGGTCATGGGCGCCCGCCGTGGCAGCGGAGGCACCCCGGGTTCGCGCCGATCGGGCTGGTGATGGCATGGCTGCCGAGTACCCGCAGGGGCAGGTCGCCAACCAGCTGAGCGAGGTGCCCCGATCGAGACGCGGGCCTTGGACGATCGGCACGCCCAGGAAGAAGGCCATGGACTCGGTGGCCCCGCCTCGCCCATGGCGCGATGCTGGAGGTGAGGCATCCGGAGCGGGGTGCACCGATGGCGCGGAGGAGGCCGCCGAGGATGGTGTTCGCTGATCGGGTCGATGCTGGTGCCCAGCTCGCGACGCGGCTGGAGTCCTTCCGCGGGCAGGACGCCGTCGTCCTCGGCCTGCCCCGTGGAGGCGTGCCAGTTGCTGCCGAGGTGGCCAAGGCGCTCGACCTGCCCCTCGACGTCATCGTGGTCCGCAAGCTGGGTGTCCCCCACCAGCCCGAGCTCGCGATGGGTGCCATCGGCGAGGATGGTGCCCAGTTCCTCAACCGGAACCTCATCGGCCGGGGCAGGATCACCTCCGCCGACGTCGAATCGGTCGAGGGTCGTGAACGGGAGATGCTCAACGCCCGCGTGGCGCGCCTGCGGCGTGGACAGGCGCGGATCGACCTGCGCGACAAGGTGGCGATCGTCGTCGACGACGGCGTCGCGACGGGCGCCACTGCTCGGGTCGCCTGCGGGGTGGCCCGCCAGCTCGGTGCCGCCCGGGTGGTGCTCGCCGTCCCGGTCGTGGCGGCCCAGGCGGCTCGCGAGCTGGCGGCGGGACCCGAGGTGGACGAGGTCGTCGCCGTCTCGGCGCCCAGGTCCTTCCGCGCCGTGGGGGCCCACTACCGGGACTTCTCCCCGACGACCGACGACGAGGTCGGTAGCCTGCTCGAGCAGGCACGTGAACGGGCGCTCACAGCAGCGGGGTCATCGGACGGCGACGCGGACGAGGACGTCGTCATTCCCGCCGGGTCCGTGTCGATCGAGGGTCATCTCACCGTGCCTGCCGGAGCCCGCGGAGTCGTCGTCTTCGCGCACGGCAGCGGTAGCAGCCGGCACAGCCCCCGCAACGTCTACGTCGCCCGGGTGCTCCAGGCGGCGGGGCTGGGGACGCTGCTCATCGACCTGCTGACCACCACGGAGGAGCGGGACCGCGCCAACGTCTTCGACATCGAGCTGCTCGCCGGGCGGTTGGTCGCGGCGACCCGTTGGCTGGGCGGTCGGGCCGACACGGGTGGTTACGGCTATGGCTACTTCGGGGCGAGCACCGGGGCCGGCGCAGCTCTGTGGGCCGCCGCCGAACCGGGCAACCAGATCGCCGCGGTCGTCTCGCGTGGCGGGCGCCCGGACCTGGCGGCCGCGAGGCTGGGGACCGTGCGGGCGCCCAGCCTGCTCATCGTCGGCAGCCGCGACGACGTCGTCATCGACCTCAACCGCAAGGCGCAGAGCCTGATGACGGAGTGCGACACCGAGCTCGTCCTCGTCGAGGGAGCCACCCACCTGTTCGAGGAGCCGGGCGCCCTCGCCGAGGCCGCCAGCCACGCGCGGACCTGGTTCGTCCGGCACCTGCCGAGCTCAGCGGCATACGGCCACCATGGAGTTGACCCTCACGCGACGTGAGGCGCCACGCTCGTGCCATGACCGGAAGGACACAGGAGATGACCACCTGGACGGTGGGGCAGGTGGCCGACCTGTTCGGCGTGACGGTGCGGACGCTGCACCACTACGACCAGATCGGCCTGCTCACCCCGAGCGAGCGCTCGCGGGCGGGCTACCGGCTCTACACCGACGAGGACCTCGTCCGGCTGCAGCAGGTCGTCGTCTACCGACGACTGGAGCTGCCGCTCGACGAGATCGCGTCCCTTCTCGCTGACGGCGCTGATGCGGAGACGCACCTGCACCGCCAGCGGGAGACGGTCGTGACCAGGCTGGGCGAGCTGACCGAGCTCGTGGCAGCCATCGATCGAGCACTGGAGAGAGAGATGAGTGACCAGCCAGCCACGACCGAGGAGCTGAAGGAGCTCTTCGGTGACGGCTTCAAGGACGAGTACCAGCAGGAGGCGGAGGAGCGTTGGGGCGACACCGACGCATGGAAGCAGTCGACCGCGCGGACCAAGCGCTACACCAAGGCCGACTGGGAGCAGATCAAGGCTGAGCAGGAGGCCGTGACGTCGGCTTTCGTCGCGGCCAAGCGCGCCGGGTTGCCGGCCGACTCTGCCGAGGCGATGGACGCGGCCGAGGGGGCGCGACTGCAGATCCACGAGCGCTTCTACGACTGCTCGCACGACTTCCATCGGGCGCTCGGGGACATGTACGTCGCCGACCCGCGGTTCACGAAGACGTACGAGGACCTCGATGCGGGGCTCGCGCAGTACGTACGGGACGCGATCCATGCGAATGCCGACCGGCACGCCTCATGACCGCGATGAGCTGACCGAGGGGTGAGAGCGGCCCGGGCCTGACCGGCTCGGGCCGTAACCTTGTGACATGCGTGTAGGTGTCTTCGGAGCAACAGGCCAGGTCGGCGGGGTCATGCGCACCCTGCTCGAGGAGCGCGACTTCCCGGTCGACGAGGTGCGGTTCTTCGCCTCGGCGCGATCCGCCGGCACGAAGATCCCGTTCAAGGGCAAGGACATCGAGGTCGAGGACACGGCGATCGCCGACTTCTCCGGCCTCGACATCGCCCTGTTCTCCAACGGAGGCACGACGAGCAAGGAGTTCGCCCCCAAGGTCGCTGCGGCCGGGGCGACGGTCATCGACAACTCGAGCGCGTGGCGCAAGGATCCCGAGGTCCCGCTCGTCGTCTCCGAGGTGAACGCCGACGACCTCAAGGACCTCCCCAAGGGGATCGTCGCCAACCCGAACTGCACGACGATGGCCGCCATGCCGGTGCTCAAGCCGCTGCACGACCAGGCCGGCCTGGTGCGGCTGCACGTCTCGAGCTACCAGGCGGTGAGCGGCTCTGGTGGCAAGGGTGTGCAGGAGCTCGACCGCCAGCTGCGCGGCGGCTATGCGGCCGGGGACCCGACGGGTCTCGCGCTGGACGGCCGCTCGGTCGAGGTGCCCGAGGCGCAGATCTACGCCGTGCCGGTGGGCTTCAACGTCGTGCCGCTCGCAGGGTCGATCGTCGACGACGGGTCGCTCGAGACCGACGAGGAGCAGAAGCTGCGCAACGAGTCGCGCAAGATCCTGCATGCTCCGGACCTGCGGGTGTCGGGGACCTGCGTGCGGGTGCCGGTCTTCTCCGGGCACAGCCTCGCGATCCACGCCGAGTTCGCCGAGGACATCTCCCCGGAGGAGGCCCTCGACCTGCTCAAGAACGCGCCCGGCGTCATCGTCACCGACGTGCCCAACCCGCTCGAGGCGACGGGCCGCGACGAGGTCTTCGTGGGCCGCGTCCGTGCCGACCAGGCCGCTCCCGAGGGCAAGGGCCTGGTGCTCTTCGTCGTGGGCGACAACCTCCGCAAGGGCGCCGCGCTCAACGCCGTGCAGATCGCCGAGGAGCTGCTCAAGCGCCGCTGACTCCCGAGCGCCCACCACCCCGCAACACACCGAGTAGGTCACGACACACCGGCATCCGTTCCGGGTGCGTCGTGACCTACTCGGTGTGTTGCGTTGTGGTCTGGTCGTATGCCGCTGGGCTGGGTGCCGCTCGGACGCCCGGTCACGCCCGGGCCGGGTCAGCGCGCCGGGTCAGCGGGCCTCAGTGGTGGAGGTCGCGGGGGACCCGCAGCTGGAGGGCCATCGCCTCCAGGGCGAGCAGGGGCGGGACGTTGGCATTGATCCGGTCTCGCGCCTCGGTGACGGCGTCGAGCGCGCCGAGCAGCTGCTCCGCGGTGAAGACGCTGGCCAGGGAGCGGACCTTGTCCATGGCGTCGGGGTTGACCAGGTCGACGTTCGACCCGAGGCGCAGCACGAGCGCGTCACGGTAGACGGACATGAGGTCGATGAGCGACCGGTCGATCATGTCGCGTGCGTGCCGGGTGGCCCGGGTCTTCTGCTCCTTCTCGAGCGCGGCGACCTGGGCGCGGATGTGGGGAGGCTGGGTGCGTGCCGTCGGGTCGGCACCGAGCGTCTCGAGCAGGCGCGCCCGCTCGGCGGCGTCCCGCTCTGCGGTGCTAGCGGCCGACTCCTCACCGGCGATCTGGGCCAGGTCGGTGGCGGCGTCGATGGCGTCGCCGACCCCGACGATCTTCGTCGCCATCGCGATGACGTCCCGCCGCCGGATCCGGGCGCCTTCGTCCTTGGCCAGCCGCCGGGCCAGCCCGATGTGGGACTGCGCCGCGCGAGCTGCGTGCAGGGCCATCGGCGGGTCGACCCCGTCGCGCCGCTGGAGGAGCTCGGCGACGGCATGCACCGGCGGGGTCCGCAGCCGGACGTGCCTCGAGCGCGAGCGGATCGTGATGATGACGTCCTCGAGGCTGGGCGCGCAGAGCATCCAGACCGTGCGCGGGGTCGGCTCCTCGAGCGCCTTGAGGAGCGCATCGGCCGCTCGCTCGGTGAGCCGGTCGGCGTCCTCGATGATGATGACGCGCCACCGGCCGACCGATGGCCGCAGCGCGGACTCCTGGACGAGGTCGCGCGTGTCACGGACCTGGATCGACAGGCCCTCGGTCGCGACGACGTTGACGTCCGCGTGGGAGCCGTCGAGGGCGGTCCGGCACTCACGGCAGTCGCCACAACCGCCCTCCGGACACTGCAGGGCGGCCGCGAAGGCCCGCGCGGCGTTGGACCGGCCCGATCCCGGCGGCCCGGTGAACAGCCACGCGTGGGTCATCGCTCCCTCGACGGCCACGGCGCGGGAGAGCACCTCTACCGTGGGCTCCTGGCCAACGAGGTCTCGCCAGACGGTCATCGACGCTCCTTCCGGACTTCCTCGAGCCGCACGAGCACCCGCGCCCGGATCTCCTCGGCGGGCAGACTGGCATCGACGACGACGTACCGCTCGGGATCGCGGGCCGCGAGGTCGAGGAAACCTTGGCGCACGGCGTGGTGGAAGTCGTCAGCCTCCGACTCGAGCCGGTCGTGCACGTCACCGCGACGGGCGCGGCCGACCTCGGGGGTCACGTCGAGAACGACGGTGAGGTCGGGCAACAGCCCTCCCACGGCCCAGTGCTGCAACTGCCTGATCTCCTCGGCCCCGAGCTCCCGCCCTGCCCCCTGGTAGGCGATCGAGCTGTCCGTGTAGCGGTCGGTGATGACGACTCGGCCCGCGGCCAGGGCCGGGCGGATCAGCTCGTCGACGTGGTGTGCCTTGTCGGCGGCGAAGAGCAGGGCCTCGGCCCGGGGCGACACGTGGTCGCCGTGGAGGACGAGCTCGCGGATCTGCGCGCCGAGCGTGGTGCCGCCCGGCTGGCGCGTCACGAGCACCTCCCGCCCGGTCCGCTCGAGGAAGTCGGCGAGCAGGCGCACCTGCGTCGACTTGCCCGCTCCGTCCCCACCCTCGAAGCAGACGAAGAGCCCCGGGGCCGTGCTGACGCGACCCGCGTCCGGGTGCGGCGGCGCGTCAGAGGTCTGGCTCACGGGTGGAGCCTATGGGACGCGAGGGACAGCGCCCCGGGGGAGCGTACTCGGGAGTTCTCAGCCGGGCAGGTTACGGTTTCCGGCATGACGTCTCGCCACGCCGCGCCTACGCGCGCCCGGAGGGCGGCAGTGCGCCTCGCCGCTGCCGTGCTGGCGCTCGCGACGATGGCGGCGTGCACGACGCCCGAACCGGACGCTGTTCCTGTCACCGCACCGGTCGGGGCCACCACCCAGTCACCGGAGCCAGTCCTAGCGGGCTACTACGACCAGCAGCTCGACTGGACCAGATGTGGCGAGTTCGAGTGTGCCGACCTGCGAGTGCCGATCGACTATGACGACCCGGCCGGCGGCGACATCGCCATCAGGGTGCTCAAGGCGCGAGCGGCCAACCCCGGCAAGCGGATCGGCTCGCTCGTCGTCAACCCGGGCGGGCCTGGCGGATCCGGAGTGCAGTACGCCAGGTCGGCGGACTTCATCGTCGGCCCCGCGGTGCGCTCGGCGTTCGACATCGTCGGCTTCGACCCGCGGGGCGTCGGGCAGTCGGCACCGATCGACTGCCTCGGCGACGGCGCCCTCGACGACTTCCTCGGCACGGACCCGACTCCGGACGACGAGGCGGAGAAGCAGGACCTGCTCGCGGCGGCCCGCACCATGGCGTCGGGCTGCGAGGCGAACAACCGGGAGCTGCTCGCCCACGTCTCGACGGAGGACGCGGCCAAGGACATGGACGTCCTGCGCTCAGCCCTGGGTGACGGCCAGCTCAACTACCTGGGCAAGTCCTACGGCACCTTCCTCGGCACGACCTACGCGGACCTGTTCCCCGAGCGGGTCGGCCGGTTCGTCCTCGACGGGGTCGTCCCGCCCGACCTGACGAGCGCGCAGGTCGCCGAGGGCCAGGCAAAGGGGTTCGAGCTGGCCACCCGCGCCTACGTCGCGGACTGCGTGGACGAGGGCGGCTGCCCCCTCGGTGGTTCCGTGGACGAGGGCATGGCCTGGATCCGCAGCTTCCTCGCGGGTCTCGACGCCAAGCCGCTCCCCAGCGGCGACCCGGCGGAGCCCGAGCTCACGGAGGCGTGGGCCACCCTCGGCCTCGCGGCCGCGATGTACGACCAGGGCTCGTGGGGCATCCTCACCGACGCGCTGCGCGAGGCGCGCTCGGGCAACGGCGCCTCCCTCATGGGACTGGCCAACACGTACGCGGACCGGGTCCCCGGCGGCGGGTACAGCGGCAACATCATGGAGGTCATCTACGCCGTGAACTGCCTCGACCGGCCGGACAGCCCCGACCTCGAGACGTACGAGGGCTACGAGGAGACCTTCTCGAAGGTCGCGCCGACGTGGGGTCCGTACCTCGCGTGGGGGTCCGTGGCCTGCGGGTTCTGGCCGGTGAAGGGCGACAACCCCCCGCACGCGATCTCCGCCGAGGGCAGCAACCCGATCGTCGTCGTCGGCACGACGCGCGACCCCGCGACGATCTACGAGTGGTCCAAGCAGCTGCGCGACCAGCTCGCCAACGGCGTCCTCGTCTCCCTCGACGGTGACGGGCACACCGCCTACACCCGGGGCAGCCAGTGCGTCGACGACGCCATCGACGCGTACTACGTACGGGGAGCCGTGCCCGAGGACGGCCTGCAGTGCTGAACGACGAGCCGCGCCGTCCCGACGATCTCCCCGAGACACCACAGGAGCCGTATGCCGCTGTGCCGGCTGCGTTCGGGCCGGTCCCTTCCGGCGGGGCCGGGTCGGGGGACGGGAACGGACCAGGTGCCGGATCTCCTGGGAGCGGGCGCGGTCGTTCGGTCGTGGCAGCCGTGGTCGTCGTCGCGCTGCTCGCCGTTGTGGGGCTCGTGGCGTGGCGCGTCACGCGGCCGGTGACGCCGCTGGCTGCGATGCCAGCGCGCGTCAGCGCCTCGAACCCGTCCCCGAGCGAGGCCACGCCCGCCCCGAGCAGCACCGGCCACCCGGCTGAGCTCACCGCGTTCTACACCCAGGACCTCGACTGGAAGCCGTGCGAGGGAAGCCCCGCACACCAGTGCACCCGCATCGAGGTCCCGGTCGACTATGCCCGGCCGGACGGTGACACCTTCGAGGTCGCCCTGCGCAAGGTGCCCGCACTCGAGCCGTCGAAGAAGGTCGGTACGCTCGTCCTCAACCCCGGTGGGCCGGGTGCATCCGGGCTGGAGTACGCGCAGTTCTCGAGCTTCCTCTTCAGCGAGCAGGTCCGCACGGTCTACGACATCCTGGGCTTCGACCCTCGGGGCATCGGGCAGTCCGATGCGGTGGCGTGCCTGACCGACGACGACATGGACCTGCTCTTCGAGAACGACCCGACTCCGGACGACGCCGCAGAGCAGGCGAAGCTGCTGGGCGACGCGGAGGCGATCACCGAGCGGTGCGCTCGAGCCGGCGGTGAGCGCGCCCTCCACATGAGCAGCACCGAGGTGGCGCGCGACATGGACGTCATGCGGGCGCTGGTCGGCGATGAGCAGCTCAACTTCTTCGGGGTCTCCTACGGGACGTTCCTCGGTGCTCTCTACGCCGACCTCTTCCCCGAGCGTGTGGGTCGCCTCGTCCTCGACTCGGCGGTGTCGCCCAACCAGACCGACGAGCAGGAGCTCAGCTACGACGTCCAGGGCTTCGAGTCGTCGATCGACGCCTTCATCGAGTGGTGCGTCACCCGGGACGACTGCGCCCTCGGGACCGACCCGGAGGGTGCGAAGAAGCAGATCGCCGACCTGCTCGACGAGGTCGAACGGGCCCCCCTCGAGACGTCGAGGGGTGACATCGAGTCGATCGGCGAGGGCTGGCTCGGCTTCGCCATCTTCATGTGCCTCTACTCGGAGGAGTACTGGCCCACGCTGAACAAGGGCCTGACCGAGGCCCTTGACGGGCAGGGGGACATCCTCCTCGCCCACGCCATGAACGTCGTCGGCCGCAGCGCCTCGGGAAGCTACGATCCCGGGTCGTACCTCCACGCCATGATCCCGGTGCGATGCGCGGACTGGCCGCCGAGCAGCGCTGACGAGCTCGCGGCGCAGTCTCGCCGTGCCCGCACCGAGCACCCGCTGTGGTCCCAGCTGACCGGCCTGCTCCACGACAACTGCGGCGCCTGGCCGGGCCGGGTCCGAAAGCCCTCTGGCACGTCGCTCGCCGAGGGCGCCGCCCCCATCCTCGTCATCGGCAACCTGCGGGACCCGGCGACGCCCATCGGCGGCACGAAGCAGCTCGCCGCAGACCTCGCCTCCGGGATCCTGGTGACCAGTGACCACGACGGCCACGGCACTTACTACGCTGGCAACTCGTGCGTGGACTCCTTCGTCGACGGCTACCTCGTCCAGGGCGCCGTGCCGCCGTCCGACCAGGCGTGTTGACCGTCCTCCGGCGCGGTGGCGTGGTCATCGCGGCACTGGCCGTCCTCGTGACCTTCGCGACCATGGAGCCCGCCGACCCGGGAGGGACGGTGGAGCGGGAGCCAGCTCAGCGGCATACGGCATCGTCGACTCCGGCGGTGCAGCCGACGGCGCCGGAGGGCGCGGAGATCAGGTTCACCGCGGCGGTGCACCCCAACCCGCCCGCGCTGCGGCGCTTCTACGCGCAGGAGGCGCGGTGGGAGCAGTGTGCCGACGAGGGCGACTTCGACTGCGCCTCGGTCACTGTTCCGGTGGACCACGCCGAGCCGTCCGGACCAACCGTCGACATCGCCCTGCGCCGGCTCCCGGCCAGGTCGGAGGCGCCCAGGGGGACGCTGTTCGTCAACCCCGGCGGCCCGGGAGGATCGGGCACCGAGTTCGTCCAAGAGCCAGGCATCGTCGGAGCCGAGCTACGCGAGGCATGGCACATCGTCGGGTTCGACCCGCGGGGGATCGGTGAGTCGGCCGGCTTCGACTGCCTGACCGACGACGAGCTCGACAGGTTGTATGCCGAGGACCCGACGCCCCCGTCCCCCCTGGGCAAGGTGGCCCTCAAGGAAGCCGCTGCTGCCCGCGTCGACGGTTGCCTGCAACGCGGTGGGCCACTCGCGGCCAACATGGGGAGCGAGGCCGTCGCCGCCGACCTCGACATCCTGCGCGAGGCGGTCGGCGACGAGCGGCTCAACTACTACGGGGTCAGCTACGGGACGCTCATCGGCGCGATCTACGCCGATCGGTTCAGCTCTCGCGTCGGGTTCATGGTCCTCGACTCCGCGGTGTCACCCGATGTGGTCGACGACCCCTCCGTGACCCAGCGCGACGTCGATGCGAACGCGCGGCACTGGGGGCGCGAGTTCGACGCGCTCTTCGCCGAGTTCGTCGAGGCGTGCGGGCAGGACCGGCCCTGCCCGCTCGGCGACGACCCGGACCAGGCTGCCGCGGCCGTGATCGAGCTGCTCGACTCGCTCGAGACCGTGCCGCTGTCCTCGGACTTCGACTCGTTGTCCCAGGTGACCGAGGGGTGGGCGGTCACCGCCATCGGCGAGGGACTGCTCGACCCCGGGTCCTGGCCCTACCTCGTCGACGCGCTGGAGCTCGCGATCGAGGACGCGGACGGCAGCGAGCTCGCGTGGTTCGCGATGGTGTCGGTCGGCCGCGACGTCGACGGCAGCTACCCAGGTGCCTCGTACGGCAAGAACCACCTGCCGGTGACCTGCGCCGACTGGCCGGTGCCGGTCTGGTCGGAGCTCACCCCGAGCCCGAAGGTCCTCGAGGAGCACCCCCTCTTCGGCCGGATCCAGCCGCCGCTCCCCTCCGAGTGCACCGGCTGGACCGGTGAGCCGCGCAGCAAGCTCGTCGTCGAGGCCGAGCCCGCGACTCCCGTGCTCGTCATCGGCAACGCCAACGACCCCGTGACGCCCATCGAGGACACCGAGTACCTCGCCAGCGCCATCGGCAGGTCACGGCTCGTCACCGTCGACGCCGCCGTGCACGGGTCCTACGCGACCGGCAACGCGTGCGCCGATGGTGCGGTCGAGGACTACCTGGTCCGGGCGATGTCGCCCCGGAATGGGCTGAAGTGCCCGGCCGGATGACCCGTCGCGGTTCGAGGTACACACCGACGGCTTGGCGTCGTGGCACACCTCGAACCCGGGTGGGACCGGCGCTGCGCTCGATTTCCTGACGATCCGCGGCCATGCGTATACTCAGCAACCGTGCTCCGGCACCCGCCGCCTTAGCTCAGTCGGCCAGAGCGATTCACTCGTAATGAATAGGTCGTCGGTTCGATTCCGACAGGCGGCTCGGACGATGAAGGCCCCGCCCCTGCAGTCGCGCAGGGCGGGGCCTTCTGCACAGCATCCTGCCGTCGAGCGCTTGGGCCCCCGCGCCCGCTCCTTGATGCGGTTCCGATTGGGGGAGCAGACTGATCCGTGGCGACGAGCCCGTCCGACCCCCAGCCGCGTGTTCCACCCGAGGAGGCGATCGACGTGTCCCAGCACGGCAGCGAGAGCGAGAACCCGGTCATCGAGGCCCCGAGTCCGAAGGCTCATCGACCCCGGACGAACCAGGACTGGTGGCCCAACCAGCTCAACCTGCACGTCCTCCATCAGCACGCCCCCCACTCGAACCCGTTGGACGCGGACTTCGACTACCGGGAGGCGTTCCAGCGACTCGATGTCGAGGCGCTGAAGCAGGACGTCTTCGAGGTGATGACGAACTCGCAGGAGTGGTGGCCGGCCGACTACGGGCACTACGGGCCGCTCTTCATCCGGATGAGCTGGCATGCCGCTGGCACCTACCGCATCGAGGACGGCCGCGGCGGCGCGGGTGACGGCGCCCAGCGCTATGCCCCGCTCAACAGCTGGCCGGACAACGTGAGCCTCGACAAGGCCAGGCGCCTGCTCTGGCCGGTCAAGAAGAAGCACGGCGATGCCATCTCCTGGGCGGACCTGATCGTGTTCGCCGGCAACTGCGCCCTCGAGTCGATGGGGTTCAAGACGTTCGGCTTCGCCTTCGGCCGCGAGGACATCTGGGAGCCGGAGGAGGTCTTCTGGGGGCCCGAGGACACGTGGCTCGGGGACGAGCGCTACACCGGCGAGCGGGAGCTCACCGGTCCGTTCGGCGCTGTTCAGATGGGCCTGATCTACGTCAACCCCGAGGGACCGAACGGCAATCCGGACCCGCTCGCCTCCGCGCGCGACATCCGGGAGACCTTCCGGCGGATGGCGATGAACGACGAGGAGACCATCGCCCTGATCGCCGGCGGCCACACCTTCGGCAAGACCCACGGTGCCGGGCCGGCCGACCACGTCGGCCCAGAACCAGAGGCCGCACCGATCGAGCAGATGGGCCTCGGCTGGACGTCCACGTACGAGACCGGGATGGGACCGGACACGATCACCTCCGGGCTGGAGGTGACATGGACCTACCACCCCACCCGGTGGGACAACGAGTTCTTCCACATCCTCTTCGCCTACGACTGGGAGCTCACGGAGTCGCCGGCCGGGGCGAAGCAGTGGCGGCCGAAGCATGGAGCCGGCTCCGACATGGTGCCCGGCGCCTTCGAGGGAGCGCCGCGACGCGAGCCGCGGATGCTGACGTCGGACATCGCGCTCCGGACGGATCCGGAGTACGAGAAGATCTCACGCCGGTTCCTCGAGCACCCGGACGAGTTCCAGCTGGCGTTCGCCAAGGCCTGGTACAAGCTGCTGCACCGTGACATGGGCCCGGTGTCGCGTTACCTCGGCCCCTGGGTCCCGGAGCCGCAGCCGTGGCAGGACCCGGTGCCTGTGGTGGACCACGAGCTGGTCTCCGGCGAGGACGTGGCCGCCCTGAAGGCCAAGCTGCTCGAGTCAGGGCTCTCCACGCAGCAGCTCGTGCTGACGGCGTGGGCGGCGGCCGCCAGCTACCGTGGTACCGACATGCGAGGCGGGGCCAATGGCGCCCGGATCAGGCTGGAGCCGCAGCGCAGCTGGGAGGTCAACCAGCCGGCCGAGCTGGCCACCGTCCTCGAGACCCTGGAGCGGGTCCAGCGCGAGTTCAACGACTCCCAGACCGCTGGGAAGAAGATCTCGCTCGCCGACCTCATCGTACTCGGCGGCTGTGCGGCAGTTGAGCAGGCGGCGCGGAACGCCGGGCACGACATCACGGTCCCGTTCACGCCCGGGCGGACGGACGCCTCGCAGGAGCAGACCGACGTCGAGTCGTTCTCGGTCCTCCAGCCGAAGGCCGACGGCTTCCGCAGCTATCTGCGCGCGGGCGAGAAGCTGCCGGCGGAGACGCTGCTGCTCGACCGGGCCAACGTGCTGCACCTGACGGCGCCGGAGATGACGGTCCTCGTCGGCGGGATGCGCGCGCTGGGCGCCAACGTCGGCGGCACGTCCTACGGCGTCCTCACCGATCGCCCGGGAACGCTGACGAACGACTTCTTCGTCAACCTGCTCGACATGGGCACGGAGTGGAGGACGTCGGAGACGACGGAGAACGTCTATGACGGCCGTGACCGGGCCACGGGCGAGGTGAGGTGGACCGCCACCGCCGTCGACCTGGTCTTCGGCTCCCACTCCCAGCTTCGGGCGATCGCAGAGTTCTACGGCAGCGACGACGCGCAGGAGAAGTTCGTCAAGGACTTCGTCGCGGCGTGGGACAAGGTGATGAACCTGGACCGCTTCGACGTGTCCTGAACGCGGAGTGGCGGCAGCGCGGCCCGCTGGTTCGAGCGGGAGCGCGCCCAGCGGCATACGTGCAGGTCATCGCCGAGCGCGACGGTCTCAAGCACGAGGCGATGCGGATGCGCCTGCCCCGAGAGGTCGGGTTCCACGAGTCGGACCCTGATGGGTCGGCTCATGGGCGTGGTCCTAGCATCGTCGGAGGCGACGAGGCGAGAGCGGGAGGCTGACATGGCGGGTCCGGAGCACGATGGCATCGAACCGCGTGGCGTGCGCTACGAGCAGCTGGGCCGCGTCGGCCACGTCGTCCTTGACCGGCGGGAGGCCTCCAACGCCTTCGACCTGCCCGCGGCCCGTTCCCTGGGTGCGGCCCTCGACTCGGTCGCGGCAGCCGCTGGACGCGGCGACATCGGTGCCGTGCTGCTCGTCGGTGCCGGCGCGCGGTTCTGCGCCGGCGGAGACGTGCGCTCGTTCGTTGCCGCCGAGGACCCAAGCGCCTACCTGCGCGACCTCGCGGCCACGCTCGAGGCCGAGATCCGTCGGCTGTCCGAGCTCGCTCTGCCCGTCGTCGTGGCCGTCCACGGGAGTGTTGCGGGGGCCGGGCTCGCCTTTTTGCTCAACGCCGACGTGGTCGTCGCGGCACGCTCGACCCGCTTCACCATGGCCTATCCGGGGATCGGCCTGACCCCCGACTGCGGCGTCTCGTACCTTCTGCCGCGAGCCGTCGGCCAGCAGCGCGCGCTTGACTTCGCCATGACCGGGCGGGTGCTCAGTGCCGACGAGGCGGCGCAGTGGGGTCTGGTCACACGCGTCGTCGCGGACGAGACCGTCACCCGCGAGGCGCTTGCGGTGAGCGAGTCGCTGGCGGATGCCGCCGTGGGCGCGCTCGGCCAGGCCAAGCGGCTGATTCGGTCCTCCTGGGAGACCACCCGGGCCGAGAGCGCGGCGGACGAGGTCGAGACCATCGCCTCGGCCGTGACCTCTCCGGAGGCCCAGGAGCGGATCGAGCGCTTCGTGACGCGCTGACGGGCTTGGACAGTGTGTGGACCCCGCGTGGACCCGCGAGCAGACAGACCACCCAGAACGAGCAAGGAGAACCCATGTCGCTCATGACGCGCAGCAGCACCGTCGACGGCATCATCCGGCGCAGCGCCAAGACCTTCCGTGACCGGCCTGCCGTCATCTTCGGCGAGCGAACGCTGACCTATGCCGCCCTCGACGAGGCCGTCACCCGCGCCGCCGGTCACCTGCTCGATCTCGGCCTGACCAAGGGTGACCGCGTGGCCGCCTACGGCAAGAACTCGGACGCCTATCTCGTCGGCTTCCTCGCCTGCGCCCGCGCCGGGCTCGTCCACGTCCCGCTCAACTACAACCTGACCGGCCCCGAGCTCAGCTACCTGGTCACCCAGTCCGGGAGCCGGGCGATCCTGTACGACCCGGCGCTGGCGACGCACATCGACCTGCTCGACCCGGAGGCCCTCGACCAGCTCGATCACCGCATTGCGCTCCGAGACGCCGACGGGTCCCTCATCGAGGTGGCGCTCTCCGGAGACGTGCCGACGATCGACGTCGAGGTGGCCGACACCGACACCGCGCAGTTCCTCTACACGTCGGGGACGACATCGCGGCCCAAGGCGGCGATCATGAGCCACCGCGCTCTCGTCCACGAGTACGTCTCGTGCATCGTCGCACTCGACCTCGCGGCCGAGGACAACCCGCTGCACGTCATGCCGCTCTACCACTCGGCGCAGATGCACGTCTTCCTCGTGCCGTGGCTCGCCGTGGGTGCGACGAACACCATCCTCGAGGTCCCCGATGCGGCGGAGGTCCTCCGGCGGATCGAGCAGGACGGCCACCGCGCCTTCTTCGCAGCGCCCACGCTCTGGGTCGCGATGGCCAACCACGCCGACTTCGAGAGGCGCGACCTCGGTGGGCTCGTGAAGGCCTACTACGGGGCCTCGATCATGCCGGTGCCGGTGCTGAAGCGGATCCAGGCCAAGGCACCGTCGCTCGGCTTCTACAACTGCTTCGGCCAGTCCGAGGTCGCACCGCTCGCAACGGTCCTGCGCCCCGAGGAACATGCCGACCGCCCGGACTCGGCGGGTCGGCCGATCCTCTTCGTCGAGGCCAGGGTCATCGGCAGCGACGGGCAGGACGTCACCCCTGGCGAGACGGGCGAGATCGTCTACCGGTCGCCGCAGCTGTGCGACGGCTACTGGAACGACCCCAAGGCGACCGAGGAGGCCTTTGCCGGCGGCTGGTTCCACTCGGGTGACCTCGTCCGCATCGACGAGGAGGGCTTCATCTTCGTCGTCGACCGGATCAAGGACGTCATCAACACCGGCGGGGTGCTCGTCGCCTCGCGCGAGGTCGAGGACGCGCTCTACACGCACCCGGCGGTGGCCGAGGTCGCAGTCGTGGGCGAGCCGGACGAGAAGTGGGTCGAGGCGGTGACCGCCTTCGTCGTGCCCAAGGCCGAGGTGACGGAGGCGGACCTGGTCGAGCACGTGCGCGGAAGCCTGGCCTCCTTCAAGATCCCCAAGCGGATCACCTTCGTCGAGTCGCTGCCGCGCAACGCGTCGGGCAAGATCCTCAAGCGCGAGCTGCGCGGGACCGCCTGACGCCGCAGCTGTCCCGGCCTGCTGGCGACGAGACTCGCATCCTGCTCCGCGTTGCGGAGCAGGATACGAGTCCCCCGCACGGAGCCCGTCGTGCGGGACGCGCCTGCCGGATGCGTCAGACGGGGTCGGCGGCCACCCGTCGGGTGTGTGGGCGGTTGGTCTCGAGCGACCGGGCCAGGGTGCGATGGCCGACCCAGGCGATCGCCACGGCCAGTGCGCCGGCAGCCACGGTGACGGCATAGGCGGGCGTGTGGCCGCCCCAGTCGGCCAGGCGCCCGGCGACGGCCGCCCCGACGGCGTAGCCGAGCCCGGTGGCGGCGGCGAGGAGAGTCATGGCCGCCCCCGTCCGCGATGGTGGCGTGATCCGCTCGCCGAGCGTGAACGTCGTGATCATGAAGGGCGCGATGGACACGCCGAGGGCGAGCAGCACGGGGACGAGGGTCGGAATCGAGGAGACGAGCAGGAGGGGCACCGCGAGCACGAGGAGCGACAGCGCGAACCAGCGCAGCCGGTTCGGCAGCGGCCACGTCGGCGGAAGCGCCGTCATCCCGAGCCCGGCGACCACGCTGCCCACGCCGAGCAGGGCTTGGAGGTAGCCGGTCAGCCCCGCCTCGCCGGCGTCCGTGGCGAGCACCGTCGTCCCGGTCTGGACCGATCCGAAGACCGTCCCGATGACGAGCTGGCTCACGCAGAGCACGACGAGTGCCGCGGTGAGGAGGCGTTCGCCGGAAGCGGGCCGGTGGCCGGTGACCGAATGTGCGAGCACGGCCGTGTCGTGCAGGGCGAACCACGTGCCGAAGGCCGCGAGAACGGCAGCCGCGATCCCGAGGGCGACGGTCGGGTTGGCCAGCGAGACCCCGAGACCCACCAGGGCTGGTCCCAGGACGAAGGAGGCCTCGTCCGCTGCTCCCTCGTAGGAGAATGCCGTCTCCACCAACCGCGGCTGCTGGCTCCCGGCGCGGGAGGTGATGGGGCGCCAACGGACCCGCGCCAACGGGCCCACCTGGGGCAGGAAGAGCCCCGCGAGACCGCTGGCGACGGCTGACCAGACCCAGGGGGCCGCCGAGTTGGCGACGAGGAGCAACGCTGCGAGCGCTACGGCGCCGGCAAGCGACTGGACGGCGACGACGCGTCGCTGGCCGAACCGGTCGGCCCAGGCACCCCAGAACGGCGCGCCAACGGCATTGGCGATGGCCAGCGCACCGGCCGCGGCGCCACCCGCGCCGTAGCTTCCGGTGGCGTCCGCCACGAGGAGCAGGGTGCCGAGCTGGCTCATGGCGAGCGGCAGCCGCGCGATGAACGCGACGACGACGTAGGCAGGACCGGTCAGGCCGAAAAGGCTTCGGTAGGACTCGAGGGGTGACACTGGGCGACTCCCGGGGGTGCGCGAGAACGGGTGCGTACCTTCCCGCCCATCAGGTACGCCGGAGCCCTGTGCACCTGCCAGTCTAGGTCCGCCCCCGCCTCCGCCCCAATCGCGGCCCACCCAGCCCGGCGGCACCGTCGTCGACCCTCACCGGCCGTCATGACGCCAGCGTGGCCCCAGCGTGGCCCCAGCATGGCCTCAGCATGGCCTCAGCGAGGCCTCAACATGGCCGCAACATTGCCCACAGAGGGAACCAGCGGGTTGGGGGCAGCGGGCGACCCGTGCTCGCCTATGCTCTGGTCATGCTCATCGTCGCTCTGATCCTCTTTGGCATGCTCGTCGGCGCGGGTGCGCAGCTCGTCCTGGGCCGGGAGGGCAAGAGCATCGACTGGGCCATGGCGATCGTCGCCGGACTCGTCGGTTCCTTCATCGGTGGGCTGCTCCTGAGCCTCATCTCGGGCGACGGCTTGGCCTTCCGCCCGAGCGGCATCATCGGCTCGATCGTGGGGGCCGTCATCGTGACCGCCGGCTGGCGCTGGAGCCGAAGCCGTTTGGCGAGCTGACCAGCGCGGCTGGTTGAACAACGCCTTCGTGGCCGCCGACCCGGCCACTGCCGACCCAGCGCCTGCTCGACGGGGACCACGCTCCGAGTGCGTGGATCGCCCGCCCCGAGGTCGTGGCTCAGGCCCGCAGTGACCACCGGTGCAGCACCTCGATGAGGGCCGCGCCGACCACGCCGATGCCCAGGGACGGCCAGACGAGCGCAGCGGGAGCGTTGAAGCCGAAGAACTGGTGGCCGATCGGGAGCACGAAAGCGAGCACGGCGAGCACCGCCATCGTGCAGATGAGCAGCCCCTTCCACCAACGGAACGGTCGAGCCAGGACCACGAGGATCCAGAAGAACACGACGAGGAGCGTGATCGTCGCGCCCGTGCTCGGCTGGATGCAGGCCAGGTCGACGCCCAGGTCGCCGGGCTGCGCGATCTCGCACCGCGTGGCGAACTCCTCAAGCGGCACGCCGAAACGCTGGCCCGCCAGGACGTACGACGCGAAGACGGCAAGCCCCGCGACGAAGCCGGCAGGCACCGCGAACCGCAGGATGCGACCGAGGAACCCCGGCTGGTAGCGGCGCTTGTTGGGCCCCAGCGCGAGGAAGAACGCCGGGATCCCGATGGTCAGCGTCGACACCAGCGTCAGGTGGCGGGGGAGGAACGGGAACGGCAGCGAGGCCAGCGCGGCGGCGACGATCGCGAGCAGGCTCATCGCGTTCTTCGCGACGAACAGGTTGGCCACGCGCTCGACGTTCCCGATGACCCGGCGGCCCTCGGCAAGCACCTTGGGCAGGTGCGAGAAGCGGCCGTCGAGGAGGACGAGCTCGGCGACGGCCTTGGTGGCCTGCGCCCCGTTGCCCATGGCGACGCCGATGTCGGCGTCCTTGAGGGCCAAGGCGTCGTTGACGCCATCGCCGGTCATCGCGACGACGTGCCCGTCCGCCTGCAGCGCGTGGACCAGGGCCCGCTTCTGCTCGGGTGACACGCGCCCGAACACCGTGGTCCGGGCCACGACCTCACGCAGCTGTTCGCGGTCCTCGGGCAGCGTCCGGGCATCGACCGGCTCGCCCGGGTCGAGCCCCACCTCGCGGGCGACCGCGGCCACGGTCTGCGGGTTGTCTCCCGAGATGATCTTGATCTGCACGCCCTCCTCGCCGAAGTAGCCGAGCGTCTCCCGGGCATCGGGCCGGATCTGCTCGCTCAGGGTCACGATCGCGGCCGGCGCGAGGTCCTCGGGGAGGACCGGCTCGTCGAGGACCTCGGCGCTCCTGCACAGGAGCATGACGCGTCGCCCGCGGCGCGCCAGCTCGGCGACGTCGTCGCGCAGCGGATCGTCGTCCCCGAGGAGGACCTCGGGTGCCCCGAGCACCCAGGTCTCGTGTTCCTCGAAACAGGCCGCGCTCCACTTGCGCTCGGAGTTGAACGGCAGGGTTCCGAGACGGTGCCAGCCGGGAGTCGTGATTGCCGCCCCGATTGCGGCCAACGTGCCGTTGGCGTTGGGGTCGTCCGCCAGCGCCCCCAGGGCACACCGGACCTCATCCGCATCCGAGCCACCGACTGGCTTGACGTCGTCGAAGGCGATCTCCCCGACGGTGAGCGTGCCGGTCTTGTCCAGACACACGACGTCGACCCGGGCCAGACCCTCGACGGCGGGGAGCTGCTGGACCAGGACCTGATCGCGCGTCAGCTGGACGGCGGCGAGGAGGAAGGCCACCGACGTGAGCAGCACGAGGCCCTCGGGGACGAGCCCCACGACGCCAGCTGCGGAACGGAGGACGACCGCCTCCCAGCCCTGTTCACCGACGACGTTCCACTGCGACCAGATCTGCAGCGGGAGCGCGAAGGCGATGACCCAGGTGATGTAGCGCAGCAGGGTGTTGATCGACGACTGGATCTCGGAGTACGTCCGGGTGAACTTCCTCGCCTCGGCTGCGATCCGGTTGACGTAGGCATCGGGACCGATCGCCTTGGCGTGGTAGCGCCCCCAACCGGCCACGACGCTGGTACCCGACAGGATCTGGTCGCCGGCGGGGTGATGGACCGGGTCGGACTCGCCGGTGAGGTTCGCCTCCCCGAGCTCCAGCCCCTCCGACGTGAGCAGGACGCCGTCGGCCGGCACCTCGTCGCCGGAGCGCAGCTCGATGAGGTCGTCGAGCACGACCTCGCGCGTGGGGATGACCACCGTCTCCCCGTCGCGGACCACCCTCGTCGTGGGTGCGTTGAGCAGGGCGAGGCGGTCGAGCTTGCGCTTGGCCAGGTACTCCTGCACGATCCCGATCGCCGAGTTGACGACGAGGACGATGCCGAAGAGCCCGTCCGCCCACGACCCGGTCGTCATGACGAGGACGAAGAGCGCACCGAGGATCGCGTTGAAGCGGGTCAGGACGTTCGCCCGGACGATCTCCCCGATCGACCGCGACGTCCGCTCGCCGACCTCGTTCACCTGGCCGCGCGCGACCCGCTCAGCCACCTGCGCCGCGGTCAGCCCGGTCAGGTGGTCGACGTGCACTTCCCCTGTCGCCGTCACGCGCTCATTGTCGTATGCCGCTGGGCTCGCTTCCCGGCCGACCCGCACCTCCGCTCGTGGGACGATTGGCGGGTGACCGAGTCGATCCAGCGTGCCAGAGCAACCACCGCGTCCTACTCGATCACGATGCGACTCCACACGGGGACGGACCCAGCGGTCATCGGTGAGCTGGCCACCAAGGTGGCTGCGAGCGGCGGCATCACGACCGCTCTGGACGTCGTCGACTCACACCCCGACTCCCTCGTCATCGACCTCACCGCGTCGGCTGCTGACGGTGACCACGCGAGCGAGCTCGTCGAGGCAGTGGAGACGCTGGAGGGCGTTCGCGTCCACAAGGTCTCCGACTTGGTCTTCCTGCTCCACCTCGGAGGCAAGATCAGCGTCGAACCGAAAGTGAACCTGCGCAACCGGCAGGATCTCGCGATGGCCTACACGCCGGGTGTGGGCCGGGTCAGCTTGGCGATCGCCCAGCAGCCGGAGGATGCCCGGCACCTGACCATCAAGGGCAACTCGGTGGCTGTCGTCACCGACGGTACCGCGGTGCTTGGTCTCGGCGACATCGGGCCCAAGGCGGCGCTGCCCGTGATGGAGGGGAAGGCGGCCCTGTTCAAGCGGTTCGCCGGCATCGATGCGTGGCCGATCTGCCTCGACACGACGGACGTCGACGAGATCGTCCGCACCGTCGAGCTCATTGCACCGGGGTTCGGTGGCATCAACCTCGAGGACATCTCCGCGCCGAAGTGCTTCGAGATCGAGGCCCGGCTGCGAGAGCGACTCGACATCCCCGTGTTCCACGACGACCAGCACGGCACGGCCATCGTCGTGCTCGCGGCCCTGACCAACGCGCTGCGCGTCATCGACAAGATGCTGCCCGACGCCCGCATCATCGTCTCCGGTGGTGGGGCCGCCGGGTCGGCGATCGTGCAGCTGCTGCTGGCCGCGGGCGCGCACGACGTCACGGTCTACGACCGGATCGGCCTGCTCAACCGCGAGGACGACCGGCTCACGCCCGCGTGGCGCTCGCTGGCGGAGAAGACCAACCCCCGTGGCCTCACCGGCTCGCTGCGCGACGGACTGCAGGGGGCCGACGTGTTCATCGGGGTCAGCGCGCCGCGCATCCTCGACCCGGCGTGGATCGACGAGATGGCCGAGAAGCGGATCGTGTTCGCGCTGGCCAACCCCGATCCCGAGGTGGACATCCACGAGGCGACGAAGCTCGCCACCGTCGTCGCCTCGGGTCGCAGTGACTACCCGAACCAGATCAACAACGTGCTCGCCTTCCCCGGGGTGTTCCGCGGCCTGCTCGACGCCAAGGCTGCCGACGTGACGACGGAGATGCTCATCAAGGCCGCCGAGGCCATCGCGTCGGTCGTGACGGACGAGCAGCTCAACCCGAACTACATCATTCCCAGCGTCTTCCACCCCGACATGAGCAAGACCGTCGCGAGGGCGATCGTCGACTCCGTGCCCAAGGTGTCCAGCGCGGACAGATGAGTCTCGACCTCGCCCTGGGCGGGCGCCGGGCATGGGCGGTCTGGCTGGCCGCCATCTCGGTCTACGTCCTGGCGGTGTTCCACCGCACCTCGCTCGGTGTGGCCGGACTCCAGGCGGCGGAGCGCTTCGGCATCAGCTCGGCGGCGCTGTCGACCTTCACCATCGTCCAGGTCTTCGTCTACGCCGCGATGCAGCTGCCGGTCGGGGCCCTGCTCGACCGCTTCGGCTCGAAGCGGCTGCTGGCCGTCGGCCTGACGCTCATGACGGCGGCGCAGCTCGTCTTCGCCTTCGTCGACTCCTACCCGGCCGCGCTGGCGTGCCGCGTGCTGCTCGGCATGGGCGACGCGATGGTGTTCATCTCGGTGCTCCGGCTGGTCGCACTCTGGTTCTCGCCGCGACGGACCCCGATGGTGACCCAGCTGACGGGTCTGCTCGGGCAGCTGGGTGCGCTCGCGGCGGCCGGCCCGTTGGCCGCCGCGCTGACGACGTTCGGCTGGACGCCGTCGTACGCCGTGGCCGCCTCGCTCGGGGTCCTCACCGGCATCCTGCTCGTCGTCATCGTCAAGGACAGCCCCTACGCCGACCACCACCGCGACGAGCTGCGGCTGCGGGCTCTCGGGCGCACCCTGAAACAGGCCTGGCTGGTCCCCGGCACGCGGCTCGGGCTGTGGAGCCACTTCACGTCGCAGTTCGCCGCCAACATGTTCACGATGCTCTGGGGCTTCCCCTTCCTCGTCTCGGGACAGGGCCTCAGCCCACAGACGGCGAGCATCCTGCTCATGACCATGACCGCCACGTCGATGGCGACGGGTCCGCTCGTCGGGACACTGGTCATGCGCTACCCGTTCTCGCGCAGCACGCTCGTCATGTGGATCGTCGTGGCGGGCGTCGCCGCCTGGGCGGTGGTGCTGCTCTGGCCCGGCCGGGCACCGTTGTGGCTGCTCGTGGTCCTCGTCGTCGTCATCGCCGTCGGCGGTCCCGGTTCGATGATCGGCTTCGACATGGCCCGGACCTTCAACCCGCCCACGCGGCTGGGCAGCGCCTCGGGGATCGTCAACACGGGCGGGTTCGTGGCCACCCTCACCGCGGTGGCACTGGTCGGCGTCGTCCTCGACCGCGTGGCACCCGCAGGTCCGTCGACGTGGGACACGGACGCCTTCCGGGCCGCCATGACGGTCCAGTTCCCGGTCTGGTTCCTGGGGCTGGCGCAGATCTGGCGCTATCGGCGCAAGACCCGCCGTGCCGCTCTCGAGGCGGACCCGGAGGCCTACGCCGCGATGCGCGCGGGCCGCAACGTCACCTTCCACTGACGCCCCGACTGCTGCTGGGAGCGACGACCGCTCCGGCAGGCACCCGACCAAGCGGGCGCGGGGAAGGAGCCCAGCGGCATACCGCAGTGCGGTTGTGGAGGTTTGGCCGTGCCCGCACCCGGTCGAGCTTCCACGGGGGACGCGGGTGCCGGAGCCGGTCGGCAGTGGGTGGACCGGTGCCTCTGTGGGACGCCGTCGTATGCCGCTGAGCTGAGTCGCGCACGCGTGCGCCGCCGCGTCGTGCCGGCCATCGGTCAGCGGAGCTGGCGCAGGACTCCGTCCGCGATCTGTTCGACGTGGTCGAGGTCCGACAGGTCGAGCACCTGGAGATAGATCCGGGACGCCCCCTCGTCCGCGAAGCTGCCGATCTTGTCGACGATCTCGGCAGCGGACCCGGCCAGACCGTTGCTGCGCACCTCGTCGACCTCGCGGCCGATGGCCCCGGTCCGACGCCGCAGGGTCGCCTCGTCGTTGCCGAGCACGACGACCTGGGCGGCCGAGTACACGAGCTCGTCGGCGTCACGTCCACGCTCCTCGCACGCCGCGCGGACTCGCTTGAAGAGCCCGCCCGACGTGGCAGCCGAGTGGAAGGCGGCATTGAACTCAGCGGCATACGTTGCGGCGAGGGAGGGCGTGCGGCGCTTGCCGGTGCCGCCGATGATGATGGGCACCCCACCGTCCCGGACCGGCTTGGTGAGCCCGGGTGAGTCGACAATCGGATAGTGGGCTCCCTTGTGGGAGAACGTCTCTCCGGGTGCCGTGCCCCAGAGCCCGGTGATGACGGCGAGCTGCTCCTCGAGCCGGTCGAAGCGCTCGCCCACCGGCGGGAAGGGGATGCCGTAGGCGGTGTGCTCCGCCTCGAACCAGCCGGCGCCCAGGCCGAGCTCCACCCGGCCGCCGCTCATCTGGTCGACCCCGGCGACCTGCACGGACAACGGCCCGGGCAGCCGGAAGGTCGCGGACGTGACGAGGGTGCCGAGACGGATGGTGGAGGTGTCGCGGGCCAGCCCGGCCAGCGTCGTCCAGGCGTCGGTCGGTCCAGCCCCGCCGTCCCCACTCATGTGGAGGTAGTGGTCGGACCGGAAGAACCCGCTGAAGCCCAGGTCCTCCGCGGCGCGGGCCACCGCGAGCAGGTCGTCGTAGGTGGCGCCCTGCTGGGGCTCGGTGAAGATGCGCAGGTCGATGGTCACGGGTCAGCCGCGGGTGCGGAGCCGGACGTGGGGCAGCTCCGGGGCGGGCAGGGTGTCGCGCCAGGCATCCGGGAAGGTGCCGTACTGCACGCCTCCGCCGGTCTCCCGCTCACGCTGCCACTCCTGGCGGAAGCGCACGACCTCCTCGTGGTTGCGCCCGATGAAGTTCCACCACATGACGATCTGCTCGCCGAGGGGCGCGCCGCCCAAGAGGAGCAGCCGGGTCGGCTCCGACGGGCCCGCCTCGATGGTGACCTGGTGGGTGCCGTGCCGGTGGAAGATGATCTCGCCCGGCTTGGCGACCGCGCCCTCGGAGGTCAGGGTGCCTGTGTCGCAGAGGAGGCCGTGCTCGTAGGCCGGGTTCACGTCGATGTCCAGGCGCTGGTACGGATAGAGGTTGATCTCGGCGCCGACGAGGTAGGAGTACATCGAGACCGGCGAGGTCTCGCCGAAGAGGCTCCCGAGGAAGACGAGCACGCGGGCACCGTCCACCTCGATGGCGGGCGGCTCGTAGTGCTGGAAGGACGGCGACACGAAACGGTGGGCGTCCGGCAGCGCCACCCACAGCTGCGCACCGTGGAGGATCGTCGTCTCGCCGGTGGAGTGCTCCGAGTGCGCGATGCCGGACCCTGCGGTCATGATGTTGAGCTGCCCCGGCCGCACCATGGCGTGGGCACCCGTCGTGTCCCGGTGCTCGATCTCACCGGTGAACAGCCACGACACGGTCTGCAGGCCGGTGTGCGGGTGGCCCGGCACCTTCATCCCGCCCGTCTCGGACACGTCGTCCGGGCCGTAGTGGTCCACGAAGCACCATGCCCCGATGAGCGAGCGTTCCCGCTGCGGCAGGCTCCGCCGGACCGGCATCGCGCGAGGTCCGCCGAGGGGCACGTTGCGGTAGGGCAGGACGACCGCGCCACCGGCGGGCTGCGGGTCACGTCCCTCGCAGACGACCTCGGGAGGATTCTTCTCGGGGTTGCTCACCTCGACCACGCTAGCGCTCTGGGGCAGACTCGGGGCCATGGCGACAGACCCGGGCACCCAGACCGTCACCCAGAACCGCGAACGAGGGCGTTTCGAGATCGCCGTCGACGGGAAGCGCGTGGGGCTGGCCAGGTATGTCGAGGACGTCGGGCGGCGGGTCTTCTTCCACACCGAGGTCGACGAGTCGTTCTCGGGGCAGGGCCTTGCCGGAGTCATGGTCCGGCAGGCGCTCGACGCAACTCGAGAGGAGGGCCTGCGCATCGTTCCCGTCTGCCCCTACGTGGCCGCCTACGTCAAGCGGCACCACGACTGGGACGACCTGCTCGACCGCGTGGGCCGCGAGGCCCTGGACGCCGTGCGGCGGGTGGACTCGTGACGACGCCACGGTGGTGAGCAGTCCCGAGCGGCGACCCAGGTCGGTCTATGGGGTCGGCGAGGAGCCGGACCCGCGGTTCAGCCTCGCCAACGAGCGGACCGCCCTGGCGTGGATGCGGACCGCGGTTGCGTTCATCGCCGTTGGCATCGCGCTGGTCTCCTTCGCGGACGCGGGAGCCCTGCCGCAATGGGCCGAGGCCCTCGGCCTCGCGGCAGTGCTGGGCGGCGCCGTGGTCGCGATCCGGGGTGCCCGCTCGTGGGCGCGGATCGAGCGGGCCCTCCGGCTCGGGGAGCCCTTGCCGGCCCCCAGCGGTCTGTTCGTCGTCGCCGCCGCCGTGGTCGTGGCTGCCGCGGTCATGGCCGGGATCGCCATGGCTGGGCTCGTCCGTGGGTGAACCGGCGCCGCGGGACCCCGGTCTCCAGCCGGAGCGGACCGCCCTGGCGTGGACGCGGACCGCCGCCGCCCTGACCGTGCTGCCGGCGCCGCTCGTCGCCATCGCCGCGCGGCACCAGGAGTGGGTGCTCGTCGCCCTCACGGCGACCGCTCTCGCCATCTCCGCCGGGAGCGCCTTCCACCTCGCGTCGAGCGTGCGCCGGGCGGTCCAGCACGAGCTGCCGTTGCCACCGCCCTTCGGCGGCCGGCTGATGCCGGTCCTCGCGGTGCTGCTCCTCGTCGTGGCGTGCGCGTTCGTGGTCGCCCTGTGAGACAGCCCGCATCCCTCTTGCGGCACCGGGGCCATGCCCTAGAGTAACCGGCGTCACGTCGGGGGAACCCGGCGCCATAGGCGTTCGACCAGTGCCGGTCCGCAACGGGTTGACCGGTCCCAGGAATATGCAGCAGCACCATCGAGGCTGCACGGATCAGGAGTTCGATGTCTTCCCTATCTGCGGCGGAGATCGCCGTCACCGGCACTGACCAAGGAATCGTCATCGGCGTGGCGGTCGTCGCGCTGGTCGCCTTGGTCATTGCCTTCATCCTGCGCGCCGGCGTGCTCGCGGCGGGCCAGGGCACCCCGAGGATGCAGGAGATCTCTGCGGCGGTGCAGGAGGGTGCGGCGGCCTACCTGGCGCGTCAGTTCCGCACCCTCGGCATCTTCGTCGTCATCGTCTTCGTCCTGCTCTTCGCGCTCCCCGCAACGACGACCAGCGAGCGCATCGGCCGGTCCATCTTCTTCCTCCTCGGCGCCGCCTTCTCGGCGTCGATCGGCTACTTCGGCATGTGGCTCGCGACCCGCGCCAACGTGCGCGTCGCAGCTGCGGCCAACGGCGACGGCGGCCGGGAGAAGGCCATGCAGGTCGCCTTCCGCACCGGTGGTGCGGTCGGCATGGCGACGACGGGCCTCGGCCTGCTCGGCGCCTCCGTCGTCGTCCTCGTCTACGCAGGCGACGCGCCCAAGGTCCTCGAGGGCTTCGGCTTCGGCGCCGCGATGCTCGCGATGTTCATGCGTGTCGGTGGTGGCATCTTCACCAAGGCGGCCGACGTCGGTGCCGACCTCGTCGGCAAGGTCGAGCAGGGCATCCCCGAGGACGACCCGCGCAACGCCGCGACGATCGCGGACAACGTGGGTGACAACGTCGGTGACTGTGCCGGCATGGCGGCCGACCTCTTCGAGTCCTACGCCGTGACGCTCGTCGCCGCGCTCATCCTCGGCAGCTCGGCGTTCGGCACGAAGGGCCTGATCTTCCCGCTCATCGTCCCGGCCATCGGCGTGCTGACGGCCATCATCGGTGTCTACATCACCAAGGCCCGCGCCAACGAGCCCGGCCTCGTGACGATCAACCGGTCCTTCTACATCTCGGCGCTCATCTCGGCCGTGCTCTCCGGGATCGCCGCGTTCACCTACCTCCCGACCTCGTTCGCGGACCTCGGTGTCGAGTCGGTCGCCGCCGAGCAGGGCAACCCAGCCCTCATCGCGACCGTCGCCGTCCTCATCGGCATCGTCCTCGCGGCGATCATCCTCTGGCTCACCGGCTACTTCACCGGCACCGAGACCGAGCCGACGCAGCACGTCGCCCGGTCCTCGCTGACCGGCGCCGCCACCGTCATTCTCGGTGGCATCTCGGTGGGCTTCGAGTCCGCGGTCTACACCGCGATCGTCATCGCCGCTGCGGTCTACGGCGCGTTCCTGCTCTCCGGTTCGATCCTCGTCGCGCTCTTCGCGGTGGCGCTCGCCGGCTGCGGTCTGCTCACCACCGTCGGTGTCATCGTCGCGATGGACACCTTCGGCCCGGTCTCCGACAACGCGCAGGGCGTCGCCGAGATGAGCGGCGAGGTCTCCGAGGAGGGGGCGCAGATCCTCACCGAGCTCGACGCCGTCGGCAACACGACCAAGGCGATCACCAAGGGCATCGCCATCGCGACGGCCGTCCTCGCGGCCACCGCGCTCTTCGGGTCCTACTCCGACGCCATCGGCCAGGCGCTGACGGAGGCCGGCGAGGCAGTCACCGGCTTCTTCGTCGCCAACGTGGTCTCGCCCGACACCCTGGTCGGCGTCATCATCGGCGCTGCCGTGGTCTTCCTCTTCTCCGGGCTGGCCGTCAATGCCGTGGCGCGGGCGGCCGGTGCCGTCGTCATGGAGGTGCGTCGCCAGTTCCGCGACATCCCCGGAATCATGGAGGGCACCGGCAAGCCGGAGTACGGCAAGGTCGTCGACATCGTCACCCGGGACTCCCTGCGGGAGCTCGCGACGCCGGGCCTGCTCGCCGTCTTCGCGCCGATCGCCGTCGGCTTCGGCCTCGGTGTCGGCCCGCTCGCCGGCTACCTCGCTGGCGCGATCGGGGCCGGCACCCTCATGGCGGTCTTCCTCGCCAACTCGGGTGGCGCCTGGGACAACGCCAAGAAGATCGTCGAGGACGGCAACTTCGGCGGCAAGGGCTCACCGGCCCACGAGGCCACCGTCATCGGCGACACCGTCGGCGACCCGTTCAAGGACACGGCCGGCCCGGCGATCAACCCGCTGCTCAAGGTGATGAACCTCGTGTCGCTGCTCATCGCCCCGGCGGTCGTCGCGCTCTCCGTGGGCGACTCGGCCAACGACCTGGTGCGCTACGCGATAGCCGCCGTCGCCGTCATCATCATCGTCGCGGCCGTGGTCGTCTCCAAGCGGCGCGAGTCCTCGCTGCACGCGGAGCCCGTCCCAGCGGAGAAGCAGTCGGTCTGACCGGCGTCACACGCGACAGGCCGCCCACTCGTTCGGGAGGGGGCGGCCTTTTCGCACCACCGGACCAGCGGGCTCAGTGTCCGGCGCGAGGCTCCCACCGGCGGGTGTTGAGGCCCTCGTCGGCGGCACGTTGGATGGCTTCCCGGACCACGCGCTCCGCCGTGGCGCGGTCGCTCCAGTCGGCGGCCGCGACGTGCTTGCCCGCCTCGAGGTCCTTGTACCGCTCGAAGAAGTGCTTGATCTCGTCGAGCTTGTGCGGCTGCACGTCCCGCACGTCCCGCATGTCGTCCATTCGGGGGTCGACCGGCACGCAGAGGACCTTGTCGTCACCGCCGGCCTCGTCCTCCATGTGGAACACGCCGATCGGGCGGGCGTGGATGAGCACCCCCGGGAACGTCGGCTCGGGCAGGAGGACGATGGCGTCGAGCGGGTCGCCGTCCTCGCCCAGGCTGTCCTCGATGTAGCCGTAGTCGCCCGGGTAGGCCATCGACGTGTAGAGGAACCGGTCGAGCCGGATCCGCCCCGTCTCGTGGTCGACCTCGTACTTGTTGCGGGATCCCTTCGGGATCTCGATGGTGACGTCGAAGTCCACGTCGTTGTCCCTTCGCTGGCGGGCCCGTGCTGGTCGACGGGCCATTTCCTGACAGAATTCCGGGAGACAGTGTCGCGTAGGTGGCACCCATCCCGAAACCGAGCCATCCTGCGGACACGAAAGGGGCAACGTCGTGAGGCGGTTGACCGCGGCGCTGACCGCCTCTGCCGTGCTCGTCGTGGGCTACGCCGGACTCGACGCGGCCGACTTCGCGCCCGGACTGCTGACGACCCGGCCGCTGCCGCCACCTCCGCCGACCGAGACCCCGGGCACGCGCACGCTGCCCGTCGTCCCACAGCCGTCACCGTCGACCTCGTTCCGTATGCCGCTGGGCTCGCTCGCCGCGGAGGGTGCGGCTCCCAGCGCGGCCGGGGTGCGCAGGGCACTCGCCCAGGTTCTCGACCTGCCCGCCCTGTCGGACGCGGCCCTCGTCGTGCGTGACGGGCAGTCGGGAGAAGTGCTCTTCGACCGGGGCGGCACGGAGCGCCGCATCCCCGCGTCGACGACCAAGCTGCTCGCCGCGGCAGCGGTGGGGCACGTGTTCGCCCCGGACGAGACGCTGAAGACACAGGTGCGCCAAGGCTCGACCTCGAACGAGATCGTCCTCGTCCCGGGGGGCGACACGCTCATCGCCCCTGGTGCCGGAGACCGCGACGCCGTCGCTGGCCGGGCCGGGCTGGCCGACCTCGCGAACCAGGTCGTCAAGGCCCTCGAGGACTCGGGGATCGACGAGGTGACCCTGTCGCTCGACCCCTCTTACGCCCCTGGCCCGACTCGTGCCCCGACGTGGGGTGCTGACTTCCACCGCCTCGGGATCGTCGGCGCTGTGACGATGCTCGGCCTCAGCACCGAGCGGGCGCGCGAGAACCACCCTGCGCCGAACGACCCGGTCACCTCGGCTCTCGACGCCTTCGCGGCGCTCCTCGAGAAGCGCGGCATCTCGGTGGCGTCGAGGGTCGACCCCGCCGGTGCCACGACCCGCACCGGCACGCCGGCCCCATCGCAGCGGGTGCTCGGCTCGGTCGAGTCGGCTCCGGTCCGCGACCAGCTCGCCCTCGCGCTCACCGACTCGGACAACACGCTCACGGAGGTGCTCGCCCGCCAAGCCGCCTTCCGCGACGGGTCGGCCACCGGCTTCGACGACGTCGGCGCCTGGGTGGTGCGTCAGGTCGCGGAGCTGGGGACAGACACCCAAGGCGTGGCCCTGTCCGACGCGAGCGGGCTGTCGCGCGAGAACCGCGTCACCGCCGACCTGCTGACCGACGTCCTCGTCCTCGGCTACGACGGCCGGCACCCCGTGCTGCGAACGGCGCTGGAGGGCATGCCCATCGCCGGCCTGACCGGCACCCTGGGCGACCGGTTCGCCACCGACAGCACTGCGGACGCCGCTGGGCGGGCCCGCGCGAAGACCGGCACCCTGACCGGCGCGAACTCCCTCGCCGGTTCCGTGGTCGACGACGACGGCCGCCTGCTCGTCTACGCGGGCCTGGTCGCGGGTGCTCCGACGCTCGAGGCCCGCGCAGCCCTGGACCGCTTCGTCGCCGCCATCGCCGCCTGCGGCTGCCGCTAGGCCGTCGGTTCCGTTCGAGATGTCCGGTTCGAGGTACCCAGCGACGACCCGGAGTCGACCGATACCTCGACCCGCACGGGCACACTGGTCGGGAACGTTCCGGACCGAGACCGCGTTGGGGGAGGCAGTGGCCCCATCATCGCCGAAAGGGCAGGCATGACCGACTCCGCGCACGATTTCGGGCACGACTCCGCGCACGACCCCGATGCCGCACCGGGCGGGCCGAACACCCCGCAATCTCGTGAACTCAGCGTGCGGCCGGGGGCGAGCTCAGCGGCATACATCGACTACGAGTTCGCCAAGTGGACGGGGCGCACCGTCGTCAAGGCGGGACCGCAGGTCACGAGCGACGAGGCCGCCGAGATCGTCGCGGACCTGCGCGACGCGGCGGCCGAGGCCGAGGAACCAGTCGCCGAGACGAGTCGCCTGCGGGCGCCAGAGGGGGCGCCGCCACCGCTCGTCGTCGACCGCGCGAGCTGGATCAGCGCCAACGTCGACTCCTTCAAGGCCATGATCGACCCGGTCATCGACAAGCTCGTCGCCAAGCGCAAGGTGCCGGAGAGCCCGACCGCCCTGGCGATCGGTGGCAAGGTCACCGGCGCGGAGATGGGCGGCCTGCTCGCCTACCTCTCGAGCAAGATCCTCGGCCAGTACGACCTCGCGCCGGGGGGCACACCGCAGCTGCTCCTCGTGGCGCCCAACGTCGTCGAGGTCGAGCGCAAGCTCGAGGTGAGGCCCAGGGACTTCCGGCGTTGGGTCGCCATGCACGAGGAGACGCACCGGGTCCAGTTCACCGCCGTGCCGTGGCTGCGCGAGCACCTCATCGCCCGGTCCCAGTCACTCGCCGTGGACCTCGCTCCCACGCCGGAGGAGATCGGCAAGCGCCTCGAGCAGCTGGCCCGGAACCTGCCGGAGGTCATGTCGTCCGGCGAGGGGCTCGGGCAGCTCTTTGCGACCCCGGAGCAGAAGGCCCGGATCGCCGAGCTCACCGCCGTCATGTCCCTCCTCGAGGGTCACGCCGATGTCGTCATGGACGACGTGGGCCCGAGCATCATCCCCACGGTCGACGAGATCCGCCGCAAGTTCAACGCGCGACGCAGCAACGCGGTCGGTGCCGACCGGCTGCTGCGCAAGCTGCTCGGCATCGAGGCGAAGATGCGGCAGTACCGGGACGGCGCCGTCTTCGTCCGCGCCGTCACCGACGAGCTCGGCCGGGACGGCTTCAACGCGGTGTGGTCGTCGCCCGATACCCTGCCCAGGCCCACCGAGATCCTCGATCCCAGCGCCTGGGTGCGCCGGGTCCACGGCTGACAGGAGCACCTCCACCATGACCGGACCCGACCCAGCGGTCGCAGCGACCCGCCTCGCCGTGCGTGAGCAGCTCGCCGACGTTCCCAAGGGCGGTCTGGTCCTCGTGGCCTGCTCCGGTGGCCCCGACTCGCTCGCGCTCGCGGCGGCTCTCGCGTTCGAGGCGCCACGCGCGGGCCTGCGGGCAGGGGCCGTCGTCGTGGACCACGGGCTTCAGGAGGGTTCCTCAGACGTGGCCGAGGCGGCCGGCCGGATCTGCGGCGGCCTCGCCCTGGACCCGGTGGAGGTCGCGCCGGCGACCATCCGGCTCACCGGCTCAGGCCTCGAGGCCGACGCGCGCACGGCGCGCTTCAAGGCGATCGAGGCCGTGGCCGACCGGCACGGCGCCCGCCTCGTCCTCCTCGGTCACACCCGCGACGACCAGGCGGAGCAGGTGCTGCTCGGCCTGTCGCGCGGGTCCGGCGCCAGGTCCCTGAGCGGCATGCCGGTGCGGCGGGGGCGCTTGGTCCGACCGCTGCTCGCCGTGCCCCGCGCGACGACCCTCGCGGCCTGCCAGGCGCTCGGTCTCGAGCCCTGGCACGACCCCCACAACGCCGATCCATCGTTCCGCCGGGTCCGCGCGCGCCGGCTCCTGGAAGCGCTGGAGGGTGACCTGGGACCGGGCTTTGCCGCGGCGCTGGCCCGCTCCGCCGACCTGCTGCGCGAGGACGCGGACCACCTCGAGAGCCTCGCGGTCCGGGCCCGGGCCGACCTGCCCTCCGCGCCCGGCGACCCCGGAGTGGATCTCGAGGCGCTCGCTGCGCTCCCGCGTGCGATCCGCACCCGGGTGTGGCGCATCCTCGCCGCCGAGGCCGGGGCCCCGATCGCGGACGTCAGCGCCGCACACGTGGAGTCCCTCGATGCCTTGCTCACCTCCTGGCACGGTCAGGGCCCGTTGCACGTGCCCGGAGGGATCGCCGTCGCCCGCACCGGGGCCAGCATCCGCTTCAGCCCGATCCGCGAGACCGCCGACACGCACTGACCGGCTGCACGCGGTGGGGTTGAATGGTGCCCGAACCGCCACCGTCATCACGCACCAAGGAGCCGTCGTGGACCACGAGCACATGCGAGACGACCTGGCCAAGGTCCTGTTCACCGAGGAGCAGATCCAGGGCCGTCTCGCGGAGCTCGCCGTCGACATCTGGAAGGACTACGAGGGCAAGGACCTGCTCCTCGTCGGGGTCCTCAAGGGTGCCGTCGTCGTGATGGCCGACCTCATGCGCGCCCTGCCCGGCACGGCGCCGATGGACTGGATGGCGGTGTCGTCCTACGGCTCGGGCACCAAGAGCTCCGGTGTCGTGCGGATCCTCAAGGACCTCGACGTCGACATCACCGGCAAGGACGTCCTCATCGTCGAGGACATCATCGACTCCGGCCTGACGCTGTCCTGGATCAAGGCGAACCTCGAGTCGCGCAAGCCGGCCTCGGTGGAGATCTGCACGCTGCTGCGCAAGCCGGACGTCGTCAAGGTCGACATCCCGGTCAAGTACGTCGGTTTCGACATCCCCAACGAGTTCGTCGTCGGCTACGGCCTCGACTACGCGGAGAAGTACCGCAACCTGCGCTGCGTGGGCACCCTCGCTCCGCACGTGTACGCCTGACGGCGTCATCCGGCCGTATGCCGCTCCGCCGGCTCCCCGGGTCACGCGGCAGGATGTGCCCATGACCTTCTCCATCGTCGCCCGCGAGGGCGAGGCGTACGGCGTGGCGGTCGCGAGCAAGTTCCTGGCCGTCGGCGCGGTCGTCCCGGGAGCGCGGGTGGGCGTCGGCGCGGTCGCCACGCAGTCGTGGGCTCGCGTGGCCTACGTGCCCGAGCTGCTCAGCCGGCTCGAGGCGGGGGAGTCGGCCGACTCCGCGCTGTCCTCCGCCACTGCCCCCGACCAGGGGAGCGCGACTCGTCAGCTCGGGGTCGTCGGGCGCGAGTCCGCGGCGACGTTCACGGGCGAGGAGTGCCTGCCGTGGTGCGGCGGCGTGGCCCGGGTCGATGACGACGGTGCGTCGGCCTATGCGATCCAGGGCAACATCCTCGTCGGCCGCGAGGTCGTCGAGGCGATGGAGCGGGCATGGCTGGGCTCCGAGGGCGCAACGTTTCCCCAGCGGCTGCTCGCGGCGCTGCGGGCCGGCGATGCCGCGGGTGGGGACTCGCGCGGGCGCCAGAGCGCTGCGGTGTACGCGGTCGAGCCGGGCGCCGGCTACGACCGCAGCGGAGTCGCGGCGGACCTGCGGGTCGACGACCACGCCGTCCCGGTCACGGAGCTGGGCCGGCTGCTGGATGAGTGGGAGCTGTACTTCGGACGACCCGAGGGTGTCCAGCCGCTCGAGGGTGCACTCGCCACCGAGGTGGCTGAGCGGCTCGGTCGGCTCGGGCACCCAGTCGACGCCGGCGGCACGGGAGCAGGCGTCGAGGCGGCCCTCGTGGCGTGGGCGGGCGAGGTCAACTACGAGTCGCGCCTCGCCCCCGGGGGCATCGACCGTCGCGTCCTCGAGGCGCTCCGGACCGCCAGCGACGACCTCACCCCCTGACCTCCGCGCCTCACCCATCGAGCCCGCCCCCTCCGCCACACACCCGCTTGTCGTGTGCCGCCCCCTGCGGCAGGACGCCCCGGCAGTCGACATGCGGCTGTGTTGCGAGGGTCAGCGGCGGACCTCGAGCACGTAGGTGCGGCGGTCCAACGGATCGGGCCCGGTCCGGCTCCGGAACGGCGGCTCGTCACCGGTCACCGGGGCGTAGCCCTCGAACTCGCACGCCAGGTCACCCTCGCCGCCAGTGAGATCCGGCACGCGCTGCTGCAGCTCGTGCACGTGGGCGGCCGGCACCAAGCCGCCCAGGTGAGCCGCGGCACCGTGCACCTGGGTGGTACGGGTCACGGCGCGCAGGTGTGCCAGCAGCCTCAGCGCCGGCCCGAGAGCCGCCGCAGGCAGGTCGAGGTCGAACCGGTGCATCGGCTCCTCGACCACGGTCCCCGCCTGCCGAAGCGCCGCCATGAGCACGAGTGGGGTGAGCCCCCGGAAGTCAGCGGCCGTGCTCGACATCGCCTTGCTGAACCGCTGGTGCGCATGACCCTGGCGTGCGTAGTACCCGGACGCCGTCATCACCACCGCGCAGTCGAGGACCGGCCAGCCCCGCAGCCCCTGCGCCAGCGTCTCGTGCACGGTCTCCTCCACCGCCCGGAAGAACGCCGGCGGCATCGACCCGAGCTCCACGTCCAGCCCGAACGTCACGCCCGCCCCGGGCGCACCGGCGGCCACCCGCAGCCCGACCGTCGCGAGGTACGGGTTCGGCGCCACGGAGATCACCTCGAGCGCGGCACCGACCCCGACAACCCGCTCGACGCACATCACCGTGGTGTCCCGGAAGCGCACCGGGACCCCGTGCTCTGTCGCGAGAGTGGCGGCGATGACCTCCTTCTGCACCTCGCCGTAGAGCGACACGTGGGTCTCACCACGCGCGTCGTCGTGCCGCAGGTTGATGAGAGGGTCGGTCTCGGCGAGCCGGGTCAGCGCCGTGTACATCGGCCCCCGGTCGGCCTCCCGAACCGGCTCGACAACCGTCTCGAGCGTCGGCGGCGAGAACTGCGGCTCACTGCGCTCCACCGCCCCGTCGCCGATCGGGTCGCCCACCCGGGCCGACTCCAGCCCGACGACCTCGGCCAGCCGCCCCGCTGCCACGGATGTCGACCGCACGAGGGTGCCCCGGTCGTGCACACGGATGGCGGTGACCCGGTCCGCGACGTCGCCGAACCGCACCTTGTCACGCACACCCAGCCGCCCCCGCGTGAGTCGCACGAGCGCGAGCTTCTCGCCGGAGGGCCCACGCTCGACCTTGAAGACGCTCCCGGCCAGCGGTCCCTCGACGTCCGGCCGCCGCACCGGCAGGTACGTCGTGATCGCACGCGCGACCTCGTCGAGCCCGGCTCCCGTGACAGCCGAGCCGTGCACGAGCGGGTGCACGAGTCCGGCCCGCGCCTGCTGCGCCACGGCCCTCTCGAGCCGTCGGGTCGACACGCCGTCGGCGTTGTCCAGCCAGTCGCGGAGCAGTGCGTCGTCGTGCTCGGAGAGCAGGTCGGCGAGGCGCGCGCGGTGCCGCTCGTCGTCCTTCCCGAACGGGACGTATGCCGCTGTGCTCGTCCCAGCGCCCGTGACGGTCCCCAGTGGGATGGCCTTGTCGGTGAGGCGCTCGCGGATGTCTGCGAGCAGGCTCTTCTCACGCGCCCCGGACCGGTCGATCTTGTTGATGTAGAGCAGGGTCGGGATGCCCAGCCGGGTCAGGACGCGCATGAGGACCCGAGTCTGCGCCTGGACGCCCTCGACGGCGGAGACGACGAGCACCGCGCCGTCGAGCACGGCGAGCGAGCGCTCGACCTCTGCGATGAAGTCCGAGTGCCCCGGCGTGTCGACGAGGTTGACCGTGACGGGACGGTCGGGCGAACCGAGCTCGAAGGAGACCACCGAGGCACGGATGGTGATCCCGCGCTGCCGTTCGAGGTCGAGGGTGTCGGTCTGGGTGCTGCCGTCATCGACGGTGCCGAGCTCGTCGATGACCCCGGCGGCGTGGAGGAGCCGCTCGGTCAGGCTCGTCTTGCCGGCGTCAACATGCGCGACGATGCCCAGGTTGAGGCACGGGGTGAGGCTGCGTGGTGCGAGTTCCACTGTCCTTCATGTCCTTTGCATGGCTGGCGATGACCTGCTGCTGGGGTGACATGAAGGAGCGGCGCATGTGCCTTCCTCTCACTCGGCTGGACTGGACCGCACCAGTGCAGCAACGCATCCGCTGCCGCCGCAACCGGTTATCCGGTGTCCGGCCGTGTCGGGCACTGGTTGGATCGGGGGCATGAGCCACGAGATCGTCTCCCCGCGTCGCTGCAGTCCGGGGGACAGGGTCGCCGTGCTGTCCCCGTCGTGGGCGGCTCCGGCGCTCTTTCCCGCGATCCACGAGCAGGCGCTACGCCGGATTCGCGACGATCTCGGGCTGGAGCCGGTCGAGTACCCGACGACGCGACGGCTCGCCTCGCCCGAGGAGCGCGCTGCCGACATCATGGCGGCCTTTGCCGAACCGGACATCCGGGCCGTGCTCGCGACCATCGGCGGTGACGACCAGATCACCGTGCTGCGGCACCTCGACCCCGAGGTCGTGCGAGCGGACCCGAAGCTCTTCCTCGGCTACAGCGACAACACCAACCTGCTCAACTGGCTCTGGTTCCATGGGGTCGAGGGCGTCCACGGCGGCAACACGCAGGTGAACCTGGGGCCCGGACCCGCTCCCGACGCCCAGCACCTCACGTCCCTGCGGAGCGCCCTTTTCGGCGGCGATGTGCAACTCGGCCCAGTGACCCGCACCCGAGACATGGGCCTGCCCTGGGACGACCCCAGGGCCCTCAGCGACCCGCCGCCGGACCTGCTCGCCGAGGCGTGGACGTGGGCGGGCCCCGAGCGCCTGGTCACCGGAAGGACATGGGGCGGCTGCTTCGAGATCGTGCGCTGGACGCTCGAGGTGGACCGCTTCGTCCGGCCGGCAGGGGACTACGCAGGCTGCGTGCTGATGCTCGAGCCGACCGAGGAGATGCCCTCACCGGAGGAGGTCTTCCGCGGGCTGCGTAACCTGGGGGAGCGCGGCATCCTCGAGGCGGCGTCCGCCCTCCTCTGGGGCCGGCCGTTCGCGTCCGGCCCCGGGCATCCGCGCACCGAGGCCGAGGCGAGCGCCTTCCGGGCCGAGCACCGCGATCAGGTGCTGCGCGTCGTCGAGTCCTACCACCCCGACCTCGTCGTCGCCCTCGATGTGGACTTCGGCCACACGTCGCCGCAGTGGCTGCTGCCCTACGGCGGACGCGTGACCGTCGACGGCACCAGGCGGACCATCACGGCCCACTTCGCCTGAGCAGACGCCCCAATCGAGTGAACAACTTCTGCGCCCCAAAGATGTGCTTTCGATCGGACGGTGACTGAAGCCCCCCCGAAAGCTGCTCCTTCGACCAGGTGGACCCCTGGGTATGGGCTGGTTGGGCGTCCCGACCGGTAATGCGGAACACTGGTAGGTGGCCGGACGTTGTTCCGGTGCACACGATCGTGCACTCATCCCTTGACGAGCAGGAGGACCGGGGCGTCGACCCCGCACATACATGGACGGAAAGCGGCTACTGCGCACTCCCTTGGTGTGGATCCTGGTCCTCATCAGCGCACTCGTCTTCGGGATGATGTTCTCCGACGCGGGTGCTCCCCGCATCGACACCTCCGAGGCGATGAAGCAGATCACCTCAGGCAACGTCGAGTCGGCCAAGCTGACCAACAACGAGCGCATGGAGCTGACGCTCAAGCAGCCGTACACCTCGGCCGACGGGACGGTCAAGGATGCGAAGACGGTCTTCGCCTACTACGTCGAGGCCCGCGGCGAGGAGGTCGTGGACGCGCTGAACACCGCGGCCCCGGCGAAGGGCGTCGACGACTTCATCGAGGAGCCGAGCTTCCTCGGACAGCTGCTCGTCTCCATCCTGCCGATCATCATCATCCTCGCCCTCTTCTGGTTCCTCATGGGGCAGATGCAGGGCGGCGGCAACCGCGTCATGCAGTTCGGCAAGTCGCGCGCCAAGCTCGCCACCAAGGACATGCCCAAGGTGACCTTCTCCGACGTCGCCGGCGTCGACGAGGCGATCGAGGAGCTGCAGGAGATCAAGGAGTTCCTCCAGGAGCCGGCGAAGTTCCTCGCCGTCGGGGCAAAGATCCCCAAGGGCGTCCTCCTCTACGGCCCGCCCGGCACCGGCAAGACGCTCCTCGCTCGTGCCGTAGCCGGCGAGGCCGGCGTCCCGTTCTACTCGATCTCCGGCTCGGACTTCGTCGAGATGTTCGTCGGTGTGGGCGCGAGCCGGGTCCGTGACCTCTTCGAGCAGGCCAAGGCCAACGCGCCCGCCATCGTCTTCGTCGACGAGATCGACGCCGTCGGGCGCCATCGTGGTGCCGGCCTCGGCGGGGGCCACGACGAGCGCGAGCAGACCCTCAACCAGCTGCTCGTCGAGATGGACGGCTTCGACGTCAAGACCAACGTCATCCTCATCGCGGCGACGAACCGTCCGGACATCCTCGACCCGGCCCTGCTGCGCCCGGGCCGGTTCGACCGGCAGATCGCCGTCGAGGCGCCGGACATGCTCGGTCGGCACCGGATCCTCGAGGTGCACGCGCAGGGCAAGCCGATGGCCCACGACGTCGACCTGCTCGCGGTGGCCCGGCGCACGCCGGGCTTCACCGGTGCCGACCTCGCGAACGTCCTCAACGAGGCGGCCCTGCTGACCGCGCGGAGCGACCAGAAGATCATCGACAACAAGGCGCTCGACGAGGCCATCGACCGGGTCATCGCCGGGCCGCAGAAGCGGACCCGGATCATGTCGGCCAAGGAGCGGAAGATCACCGCCTACCACGAGGGTGGGCACGCCCTCGTCGCGGCAGCGCTCAACCACACCGACCCGGTGACGAAGGTGACCATCCTGCCGCGAGGCCGTGCGCTCGGCTACACCATGGTCATGCCCGTCGACGACAAGTACTCCACGACGCGCAACGAGATCCTCGACCAGCTCGCCTACGCCCTCGGCGGACGGGTCGCGGAGGAGATCGTCTTCCACGAGCCGACGACCGGTGCCAGCAACGACATCGAGAAGGCCACCGGCATGGCCCGCAAGATGGTCACGGAGTTCGGCATGAGCGAGCGGATCGGTGCGATCAAGCTCGGGCAGAGCCAGGGCGAGGTCTTCCTCGGACGTGACTACGGCCACCAGCGCGACTACTCCGAGGAGATCGCCGGCATCGTCGACGAGGAGGTCCGCAGGCTCATCGAGTCGGCGCACGACGAGGCCTACCAGGCGCTCAACGAGAACCGTGACGTCCTCGACCGCCTCGTCCTCGAGCTGCTCGAGCAGGAGACGCTGAACCAGGCGGAGATCGCCAGGGTCTTCGCGGACATCGTGAAGCTCCCGGTCCGACCGACATGGCTGTCCTCGCAGACACGCCTGCCCGGCGACCGCCCACCGGTGCTCACGCCCGCGGAGCTCGCCGCCCAGCAGAACGGCCACCTCCCGCCGCCGGCGGCTCCGGACCCAAGCGTCGAGGAGAAGATCGACGAGGCCGCCTCTGTCGGTGCCCACCCGCTCGCCGAGGAGCACCCACCCGTCCAGGTCGTCGAGGTGCCGGACGACAAGCCAGTCAACCCCGACGAGAAGGCGTGATCCGTGGCGGTCGACGTGGCGAGGGCTGCGGCCGCCGTCCGGGAGCTGCTGCTGGCCATCGGTGAGGACCCCGACCGCGAGGGCCTCGTCGACACACCGCGGCGCGTCGCGCGTTCCTACGCCGAGATGTTCGCCGGCCTCGAGATGACGGCGGAGCACGTGCTCAGCAAGACCTTCGAGATCGACCACGACGAGCTGATCATCGTCCGCGACATCGAGCTGTACTCCACGTGCGAGCACCACCTCGTCCCGTTCCACGGCGTCGCCCACATCGGCTACGTCCCGAGCAAGGACGGCCGGGTGACCGGGTTGTCCAAGCTGGCTCGGCTCGTCGAGGTCTTTGCCCGGCGCCCGCAGGTCCAGGAACGCCTCACCACCCAGATCGCCGACGCCCTCGTCGAGCACCTCCACGTGCAGGGGGTGATCGTCGTGGTCCAGGCCGAACACCTGTGCATGTCGATGCGCGGCATCCGCAAGCCCGGAGCATCCACGATCACCTCGGCAGTACGCGGTCAGCTGCGTGACCCCGCCACTCGAGCGGAGGCCATGGCACTCATGCTCGAGGGCAACAAGTGACCCGTGCGGTGATGCGGTCCAAGGCCGCAGCCCTGGTCGCCGAGCGCGACCGGACCCTCGTCATGGGCGTCGTCAACGTCACGCCGGACTCGTTCTCGGACGGCGGCATGTGGTTCGAGCCAGGGGCGGCCCTCGCGCACGGACGTGACGTGCTGGCTGCCGGAGCGGACATCATCGACGTCGGTGGCGAGTCCACCCGGCCCGGTGCCGACCGCCCGTCTGTCGAGGAGGAGCTGCGCCGGGTGCTCCCAGTCGTGCATGACCTCGCGGAGCATGGCGCGATCGTGTCGATCGACACCATGCGCGCCTCCGTTGCGGCAGCCGCGCTCGACGCCGGCGCCAGCGTGGTCAACGACGTCTCCGGTGGCCTGGCCGATCCGGAGATGGTCCCGGTCGTCATCGACGCCGGCGTGCCCTACGTCGCCATGCATTGGCGGGGTCACAGCGCCGACATGCAGTCTCTCGCCGTCTACGCCGACGTCGTGGCGGACGTATGCCGTGAGCTCGCCTCCCGCCGTGACGAGCTGCTGGGTGCCGGGCTGGGTGAGGACCTCCTCGTGCTCGACCCCGGTCTCGGCTTCGCCAAGACGGCGGACCACAACTGGTCGCTCCTGGCGGCCTTGCCCGAGCTCCACGTGCTGGGACACCCGATCCTGCTCGGTGCATCGCGCAAGGCCTTCCTCGGGCGGCTCGGCAGGGGAGCGGCCGAGGCGCCACGGCCCCCCGCCGAGCGTGACCTCGAGACCACGGCGACCTCGGTCATGGCGGCCATGGCCGGCGTCTGGTGCGTCCGGGTCCATGACGTCGAGTCGACCGCCCGGGTTCTCGCGGTGGTCAGGGCTGCCCTCGACCACCACGTTGCTGACGAGGGGGGCCGGTGAGCGACCAGATCGTCCTCAAGGGCGTCTCCGCCCGAGGCTTCCACGGGGTCCTCGATGCCGAGAAGAAGGACGGCCAGCCGTTCGTCGTCGACGTGCACCTGACCCTCGACCTGTCCAGAGCCGGCCGGACCGACGACCTGGCCGCAACGGTCAACTACGCAGAGGTCGCATCGGCCGTGGTGGCCAGGATCACCGGACCGTCCTTCGACCTCATCGAGCGGCTCGCCGAGGTGATCGCCGACGACGTGCTCGGCTTCCCGCTGGTGGACGCCGTCGAGGTGGTCGTGCACAAGCCCGAGGCGCCGGTGGGCCATCCGTTCACCGACGTCGAGGTCTGCATCCGTCGCGTCAACGGGCCGCGAGCGGTCATCGCGCTCGGGTCGAATCTCGGTGATCGCGGGCGCACGCTCTCGCTCGCCGTCGACGCCCTCCGCGCCCTGCCCGGCTTCACCGTCACGTCGCTGTCGCCCATCGTCGAGACCGACCCGGTGGGTGGGCCGGAGCAGCCGCCCTACCTCAACGCCGTCGTCGTGGGCCGGACGACCCTCGATCCGGCGGAGCTGCTGGAAGCGCTGCACCGCATCGAGGACACGCACGGCCGCACGCGCGAGATCCGCTGGGGCGCACGGACGCTCGACCTCGACCTCGTCCAGTTCGGCACCCCCGGCTCGGGTCAGGAGGTCGTCAACGACGACGAGAGACTGACGCTGCCGCATCCCCGCGCCGCCGAGCGCGCGTTCGTGCTGCTGCCCTGGGCCAGGGCCGAGCCGGAGGCGCGCCTCAGGGTGGGGCCGGGAGAGAGCGACATCCAGCCGATTGGTGAACTGCTTGACCAACTCGATCGCTCGGGCGTCCGGCCCGGACCTGAATGGGGGCAACTGTGAAGCCGCACACCGGCATCCGCGGGTCGACGCTCGTCCTGACAGGCGTCGCCGTCCTCGTCCTGGCGTGGCTCGTCATGCGTTGGGTCGAGGGGAGCCGGAGCGTCCCTGATCCGGGTTGGATCGGTGCGGCGGCGATGCTCTTCCTCGGCGGTGGGATCCTCGTTGCCGGATGGCAGGTGCGCAAGTTCAGGGACGGGGTCAGCGGCGCGAGCATGACCCCTCTGCGTGCCGCCCGCACGCTCGTCCTGGGACAGGCCGCGGCCCTGACCGGGGCGGCCCTGACCGGCTGGTACACCGCGATCATCCTGGTGCTCCTGCCCGACTCCGACATCGAGTCCCAGCGCAGCCGCATCTGGCCCTTCGCCCTTCACGCCCTGGTCGCCATCGCCCTCGCCATTGCCGGCCTGGTGGTGCAGCGGTGGTGCCGGGTCAGGCCGCGCGACGAAGGTGGCGAGGAGGATCTCGACGAGCTGAACGGCTACGCCGAGGACCGGTGATGCAACGATCGCCGTCGCCACGGGGTCTCATGGGCATGGAGGACAAGACCCGCAGCCGCGGTCCACGCGCCCTCGTCCTCGCCGCGCTGGCCCCGCTGGTCCTGACCCTCGCTGCATGCGGGGAGGTCCGGGCCCCGGGGGTCGGCGGCCCGGAGACGGCCGTGGGAGCCACGACGGCGACCGACTCGATGACGGGCATCTCGCCGGGTCCGGGTCGCCAACCGGCGACCACCCTGCCTGCCGCGTCGGCTCCGCAGGCCTTCGCAGACCGGGCCAAGGTCGTGGCAGACGCCTTCCGCGCAACGGGATCGCCCGATGCCCCGGCCGGCCTGGTGCTGCTCTCGCCCTGGGCGGACGTCGCCTTCGAGACGGACGCGCAGAAGGTCGCGTGGCTCGCCGGCAAGGTCGACTTCGGGCCCGGTGTCCCGGACGACCAGGTCGGCGTGTCCCAGATGACCCTTCCCGACGGGTCCGAGCGGCCCGTCGACCTGCTCGGACCGCGCGAGAGTGTGACACGCGCTCTCCAGGGCGCTGGCGGCGACTGTTCCGGCGTGGCGGCTGATGACTGCCGCCTGACCCTGAAGAGGGCCACCCCGACGACGACTCAGGTCACGACCAATGAGGGTGAGGCGACGGTCCCGGCGTGGTCCTTCACGGTGGACGGGATGTCACGTCCGATCGTCGTCGTCGCGACGGCGCCCGGTCCCCTCGACCGGCCGGTGCCGCGGCCGCTGGCCGGTCTGCCGCCGGCCCCTGCCGGGTTCAGCTCCGCCGACTCACTCGACGCGGTCTCGGGCTCGACCATCACGGTGCGGATCGGTCACGGTGCCTGCGACCGCGACCTGACGGGTCACGCCGTCGAGTTCGACGACGTGGTGGTTGTCGGAGCGACCCACACGCCGCCCGACCCGGGCACTATGTGCACGATGGAGTACCTCCTGACCCCGAGCACCGTGCAGCTGGCTGAGCCGCTCGGTGACCGGGTCGTCCTCGACGTGGTGTCCGGCAAGACGCTGCTCCTGGGTGTCCCGCCCATGTGACGAGATGGCGATTCTCGACACGGTGCGGCGACGGCAGCGCAACACTGGTTGGCAGGCCGAGCGTCGGCCGTCCATCTGGAGGTAATGATGCGTGCAACACAGCGTGTGCTCTACGCCGCGGTGGCCGCAGGAGCCGGGTTGCTCCTCGCGGCGGGCCCATCTCTGGCGCACGAGTGCGTCAACGCGAGCAAGAAGAACCAAGCGGCGGGCGTCCAGGTCGTCATCGACGCGAACACGGGGGAGATCGTCTGGACGACGAGCGGGGTCGCGAACCGGCTTGCGCAGGGCTTGGTCGACCCGGTGAGCGGGGAAGGGTTCCACGGGCTCCTGGGCTTCGATCTCGATGGCGACGGCGCGACCGACGTGTCCACGTGGATGGTCGGACCGGACGGGGAGATCCCGCTCAACGCCCAGTTCAACGGCCCCGCGTGCAAGGGCGTGACGAACATCGAGACCTGGTTCACGGAGTGCATCGCCTGACCGGGACCCACAAGCGCCACAGGCGGGCTGGGGTGCCGGCCCGCAATGATGGTCTCGACGGGCAAGACCGTCAGGGCGTGTCGGTGGTCGGGGTGATCGGCGAGGTCTCGGCGGTGGTGCTCGTGGTCGGCGAGGTGGCCGAGCTCGTCGCGGTCCGGTTCGGCCGCGGCGGCGGGATCGTGTCGACGACGTCCTCATCCGAGCAGGCTGCGGCCGCCCAGACGCTGGCGGTGATGACCACGACGGCCGTGGCGCGGAGTGCACCGGCACGCGAGAGCGAGCCCAGCGGCATACGGGATCTCATTTGTCGACGTCGCCGACGACGAAGAACATGGAGCCGAGGATGGCCACCATGTCGGAGATCAGCTGTCCCGGCAGCATCTCGGTGAGGACTGAGACGTTGTTGAACGACGCCGATCGCAGCTTGAGCCGCCACGGGGTCTTCTCGCCCCGCGAGACGAGGAAGTAGCCGTTGAAGCCGAGCGGGTTCTCGGTGGCGGTGTAGATCTGCCCCTCGGGCACCTTGAGGACCTTGGGCAACCTGACGTTGATCGGCCCCGGCTTGAGCTGGATGAGCCGGTCGAGGCACGCCTCGGCCAGGTCGAGGCTCACACGGGTCTGCTCGAGCAGCACCTCGAGACGGGCCAGGCAGTCGCCGGCCTGCCGCGTCACGACCCGCCCGGGACCGCCCTTGGCGAAGAGCTCACCGTAGCCGAGGTACGGGGCGTCCCGGCGCAGGTCCACGTCGATCCCACTCGCCCGCGCGATGGGGCCGGACACGCCGAAGGCCAGGGCAGTCTCACGCGGCAGCAACCCGACGCCGCGGGTACGCGCCTCGAGGATCTCGTTCCCGACGATGAGGTGCTCGAGCGAGGGCAGCCGTTTGCGGACGTTGACGATGGCCTTGTCGACGCGTCCCATCCAGCCGGCAGGCAGGTCCTCCTTGAGACCGCCGACGCGGTTGAACATGTAGTGCATGCGGCCGCCCGACACCTCCTCGAGCACGGCCTGGAGCTCCTCGCGCTCGCGGAAGGCGTAGAAGACGGGGGTGATCGCGCCGAGCTCGAGGGGATAGCTGCCGAGGAACATCAGGTGGTTGAGGACCCGGTTGAGCTCGGCCAGTGCGGTGCGGGCCCAGACGGCCCGCTCGGGGACCTCCATGCCGAGCATGTGCTCGACGCCGAGGACGACGCCGAGCTCGTTGGAGAAGGCGCTGAGCCAGTCGTGCCGGTTGGCCAGGACGATGATCTGGCGGTAGTCGCGGACCTCGAAGAGCTTCTCCGCACCACGGTGCATGTAGCCGATGATCGGCTCGGCGCTGACGATCCGCTCCCCGTCGACGACGATCCGCAGCCGGAGCACGCCGTGGGTCGCCGGGTGCTGCGGCCCGATGTTGAGGACCATGTCGGCCGTCGCCAGGCCCCCGGCACCGAGACCAACGGTCAGGGCGCGCTGGCGCGGCGAGCGTGCTGACGCGGTCGTCTCCGTCATGGGTCGAGACTATGCGGTGGTGGGCCGGGGCGGTGCGGTGGGCTCGAGGGGCCTCAGTCCGGGCGGAGAACCGCGACGAGGAAGTCTGAGTCGTCTCGGAATGGTCGGAGGTCCCAGCCGGCGAGGAGCAGGTCCGGCTCGAGGCCGGAGGCCCGCGCATCGTCGAGGAAGTCGGCGAAGTCGTAGCCGCGTCCGGCGCCGAAGCCGACGACGATCCGGCCGCGTTCGGCGACGTGGCTGCGCAGGCGCTGGAGCACCTCGCGGCGGGTGGTCGGCGCCAGGAACGGCATGACGTTGCCGGCAGCGACCACCACCTCGAAGCCAGCGGCCACGCCCTGGCCCGCGAGGTCCAGCTCAGCGAGGTCGCCGACGAGCCACTGGGGTCCCGGGTGGTCCTCGATCGCGGCATCGATGAGCACAGGGTCGACGTCGACCCCGACGACGTCGTGTCCGGCACGGGCCAGTGCCCCTCCGACCCGGCCCGAGCCACAGCCTGCATCGAGGATGCGAGATCGGCGGGGCACCATCGCGTCGACGAGGCGGGCCTCTCCCTCGAGGTCCTGGCCCGCTGCCGCCATGTCGCGAAAACGCTTGACGAACCAGGTTGAGTGGGCCGGGTTCGCCTCGACGATCTGCATCCACTGGCTCTGCTCGACCACGGAAGCCACCTCCTCAGGCCGTCGGTGTCCGGCGCCGGCTCTTCAGCAGGACGAAGGCGAACAGTCCCAGGGCGATGACGGTCCCGGCGGCCGTGAGCACCACCGGCACGAACTGCGAGTCCTTGGCGCTCTCCACCGCAGGGTCCTCTGCCTGGGGCGCCGGCACCGAGGGCCCGGCCGTCGCGGTCGACCCGTCGAGCCCGGTCATGGCGAAGAAGCGGAACGAGCCGGTGATCGGGTGGCCGTCGTCGGACGTGACCCGGTAGGCCACGGTGTACTCCCCGGCTGGTGCCGCTGACGAGATGGCCTGTCGGACCTCGCGGCCCTGGATCGTCGCGAGGCCCTGCGCCACGCCACCTGTCGGTCCGGTGATGACGACCTGGAGCCCGATCTCGAGTGGCTGCTGGCTGAAGACGAGGGCGACGTCGCCGGGCAGCTGTTGCACCGTGGTGCCATCCGGCGGCGTGGTCTTCTCGAGCACGTCGTGCGCGTGCGCCGTAGCCGGCAGGGCGAGGGTGAAGCAGAGGGAGACGAGGACGAGGACGAGCCGACGCATGGCCTCAGGGTACGTCGGGGCCCTTGACGTGCTTCACGGCCCACCAGAAGTCTCCGAAACCGCCGGGACGGATCAGCTCAGCCTCGGCCGAGGCGCGCTCGAGAGCACGGAGATAGGCGATGGGGTCGTCGCTGGCCCGGGCGTGCTCCGGAGCGGTGCCGCGAACCCCGAGCTCGCGCAGAACCTCTCGCTGGCGGACGAGCTGGTCGGCGTCGAGGGAGTCCATGGCCACGTGGGCGGTGAGGTCGCAGCTGCCGTCCGGGACCGGTGTCACGAGGCTGCCGGCGCGGTAGGCCATCAGCGTTCCCGCCCCGGGCCGGGTCGGGCCGATGTGCCCGTAGTCGATGGCGACGAGCACGCCCGAGTGGACCCGGCTGACGAGGTCGGCCCAGGCCGCGTCGCGGGTCGCGCCGACCTCGACCCGCTCACCCGGTCCGGGGTCGCGCCAGTGGTGGGCGGCCCACTCGGCATCCTCGGGACCCAGGTCGCCGCCGAGCTGCTCCTCCCCGGTTGCGGGGTCGACGAGGACCTCGCGCAGCCGGCCCGTGTCATCGACCTCGGCGATCGTGCAGGGCACCACGTCGAGCCACTCGTGCGCGATGACGAGCGCATCCTGCAGACCGCCGAGTTCCTCCGGCAGCCGCGCGCCGCCCGGTGACCGGACCCACCCGATGCGCGGGTCAAGGCCCTCAGGGCGCTCGACGACCTCGACCCCAGCTGCGCGCTCGGTGGACAGCAGGTGGGCGAGCAGCTCGCCCCGCCCGGCGCCGATGTCAACCACGACCTTCGGCGGGCCCTCGTACGAGCGGTTCCACAGGCGCAGGAGCGCATCGGCGAGGACCGCTCCGGTCACCCCGTGCGTGGCCGTCGTGAAGTGCGCTGCAGGCCCACCGCGCGTGACGTAGAAACCGAGCTCAGCGGCATACAGCGCGGTGTGCCACGCCTCGCGCCAGGGAACGGGATCCACGAGGACGGACTGTAGGCGATACCGTGGCGCTGATGAGCACTCCGCACGAGCGACCCGCGCGGTTCGACGTCGGCATCGTCGGTGCGGGGCGCGTCGGCGCCGTGCTGGGCGCTGCGCTGACCCGTGCTGGGCACCATGTCACCGGCGTCTCTGCGGTGAGCGAGCTCAGCCGGGAGCGGGCCGCCACGCTCCTTCCGGGTGTGCCGGTCAAACCCATCCCCGACGTCGTCAGGGACGCCCACCTCGTCGTGCTCGCCATTCCGGACGACGTGCTCGCCGAGCTCATCGCCGGGCTCGCGACGACCGGCACCTTCACCTCCGGCCAGCTCGTCATGCACACCTCAGGGGCCGTTGGGATCTCCGTCTTCGAGTCCGCCGTCGACAGCGACCTCGTGCCGCTCGCCATCCATCCCGTCATGACCTTCACCGGGACCGACGTCGACCTCGAGCGCCTCCAGGACTGCTGCTTCGGCGTCACGACCGTGGACATGGCGCGGCCCCTTGCCGAGGCCCTCGTCATCGAGATGGGCGGTGACCCGGTCTGGGTCCCGGAGGAGGAGCGGCTGACCTACCACGCCGCCCTCGCACATGGCGCCAACCACCTCGTGACCCTCGTCAGCCAGGCGATGGAGCTGCTTCGTGGCGCGGGCATCGAGGAGCCTTCCCGGGTGCTCGAGCCGCTCCTGTCCGCGGCCCTCGCCAACACCCTCCAGCAGGGTGACGCTGCCCTCACCGGGCCCGTCGCGCGGGGAGATGCCGGTACCGTCGCCCGGCACGTGGCGGTGCTCCGTGAGATGGCCCCGGACATCCGGCCGACCTACCTGGCGCTCGCGCGCGCCACCGCGCAGCGGGCCCTGCTGAGCGGCCGCCTCAGGGCGTCCGCGGCGGACGCCCTGCTCGAACTGCTCGCCGACGAGGAGGACGACTCGTGACTGTCGCTCGCACGCGGGAGGAGCTGCGCGAGGCGCGGGCCGCCCTCGACGACGGCGACGTCGCCGTCGTCATGACGATGGGTGCCCTGCACGACGGCCACGCCACCCTCATCCGCCGGGCTCGTGAGACCCACGCCCACGTCGTCGTCACGATCTTCCTCAACCCCCTCCAGTTCGGGCCCAAGGAGGACCTGTCCAAGTATCCCCGCACGTTCGACTCCGACCTGGCCATCTGCACCGAGGCGGGGGTCGACCTCGTCTTCGCGCCGACCCCTGACGTCATCTACCCGGACGGCGACCCGGGCGTGCGCATCTCGGCCGGTCCGCTCGGCGACGTCCTCGAGGGTCAGGCCCGGCCGGGGCACTTCGACGGCATGCTCACTGTGGTCGCCAAGCTGATGCAGCTCACCCGGTGCACGTCGGCCTACTTCGGGCAGAAGGACGCCCAGCAGCTGGTGCTCATCCGCCGGATGGTGCGCGACCTCGACTTCCCGGTCCGCGTCGTCGCGGTGCCCACGGTGCGCGAGCCCGACGGCCTGGCCATGTCGAGCCGCAACACCTACCTCACCGAGTCGGACCGGGAGATCGCGTTGACGCTGTCCGCCGCACTGCGCGCGGGCGCCGCTGCCGCCGCGGAGGGGCCGTCCGCGATCCGTCGGGCCGCCCGCGCGGTCCTCGTCCGCGAGCCGCTCGTGCTCGCCGACTACCTCGTCCTCGTCCACCCGGAGACCCTCGAGGACGTTCCTGAGTGGTACCGCGGCGAGGCCCTTCTCGCGGTTGCCGCCAGGGTCGGCACGACGCGCCTCATCGACAATGCGCCGGTCCTCGTGGGCCGCGGCGGTGGAGCGCTCGAGATCTTCTCGGCCGACCGGCTCGACGGATAGGAAGGAGAGCCCGTATGCCGCTGGGCTCGCTCCCCGGCAGGTGCTGGGACCGGTCGGGGCCGCCGGCTGGGGACCGCGGCGCTGTTTTGGCGGGGCTGGGACCGGTCCGGCCTGCCAGCTGGGGACCGCGGCCCGGTATTGGCTTGGTGACCCCGCCTGCTCCCGAGCGAGCGTGCGAGCGGGAGCCAGCCCAGCGGCATACGGTAAGGGGCGTGACGCACCACGAGAGGCGGCCGCCGGGATGAGCGCCAGCGGCATCACCATCCCGCGGCGCCTCCGAGCGGCCGCACCCGGCTGGACGGCCACCGCCGACGTCATCGTGGTCGGGTCAGGCATCGCCGGTCTGACGACCGCGCTCCGCCTCAGGCGTCGCGTTGCCCGGGTCCTGCTCGTCACGAAGACCGTGCTCGACGAGGGCTCGACCGCGTGGGCCCAGGGTGGAATCGCCGCGGTGATGTCCCCCGACGACAGCCCGGAGGAGCACATCCACGACACCCTCGTGGCGGGCGTCGGGCTCTGCGACATCGAGGCGGTGCGCACCCTGGTCAACGAGGGCACCGACGCGGTCTGGGACCTCATCGCCATCGGTGCCGACTTCGACCGGGGGGAGACCGGCCAGATCTCCCTCACCCGTGAGGGTGGGCACCATCGCGACCGGATCCTGCACGCCGGGGGCGACGCCACCGGACGCGAGATCAGCCGCGCACTCATCACTGCCCTCAACCGGGTTCGGGACGATCCCGGCATCGAGATCATCGAGCACGCCCTCGTCGTCGACCTCCTGTCGAACGCCGACGGTGGCGTCTGTGGGGTCACGCTGCACGTCATCGGTGAGGGCCAGGTCGACGGGGTGGGCGCCGCGCATGCCCGGGCCGTCGTGCTCGCGACCGGCGGGCTCGGCCAGATCTACGCGTCGACCACCAACCCAGCCGTCGCGACGGGCGACGGGATGGCCGCCGCGTTGCGCGCCGGAGCCGAACTGGCCGACCTGGAGTTCGTCCAGTTCCACCCGACCGTGCTGTATCTCGGCGAAGGGTCGTCGGGCCAGCAGCCGCTCATCTCGGAGGCGGTGCGGGGCGAGGGCGCGTTCATCGTCGACGCCGATGGGGTCCGGTTCATGCAGGGACTGCACCCGCTGGCCGATCTGGCTCCGCGCGACGTCGTCTCCCGCGCGATCATCGCGCGCATGCGCGAAACCGGCACCGACCACGTGTATCTCGACTGCCGGCATCTCGGCGGGGACTTCCTCGAGCAGCGGTTCCCGTCGATCGTCGAGCGGTGCCGCGAGCTGGGCTTCGACCCGGCGACCGACCTGCTGCCGGTGGCCCCGGCCCAGCACTACGCCAGCGGAGGGGTGCGCACCGACCTGCGAGGACGCACCAGTCTCGAGGGACTCTACGCGTG
>NZ_DATEEY010000075.1:0-24302 GCF_035280925.1 Intrasporangium sp. | reverse complement strand
TGACGGCAAGTCGACCCGGCTCGCCGTCGGGGACGTCCTCGCCGGCCTCGTCGATGATCCTGGCGCGGTAGCCCGGGACGGGCCTGCCGGTCGATCCCGGGCGGATCTCCTCGTCGGCCGAGGCGATGAAGATGTGGAGCAGCTCGGTCGAGCCGATCCCGTCGATGAGCTCGACGCCGGTCGCGTCCTTGAAGGCTTGCCACGTGGCGGCGGGGAGGTGCTCGCCCGCCGAGACGCCGCGTCGCAGCGTGTGGATCTGCGACGCCTTGCCGGACGAGACGATGGCCCGGTAGGCGGTGGGAGCGGTGAAACAGACCGTCACGCGGTGGGCCTCGATGAGGTCGGCGAGCTGGTCGGGCGTGGCCTTCTCGATGAGCAGGGTGCTGGCGCCGACCCGCAGCGGGAAGACGACCAGGCCGCCGAGCCCGAAGGTGAAGGCGATCGGCGGTGTGCCCGTGAAGACGTCGTCCTTGGTCGGCTTGAGGGCGTAGTGCGAGAAGGTGTCGGCGTTGGCGAGGACGTCACGGTGGAAGTGCATCGTCGCCTTGGGGCGCCCCGTCGTGCCAGACGTGAAGGCGAGCATGGAAACATCGTCGGCCGCAGTGTCGACCGGCGTGAAGTCGGTGCTCTTGCCGGTGGACGTGTGGGTCAGGTCGTCGTCGGCGTCGCTGCCGTAGACGATGGTGCGAAGTCCGGGAATCTCGGCGGCGGCCAGGTCGTCGACGAACCGCGTGTCGCAGATGGCCAGGTCGAAACGGCCGATGTCACCGACCATGCGCAGTTCCTTGGGGCGGAGCAGCGGCACGGTCGGCGCGACGACTCCGCCGGCCCGCAGGACCGCGAACCAGCAGGCGATGAGCCACAGGTTGTTCGGGCCGCGGAGTAGGACTCGGTTGCCCGGGACGAGGCCGTGGTCCTCGACGAGGAGGTTGGCGACCTGGTTCGCGCGGGTGCGCAGCTCGCCGTAGGTCCAGACCGTGCCGTCGGGCGCGCGCAGGCAGGGGCGGTCGGCGCCCTGTTCCTCGATGATGCGGTCGAGCAGCTCGACGCCGCAGTTGAGCCGGTCGGGGTAGTGGACCTCGGGCACCTCGAAGAGGAACTCTGGCCACTGGTCCTGCGGTGGGAGGTTGTCCCGGCAGAAGGTGTCGACGTGGGCGGAGGGGGTGAGCTCCATGGCAGCACCGTATGGAGTCTTTCTCACGACCGTCAATGCTTCGGCATGCGCCGGGCGTCCACGTCGGTCGGGCGTTAGGCTCCGAACGTGACCGACACCGACCTGGCCGACGAGGTGAACGTCAGCGCGGCAACCGCGCGCCCGCGCGCCCTCATCGTCAGCGTCTACGGGCTCTATGCGCGAGAGGTGGGCGGCTGGATCAGCGTCAGCTCGCTCATCCGCCTGATGTCCCGTCTCGGGGTCGAGGAGGCGGCCGTCCGGTCGTCGATCTCGCGGCTCAAGCGACGCGGGATCCTCGAGGCGGAGCGGGTCGACGGCAGTGCGGGTTATGCGCTGTCGTCAGAGGCGCGACAGATCCTCGACGACGGCGACCGGCGCATCTTCGAGCGGCGGCGGGCTGCTTTGGCCGAGGGCTGGGTGCTCGCGGTCTTCTCGGTGCCGGAGTCCGAGCGCCGGCAGCGCCACCTGCTCCGTTCGCGGCTGGCCTGGCTCGGTTACGGCACCGTCGGCAACGGGGTCTGGATCGCGCCGGGCCACCTCGAGGAGGAGACCCGGTTCGCCCTCGAGCGGCACGGGCTGGCCTCGTACGTCGACCTGTTCCATGCGTCCTACCGTGGCTTCGCGGACCTCCATGCCGAGGTCCGGGCCTGGTGGGACCTCGACAGCCTCGATGCCCTCTACCGGCAGTTCGACGAGTCGCACGGCCCTGTCCTGGCGTCGTGGCGCCAGCGTCGCCGCAAGGACGACCAGGGGGAGGCGTTCGCCGACTACGTGCGGGCACTCACGGCCTGGCGGCGCCTGCCCTACCTCGACCCGGGCCTGGCACCGGAGCTGCTGCCGCGCGACTGGATGGGCGCTCGGGCGGCGGACACGTTCTTCGCGCTGCGCCGCCGGCTCGAGGCGCCCGCCCACCGCTTCGTCGAACACGTCCGCGGGGCAAAGTTCTCCTCGACTGTGCAGTAAAGGCCCCGCGCCTTTGGTCGAGTGTGCAGTCCGCGCCGGTTTCCCTTTCGTCGAGCGTGCACCAAATGCCGAGCAGGTCGGCACGAACTGCACACTCGACGAGGGGAGGGCGCACCTGGGTCAGGTGGGCACGAACTGCACACTCGACGAGGGGAGAACGCACCCGGGTCAGGTGGGCGCGCAAGGGAGCCCAGCGGCATACGTATGCCGCTCCGTCCCCTCTGTCACGTCGGCGCGCTGGCGTTGGCGCTGAGCAGCGCCTCGTGCCGGGTGCGCTCGAGGTAGGTGCGGATGGTGTCACGGCTGCGGGTCAGGCACGCGATCCGGGCCTCGAGGGGGCCGAGCTCCGCGGCGAGCTGCTCCGCCACCTGTGCCGGGCAGGTCGGCTCGTCCCGCGCAGCAGCGTCCTCGGCGTCGAGCAGCACCTTGACGAGCCGCGTCGGGATGCCGGCCTGCACGAGGCCGGCGATGCGGCCGACCCGCTCGACGTGCTCGTCGGTGTAGGTGCGGTAGCCGTTGTCGGCCCGGTCCGGCGTGAGCAGGCCCTGCTGCTCGTAGTAACGGATGAGACGGGGCGCAAGCTGCGTGCGTTCGGCCACTTCACCGATCTTCACGGCTCATTCCTCAGGCTTGACATTGACATCAGTGTGAAAGTTTACCGTCGAGCCATGTCACTCACCACCACCCGCGCCGGAGCCGGCGAAGCCACCCGGCTCCCGATGCCAGCCCTTCTCGCCCTCGGCGCGGCAACGCTCGTGATGGTCACCGCCGAGATGCTCCCGACAGCGGTGCTCGTGCCGATGAGCGTGGGCCTGGGCGTGACCGAGTCACTCACCGGGCAGCTCGTGGCCACGTGGGCCCTGACCGTCGTCGTCGCGAGCCTGCCGCTGACGCGGCTGACGAGACGCATCGACCGCAGGGCCCTCATCGTCACGGGCCTGCTCGGGTTGGCCGCGTCGTCGCTGGCGACGGGTCTCGCGCCGTCGTTCGGAGTCGCACTCGGGGCACGGCTGGTCGGAGCCGCGGCCGTCGGCCTGCTGTGGGCGACCGCCAACGCGCATGTCGCCGACCTCGTCCCCGAGGCCCTCCTCGGTCGAGCCGTCGCGATGGTGCTGATGGGGGCCACCCTCGGCATGGTGATCGGCACCCCGTTGGCGCGGGTGGTCGCCGACGTGACGAGCTGGCGGGTGGCTTTCGTCGTGCTCGCCGCCTCCGCGGTCGCCGTCGCTCTGGTGGTGCGGGCCGTCGTGCCGAGCCGTGCGCGCTCGGGCACGGGCGGTGGCCGCGATGAGGCAGCAACCGAGGCTGCGTCGCTGGCTCCGACGATCCTCGTGACCGGGCTGGTGGGCCTGCTGCTCGTGGGGTTCTACGGGACGTACACGTTCATCACTCGACTCGGCGAGGCAGCAGCCGCACTGGTGCCCGGTGGCATGGGTGGCCTGCTGCTCGCCTTCGGGCTGGCCTCGGCTGTGGGCGTCGCGGTGGCCGGGCGGGTGAGGCGGCCGGCTACTGGTCTGGTCGTCGCGTCGGCAGCGACCGCAGTGGCGCTGCTCGGGCTGCTGCGGGCGTCCGAGGCGCCTCTGGGCCTGGTGACCATCCTCGGGCTCGGGGTCGCGAGCGGAGCCCTGCCGCCTCTGGCGCAGACCGAGATCCTCCGGCGTGCCGGCACCACACACCGCGACCTGGCCTCAGCGCTCATCCCCGTCGTGTTCAACGGAGGCATTGCTGTGGGGGCGGCCGTAGCGAGCCTGCTCGTCGGTCGATCGGGTCCATCGGCCCTGCCCGCGCCTGCAGCGGCGGCAGCCCTGGTGGCTGCGGTCGGACTGGCGGCCGCCGTCCGGTCTCGCGCTGACATCTACCCCGGGTAGAGGCCGCAGCGGGACAGCCGGGGTCACCGCTCTGGGTTCTACCCCGGGTAGAGGTCGCAGCGGGACACCCGGGGTTATCCGCCCGGGTTCTACTCCGGGTAGAGGTCGCAGCGGGACAGCCGGGGTCACCGCTCCGGGTTCTACCCCGGGTAGAGGCCGTAGCGGAGTCAGCCGACGCCGAGGAGGGCGCGGGCGCGGACGGGATCGGACCTGAAGTCCTCCGTCGTCGTGTCGAGCCGCACCGTCCCCTTGCTCATGACGACGACCCGCTGCGCCACGGAGAAGGCCAGCCGCAGGTCCTGCTCGACGAGGAGCACCGACAACCCTCCGGCGCACAGCTCGCGGACGACGTCGCCGACGAGCTGGACGATGGTGGGCGCCAGGCCGTCGGAGGGCTCGTCGAGCAGGAGCAGGCGCGGGTTGGTCAGCAGGCCCCGGGCGATCGCGAGCATCTGCTGCTCGCCGCCCGAGAGCTGGTCGCCGCGGTGGCCGAGCCGTTCGCCGAGCCGGGGCAGCAGTTCCAGCACCCGCTCTCGAGTCCACGAGCCGGAGCGCCCGGCCCGGTCAGCGATGGCAAGGTGCTCGTCGACGGTGAGCGGGGCGAAGATGCGCCGGCCCTGGGGCACGTACGCGACGCCCATGGAGGCGATCTGGTCGGGGCGCCGGCCGGCGACCTCCGTGCCGTCGACGACGACGGACCCGGCCCTCGGCCGAACGAGGCCCATGACGGTGCTGACGAGCGTCGACTTCCCGACGCCGTTGCGTCCGAGCAGGCCCAGCACCGAGCCCTCCTCGAGGTCGAAGCTCACCCCGTGCAGCACCTCCGACCCCGCATAGCCGGACCTCAGGTCGCGCACGGACAGGATGGCCGCCATCACGACACCTCCGGGAAGAGCTCGGTCGCGTCCCCGCCGCCGAGGTAGGCCGCGTGGACCTCGTCATCGGCGCGCACCTCGTCGGGCGTGCCGGTCAGGAGGTGGCGCCCGAGGTGCATGACGGTCACCCGGTCGGCGAGGCCGAAGACGAGGTCGAGGTCGTGCTCGACGAGCATCACCGTGATGTGGTCCGGCAGGGCCAGGACGATCTCCTTGAACCGTTCCGTGTCGGCCGCCGACATGCCGGCCGCGGGCTCGTCGAGGAGCAGCATCGTCGGGGACGTGCCCAGCGCGACGGCGACCTCGAGCTGCCGCCGCTCGCCGTGGCTGAGTGATCCGGCGGGTGCCCCGGAGCGGTCGGCCAGACCCAGACGATGGAGTATGCCGCTCACCTCCTCGAGCACGTCCGCGCGCTTGCGTGCGGGGCGGAGCATCGACCACTGCGTCCCCAGGCGCCGCTGGACGGCCAGGGCGACGTTCTCCGAAACGGACTCGCGCAGGAACAGCGACGAGTGCTGGAAGGAGCGGACGAGCCCGAGCCGGACCCGGGTTGGTTCGGGCAGGCCGGTCACGTCGCCGCCGTCGAGCAGGACCGTGCCCGAGGTCGGTGGCAGCGTCCCCGCGATGAGGGCGAACAGGGTCGACTTGCCGGCTCCATTGGGGCCGATGACGGCGTGCCTGCTGCCGGCGGCCACGTGGAACGACACGTCATCGACGGCCTTGAGGCTGCCGAAGTGCTGGGAGACCCGGCGCACCTCCAGGCTGCTCGCGGTGCGGGCGTCTCCGACCTCCTTCGCGGCGGTGGGGGCGGGGCCGGCGCTCACGATGCCACCTCCGCGCGGCGACGGCGACGCAGCGACGCGAGGGCGTCCGACGTGCCCGCGATCCCCCGAGGCAGCAGGTAGACCGTGACGACGAAGAGGATCCCGAGCAGGAGCGGTCCCCGCCCGGCCAGCATGCCGCCGAAGTAGTCGCGGGTGAGGATGACGAGGGCCGCGCCGAGACACGCGCCCCACATCGAGCCGACCCCACCGATGATGACGGCGAGGAGCGCGAGCGCGGCGATCTCGAAGCCGAGGTCGCCGGGGGAGACGAACCGCTGTGACGTCGCCCAGAGCGACCCGGCCGCGCCGGCGACGGCACCGGCGATGACGTAGACGGCCAGGGCGTACCTCGTCGTGCGGTAGCCGACGGCCCGCAGTCGCAGCTCGTTGTCCCGAAACCCCCGCAGCGTCAGCCCGAAGGGCGACCGGAGGAGCACCTGGAGGAGGAGGAAGCAGATGAGGAAGACGGCGAGGACGTAGTAGTAGACGAGGCCCTCGTTCACGGTCCCCTCTCCGCCGGGTGCGAAGACGAGCGGCGGGATGCCCGAGAGCCCGTCGGTCCCCCGGGTGACCGACTCCATCCGCCCGGCGGCGCTGTAGGCGATCTCACCGATGGCGAGCGTGATCATGAGGAAGGGCACCCCGCGGGCACGGACGGCGACCGGCCCCGTGACCGCGGCGGCGACCGCCCCGGCCAGGGTCGCGACGACCAGCTGGACGACCCCGACGGCGGACACGTTGATCGCGACGAGGGCACCGGTGTAGGCGCCCACGCCGAAGTACGCCGACTGGCCCAGCGTCGGCAGCCCCGCGATGCCCGTCAGCAGGTTCACGCTCATGGCGAGCACGGCGAAGATGAGCATCCTCGAGAGGGTGGCGACCGCGTACTGGCCAAGCACCCAGGGGACGAGGACCAGCAGAGCGAGCACAGCGGCATACGTCATCCTCTTGAGCACGGTGCCCCTCATGCGTGGGCTCCCTGCGTGCGGAAGCCCTGCGGGCGGACCGCGAGCACGACGAGCATGGCGCCGAAGAGGAGGAAGGGCGCGTAGTCCGGGACGAGTGCGACCCCCAGCGTCTGCACCTCGCCGATGGCGAGGGCGCCGATCAGGGCGCCGCGGACCGACCCGAGACCGCCGATGACGACGACGACGAGGGAGAGCACGAGGACGTTCTCGTCGACGCCCGGGCCGGGCGCGATGATCGGCGCCCCGAGCACGCCACCGACCGCCGCCAGCGCGGCGCCGAAGGCGAACACGCCGAACAGGATCCGGCGGGTGTCGAAGCCCATCGCGCGCACCATGTCGCGGTCGGCCACCGTGGCCCGCACGAGCGCCCCCAGGGCCGTCTTCTCGAAGACGAGGTGGACGACGAGGGCGAGCAGGGCGGCGACGAGGATGAACACGAGCCGGTAGGTCGGGTAGCTGTGCCCCGCGATGGACGCCGATCCGGCGAGCGCGTCCGGGGGCTGCGTCGGGAGCACCTCGCCGCCGAAGATCATCGTCATGATCTCGGCGGCGATGAACGCGATGCCCAGGGTGAGGACCGCCTGGTCCAGGTGCCCGCGGGTCGACAGCGGAGCGGTTGCCGCTGCGAGGACACCGCCGCCGAGGACCCCGAGGAGCAGCCCGACCACCAGGGCGAGGAAGAAGCCGCCCCAGCCGCCGTCGGAGAGCGCGTAGGCCGCGTAGGCGCCGACGAGGTAGAGCGTGCCGTGGGCGAGGTTGAGCACGTCCATCATGCCGAAGACGAGGGAGAGGCCCACGGCCAGCGTGAAGAGCAGCAGGCCGTAGGCCACTCCGTCCACCATGCTGACGAGGTTGTTGTCGATCCAGCCCAGCATGGCGTCGATGTCCTTCTGTCAGAACCGGGTCGGTGGCGTGAATCGAGCCGTCAGCCGAGCACCCCGAGCTCGGAGATGACGACGTTGGCGAGCTTGCCGTCAACCTCCTTGACCTCGCGCAGGTACCACATCTGCTTCGGTGTGCCGTTGTCGTTGAACGACCACGGACCACGGGGGCTGTCGATCTCGCCGACGCCGCTGATCGCCTCGTTGATCGCCTCGCTCGTGGCGTTGGCGCCGGCTGCTTCCACGGCCTTGTCGATGACCTGCGCGGCGTCGTACGAGGCCATGGCGTAGGTCGTCGGGGCCCGACCCGTTGCCGTGGTGTAGCCCTCGACGAAGCGCTTGTTGGTCTCGTTGTCGAGGTCGGCGGAGTAGTTCATCGACGTCAGCGTGCCGAGAGCCGCCTTGCCCTGGGCTTCGAGGACGCCACCCTCCGTGAGGAAGCCGGCCGAGTAGTGCGTCACCTTGCCGGTCAGGCCGAACTGGTCGAACTGCTTGACGAAGTCGACTGCGGCGCCGCCGGCGTAGAAGGTGAACACCTGGGTCGCGCCCGACTTCTGGAGGCCGGCGAGGAAGGGCTGGAAGTTCTTCGTCCCGGGGAACGGCGTGTAGACCTCGTCCGCGACCTCGCCACCACCGGGCACGAACGTCTCCTTGAAGCCGGTGACCTCGTCCTTGCCGGCCTGGTAGTCGGCGGCGAGGAGGTAGACCGGTCCCTTGTTCAGCTTGGCCACGTAGCCGCCGAGGGCCTTGCCGGGCTCGTCGTTGACGTAGGACGTGCGCCAGACGAACTTCTTGCCCGTCAGCGTGGTCGGTGACGCGTTGGAGCCGACGAGCGGGATGCCGCTCGTCTCGAAGAGGTCGACGGTGCCGTTCATGACCGCGGAGCTGACGATGCCGGTGACGACATGGACCCGGTCCTGCTTGACCAGCTTGTCGGCCGCCGCCTTGCCGCTGTCGGCGGTCTCGCCCTCGTCCGCGAGGATGACCTCCACGTCGCGGCCACCGAGCTTGTTGCCCTTCTCCTTCAGGTAGGTCTCGAAGCCGGCCTTCATGTCGTCGCCGAGGGACTTGTAGACACCCGACTGGGGCACGAGCAGGCCGATCTTGAGCGGGCCGGAGGCACCGGTCCCGGGCGCGTCGTCGCTGCCGCCGAGGGTGCTGTCGCCGCAGGCCGCAAGACCCAGGGTGAGGACCAGCGCTGAGGCGAGGGGGACGGCGGTGGAAAGGGAGCGGAACCTCATGGTGACGTCCTTGTCGGTGAGTTCGGCTGGTTCGACGACAATATGACGGATTGAGGACGCCCGTCCATGTCACGACATAACGTTGAGAGCACGCTCGGTCAGCGGGAGCAGCTCGTCGCACACGTCGAAGTGGTGGCACCCTTCGACGGCCAGCGGCCCCATGGCGACCCCGGGCCAGGCAGCGACGAGCTCGCGTGACTGGGCATGGAAGGCAGGGGACTCGAGCGCGCCGAGGGCGACGAGGAAGGGGGCGTCGGTCGTCGGTCGCCTCCGGACCGGACTGAGGGCCGAGACCTCGAGCGGTGTGAGGTCGACGACCGGCTGCAGGGAGGTCCGGGTGAGGGGCTCGAGGTCGTAGAGGCCGGAGATGCCGACGGCCGCGGCGACGCGCGGTCGGTCTGCGCCGAGGGTCGCCCAGTCGGTGCTGTGCACGACCGCGGCAAGGTGGCCACCGGCCGAGTGCCCGGTGATGACGAGGGGCTCGGCGAAGCGCCGGGACAGGTGCAGGACGGCGCGTCGCACCTGGCCGACGATGTCCGTCACGTGGACCGAGGGCGCGAGGTCGTAGCTGACGACGGCCAACCGCAGCCCTGCCGCGACCAGTGCCGGCGCGAGATAGCTGAAGTGGTCCTTGTAGAAGGCGCGCCAGTACCCGCCATGGATGAACAGCACCGTCGCCCGCACCGCTCCAGCTGCGGGGGAGAACACGTCCATGGCCTCGTGCGCACCGCGCCCGTAGGCGAGCTCTGTCGGCGGGATGGCGGCCCGGACCTCGGCGCTCCGTCTCGCCCACTCCTCGAACAGCTCCGTCGCGTTGGGGACGGTGAGGCCGGGGAGGTACTCGAGGTCGAGCTCGCCTGCGGTCATGGTCGCTGTCCGCACCTCAGTCCGGCAGGACGGCGAAGCCCTGGACCTCGACGAGGGCCTCCTCGTCCCACAGCCGGGCCACCCCGATGCCGGCCATGGCCGGGTATCCCGCCCCGACGAGCCGGCGCCAGACCGCACCGATCTCCCGGGAGTTCGCCCGGTAGTCGTCCATGTCGACGATGTAGATCGTCACGCTCGCCAGGTGCTCCGGCTCGCCTCCGGCGGCTCGCAGCGAGGTGAGCAGCGAGGTGAGCGCCCGCTCGAACTGCTCGACGACGGTGTCACCGACGATGCGACCGCCCTCGTCGAGTGCCGTCTGGCCCGCGAGGAACACCGTGCGCCCCCGGCCCACGACGGCGTGGCTGAACCCGCTCGGTCGGCCCAGCTCCGGAGGGTTCACATGCTCGAGCGGGCTCATGACTGGACCGCACCTCCGTCGACGTTGATGGCCTGGCCGGTGATGGCTGGCGTCGTCACGCAGAGCAGCACGGCGGCCGCCACCTCCTCAGGCCGGATGAGCCGGCCGATCGGCTGCTTGGCCTCGAGCGCGGCTCTCGCCTCGGCCTCGGTGCGTCCCGTGCTCGCCACGATGCCCTCGACTGTCTCGTCGGTCATCGGCGTGTCCACGTAGCCGGGGCATACGGCGTTGACGGTCACTCCAGTGCCGGCCAGCTCGGCGGCGGCTGACCGCACGAGCCCGAGCACGCCGTGCTTGCTCGCGGTGTAGGCGGCGATGTACGGCTCGCCCACCTTGGCCGCGACGGAGGCGATGACGACGACCCGCCCGTGCCCCCGCTCCGTCATGCGGGGCAGCGTTCGCCGCAGGCACCGGAACGGAGCCGTGAGGTTGAGGTCGAGCATCCGCTGCCACTGCTCGTCGGTCGTCTTCGCCAGCCGCGCGGACGTGCCGGCCCCGGCGTTGGCGACGAGGACATCGACGGTCCCGAGCTCGCCCTCGACCCGCTCGAACAGCTCGTCGACGAAGTCTGCGTCGGTGATGTCACCCGGCACGACGAGGGTCGGGCCCGGGCAGGCGGCCGCCGTCTCCTTGAGCTCGGCCGCGTTGCGGGACGTGAGGGCGACCGCATGACCGGCCTCGCTGAGCGCCACCGCCACGGCCCGCCCGATGCCGCGCCCGGCGCCCGAGACGAGCGCGACGGGCGGCACGGCGGTGTCGGTCACGTCACAGACATTGCCATTCGTCCGTTACGACCGTCAACATTGCGACATATGAGCTCCCTCGCCGACGTCCACCTCATCGACGCCGTCCGGACGGTCTTCGGCAAGAACCGCGGCGCCCTCTCGGGGATCCGCACCGACGACCTCGCGGCGCTGCCCATCCAGGAGCTCGTGGCCCGCCACCCGGCGCTCGACCCGACCTCCGGCGAGGGCCTCGAGATCGACGACGTCTACTACGGCAACACCAACGGCGCGGGCGAGGAGAACCGCAACGTCGCCCGCATGGCCGCACTCCTCGCCGGGCTTCCCGTCACGGTCCCCGGCGTCACGGTCAACCGGCTCTGCGCGAGCGGCGGCGAGGCCGTCGTCCAGGCGTCCCGCGCGGTCGCCACGGGTGACGCCGACCTCGTCATCGCCGGCGGGGTCGAGGGGATGAGCCGCGCTCCGTTCGTCCTCCCGCGACCGGACGAGGCGCTGCCCCGCTCGATGGAGCTGCACCAGACGACCGTCGGCTGGCGCCTGGTCAACCCGAGGTTCCCGGACGAGTGGACCCGCTCGCTCGGCGAGTCCGCCCAGCGCGTCGCCGAGGAGAAGGGCATCGGGCGGGCCGAGCAGGACGAGTGGGCCGCGCGTTCCCACCAGCTCGTGGCCGCCGCGTACGACCAGGGTCGACACGAGGGCTTCGTCATGCCGCTGAACGAGGTCCAGCAGGACGAGACGCTCCGCCGGGACAGCACCCCCCACTCGCTCGGCGCACTGCGCCCGGCCTTCACGGCCGACGGTGCGGTCACCGCCGGCAACTCCTCGCCCATCAGCGACGGCGCGCTCGCGGCTCTCGTGGGCACGCGCGCGGTGGCCGAGCGGATGGAGGTCGAACCGCTCGCCCGCATCGTCGGCTCCGCCACCGTCGGGGTGTCCCCGGAGCGCTTCGCAGTCGCTCCGGTCCCGGCCATCGCGAAGCTCCTCAAGCGGGCAGGTCTGTCGCACCAGGACATCGACCTCTGGGAGATCAACGAGGCCTTTGCCGCGATGGTGCTCTCGACGCTCGACGAGCTCCCCGAGGTCGACCGCGAGCGCGTCAACGTCAACGGCGGCGCCATCGCGATCGGCCACCCGCTCGGCGCGTCCGCACCCCGGGTCATCGTCGACCTCGCCCGCGAGCTTCGGCGTCGCGGTGGGGGAGTCGGCGTCGCCGCCGCCTGCATCGGCGTCGGGCTCGGCCAGGCGGTGCTCGTCCGCGTCGACTGACCGCCTCCGGACGCACGAGGGGTTCCGCCAGATGAGGACCCCGGTCCCGACCTGGCGGGGTCGGGGCTGATTCTCCCGCCACATCGGGACCCGGGTCCCGGTCTGGCCAGCGAGGTGGGGGCCTGCCGACCCGGCCACGCGCTCGAGGACACGGACGCGCGGGAGCGAGCTCAGCGGCATACGGGAGATGTCGTATGCCGCTGAGCTCGCTTGCGCTCGGAAACGACGTCACGCCCGACGTGACCAACCAGACTGCACCGGCCCGAGTAGGGGCAGGTACTGTAGTACTACAACTCGTAGTACCCGGTGTCCCGGGCGTGGCTGCGTCCGGGCGCGGACCTTGGAGATGCGCGTGTCCGAACAGCAACGAGACCTCACCCCGCTGGCGCCGCTAGGTCTGGGACGCCTCCGCTCCGGGCCGGTGCGCTCGCAGCGACCGGTCTACCTCGACCTGTTGCCGCCGTGCAACGCAGGGTGCCCGGCCGGGGAGAACATCCAGGCCTGGCTGGCCCACGAGAAGGACGGCGACCACGAGGCGGCGTGGCGGCAGCTGACGCTGGACAACCCGTTCCCGGCGATCCACGGGCGGGTCTGCTACCACCCGTGCGAGACGGCGTGCAACCGGGTCGACCTCGACGGAGCCGTGTCGATCCACGCGGTCGAGCGGTTCCTCGGCGACCTCGCCATCGAGCGGGGCTGGCAGTTCGAGCCTCCGGCCATCCGGACCGGCCGCAGGGTGCTCGTCATCGGCTCCGGCCCGAGCGGGCTGTCCGCCGCCTTCCACCTCGCCCGCCTCGGCCACGAGGTCGTCGTGCGCGACAACGGGCCCGAGCCTGGCGGCATGATGCGCTACGGCATCCCGGCCTACCGCCTGCCGCGGCACGTCCTCGATGCGGAGATCGCGCGCTTGGTGACCCTCGGCGTGCGCTTCGAGCAGAACCACCGGGTCACCGATCTCGAGACCGAGCGCGTCGAGGGCGGATTCGACGCCGTCTTCGTCGCGGTGGGGGCGCACCTGTCGAAGCGGGTCGACATCCCCAACATGGACGCGAAGCGCGTCCTCGACGCCGTCACCTTCCTGCGCGGCGTCGAGACGGGCGAGCAGGAGCCCCTCAGCGGGACCGTGGCCGTCTACGGCGGCGGCAACACCGCGATGGACGCCGCCCGCGTCGCCCGCCGCGTCGGCGCCGACGAGTCGGTCATCGTCTACCGCCGGACCCGGGAACAGATGCCCGCACACGAGGAGGAGGCGGAGGACGCCGAGGCCGAGGGCATCCGGATCAACTGGCTGCGCACCATCAAGGACATGGGGGAGGGCGACCTCACCGTCGAGGTCCAGGAGCTCGACGAACACGGCCGCCCGCACGGGACCGGCGTCCACGAGACCCTCGCTGCCGACACCGTCATCCTCGCGCTGGGTCAGGAGAGCGACACCGCCTTCCTGCGGGGCGTCGCGGGGGTCGAGTTCGACGACGACGTCGTCCAGGTCCATCCGTCGACGTTGATGACCGGCGCCTCGGGGATCTTCGCGGGCGGCGACGCGGTCCCGAGCCAGCGCACCGTCACGATCGGCGTCGGGCACGGCAAGCGCGCTGCTCGGAGCATCGACGCGTGGCTCCGCTCGGAGGAGCTCGTCAAGGCGCCCAGGCACGACATCGTCCACTCCGACCGGCTCAATCTCTGGTACTTCGGCGACCACGACCGGCGCCAGCAGCCGGAGCTGGATCCGGCCATGCGGATCAGGGCCTTCGAGGAGGTCGTCGCCGGGCTCTCCGAGCCGGAGGCGCGCTTCGAGGCCGGACGGTGCCTGTCCTGCGGCAACTGCTTCGAGTGCGACGGCTGCTTCGGGTCGTGCCCGGAGGACGCGATCATCAAGCTGGGCAAGGGACTTCGCTACGAGTTCGACTACGCCAAGTGCACCGGCTGTGGCACGTGCTACCGGCAGTGTCCCGTGCACGCCATCGAGATGGTTGCCGAGTCGGAGCTCAGCTCTGAGCTCGCGCCGGTGCGGACCGCTGACGCGGTGGAGAGGGGTTGACGTGACAACCACGGACGTGGTCACCACGGAACAGGCCGCTACAGGACAGGCCGCCACGGAACAGGCCGCCACGGAACAGGCCGCTACGGAACAGGTCGTCAAGGAAGCGGCCACCAGGGAACAGAACACCATTGACGGCAACGAGGCCGCGGCCGACGTGGCCTTCCGGCTCAACGAGCTCTGCGCGATCTACCCGATCACGCCATCCTCGACGATGGCCGAGCTGGCCGACGAGTGGGCCACGCACGGGCGCACCAACATCTGGGGCACGGTCCCGACCGTCGTCGAGATGCAGAGCGAGGGTGGCGCGGCCGGCGCGATGCACGGCGCCCTGCAGGGTGGTGCCCTCGGGACGACGTTCACCGCGTCGCAGGGCCTGCTCCTGATGATCCCCAACATGTACAAGATCGCCGGCGAGCTGACCGCGACGGTCTTCCACGTTGCAGCGAGATCCATTGCGGCCCAAGCGCTCTCGATCTTCGGCGACCACTCGGACGTCATGGCGGTGCGGCAGACCGGCTTTGCGCTCCTCTCGTCGGGGTCGGTCCAGGAGGCGCACGACCTCGCCGTCATCGCCCAGGCGGCGACGCTCGAGAGCCGGGTGCCCTTCGTGCACTTCTTCGATGGTTTCCGCACGTCGCACGAGCTCAACACCATCGAACGGCTCCCGGACGACGTCCTGTCTGACCTGGTCCCGGAGGAGCTGGTCCGCGCCCACCGCTCCCGGGCCCTCAGCCCCGAGCGGCCGTTCGTGCGCGGCACGGCCCAGAACCCGGACGTCTACTTCCAGGCGCGCGAGACGGTGAACCCGTTCTACGTGCGCGTCCCCGGCATCGTCCAGGCGGCGATGGACCGGTTGGCCGGCCACACCGGCCGGCAGTACTCCATCGTGGAGTACGACGGCGACCCGGCCGCCGAGCGGGTCATCGTGGTCATGGGCTCGGGCGGCCAGACCGTCGCCGAGACGGTCCGCCACCTGAACGGGCGTGGCGAGCGGGTCGGCGTCCTGCGCGTGCGGCTCTACCGTCCGTTCCCGGCGGCCGAGCTCGTCGCCGCGCTCCCGTCGACCGTCCGCCGCGTCGCCGTGCTCGACCGGACCAAGGAGCCCGGCTCGTCGGGCGAGCCGCTCTTCCTCGACGTCGTGACCGCACTGACCGAGGCCCACCAGGATGGCCGGGTCGCCGTCCTCCCGCAGGTCATCGGCGGCCGGTACGGCCTCTCGTCGAAGGAGTTCACCCCCGGCATGGTCGCCGGCATCTTCACCGAGCTCGCGTCCGCCATGCCGCGCCCCCGGTTCACGATCGGCATCAACGACGACGTGACCGGGACGAGCCTGCCCTACGACGAGGACCTCGACATCGAGGACGAGGAGACGCTGCGCGCCGTGTTCTACGGCATCGGCTCGGACGGCACCGTCGGGGCGAACAAGAACACGATCAAGATCCTCGGCGCCGACCCGGACCTGCACGCCCAGGCCTACTTCGTCTACGACTCGAAGAAGTCCGGCGGGCAGACCGTCTCGCACCTGCGGTTCGGGCCGCACCCGATCAAGGCGCCCTACCTGGTCCGCCAGGCCGGCTTCGTCGGGGTGCACCAGCTCGGCCTGCTCGACAAGGTCGACGTGCTCGGCGTCGCCCGGCCCGGAGCACGGGTGCTGCTCAACGCGACGGGGTCGCCGGCGGACGTGTGGGCCGGTCTCTCCCGCCCGGTGCAGGAGGAGGTCATCAAGAAGGGCCTCCACCTGTGGGCCATCGACGCCGACGCCGTCGCGGAGGCCGCCGGGCTGAGGGGCCGGACCAACACCGTCCTGCAGACCTGCTTCTTCGCCATCTCGGGCGTCCTGCCCCGCGACGAGGCGATCGCGGCGGTCAAGTCCGCCATCCACAAGACCTACGGGCGGCGCGGCAGTGAGGTCGTGCGCCGCAACGAGGCCGCCGTCGACAGTGCCGTGGCAGCCCTGCACGAGGTACCGGTCCCCGAGTCGGCAGACGACGCGAGCCGTGCCATGCCACCGGTGGTCCCCGAGGACGCGCCGGAGTTCGTCCGGACCGTGACCGCCGCGATGATGTCCGGCCGCGGCGACGACCTGCCCGTCAGCGCGCTGCCGCTCGACGGCACCTACCCCAGCGGCACCACCGCCTTCGAGAAGCGCCGCATCTCCGACCTCGTCGCGCAGTGGGACCCGGAGAGCTGCATCCAGTGCGGCAACTGCGCGTTCGTCTGCCCGCACAGCGTCATCCGGTCGAAGTACTACGACCCCGATGAGGCCTCTGGTGCGCCCGAGGGCTTCCCCTCGGCCCCGCTCAACGCCGCCGGCCTGCCGGGCTCGCGCTACACCCTCCAGGTGTACGTCGAGGACTGCACCGGCTGCGGCCTCTGCGTCGAGACGTGCCCGGTGGTCAACCCGCTCGACAGCGGCCGCAAGGCGATCAACCTCGCCGACCTCGACCCGGTCCTCGAGACCGAGCGCGACAACATCGGCTTCTTCGAGACGCTGCCCCAGAACGACCGGGCGCGGGTCGACTTCGGGACGGTCCGTGGCACGCAGTTCCTGGAACCGCTCTTCGAGTTCTCCGGAGCATGCGCCGGCTGTGGGGAGACGCCCTACCTCAAGCTGCTCTCCCAGCTCTTCGGCGAGCGGGCCACGGTCGCCAACGCGACGGGCTGCTCCTCGATCTACGGCGGCAACCTGCCGACGACCCCGTGGAGCAAGAACGCGGCCGGCCGTGGCCCGGCGTGGTCCAACTCGCTCTTCGAGGACAACGCCGAGTTCGGCCTGGGCCTGCGCCTGGCTGCGGACCTGCACACCAAGCTGGCCCGTCAGCGGCTCGCCGAGCTCCGCCACCACGTCGGTGAAGACCTCGCCGACGCGATCCTGGACGCCCCCCAGATCCGTGAGTCGCAGCTGACGACCCAGCGCGAGCGGGTCGCCGAGCTCAGCCGGCGCCTCGCCGGCCTCGAGGGACCCGCCGTGGCGGACCTGCGCAGCGTTGTCGACCACCTGCTGCGCCGGAGCCTCTGGATCGTCGGCGGAGACGGGTGGGCCTACGACATCGGCGCCGGCGGCCTCGACCACGTGCTCGCAAGCGGACGCGACGTCAACGTGCTCGTCCTCGACACCGAGGTGTACTCCAACACCGGCGGACAGTCGTCCAAGGCCACCCCTCTCGCGGCCGTCGCCAAGTTCGCCGCGGGCGGCAAGGCCGTTGGCAAGAAGGACCTCGCCCTGCAGGCGATCTCCTATGGCAACGTCTACGTCGCCCGGGTGGCCATGGGCGCCGACCCACAGCAGACGCTCACGGCGTTCCGCGAGGCGGAGGCCTACGACGGGCCGTCGCTCATCATCGCCTACAGCCACTGCATCGCCCACGGCATCGAGATGAGGGACGGGCTCGACCAGCAGTACCGGGCCGTCGCGAGCGGGCACTGGCCGCTGCTGCGCTACGACCCGACGGTTCGGGCCAAGGGCGGCAACCCCTTCCAGCTCGACTCGCCCCGGCCGCGGATCCCGTTGGAGGACTACATCTACAAGGAGCTGCGCTACCGGATGCTGCGCAGCTCGGACCCGGAGGAGGCCGACCGGCTGCTCCACCTGGCCCAGGAGGCCGTCGACCAGCGGTGGGCGACCTATGAGGAGATGGCGACGCGCGGCCCGGCGCGCTTCGCGACGGATCCGAGGAGGAACTGATGGACCTCACCACCCGCTACCTGGGCCTCTCGCTGCGCTGCCCACTCGTGGCCTCGGCCTCACCCCTGTCGGTCTCCCTCGACCGGATCGTCGCCCTCGCCAACTCCGGGGTGGGCGCGATCGTGCTCTACTCGCTCTTCGAGGAGGAGGTCCACCGCGAGGAGCTGCGCGACGTCGCCATCGTGGAGACGCACGAGCACGTCTTCGGTGAGGCGATGTCGTACTTCCCCACGACCGCCCGACCCGGCGGCCCCGAGGCGAGCGCCGTCTCGCGCTACCTCAAGCTCATCGAGCGCGCCTCGGCCACCGTCAACGTCCCGGTCATCGGCAGCCTCAACGGCAGCACCGAGGGTGGCTGGACGAGGCTCGCGCGCTCGATGCAGGACGCCGGTGCCGCCGCGATCGAGCTCAACATCTACTTCGTCCCCGGTGACCCGCACACGCCGGGTCGGCTCGTCGAGGACCGGCACGTCGAGATCCTCAGGGAGGTCAAGGAGAACGTCACGATCCCCGTCGCCGTCAAGCTGAGCCCGCACTTCAGCTCGCCCGGCGAGATGGCGCTGCGGCTCGACGAGGCAGGCGCTGACGGCCTCGTCCTCTTCAACCGCTTCCTCCACCCTGACGTGGACCCCGATCGGCTGTCCGTCGAGCCGGGCGTCGTGCTGTCCCGTCCGGAGGATGCCCGTCTCCCGAGGTCGTGGATCGCGATCCTCCACGGCCACGTGGCGGGTTCGCTCGCCGCGACGACCGGCGTCGAGCGCGGCGAGGACGTGGCGGCCTACCTGCTCGCCGGTGCGGACGTCGTCATGACGGCCTCGGCCCTGCTGCGCCATGGGGTCGAGCACGCGGGACGGATCCTGAACGGCCTCGAGACGTGGATGTCCCGCAAGGGCTTCGAGTCCGTCGACGAGGTGCGCGGGCGGCTCGCCGTCCCCCGGGACGCCGACGCCACCGCGTACGAACGGGCCGGCTACGTCGCCGCGCTCGAGCGCGGCCGGTCCACCTACTCCTCACTCGGCATCCGCTGAAGCGCGCTGACGGCCCTTCCGTCCAACGCCTTCGGCGGCTACGGCGGCGGCATCTCGGGGCCGGCGTCGTGCCGGCCCCCTGAAGTGAAGGGCATGGCATGCGCAGACTCATCACCGCGCTCATCGCGAGCATCGCGCTCGTGGCTGGCGCGCTGCCCGCGACGGCGGTCACCGACGGAACCCTCGATGGCGACGGGCACCCCTACGTCGGCCTCATGGTCGCCCAGACGGCGAAGGGTGACGTCCTCTGGCGGTGCAGCGGCACCCTGGTCTCCGAGACCCTCTTCCTCACCGCGGGCCACTGCACGGAGAGCCCCGCTGAGCACGTCGAGATCTGGTTCGACGCCGATGTCGAGTCGGGACCGGCCGGCAACGGCTACCCGAACAACGGTGACGTGGGCGGTACGCCCTACACCCACCCCGACTACGACCCGGACCTCTTCTACGTCCGTGACGTCGGCGTCGTCGTCCTTGACGAGCCGGTGGTGATGGACGCCTATGGCCAGCTCCCGACACAGGACCAGCTGGACTCGCTCAGGCCGCGGCGCAGCACGACGTTCACGTCGGTCGGCTACGGCCTGCAGAAGTCCTTCCCGGACGCCGCGGCGTGGAAGGAGCAGGCCGACCGCATCCGCATGGTCGCGCACCCGCACCTGCTCCAGGTCAACACCGGCTTCACCGGTGACCAGTCGCTCCTGCTGTCGAACAACGCCAACACCGGCGGCACCTGCTTCGGCGACTCGGGCGGCCCGAACTTCATCGGTGACAGCAACGTCGTCGCCGGGGTCACGTCCTTCGGGCTGAACTCGACCTGCGCCGGCACGGGCGGCGTCATGCGCGTCGACCGCGACTACGTGCTCGACTGGATCTACGGGGAGTTCGGCGACCACCTCTGAGACGTGAGCTGACCGCCTGACCGAGCCCAGCGGCATACGGCATGTTCCGTATGCCGCTGGGCTCGCTCAGGTGCGGCGCTCAGCGGCGCTTCCTGCCGACCTCGACAACCCGCCAACCCCGTTCCCGCGCGAGCTCGCGCAGCTCGTGGTCGGGGTTGACGGCGATGGCCGTGCCGACGCGCTCGAGCATGGGAAGGTCGCTGATGGAGTCGCTGTAGGCCGCGCTGGCGGCGAGGTCGTAGCCGCGCTCGGCAGCGAGCTTCTCGATCTCGATGACCTTGCCGTCGCGGTAGCAGAACTCGCCCATGAGCCGCCCGGTGTATCGCCCGTCGTCGTCGAGCTCGCTCCTCGTCGCGACCGCACCTTCGAGCCCGAGGGCGGAGGCGATCCGCCCGACGAGCTCGATGGGCGATGCGGAGACGACGATCCGGTCCATCGCCGCCGCCTTGGCCTCCGCCAGCAGGGCGGCGGACTGGGGGATCAGGCGGCGGACGACGCCGGGGACGATCTCGTCGGCCAGGTGGATGACGTCGGACTGCCGCGTGCCCGCGACCGCACCGAGGATGCGCTCGCGCAGGGCCGCGGATCCGGCATCCGTCGAGCCCTTGCGATGGAAGGAAACCGCGTTGATGGTGTCCCTGACGAGGTCGCGCCACGGCACGTGACCGCTGCGGAAGGCCGCGATGGCAAGCGGGTAGTTGGCCGAGCCGCGGATCAGCGTCCGGTCGAGGTCGAAGAAGGCGGCGGCCCGTAGGCCGGGCCGGATCGCCGCGCCGTCAGAGCCCATGCGCCACCATGGGGAGGGGCGATGACCGGCGGACCGACGGAGGAGTCTGGTTGAGCGCCGGCTTGCTCAGTCGCTTGGCCCTCGGCGGCAGGGCGAGGCGGAAGACCTTGGCCCAGGCCTGGTAGACCTGGCGCGGCAGCGGACCCGTCGTGTAGGGCAGGCCGTAGCGGCGGCAGATCTCCCGCACCTCGACGGCGACCTCGCCGTAGCGGTTGCTCGGCAGGTCCGGGAAGCAGTGGTGCTCGATCTGGTGGCTGAGGTTGCCCGTCATCAGGTGCATGAGCTTGCTGCCGGAGATGTTGCCCGACCCGAGCATCTGCCGGATGTACCAGTCGCCGCGGGTCTCGCCCTCGATCATCTCCTCGGTGAAGACGTCGACCCCGTCCGGGAAGTGCCCGCAGAAGATGACCGAGTGGGCCCACACGTTGCGGATCGCGTTGGCCACGAAGGTGCCGATGAGCGCCTCCTTGCCCGAGCCGAACAGCGCGGCCGCACCGGGCGTCGCGACGTAGTCCTTGGTGGCCTGGTGCAGGATCTTGCGTCCGAGCGACTTGAGGTCGCCCTTGACCGCCTCGGTCGACTTCTCGCCCTCCTGCCACGCCTCGAGCTCGAGGTCATAGATCGCGATGCCCCACTCGAAGAAGGGTGCCAGGACGAGGTTGATGACGGGATTGAGGATGTTGTGCGGCTGCCACGGCTGGTCCTCGGACATGCGCAGCGTGGAGTAGCCCACGTCCTTGTCCTTGCCGATGACGTTGGTCCACGTGTGGTGCAGGTCGTTGTGCGTGTGCTTCCACGCCGCAGCCGGGGTGACGAAGTCCCACTCCCAGGTCGTGGAGTGGATGTCCGGGTCACGCATCCAGTCCCACTGGCCGTGCAGCACGTTGTGGCCGATCTCCATGTTCTCGAGGATCTTGGCGATCGAGAGCATGGCCGTGCCGGCGATGAGGGCGCTGCGCTTCCTGGAGAACAGCAGCGTGGCGCGCCCCGCGAGCTCGAGCGTGCGCTGAACCTTGATGACGCGGCGGATGTACGCGGCGTCCTTGGCTCCTCGCGAGGCGATGATGCGGTCACGGAGCGCGTCGAGCTCCTGGCCCAAGCGCTCGACATCGGCGTCACTGAGGTGGGCGGCGGCCGCTGGGCGGACACTTGGCCCGCCCCGGGATCCGATGATCGGCATCCGCGGTCTGGACCCAGAGGTGGGGGTCGGGCTGACGGTGGCAGTGTCCGAGGCGCGGGTCTCGCGGATGTCGGGGGTCTCCGTTGTGGGGGGTTGGCTGGTGTCGGTACGGGTGTTCACCACGGTGGTCATGTGGGATGTTTCCCTTCTCAGATGTCCAGGTGGACGGGTCCGGCAGCAGCGTTGATGCACGTTTGGATGAGTTCGCCTTCGTCACCGTGCACCTCGCCGGTGCGCAGGTCCCTTACCCGCCCGGCGACGAGAGGCGTCAGGCAACTTCGGCAGATGCCCATGCGGCAGCCGCTCGGCATGACGACGCCGCACTGCTCGCCGGCTTCGAGGAGGGGCGTGTCGCCGTCCACCTCGGTCTCCTTGTCAGACTTCTCGAACGTGACGAGGCCGCCAGCACCGCCGGTGCCCGGGAGGAGGGCCGGGGCGAAGCGCTCGATCGTCAGGCTGGCCGCGGCGTCACTGTCGGCGCCCTCCCAGAGGGCCGTGGCCGCGTCGAGGAAGTCGGCCGGGCCGCAGGCGTAGGCGGCGCGGGTGCGCCAGTCGGGACACAGGTCCTCGAGGTCGGCGAGGTCCGTGAGGTCGAGTCGGCGTCCCTGCTCCTCCCGGGTGAACCAGTTCTTGACCGTCAGGCCGGGGAACTGGTCGGCCAGTTCGAGCAGCTCGTCATGGAAGAGAGCCTCGGCCCGCGTACGGGAGGAGTGGATGAGCACGACATCGGCGTCCGGCCGACGCGGGACCAGGGTGCGGATCATCGACATCACGGGGGTGAGGCCGCTTCCTGCGGTGAGCATGAGGAGCGGGCGGGGGTGCCGGGGTAGGACGAAGTCGCCCTGGGGGACGTCGAGGAAGAGCACGTCGCCCGGCTTGGTGTCGCGCACGAGTGCCGTGGAGACGTGGCCGATCGCGGTGACCGTGATGGCGGGGTCGGCCCCTGCTGGGGCCGACAATGAGTAGCTGCGCCACTGGCGCACGCCGTCGATCTCGACGCCGATGCGGGCCCACTGACCGGCCTCGTGGGCGTTCCAGCCCTTGCCCGGGCGGAACTGGATCGTCGCCGAGTCGGACGTCTCCGGGACGACCCTCGTCACGATGCCGCGGAGCTGGCGCGTTGACGCCAGCGGGTTGACCAAGCTGATGAAGTCCTCGGGCGCGAGCGGCGTCGTCAAGACAGACGCGACGCGGCGAAGAGCTCGGAACTGGGCCATACCTCGAATATCCCCCGCAGAGTGGTCTCGCGTCTTGGGGCGAGGGGTACTCTTTGCCACGGGAAACTATCTTCTCCGGATAGATTGTGGGAGTTCAGCGTGCCCCAAGCCACTTCTGATCCGCCGTGGTTGTCTCTACCCACCGAAATCAGTGATGTCCTTCGGCCGGTCGTGGGCGAGATCGTCGAGGCCATCATCGAGGGCATTCCGCGCGACGTCCCGGTCTATGCCATGCCGATGGAGGGGCGTTTCGGCCAGGGCGTCCGGCAGGGGGTCACCCTGGCCCTGCACCGGTTCCTCGACCTGCCGGGGACGCGGCTGCCGGCGCTGTCCGAGGACGGCAAGTGGGTCTACGAGAATCTCGGCCGTGGCGAGGTCCGCAGCGGTCGCAGCCTCGAGTCGCTCCTGTCGGCCTACCGGTACGGCGCTCGGGTGACGCTCCGGGCCATCTCCCGCACGGTCGACGTGTCGCGGCTCGCGCCGGACGTCATCCTTGCGCTGGGGGAGTCGCTCTTCGCCTACATCGACGAGCTGTCTGCCGCCAGCGCCCAGGGGTACGCGCTCGAGCAGTCTGATCGGGCCGGAGAGCACCAGCGCCGACGAGGCGAGGTGCTCGAGATGATCCTGCGCGGCGAGACGGAGACGGGCGTGCAGCGGGCCGCAACCGCCCTCGGGTGGCACCTTCCCGACGTCGTCGTCGTGGCGACGCTGCCCTCGAGCCGGCTCGATGGGGTGCGCGCTGCCCTGGGGCCCGATGCCCTCGTCGCAGAGCGGGGGACCGAGGTGGCTGTCATCGTGCCGTTCGGCAGTCGCTCGGCCCGAACTCGGGAGCTCAACCGGGCGCTCCGCGGACGCCACGCCGTCATCGGGCCGGCCCGCCCGTGGCAGCAGGCTGCCGAGTCGCTCCACCTGGCGGTCTCGGCAGGGGCGCACGGCTTGGGCGACCCGGTTGGCGAGGACGACCCACCGGTCTGGGTCGAGGACCACCTCGCCGAGCTGATCGTTCAGGCCGAGCCCCTGGCCACGGCGGACCTCGCGCGACGCCGCCTCGCCCCGCTCGACGCACTCCGGCCGGCGGTCAGGGCACGGCTCGCCGAGACGCTCCTGTCCTGGCTTCGGCACCAGGGGCAGCGAGCGCCGATCGCGGCAGAGCTGTTCGTCCACCAGCAGACCGTCGGGTACCGGGTGGGGCAGCTGAAGGAGCTCTTCGGCGAGACGCTCGACGATCCCGAGGCCCGGTTCGAGCTCGAGCTCGTCCTCCGCGCCGGCCACCGCTGACCTTCTCCAGGGCCGCCAGGTGGGGACCGGGGCGCCCGCGTGGCGGGGCCGGGGTCGGCTGGGCCGCCAGATGGGGACCGGGGCGCCCGCCTGGCGGGGCCG
>NZ_DATEEY010000074.1:0-14131 GCF_035280925.1 Intrasporangium sp. | reverse complement strand
CTGCCGAGGCTCCGGCTGCTGAGGCGCCCGCTGCCGAGGCTCCGGCTGCTGAGGCGCCCGCTGCCGAGGCTCCGGCTGATGAGGCTGCGGCTGCTGAGGCTCCCGCCGAGCCCGTCGCGGCGACGGCTGAGGCCGCCGAGGCCCTGCAGGCCGACGCTGCCGAGCAGGCCCCGCTCGAGGTCCCGGTGGCCCGGGCCGCTGAGGCGCCGGCCGAGCAGGCCTGAGCCCGCCTGTCGCGCAGTCGATTTCCTGATTTCACGTACCACAGACGAAAAGAGCGAATCTGAGCATGGCGAACTACACCGCCGCTGACATCAAGGCGCTCCGCGAGCAGACCGGCGCGGGCATGTTGGACGTCAAGAAGGCGCTCGACGAGGCCGAGGGAGACCGCGCCAAGGCCGTCGAGATCCTCCGCGTCAAGGGCCTCAAGGGCGTCACGAAGCGTGAGGGTCGCTCGGCCTCCAACGGTCTCGTCGCGGCCCAGGCCGACGACGGCGTCGGGACCCTCGTCGAGGTCAACTGCGAGACGGACTTCGTCGCCAAGGGCGAGAAGTTCATCGCCCTCGCCGACCAGGTCCTCGCCCAGGCCGTGGCCGCGCGGGCCGCCGACACGGAGGCCCTGCTCGCGAGCACCATTGAGGAGGGCAAGACGGTCCAGGACCTGCTCGACGAGGCCAACGCCACGATCGGGGAGAAGATCGAGGTGCGCCGCGTCGCGCGCCTCGAGGGCGACAAGGTCGTCTCCTACCTGCACAAGACGTCGCCGGACCTGCCCGCGCAGATCGGCGTCCTCGTCGCCCTCGAGGGTGGCGACGAGCAGGTGGGCCGGGATGTCGCGATGCACATCGCGGCGTTCAGCCCCTCCGTCCTGACGCGCGAGGAGGTCCCGGCCGAGACGGTCGAGAACGAGCGTCGCGTCGCCGAGGCCACCGCGAAGGAGGAGGGCAAGCCCGAGGCCGCCCTGCCGAAGATCGTCGAGGGCCGCGTCAACGGCTACTTCAAGGAGAACGTCCTGCTCGAGCAGCCGTTTGCCAAGGAGCCGAAGAAGACCGTCGCGAAGGTGCTCGAGGAGGGCGGCGCCAAGGCCACTGCCTTCGCGCGCTTCCGCGTCGGCCAGTGAGGTCCTAGACCCCGCCAGGCACTACCGTATGCCGCTCACTTGACCCAGGTGAGCGGCATACGGCTGTCTGGATGGGTTGGTGAGATCATCTACTACGTATTGTCGTAGATCACAGGTCGAAACTCTTCCATTCATACCCCTCCGGGTATGGGATGAAGACATGGCCACCGTAACGAAGAAGTCACTCGTGGTGCTGGGCGCGGGCACGGCCGGAACGATGGTCGCGAACAAGCTCCGGCGCCGCCTTCCCAAGACCGACTGGTCGCTCACGGTTGTCGACAAGACCGACATCCACGACTACCAGCCCGGCTACCTGTTCATCCCGTTTGGGATGAACACGCCCGAGCAGGTCCGCAAGACGAAGCACGCGTTCATCGGCGATGGCGTGGAGCTCGTCCTGGCCGAGGTCGACACGGTCGACCCCGAGGCCCGTTCCGTCGCGCTGACGGACGGCCGCACGCTCGCCTACGACTACCTCGTCATCGCCTCGGGCACGACACCGCGCCCGGACCAGACGCCCGGCATGCTCGGCGATGAGTGGCACCGCTCGGTGGGCGAGTTCTACACGTACGACGGGGCGGTCGCCCTCCGCGACCAGCTGCGCGGATTCACCGGTGGCCGCCTCGTGGTGCACATCACGGAGCTGCCGTTCAAGTGCCCGGTGGCGCCGCTCGAGTTCACCTTCCTCGCCGACGACTACCTCAAGCAGCGGGGGATCCGAGAGCGCACGGAGCTCGTCTTCGTCACGCCGCTCGACGGAGCCTTCACGAAGCCGGTCGCGAGCAAGGAGCTCGGCCACCTGCTCGAGGAGCGGGGAGTCGCCGTCGAGACCGACTTCATGGTCGAGAGCATCGACCAGGAGCGCAAGGTCCTCGTCTCCTACGACGAGCGCGAGGTGGCGTATGACCAGCTCGTGACCATCCCGCTCAACATGGGCGCGGAGTTCGTCGCGCGCTCCGGCCTCGGTGACGACCTCAACTACGTCCCGGTCGACAAGCACACGATGCAGTCCACGGAGCACCCCGAGATCTTCGCCCTCGGCGACGCCAGCAACATCCCGACTTCGAAGGCCGGCTCGGTGGCCCACTTCTCGGTCGAGGTCTTCGTCGAGAACTTCCTGCAGCTCATTGCGGGCAAGCCGATGACGCACTCGTTCGACGGCCACGCGAACTGCTTCGTCGAGTCCGGCGGCGGCAAGGCCCTGCTGCTCGACTTCAACTACGACACGCAGCCGCTCACCGGCACCTTCCCGGTCCCCAAGGTCGGACCGATGACCCTGCTCAAGGAGTCGCGCGCCAACCACCTCGGCAAGCTCGCGTTCCGGCACATCTACTGGAACATGCTCCTCCCCGGCCGACCCTTGGGACTGCCGTCAAACATGTCGATGTCGGGCAAGATCCCGGCAGCCTGAGCCGAAAGGACACAGCACCATGCCCACCACCACCATCGCCGGCCACCAGGTCGAGGTCAACGACGAGGGCTTCCTCACGAATCCGGACGACTGGGACGAGCAGCTCGGCGCCGAGTTCGCCAGGCTCATCGGAGTCGCCATGAGCGACGAGCACTGGAAGCTCGTCCAGTTCCTGCGGGACGACTACAAGGCGCAGGGCGAGACCCCCACTCTGCGGCGCGTCAGCACCCAGACAGGCCTGCCGGTCAAGCAGCTGTTCACGATGTTCCCGGGCAAGCCGGCCAAGAAGATGTCGTACGTCGCGGGCGTACCGAAGCCGAAGGGATGTGTGTGATGACCACCACCGTTGAGGGCGCCCCTCTCGTCGTGCCCAACTTCGACGACGAGGAGTCGACGGGCCGCAAGCTCGCCATCATCTGCAGCAAGGGCACGCTCGACATGGCGTATCCCGGGCTGATCCTCGGCAACGCTGCCCTGGGTGAAGGGATCGAGACGCACCTGTTCTTCACCTTCTGGGGCTTTGACATGATCAACAAGAAGACGCAGAGCAGCCTCAAGGCGACCTTGCTCGGCAACACCGCCATGCACCTGCCCCAGGGACTGGGCGGCATCCCCGGAATGACCCACCTCGCCACGTCGCAGCTCAAGAAGGCCATCGCCGAGCTCGACATCCCCGAGGTGCCCGACTTCCTCGACCAGATCGTCGCCTCGGGTGGTCACCTGTGGGCGTGCCGACTGTCCGCCGAGATGAATCACCTCACCGAAGCGGACCTGCGGGACGACATCGAGGGCATCATCTCGGCGTCGGACTTCATCGAGATGACCGCAGGCGCCCAGCTGCTCTTCATCTAGGACCGGGCCCCAGCCGGATCTTCACACGATCTCCAGACGGCGCACGCAGCTCGCCCGCAGCCGCGCTCCTAGGCTCGACGCATGAGCCGAATCCTCCTGGTCGAGGATGACCCGACGATCAACCAGACGGTCGCCGACCGCCTCCGTGCCGAGGGATTCGAGGTCGTGCAGGCCTTCGACGGGCCGGGTGCCGTGGCCGCCCACCTCGAGCACCGCCCGGACCTCGTCGTGCTCGACATCATGCTTCCGGGCTTCGACGGTCTCGAGGTCTGCCGCCGGATCCAGTCGGAGCGGCCGGTGCCGGTCCTCATGCTGACGGCCCGGGACGACGAGACCGATCTGCTCGTCGGCCTCGGAGTCGGAGCCGACGACTACGTGACCAAGCCGTTCCGCATGCGTGAGGTCGTGGCGCGGATCCGGGCGCTGCTTCGGCGGGTCGAGCGGGCCCGCCAGATGGCGGCGCAGGGAGAGCCGGCCATCTCCGTCAACGGCCTGGTCCTGGATCGGGCCGGTCGTCGCGTCACGGTCGACGGCGGCCCGGTTCACCTGACGCCCCTCGAGTTCGACCTGCTCGTCGCGCTCGTGGAGGAGCCCGGGACGGTGCGGTCCCGCGAGGACCTCATGCGCGAGGTCTGGGGCTGGGCGGAGGCCTCCGGGACGAGGACCCTCGACAGCCACGTCAAGTCCCTCCGCGCCAAGATCGGCGCACACCGGGTCAGGACCGTGCACGGGGTGGGCTATGCCTTCGGAGTCGGGTCGTGAACCCGGATCGCCCCCTGGACGGACTGAGGTCCATCAAGGTCAAGCTCGCCGTCCTCGTCGGCCTGAGCATCGTCGCGGCGTCGATCGTCTCCGAGGTCGGTGACCGGGCCGGCGTCCCGGTCTGGCTGACGGTCCCGGTCACCATCGTCGGTGCACTTGGCGTCGTCCAGTGGCTGGCACGCGGCATGACGTCACCGTTGCGGGAGATGACCTCGGCAGCCGCGGCGATGGCCACCGGTGACTACTCACGCAGGGTCTCGGACACCTCGGCCGACGAGGTGGGCCAGCTGGCGCGTGCCTTCAACACCATGGCGGCCGACCTCGCGGCGTCGGACCAGCAGCGCCGCCAGCTCATCGCCACGGTGTCCCACGAGCTGCGCACGCCCCTCACGGCCCAGCAGGCACTGCTCGAGAACCTCGTCGACGGCGTCGTCTCGCCGGACGACGCCGCGCTCCGCACCGCCCTCGCCCAGGCTGAGCGCCTGAGCGAGCTCGTGTCCGACCTCCTCGACCTCAGCCGCGTCGACGGCGGCATCAAGCCGCTGTCGCTCGCGCCCGTCGACGTGGCGGGGCTCGTCGCGCAGGGCGTTGCCGAGGCCACGGCCGGAGGCGCCGACCAGCGGCGGATCAGCTTCCGCACCGTGGTCGACGGGGATGGTGGCCGCAACGGCAAGAAGGGTGCGGAGCGTGCGGGCGATGGCGGCGACGACCTGATCGTCGAGGGGGACGCCGACCGCCTCGCGCAGGTGCTCGCCAACCTCCTCGACAACGCCGTCCGCCACAGCCCCGTTGGGGGCTCCGTCACTGTCCGGGCCGGTGCCCTCGACCCTGAGCGATGGATGCTCGAGGTCGCCGACGAGGGGCCGGGAATTCCGGCGGACCGGGCCGTCCGGGTCTTCGACCGCTTCGGGTCGTGGGGCGACTCGGGCGGCGGCACCGGGCTCGGGCTCGCCATCGCGAGCTGGGTGTGCGAGCTGCACGGAGGCTCCATCGCGGTCCTGCCATCGGAGGCCGGCGCCACGGGTGCCCGGATCCGCGCCGTCCTCCCACGCCATCCCGCCAAGGCTGTGACCCGCCCGCCCGCCACTGTCGCGAGTGCCGACCACGTTCCCGCCGCACCCATCCCCAAGGAGCGCCTCATGACCACCGTCCCCGTGTCGCCCAACCCGGCTCCGTCGCAGCCTGCCGGTGTCCCCGCCCCGCCGTTCGTCGACTCGGTCTTCGGCGACCTCTGGCCCGAACGAGGACTCGCCCCGCAGCCGCGCCTCGTCCTGGGCTCGGTGGGGATCGGTCTGCTCGCTGCCCTCGTCGTCCCGGACCGGAACCTCGGCGTGGCGACCTTCGCCATCCTGCTGCTCTCCGCCGCTCTCGTCTTCACGGCTTCGGTCCACCGGCGCGAGCGCGCCATGCAGGTCACTGCACTGCTCGCCGTCGCCCTCACGAGCCTGGTCGTGCTGCGAGCGGCCGAGTGGCTCGCGGTCGTCGCTGTCGGTGTCGCCGGGCTCCTTGCGTTGACCGCCCTCACCGACGCGCGCGGCCTCGCCTCGATGGTCGGCGGCTGGGTCTCGTGGGTCCTGGCCGGTGTCCGTGGTCTGCCACTGCTCGGACGCACCCTCAATGCCATGTCCAAGGTGTCGATCCTCTGGCCGGTCGTGCGAACTGCGGCGATCTCGGTCGTGGCGCTCGTCCTCTTCGGGGGACTGTTCGCCTCAGGGGACGCGGTCTTCGGCTCGTGGGCGCAGGCGATTCTGCCCGACTTCGCGGTCGACAGCCTCGTCGCCCGCTTCTTCGTCGCCTTCGTCGTCGCCGGAACGGTCCTGGCGGCCTCCTACGTCGCCGTCAACCCGCCCCGCGTCGACAGGCTGGCGCTGCCGGAGGGGCGCCGGGTGGCCCGGGCCTGGGAGTGGCTCGTCCCGGTCGGGCTCGTCATCATCACCTTCGCGATCTTCGTCGTTGCCCAGGCGACGGCGATGTGGGGTGGTCACGACTACGTCCAGCGGACCACCGGACTCTCCTACGCCGAGTACGTCCACCAGGGCTTCGGGCAGCTGACGGCCGTCACCTTCCTCACCCTGCTCACGGTCGCCATCGCCGCCCGCAAGGCGCCGCGCGGGACAGCTCCGGACAGGCTCACCTTCCGGATCGCCCTGGGCCTGCTCTGTGCGCTGGCGCTCGTGGTGGTGGCCTCGGCCCTCTACCGGATGCACGTGTACCAGGAGGCCTACGGCTTCACCGTGCTGCGCGTCCTCGTCGACGCCTTCGAGCTGTGGATGGGGCTGCTCCTCGTCTTCGTCCTGCTTGCCGGGATCCGACTGTCGGCACGCTGGCTGCCGCGCGCCGCGCTCCTGTCGGGGGCCCTCATCGTCCTCGTCATCGGGTTGGCCAACACGGAGGCGTGGGTGGCCCAGCAGAACATCGACCGGTACCACGCGACCGGCAAGCTCGACGTCGCCTATCTGGCCACGCTCGGAGCGGACGCTGCCCCGACCATTCGCGCCGGTCTGCCCGAAGACCTTTCTGCCTGCATCATCAGCTCGCACGGCCTGCCGGGGCCCGACGACGCCCTCGGCTGGAACCTCGGGCGTGCCCGGGCCAGCGACCTGGGCATGGACCCCCTGCCGGGCTACGAAGCGACGGCGTGCTCCACGGCGCTCCGTGAAGGCATCGGGAGCTGAACGGAGCGACCCCACGGTTGGGGCAAGATGGCAGGGTGCGTGCCGATGTCGTCGACCTGTTCGAGTTCGACCCTGCCCTGACTCACCTCAACCACGGCGCCTTCGGTGCGGTCCCGCGCGTCGTGCGTGAGGCGCAGGACCGCGCTCGCGCCCGGATCGAGGTCGCGCCGATGAGAGCGTTCCGGGACGAGCTGCCCCAACAGCTCGCGGCCGCCCGGGAAACGGCGGCAGCGTTCCTCGGACTCGCCGCCGACTCCGCCCCGCTGGTCCGCAACGTGTCCGAGGGCGTCGCCATCGTGCTCCGGGCCCTCCATGTCGGACGGGGCGACGACGTCGTCGTGAGCAACCACGGCTATCCCACCGTGAGCTGGGCGGTGCAGGCCAACGGCGGCACGGTCCGGGAGGCCGCCTTCGACGCGGCCGCGACGACGACCGACATCGTGGCGGCGTTCACGGAGGCGCTCACTCCGGAAACGCGCCTGGTCGTCATCGACCAGATCACGTCGCCGACCGCGCTGCTCCTGCCCGTGGCCGAGGTGGCCGCAGCCGTCGCTCCGGTCCCGGTCCTCGTCGACGCCGCCCACGTGCCCGGCGCCCTCCCGGACCTCAACATCGAGGCCCTCGGGGTCGCGTTCTGGGTCGGCAACCTCCACAAGTGGGCCTTCACGCCGCGGTCGGCGGCCGTCCTCTGGGCAGACCCCGAGCGCCGGATCGACCTCCGCCCAGTCGTGACCTCATGGAGCCACGGCGAGCCCTACCCCGCCTCCTTCGACCTCCAGGGCACCGTCGACCACTCCGCCTGGCTCGCGATCCCCGATGCCATCGACTTCTGGCAGCGCCTCGGCGGGTGGGACCAGGTCGAGCGCAACGCCGCGCTCCTGCGCCGTGGAGCCGACCACGTGGCCAAGGCGCTGGGGGCTGGGAGCGAGCTCGGCGGCATACCCTCTGCTCCGTGCATGACGCTCGTGCCGCTCCCGGACGGGGTGGCGGAGACGCAGGAGGCGGCCGAGGCGCTGTGGCACCAGCTGTACGCCGCTGGGTTCGTCGTCCCGCCCGTGTCCTTCGGGGGCCGCGGGTTCGTGCGGCTCGCGGCGCACGCGTACAACGACGAGGACGACTACGCGCGCCTCGCCGAGACCCTCGTCACCCTGGTGGGCGACGGCTGAGACGCCGATGCAACCGCGGCGGCCCGGATGTGGAAGGATCGGGCGACCGCCGGAACGCTGCCACCAAGGAGGCTCCGTCATGACCGACGCCCGCAACACCCGGTTCCAGAGGGTGCTCCTGAAGCTTTCCGGTGAGGCCTTCGGCGGCGGCAAGGTGGGCGTCGACCCGAGCGTCGTCGCGGGGATCGCCAAGCAGATCGCCGCGGCGGTCCGGGGCGGCGTCGAGGTCGGCGTCGTCGTCGGCGGCGGCAACTTCTTCCGTGGCGCCGAGCTCCAGCAGCGCGGCATGGACCGCACCCGGGCCGACTACATGGGCATGCTCGGCACCGTCATGAACTGCCTCGCCCTCCAGGACTACCTCGAGAAGGAAGGCGTCGAGACGCGGGTCCAGTCCGCCATCGCCATGCAGCAGGTCGCCGAGCCGTACATACCCCGCCGGGCGATCCGCCACATGGAGAAGGGCAGGGTCGTCATCTTCGGTGCCGGCGCCGGCATGCCGTTCTTCTCGACCGACACGGTGAGCGCCCAACGGGCGCTCGAGACGAAGTGCGACGCCCTGCTCATCGCCAAGAACGGCGTCGACGGCGTCTACTCGGCGGACCCGAAGACCGACCCCTCCGCGACGAAGTACGACACCCTGACCTTCGACGAGGGACTGGCCAACGGGCTGCGCATCGTCGACGCGGCGGCGTTCTCGCTCTGCAAGGAGAACAAGCTGCCGATGGTCGTGTTCGGCATGGAAGGCGACGGCAACATCACGCGCGCCCTCCTGGGTGAGAAGATCGGCACGCTGGTCACCAACGCGTGAGCATGATTGACACCGGGCGATGACGTGGTCCCCGGCCAAGACCCTGTGCGGACGGTGACGATGACGAGGACGAGGAAGGGAGAGACATGATCGACGAGACGATGTTCGAGGCCGAGGAGAAGATGGACAAGGCCATCGAGGTCCTCAAGGAGGACTTCGCGGGCATCCGGACCGGTCGCGCCAACCCCGGCCTGTTCAACAAGCTCCTCGTGGAGTACTACGGGGCGCCGACGCCGCTGCAGCAGCTCGCGTCCTTCCAGAACCCGGAGCCGCGCACGATCCTGGTCATCCCGTTCGACAAGTCGGCCCTGCACGCGATCGAGAAGGCCATCCGTGACTCGGACCTCGGCGTCAACCCGGCCAGCGACGGCCACCTGATCCGCTGCGTCATGCCCGAGCTGACCGAGGAGCGGCGCAAGGAGTACATCAAGCTGGCCCACCACAAGGCGGAGGAGGGCCGCGTCTCGGTCCGCAACATCCGCCGCAAGGCGAAGACCGACATCGACCGGCTCGTCAAGGATGGCGAGGTCGGCGAGGACGATGGCACTCGGGCGGAGAAGGAGCTCGAGACGCTCACCAAGAAGCACACCGACCTCATCGACACCCTCGTCAAGCACAAGGAGTCCGAGCTGCGCGACGTCTGAGGCCGTGCGGCCCCAGAGACAGCGCACGTGTCCATGACCACCCCATCCAGCGCCGCCGTGCCCGATCCGCCAGTTCCGTCAGAGCAGCCAGTGCCCCCGGTCTCGCGGGCCGGCCGAGACCTCAAGGCCGCCATCGGCGTCGGTGTCGTCCTCGGCACCCTCATCATCACGACGCTGCTCGTGAGGAAGGAGTCCTTCCTCGTCCTCATGGCGGTCGCCGTCGCCATCGGCATGTGGGAGCTGCACGTCGCGCTGCGCAATGTTGCCGTGCGGGCGCCGCTCGTGCCCGCTGTCCTGGGCATGGTCGGCATGACGTGGGCCGCCTACGTCCACGGCCCGGCCGGCCTGGTCACCGCCTGGGTCGTGACCTGCGCTGTCATCGTGCTCTGGAGAGGCGGCGGCCGCCTCGACGGCGCGGGCGGCGACGTCCTCGGCGGCATCTTCATCTCGACCTACCCGCCGCTCCTCGTCGGCTTCGCCGTCCTCCTGCTCGCGGCGCCGGACGGCGTGGGCCGGATGTTCGTCTTCCTGATCACCGCGGTGTGCAGTGACATCGGTGGCTACGCGGCGGGCGTCATGCTCGGCAAGCATCCCATCGCCCCGACCATCAGCCCGAAGAAGTCGTGGGAGGGGTTCGCCGGGTCGGTCCTCCTCTGCATCCTCGCCGGCTCGCTCACCATCCACTTCTTCCTCGAGCACCCGTGGTGGATCGGCATCCCGCTCGGAGTGACCGTGGCCATCGCCGCAACGATCGGTGACCTCATGGAGTCCCTCATCAAGCGCGACCTCGGCATCAAGGACATGTCGAACGTCCTGCCGGGGCACGGCGGGATCATGGACCGCCTCGACTCCCTCATCGTCGTGGTGCCCATCGTCTGGGCCGTGCTCAGCCTCCTGGCGGAGCGGGCCGTGCGGTGACGAGACGTGCCGTGACAGGACGGGTCAGTTGGGCCTGAGGGCCTGGACCAAGCCGGTGACCTGGATCGTCACGGCGCCGACGTCGGGCCAGTCGTGGTAGGCGAACTGGGTGAAGCTGCATGACACCGTCTTGAGCCGCGTGCCCGAGGCGCCATGAACCGGCTCTGGCGCTGAGAGGGTCTCGTCCAGGACCCGGCCGGAGGCGTCGGTGACGAGGACGTGCCACTGGAAGACTGTGGGGGTGAGCACCGAATTGCCGCCCACCACGTGCACCGCGGCCGATTCCGACGCGGTTCCCACCACCGTCGCCGCGTAGTGGCTCTGGTCCGAACAGTGCAGGTCCACGACGAACGTATTGGCGTTGCTCGGGCCGGCCATCGCGCTGGGAGCCATCACGCCCCCAAGCAGCACGGCAGCAGCCGTGGCTGAAACGAGGTTGGATCGCGTAGACATGTCCGGCTCCCTTCAGCGCGAGATCGAGCCGACGATGCCGCCGAACGTCGTGGCGACGATGACGAGGATGGCGATGACGAGCCCGACCACTCCGAACGCACGCGCAGTGCCGGTCTGCGGGTGGCTGCCCTTGGCCAGACCTCCGAGCCAGGCGGCCGCCGCACCGAGCACGGCGGGAGCCCCGGACCAGAAGACGGCGAGCGACACGACGCTCAACGATCCCAGCACGATGGCGCCGACCCGGGCGCGCTCGGGGTCACGGGAAAGGGGCAGGGCGATCGCCAGTGCGAGCACGAGTCCCGCACCACCGACGATCGACGTGGCAACGATGCTCTCGACGGCGCCACTGGGTGAGTAAGGGTCCGCGTCTGTGAACACGATCTGGCCGACGTGCATCAGGACGCTCAACACGGTGGACAGGGCAAAGGCGCCGCCCACGAGCAGTGCGGGGGACAATCGACCCTCGCCGGTTCGTGTCTGGCTGGATGCTTCATGGGTTGTCATGGTGATCTCCAGGGTCGGTGCCCCGGCCCGTCCGGGGTCTACGCAACACGGTGGGTCGTGCGGCGTCCCGCCCGCCAGACCATTGACGGCCGCCTGCATCCCGCTCCGTCCCGCCGTGTCCCGCCGCCTCCCGCTCCGTCCCGCTCCGTCCCGGGGTCATCCTCTGGGCGTCCCCACTTGAGGCGGACTCGCCCCGCGGACAGTTCTCTGGGCGGATGATGGGCCCGTGGACAGCGCGTCGCCCGCTGCGCGGGGTGTGCCGATCGGCGTCGTCGTGGCGGCAACGGTGGTCGCCGTCGGGGCGCTACCGACCCTGATGGGGCTGAACGAGACTGGCGTTCCGACTGGGGCGCTGTACAGCGCCGGCTGGCCGGCCCTGGGCCTGGCGGCGGCCATGCTCATCGACAGCCGCCGGGACGCGCGGCTGGGCATTGTCATGACGGTGCTGGCGCTCGTCCCGGTCGTGGTCTTCGTCGTTGCCCTCGTGGCCGAGGGCGCACCTGTGTGGGAGGGCCTCGAGCGGACCTGGCGGGCAGCCGGCTTCGTTCCGGTGCTCGTGGCCTGTGCGGCGATCATCGCGGCTGCCGGGTTCGCACCGAACCGGCAGGCGCGCCGGCGCCAGTGCTGGCTGCTGGTGTGGACGGCCGTTCTCCTGGCGGCACTGGCCCTTGCGCCGCTGGCGGTCGACGCGCGCACCACGGCCGTGATCATGACGCTGGGTCTCTGGGGACTGTCCGGCCTGGTCGTTCGGCTCGTCACGGTCGACGACCTGCGCCCCCTTGACGAGCCACTCGTCGACGTCGCTGCCGCCATCATCCCGATGGGGATCGGCGCGGGAGTCGGTGTCGCCGTGGGGGTCGTGGCCAACCGGGCCGGGCTCCCGGCCCCCGAGCTGTCGGCGGCGTTCGCGGCGGTCACGTCGGCGGCCCTGGCTTGGCCGGGGGCGCGGCTGGTCCGGCGATGGTGGCTCGAACGCCGCTACGGCACCGGGGTGCTCGCGCCATCCGACGTTGCGGCCATCACCGCGGACCTGCACCACCTGACGGATCCTCGCGAGCTGCTCGGCAAGGCGTCCGACCTCGTCGCTGCCTGCAGTGGTCATCGGGGAGCAACGGTCGTCCTCGGCCAGGACCAGCCAGACGTCCCACCCAACTGGGTGTCGCACTCGCTCGTCGTCGGTGGCGACCGGGTGGGCACGCTGCTGCTGGACGCTGCGGACCCAGAGGGTCCGGAGCCTCGCCAGGTGCGCACCGTCGAGCAGCTGGTCCCGACCCTCGCCCTTGTCTGTCGGGCGGTGGCCCTCGCGATCGACGCGAGCCATGCCGAGCAGGACGTGGCCAGGGAGCGGGATGCCGAGCGTCATCGGGTCCTGGGGGACCTGCACGACGGCCTCGGCCCGGTGCTCGCGGGGATGAGCATGCGACTGCAGGCAGTCCTGCGCACCGAACCGACCCCCTTGCTCGAGTCACTCGCGAGCCAGCTGAGCGTGGCGCGCACCGACCTTCGAAGGCTCGTGACCGACCTGGCACCCGCCGCACTCGACGGCACCGACTTGGGCGCGGCGCTGTCGCGGCTGTGTGCCAGTTTCGACGGGGAGGGGCGACATGTAGCCGTCGAGTTCGACGGCGAACTGGAGCCGCCCCCGGCCGTCGCCGTGGCGGTCTACAGGTCGGTCGCCGAAGGCGTCACCAACGCCTTCCGGCACGGACAGGCGACCCACGTGAACGTCCGCGTCTGTGCGGCACATCCAGGGCAGGTGACCGTCGACGTGTTCGACGACGGGACAGGCGGGCCGGTAACCCCCGGCTTCGGTCTCACCTCGCTGCGCCGCCGCGCGGAGAACCTCGGCGGGACCCTCGCCGTCGAAGGTCGTCCGGGGTCGGGTCTGAGACTCCACGTCGAGCTGCCCGTGCGGGGGGCGGCATGATCAGGGTCCTGCTCGTCGACGACCACCCCATTGTGCTGTCGGGGCTGTCGGCCCTGGTCCAGTCCGACGACGATCTCTCGTTGGTCGGCGCAGTCGGCACCGTCGCCGCGGCGCTCGCGTCGACGCAGGAACCGGACGTCGCGGTGGTCGACCTGGACCTGCCAGACGGCAACGGCATCGACCTCGGTGCCGCACTGAAACATCGGTGGCCCGGACTCAGGGCGCTGGTGCTCACCATGCACCAGGACGACCAGGCGGTGCTGCGCACTCTCGGCGCCGGGCTGGACGGCTATCTGCTCAAGGACTCCGATCCGGAGGACATCCTTGCGGCGATCCACTCCACCGCAGGCGGAGCCCTCGTGCTGGGCACTGGCGCCTCCGCCGCGGTGGTCGCGGCAGCCGCGCACGCACCGCGGGCCGATGCCCTGGCCGCGCTCGACGCGCGCGACCTGGAGATCCTCGATCTGCTGGTGCGGGGGGTGCCGACGTCGCAGGTGGCCGCGAAGCTGTTCCTCGCCCCGAAGACGATTCGCAACCGCCTCTCGGACATGCTCGGCAAGCTCGGGGTGGCCACTCGAGAGGAAGCCATCGCCCTCGGACGCGCCGGCGGCCTCGGGGCAGCGAGGCCGTCCTGAGCCACCGACCGCATCCCAGCCAAACCTTTACAGGCGATGCCGTTTGCCACCGCTCGGCTGGCTCCCCGGGCCACCCCACCATTGGTCGAGTGTGCCGTTTGCGTCGGGCGCGGAGTGCACACTCGACCGGGACTGGGCCTGGGCGCAAACCGCACACTCGACGAGGAGGAACCTGCCGGGGGCGGGGAGTGCACACTCGACCGGGACTGGGCCCGGGCGCGGACTGCACACTCGACGAGGAGGCGGCCCAGCGGCA
>NZ_DATEEY010000073.1:0-33791 GCF_035280925.1 Intrasporangium sp. | reverse complement strand
CTGACGGGACGGTCGGGGGCGACGACTCGAGCGTCCCGACGTTGAGCGCCGCGGGACTGGCCCTGTTCGCCGTCGCCTGCCCGGTCTGCAACAAGATCGTCCTCGTCGCGCTGGGAACATCAGGTGCCCTTGGCGTCTGGGCGCCGCTTCAGCCGTGGCTGGCGATGATCTCGCTCGCCGCGCTGGTCGGCGCCGTCGCTTACGCCGCGCGCCGTCGGCCTGCGTCGACGGCACCTGCCGTGTGGGGAGTGCGTCGTGAGCGAGCAGCACACGCACCGCGAGGCACCACCCGAGGTGGCGGCTCCGCATGAGTCCACGCCGCCCGACGTCACTCAGGGCGCCACCAGCAGCGCGTTGGCTTCCCTTGGTCACCCGACGGCCGTCAACGATGACGTCATTGCACCAGTGCGCTGGCCACGGCGACGTCGCGTCGCCGCGCTTGTGCTCCTGGCCGGTCTCGTCGTCCTCGTTGGCGCGACAGCGGGCTGGCGGCTCTCCGAGGCGCCGCTGTGGACGGTCCTCACAGCAGGGACCGTGGTGATCTCGTCGCTCGTGGTGGCCTTGTTCGTGCCGCGCTCCGGCGCGGGATGGCGACCCGACCTCGGGTGTGCGCCCTGCGCGCTCGCCGGCCTGGCCTTGGCCGTCGCGGGCCCCTGGCTGATCATCGAGACGGCCCCCCAAGTGGAGCGAGCAGCCCTTGCGCTGGTCATCGCGGGTGCGGCGCTGGCTCGCAAACTCACCGAGCCAGCCGTGTGCGAACGCCCCTGACGCGGCCCCCGAATCTCGTCCACTGGATTGGGTTGGTTTCAGGTTGGCCAGCCCACCCCACATCGAAGGAACAAGATTCGAGCCCGAAAGGTGTTCTTTCGATCAGGGTTTGGCGGTCCCCAGAACGTGTTCTTTCGATCAGGGTTTGGCGGTCCCCAGAACGTGTTCCTTCGATCGGGTGAGCTCGGCGCGCCGGGCCGGGAGGTAGGCGAGCAGCCCGAGGAGGCTGATGACGCCAGCGAGCACCATGGCCGCCTGCGTGGAGATCCCGTCCGCGAGCACACCGAGCAGCGGGGCCGCGATGCTGAAGGCCGCGAAGGCGGTCATCGAGTTCATCGACAGGATCGTCGCCCGATTTCGCGCCTCCGCAACCCGGTGCAGGAGGGCCGCATGCATGGGGCCGAGGAAGCCGTGCATCGAGTAGGTGAAGGCGTAGGCGACCACCAGGGCGACCGGTCCCGCGACCAAGCCCATGACCAGGGCGCCGAGGCTGTTGAGGACGCGCCCGAGCATGGCCGTGCGTGCCACGCCGAGCCGCTTGCTCGTCAGGCCGGCCAGCGCGGAGCCGGCCGCGAAGACGGCCCAGCCCCCGGCAGCGATCGGTCCCATCCACGCACCTGCCGCCTCCTCGCTGCCGAGGAGCTCCGCGAGCCGCACCGGCTGGAACATCTCGAAGACGACCATCGCGATGGACCAGGCAACCTCGGCCAGCAGCAAGCCACGGAGCACGCCGCTGGACCCCACCATGCCGAGTCCCTCGCGCACCACGGCCGGGGCATCCTTGGCCGAGGACACCGCCCGACGCAGACCTGAGGCATCAAGGTGCTCCGCACCGCGCGGCTCCTTGAGCAGGGCCAGCACCATGACGAGGTGCACCATGGAGAGGACGACGCTGCCGAGGACCGGCAGCCAGAGCGCTGACTGCGCTGTGACGGGGTGCCACCAGATGAGACCGCCGGAGATGAGCGCACCGACGGCGATCGCGACTCCGACCACCGTGCCCTGCGCAGCGAGGGCGCCGTCGACGTCGGCATCCGGCTCGGTGGCGTGCACGGTGTCGACGAACCAGGCCTCGAGCGGTCCCGAGTCGAGTGCCCGGAAGATGCCCATGAGCACCGACGCGACGACGAAGGCCACGAAGGAGTGCGCGAGGAGCAGCGCGAGCGAGGCGAGGACGCCCACGACGGCCGAGGCGACGTAGACCGGACGCCGACCGAAGGCGTCGGCGAAGCCAGACGTCGGCAGCTCGAGCAGGAAGACGACGATGCCGGTGAACGACAGCGCAAAGGCCGCCTCGCTGATGGTCAGGCCTCGCTCGAGGATCCACAGCACGAAGATGCCGACGACGAGCCCGACCGAGAACCAGCGGGTGAAGGACAGGGTGAGGAAGGTCCGGCGCGCGGCCGCGGGAGGAAGCAGGGTGCTCATGATCGGTTCTCCATGCTGTTGGTCGCCGGTGGCCGGTCGAGGTCAAGGGGATAGAGGTAGAGGTGGGTCGCGATGCGCCGCGCGCGCGGGTTGCCCTGTCCCACCCGGCGGTAGCGGGCGACCACCTCGGCGATCTCGTCACGCATCGCCTCGAGCTGCTCGCTCGTCACGAGGACCATGTAGTCGCTGCCCCCGCAGGCGTCCTGCCAGTCCATCGGCCAGGACATCGACACGTCCAGCCACCTCTCGTAGCGCTCACCGAAGTGCCGGACGAGGTCGTGCGAGAGCCAGTTGAGCGCGGTCTCGGAGTCCTCGTCGTCGGCGAACTGGCTCGGGTGCCACGAGTGGGCTCGGGAGGCCGCGCGCCAGAGGCGCCGCTTGCCCTCGCCGTCGCCGGTGTCCTCGACCAGGCCGACCGACTCGAGCTTGCGCAGGTGGTAGCTGGTGGCGCCGCTGTTGGTGTCGAGCTTCACGGCGAGGTCTGTCGCGGTGGACGGGCCGCCCATCCGGAGCTGGCCGAGCAGCCGCGAACGCAGGGGATGTGCCAGCACGCGCAGGCTCTCGGGGGTGAGCCAGATGTTCTCCGGCGTGGGCTCGGGGGGGACGTCCATCGGGTCATGTGCAGCCATGCTGTGCACAATATCTCTGCACACTCTGTTTGCACAATACCTTTGCACACAATCCTTGCCCGTATGCCGCTGAGCTGCGTTTGCGCAGGTCAGGTGACCTTTCCGGGGCGGCTGGCTCCGATTTGGGCCGGGGCGGCCCAGCCCATAACATTGATGAGGTTGTGCAGCGAGCGCCAGCGAACCCGGCCACCCCGAGAGGGAAGCGGGCGACGCGGGAGCCGGCTCAGCGGCATACGGCATCATCTCGACAGCAAAGGCAGACTCCATTGCGCACGTACACCCCGAAGCCCGGCGAGGTCACTCGCACGTGGCACGTCATCGACGCGACCGACGTCGTGCTCGGCCGTCTCGCGAGCCAGACTGCGGTCCTGCTCCGGGGCAAGCACAAGCCGCAGTTCGCGCCGCACGTCGACACCGGTGACTTCGTCATCATCATCAACGCCGAGAAGGTCGCCCTGACGGGCGCCAAGGCGGAGCAGAAGAAGGCCTATCACCACTCCGGCTTCCCGGGGGGCCTCAAGGCGACGTCCTACACCGAGCTGCTCGCCAAGAGCCCGGAGAAGGCCGTCGAGAAGGCCGTCCGCGGCATGCTCCCGAAGAACTCGCTGGCCCGCCAGCAGCTGTCCAAGCTCAAGGTCTACCGCGGCGCCGAGCACCCGCACCAGGCCCAGAAGCCCGTCCCCTTCGAGATCTCCCAGGTCGCGCAGTAAGCGTCACGTGCGCTACTGACTGTTCCCCACTGCGTAGAAAGAGAAGCACGTGACTGACATTGTGAACGAGGACGTCCTCGACACCGACGAGCCGGAGCTGACCGAGTACACCTCGGAGTCAGGCACCTCGGTCGCCGCCGAGCCCAAGCGCGCCCGCGAGGTCTCGGTCCCCGGCGGAGCCACCGGCCGCCGCAAGCAGGCCATCGCCCGCGTCCGGATCGTCCCGGGCACCGGCGCGTGGAGGATCAACGGCCGGACCCTCGAGGACTACTTCCCGAACAAGGTGCACCAGCAGATCGTCAAGGAGCCCCTGACGCTCCTCGAGCTCGAAGGCTCCTACGACGTGCTCGTCCGCGTGCACGGCGGTGGCCCCTCCGGCCAGGCAGGCGCGGTCCGCCTCGGCGTCGCCCGCTCGCTCAACGAGGTCGACACTGAGCTCAACCGTGCCGCCCTCAAGAAGGCCGGCTTCCTCACCCGTGACCCCCGCGTCCCGGAGCGCAAGAAGGCTGGTCTCAAGAAGGCCCGCAAGGCCCCGCAGTACAGCAAGCGCTGACGCGCAACCCAGACGCACGGAAAAGGCCCCGAGTGCCCCTCGGGGCCTTTCCCTTGCGATCCGGGAGTAAGTTCTCCTTGGCGCCGTGCGCTCCATCTGCGTTCACCTGCCCTCCACCTGCACTCCACCGGCGCCCGTACGAAAGGCTCAAACACGTGGCTCGACTCTTCGGCACGGACGGCGTCCGTGGGCTCGCCAACCAGGACATCACCGCAGAACTCGCCCTTGACCTGTCCGTCGCGGCGGCGCACGTCCTGGCAGAGGTTGGGGAGTTCAACGGACATCGACCCGTTGCCGTGGTCGGTCGAGATCCGCGGGCCTCGGGCGAGTTCCTCTCCGCAGCCACCATGGCCGGACTGGCCTCGGCCGGCGTCGACGTGCGTGATGCCGGGGTACTCCCGACGCCCGCGATCGCCTACCTGGTTGCCGAGCAGCGCGCCGACCTCGGCGCCATGCTCTCCGCCTCGCACAACCCGATGGCCGACAACGGCATCAAGTTCTTCGCCCGGGGCGGGCAGAAGCTGGCCGACGAGCTCGAAGACGCAATCGAGCAGCGGTTGGGTGAGCAGTGGCAGCGGCCGACCGGCGCGGGCGTGGGCCGGATCACGCCCCTTGCTGACGGCGCCGACCGCTATGTCACCCATCTGCTGTCCGTGCTGCCGCATCGGCTCGATGGGTTGCGGATCGTCCTCGACGCGGCCCACGGGGCAGCCTCTGTCGTCGCTCCACAGGCGTTCGCCGAGGCCGGTGCCGAGGTCACCGTGATCGGCAACGAGCCGGACGGGATCAACATCAACGACGGGTTCGGCTCGACGCACCTGGACCGGCTCCAGGCCGAGGTCGTCAAGATCGGCGCGGACTTCGGGCTCGCCTTCGACGGTGACGCCGACCGCTGCCTCGCGGTTGATGGCACCGGCACCATCGTCGATGGTGACCAGATCATGGCCATCCTCGCGCTGCGCATGAAGGAGCAGGGCGTCCTCCGCGGAGACACCCTCGTAGCCACGGTCATGTCCAACCTCGGGATGATCCAGGCGCTCGACTCGGCCGGCATCAAGGTCGTCCAGACGTCCGTGGGGGACCGCTACGTCCTCGAGAGCATGAAGAACGGCGGCTACTCCCTCGGTGGGGAGCAGTCGGGCCACGTTGTCATGCTCGACCACGGCACGACGGGCGACGGCACCCTCACCGGTCTCATGCTCGCCTCCCGGGTGGCCGAGACGCGCCGGACGCTGACCGAGCTGGCCGCCGTGATGCGGCACTTCCCGCAGGTGCTCATCAACGTCAAGGACGTGGACAAGAGCCGCCTCGATGCCTGCATGGCTGTGGCGGACGCCGTGCGCTCCGCCGAGGCTGAGCTCGGGCAGACCGGGCGGGTTCTGCTTCGCAAGTCCGGCACCGAGCCGGTCATCCGCGTCATGGTCGAGGCCGAGGACGTCGACCAGGCGCAGCTGATCGCCGGCCGCCTCGTCGACGTCGTCAAGGCGGAGCTGGCCCTGTAGGTCTCGGGGCGCCCTGGTCAGGATCCGCGCTCGGCCCATGACGCGCCATTCCTCAGGTGACCAGCGGCCGGGAAGGATGGCCTCTTCACACGGTGCCAGCCAGGCCGGGACCAGTCAGTGAGTCCTGGTGGCGACGCTGGGCGAGTCCCTCGTCGCTGTCACGGTCGTGCGTCCAGACCTGACCGAGAGGTCCGGCCGCCACGAGTCGAAGCCAGATGCCGCACCAAGGCGGGCGCTCGGGTTGGTCTCTGCCGGTGGACGGCACGGAGTAGTCGTGGTGTGGACGCTCGCGCTGCACGGTGGCGCCGTGCGCCGAACGCGAGCTCACGCCCCACTGACGATCACCATCTCGTTGCCTTCCGGGTCGGCGACCCGCCAGCGACCCTCCGACTCGGCAAGGACCCGGCCACCGGCTGAGACGGTCGTGGCGAGGCGCGTCTGCGCGAGGTCCGACGGCACCGCGAGCTCGAAGTGGATGCGGTTGCGCTGCCGGCGCCGCTCGGTCTCCGAGGCGTCGAGCTCTTGGAACACCAGCACCGGGTTCAGCCGCCGCGGATCGTGGATGTCGCTGACCCCGGCTCGGCGGTCCTGGGTGTATCCGAGCGCGGCGACCCAGAACGCGCGGACGGCGGCAACGTCGGCAGCGTCGAGGAAGAGCTGGGCGAAGCGCGGCAGCCGCGGATCCGCAGTGGCCCCGAGTTCGCGGGCGGCGGTCTGGAGGTCCCCGGCGAGGTCGGTGAAGTCGAGCTCGAGGCCGTGGGCGTCGTCCTCCCACTGGTCCTTGCCGCTGTCGATGATCACGAGCCCGGGGCGCAGGTCGACCAGCAGCGGGAAGCCCATGTCGTCGGCCAGCGTCGCTGCCGCGGCGGCCAGGTCACGCTGCTGCGTCGGCGAGGTGATGCGGTAGCACGCCATCGCGCTGAACACCGCCTGCCAGTCGGCTGTCCCAATCCCCTGGCCGAGCGCTCCGCCCGGCACCAGGTCGACCTCGTTGCCGTCGGGATCGGGGTGACAGACCCCGAACGGCCCCGATGCCGCACCAGGACTCGCCTGCTCGACCGACGCCGCCGGCCGCACCACGTCCAGGTGGATGCGGTTCCGCAACGGCCGTGGATCGGTCGACGTCCGGATCCGTATCGCCGGGTCGCGCCGCAACGGATCCACCAGACCGCCATCCTCAGCAGGCGCGTAGTCGAGCACGCGCTGCCAGAACCGCCTCACCACAGGCGGGTTCGCGGATTCGAAAACGACGCTCAGCTGCTGCAGCACGGCAGGCTTCGCGGCCAGCCCGAGATCCCGCGCGGCCGCCGACACCGCCTCGGCGTGCTCGTCCGAGTCGAGGCGCACCCGCATGCCTGTCGCACGCAGGTCGACCACGATCTCGGCCGGCAGCTCCACGATGCGCCCGGCCAGCGCAGCCGCCTCGATCAGCGAGGGCGCGTCGAACCATGCAGTCGAAACGCCATCGACCACCCGCCAATCCGTTCCGACCTCTGTCATGCCCGGCACTATAGAGCCCTGGACGGCGCCATGAGGCGGTCGGCAAACGACGGCCAGGGAACAGATCAGGGAAGGCGGTTGACGCTTCCATCCGGTGGCTCGGGGCTGCGATCATGCTGATGCGATCGGGCACCGTCGGCTGGGCCCGTCTGGGCTCAACCCGTCTGATCGACCGTCATACCGTGTCGGATGGCCGCCTGAAGAGCGCTGGCGTTGATGTCCGAGAGGCGTTTGAACTTGATGCAGTAGCCCGTGACGCTGGCCCTGCCGATCGAGGCCCCATAGGTGCGCGCCAGGTACGTCTTGTCCTCGAGGCCAAGCACGTAGACCGAAATGCCCGTCGTGTTGGCGCTCAGGCCGATGCGATAGAACTCTCGCGACGACCCATCGGCGTAGGTGATGGTGTGAACGCCGTAGCCAACGTTGGGGTTGGCCACGACCTTGCCGTCCTCGTTGGTGCCGTCGTTGAACCACAACCTGCAGTCAGGGAACTCCGCGAGCAGCTGCGCGTGCAGCTGCCGGAGGTCGGTCTGCTTGGGCTCGGGTTGACCGGCCAGGTACGTCTCGACTCGCTCCGGGGTGTCCATCTCGCCCCAGATGCTAGCAACGGTGGGAGCGTGCGGGACCGGCCGGACGGCCACGACATGGGAGCCGGGGACGCGTCGGAGGGGGAGAGCCGGGAGCGGCCGAGAGTCCAGCGCTGCCCGACTGGTGGGTCGGCGCTGGCGTCGTTCGCAACCAAGTCTGGAAGCGGATCTGATAACCGTTCGAGGCGGTCCGCACGGGTCCGTAGGGTCTGGGACATGATCGACCCAACCGAAGCCGCCGACCTGCCGTCTCTCGATGGCATCCCGTTCGCCACGCAGAGCACTCTGGCCTTCTCACTTCCGCCGTTCGGCGAGATCCGCCCTGAGCACTACGGTCCGGCCTTCGACGCCGGGATGGAGCAACAGCGGGCCGAGGTCGAGGCCATCGCTGCCAGCGCCGTGGCGCCGACCTTCGAGAACACGCTCGTAGCCCTCGAACGCTCCGGCCAGCTCCTCTCACGCGCCAGCGCAGCCTTCTTCGGCACGTCGAGCGCACTCGCCACACCCGAGATCCAGGCGATCGAGGAGGAGTACGCCCCCAGGCTCGCTGCTCACAGCGACGCGATCCTGCTCGACTCGCGCCTCTACGAGCGGATCCGCGCCGTGCACGACGACACTGCCCAGATGGGGGCCCTGGGCCCGGAGTCCCGGCACCTCGTCGACCGCTACCTCATCGAGTTCACGGTGGCGGGTGCGGGCCTGGACGATGCGGCCAAGGAGAGCCTCCGTGAGCTGAACGCCGCCATCGCGACTCTCACCACCCGATTCGAGCAGCAGCTGCTCGCCGATGCCAACGACCTCGCGGTCCTCGTCGACGACGTCGCCGAGCTCAGCGGGCTCGCCCCCGGCGAGATCTCCGCGGCTGCACAGGCGGCCCGTGAGCACGGCCACGACGGGTCCTACCTCATCAGTCTCGTGCTGCCGACCAGCCACCCGCACCTGGCCTCCTTGACCAACCGCGGGCTGCGCCGACGGCTCCATGAGGCGCAACGGGCCCGCGGTTGCCGCGGCAACGAGCACGACACCAGTGGGCTCGTCCTCGAGATCGTCCGGCTCCGTGCTGAGCGGGCCCGACTCCTGGGCTACCCCAACCACGCCGCCGCAGCCCTGGCCGACTCGACCGCGGGCTCACCCGAACGAGTCCGTGAGCGACTCGCCCCGATGGCCCGCGCCGCAGCGGCCAACGCACGGAAGGAGCAGGCAGCCCTCGAAGCCGAGGCCGGCCATCCGATCGAGGAGCACGACTGGGCCTTCTACTCCAACCGCGTGCGGGCAACGGCGTACAACGTGGACACGGCGGCCATGCGCGCCTACTTCGAGGCCGAGCGCGTGCTCCGCGACGGGATCTTCTTCGCGGCTGAGCGGCTCTATGGCCTCACCTTCCACGACCGCCCCGACCTCCCGGGCTACCACCCGGACGTGCGCGTCTTCGAGGTCCGCGAGGATGGCGCCCCGGTCGGGCTCTACCTGCTCGACCTCTACACACGGGACACGAAGAAGGGCGGCGCGTGGATGACGAGCCTCGTCCACCAGTCGTCCCTGCTCGGCGAGCCGCACGCCATCGTGACCAACAACCTCAACGTGCCCAAGCCGGCCGAGGGCGAGCCGACCCTGCTCACCTACGACGAGGTCATCACGTTCTTCCACGAGTTCGGCCACGCCCTGCACGGGCTGCTCGCGCGCGTCACGTATCCCCACTTCGCCGGTACCCGCGTCTTCCGCGACTTCGTCGAGTACCCGAGCCAGGTCAACGAGATGTGGATGCTCTGGCCGCAGGTCCTCGCGAACTACGCCATCCACCACGAGACCGGCGAGCCGATGCCGCAGGGTCTCGTGGACAGCCTCATCGCCTCACGGTCGTGGGGCGAAGGGTTCGCCACGAGCGAGTATCTCGCGGCCGCTCTCCTGGACCAGGCCTGGCACGCCCTCGACGTCGACCAGGCAGCGTCAGTGACGGACGTCGGCGCCTTTGAACGAGCCGCACTGGAAGCGGCTGGTCTTGCGAATCCCGCAGTGCCACCGCGGTATTCGTCAACCTACTTCGCGCACGCCTTCGCCTACGCCTACGATGCGCAGTACTACGGCTACATCTGGAGCGAGGTGCTCGACGCCGACACGGTGGCGTGGTTCACCGAGAGCGGCGGACTCACCCGCGAGAACGGCGACCGGTACCGGCGCTACGTCATCGGCATCGGTGGGGCAGCCGATCCCCTTGCCTCCTATCGTGAGTTCCGTGGGCGGGACGCCGACCCGCGCCACCTGCTCGAGCGCCGCGGCCTCCTCTGAGACCAGCAGAACCCGGTCGTATGCCGCTCAGCTCGCTCCCAGCCCATCGCTCAGTTCCGTCGAGTGTGCAGCTCGCTTCGGATCGCGAGCGCCGCGGCGCAGTGGCACACGGGATCGCCGAGGGTCATCCTTGGGCCCTCATCGCCACCGCACTGCTCCTCGGCCTCGTCCTCGCCCGCCGCGGTGGCACAGCACGTGGGGTCAGCCAGTACCCGTGACGAAGGGGCTGCCTCCCACCGGTGACGCGTGGATGCATCGAGCGGGGGGGCGGCGGTCGCGGTCCGTGGTCAGGCGACGGGTTGGAGCAGGCCGGTGTCGACGTCGTAGATGAAGCCGCCGACGAGGGCCGAGTTGGGGATGAGGGGGTGCGACCGGACCTTGGCCAGGTCCTCACGCAGCTTCTGGACCTGGTCATCGATGACCCCGAAGCTCTGCCATGACGCATCGGTCCCCGACAGCTCGGTGATCCGGTGGCGCAGCTCGTTCTCGGTGCTCGACGTCATCGCGCACCGGGTGTGCGGCACGACCAGGATCCGGTTCACGTTGAGCAGGTGCGTGGCAAGCACCAGCGCCTCGAGTGCCGCCTCCGTGACGCGCCCTCCCGGGTTGCGGAAGATCTTCGCGTCGCCGGGTTCGAGCCCGATGATCCCGAGCGGGTCGATGCGCGAGTCCATGCACGTGACGATCGCCACTCCCGCCTTCGCGATGCCGTCGAAGCCGGAGAGATGGAAGTTCTCGGCGTAGGAGCGGTTCTTGTCCAGCAGGTCGTCGAACCCGGTCGGGTTCTCGATCTTGGCTGTCACCGCAGTCCCTCCCGCTTCTGGATCGTGAACGCCACGGGCTTGCTCACCTCGGCGAAGAAGTCGTTGCCCTTGTCGTCCACGACGATGAACGCAGGGAAGTCCTCCACCTCGATCCGCCAGACCGCCTCCATGCCGAGCTCCTCGTACTCGAGCACCTCGACCTTCTTGATGCAGTCCTGCGCCAGCCGAGCGGCCGGCCCACCGATCGAGCCGAGGTAGAAGCCACCGTGGACCGCGCACGCATCGGTCACCTGTTTGCTCCGGTTGCCCTTGGCCAGCATGATCCTCGACCCGCCGGCGGCCTGGAACTGGTCGACGTAGGAGTCCATCCGGCCAGCCGTCGTGGGCCCGAAGGACCCCGACGGCATCCCTGCCGGAGTCTTGGCCGGCCCGGCGTAGTAGACCGGGTGGTCCTTGAGGTACTGCGGCATCCCCTCACCCGCGTCGAGCCGCTCCTTGATCTTGGCGTGGGCAATGTCGCGCGCCACGACCAGGGGCCCGGTCAGCGACAGCCGCGTCTTGACCGGGTGCTTCGTCAGCTCGGCGAGGATGTCCTCCATCGGCTGGTTGAGATCGACCTTGACGACGACGTTCTTGCTGGTCGAGGAGACGCCGACCGCGTCCCCCGCGTGCTCACCCAGCCCCTCGAGACCCTCGTGCGTCTGGTCGGGCAGGAACCGCGCCGGGTCGGTCTCCAGCTGCTCGATGAACACGCCCTCCGGTGTGATCCTGCCGAGCACCTGACGGTCGGCCGAGCACGACACCGCGATCGCCACCGGCAGCGAAGCCCCGTGCCGCGGTAGCCGCACGACACGCACGTCGTGGCAGAAGTACTTGCCGCCGAACTGCGCCCCGATGCCGAGCTGCCGGGTCAGCTCGAGCACCTTCTCCTCGAGCTCGGTGTCGCGGAACCCGTGCGCCGTCATCGACCCCTGCTTCGGCAGCGTGTCGAGGTACTTCGCGGACGCGTACTTCGCTGTCTTCAGAGCGAACTCGGCGCTCGTGCCGCCGATGACGATGGCGAGGTGGTAGGGCGGACAGGCAGCGGTCCCCAAGGAGCGGAGCTTCTCGTCGAGGAAGCGCATCATCGACTCCTCGTTGAGGATCGCCTTCGTCTCCTGGTAGAGGTAGCTCTTGTTGGCCGAGCCGCCACCCTTGGCCATGAACAGGAACTTGTAGGTCGTCTCGTGACCCGGCGTGGTGTCGGCGTAGAGCTCGACCTGGGCGGGCAGGTTCGACCCGGTGTTCCGCTCGTCCCACGTCGTCACCGGTGCCATCTGGGAGTAGCGCAGGTTGAGCCGGGTGTACGCGTCATAGACCCCGCGACTGATCGCCTCCTCGTCGACACCGGGAGTCAGCACCTGCTGGCCACGCTTGCCCATGACGATCGCCGTGCCCGTGTCCTGGCACATCGGCAGCACGCCACCGGCCGCGATGTTGGCGTTCTTGAGCAGGTCGAGGGCGACGAACTTGTCGTTGTTGCTCGCCTCGGGGTCGTCGAGGATGTTGGCGAGCTGCTGGAGGTGCCCGGGGCGCAGGTAGTGGGCGATGTCGTGCATCGCCGTCTCCGTCAGCAACCGCAGCGCCTCCGGGTCCACCTCGAGGAAAGCGCGTCCACCGGGGCCGTCGACCGTGCGCACCCCCTCCGTCGTGAGCAGCCGGTACGGCGTCTCGTCGCTGCCGATCGGCAACAGGTCCTCGTAGGCGAACTCGGCCACGGAGGTCTCCTTGGGTCTTTGGCGGGCTGGGACGACGCTGCCGTATGCCGCTGCGCTCAGCGGCATACGAACGTGCCCTCCCAGCCTAGTTGCGCTGGGAGGGCAGGTTCGTGGCCGGGCCGTGGGTGGGTCTCAGCCCTTCACCGCGCCCGAGGTCATGCCTCGGACCATGTACCGCTGGAGGGCCACGAAGACGATCATCGGGATGATGATCGAGATGAAGGCCCCGGCGGTGAGCAGCTCCTGACCCTGGCCCTGCGTACCGAGCAGCTGCTGGAGCTTGACGATGACTGTGGCGTTGTCGGCGTTGAGGAAGAGCTTGGCGACGAGCAGGTCGTTCCACACCCAGAGGAACTGGAGCGTCGCGAACGCCGCGATGGCGGGGATCGACATCGGGGCCACGAGCCGCCAGAAGGTCTGGAAGTGGGTTGCTCCATCGATCTTGGCCGACTCGACGACACTCGCCGGCAGGGTGGTCATGTAGTTGCGGAGGACGTAGATGCACAGCGGCATGCCGAAGCCGGTGTGCAGCAGCCAGACCGCGATGTACTGACCGGAGATGCCGAGGCCGCGCGGACCGAGCAGGTTGAGCATCGGCTGGAACGCGACGTGGATCGGCACCACCATGACGGCGATGATGAGCAGGAAGAGGAACTCCTTGAAGCGGAACTGCATGAACGTGAACGCGTAGGCGGCGAAGGCCGCGAACATGATCGGGATGATCGTGGCCGGCACGGCGACAGCGATGCTGTTGATGAACCCGGCGGCGAAGTCGTTCCCCTCCCAGACGCCGGTGTAGTTGCTCGTCGTCCACTCCGACGAGAAGGGGTTGAGCAGGGCCGTCCACCACCCGGACGCGGCGGCTTCGTCACGGGTGCGGAACGATGTGACGAACAGGCCGATGGTGGGGATCGACCACAGCAGCGCCAGGACTGCCATGACGACGATGGAGAAGGGGCTGAGCGGCCGCCCGTCCTTCATGAGCCTGCGACTCATCGGTTCGTCTCCTCGTTGCGGAAGTGCCGGATCTGGAACCAGATGAGCGGGATCACCGCCAGGAGCAGGACGACGACGATGGCCGTGGCCTGCCCCGCCTCGCTCGCACCGAACAGCTTGTTGAAGAAGAGGTTGGCGATGACGTTGGTGTTGTAGGCACCGTTGGTCGTGACGTAGACGATGTCGAAGACCTTGAGCACCGTGATGAACACCGTGACGAAGACGGTGATGATCGTGCCCATGATCTGCGGTATGACGACCTTCCAGAATATCTGCCACTCGGACGCACCGTCGATGCGCGCGGCCTCGAGCGTGTCCTCGGGGACGCCCTTGATGGCCGAGCTGAGCAGGACCATGGCAAAACCGGCCTGCAGCCAGATCAGGATGACCATGAGCAGGATCGAGTTGAGCTTGGCCGTCTCGATCTGCAGCCAGGCCTGGGGCTCGCCGCCGAGTCCCACCCAGATCGCGTTGAGCAGGCCGGTCTGCGCCTGACCGGGGTTGTTGTAGGCGTAGATGAGCAGCCAGATCGCCGAGGCGCTCACGGCCGAGATCGCCATCGGAAGGAAGATCAGGCTCTTGGCGAACCTCTCTCCCGTGGCGGACAGCTTGTCGGACAGCACCGCGACCACGACGCCGAAGGCGACGACGAACGCGGGGACGATGAGCAGCCACAGGATGTTGTTGATGATGGCGTTCCAGAACTCGCTGTCGCTGAAGATGGTGCGGTAGTTCTGCAGCCCGACGTAGGCGGTGCTGTCGGAGTTGGCGAACGAGTAGTTGACCGACTGGAACGTCGGGTAGATCAGCATCAGGGCCACGAAGAGGAAGCCCGGCACCAGGAAGGCGTAGGGGATGACTCCCTGCGTGAGCCGCTCCGGCAGGCCCTCGACGAACATGTTGAGGAACCAGAAGAGCAGGGCGGCCCCGCCCACGCCGGCCACGATCGCGAGCAGGGCTATGACGATCTTGTTGCCGAACCGCTCCGGGTAGTAGCCGAACGCGAGGAAGAGGTTGGCCAGGGCCCAGACGACCACGGCCATCCCGACGAGGCCCATGATGATCTTGCGCGGACGGGCCCGGAGCGCCGCATACGCGTCATCGGGTGCAGCCCGTTGCGGAGGAGTGACGGTCTGCGTACTCATCACTTCGGCCAGCTCGCCTCGATGTTGTCAGCCGTCTGCTTGGAGGACTGACCGTTCTCCCACTTGATCAGCTCGGACCAGAAAGTCCCCGAGCCGACGGCCTTGGGCATGAGGTCGGACCCGTCGAAGCGGAAGACGTCTGCGTTCGCGACGATCTCGGCGACCTGCTTGGTGGTCTCGTCCGGGTACAGGGATGAGTCGAATGTCTTGTGCGGGGACAGCCAGCCGCCAGCCGTGGCCCACTCCTTGCCGAAGTCGGGCGAGGACAGGAACTTCAAGACCGCCTGCGCGTCGGGGTCGTTGCCGTTGAACAACGCCGCGATGTCCGCCGCACCGACCATCGCCTGTCCGTCGAAGCCGTTCTCGAACTGCGGGAAGCCGAAGACCCCGACCTCCTCGGTGAGGTTGGCCTGGACGTTGGCCGGCAGGAAGGAGGTGACGAAGTTGCCCTGACGCTCGAGGAAGCACTGTGGCGGGTTGGCGAAGGCCGGCAGCATGGCCTCGCCGAAGGGAGTGCTGAGCACGCCCTTCGGGCCGCCGAGCACGTAGCCGTCGCCCTTGGCGATCTTGGCGAACTCGTCGAACGCCTGGACGATCCGCTCGTCGTTGAACGGGATCTCGTGCTTGGTCCACTGGTCGTAGACCTCTGGTCCGTGCATGCCCAGCACGTACTGCTCGATCCAGTCGGTGCCGACCCACCCGGTGTCCTGGGCCGACTCCCAGCCCATGCACCAGGGCGCCGTGCCGCTGGCCTTGATCTTGTCGGCGATCTCGGTCTGCAGCTCCGTCGTCGTGGCCGGCTCGGTCGGGTAGCCACCTGCGGTGTAGGCCTTCTTCGGGTACCAGACGAGGCTCTTGCCGGCCATCTTCATCGGGGCCCCGTAGACCCGGCCGTTGCTGCGCGCCGAGTCGAGTAGGCCCGGGACGAGGGACGACTCCAGCGCGCCGACGTCGACGAACGTGTCGAGGGGCTGGACCTTGTTCGTGGTCGCGAACTCCATCAGGCCACCCGGCTGGGCGAAGAGCCCGATGTCCGGCGCGTCGCCCGCGTTGACCTTCTGCTTGATCGTCGTCGCGAAGTCGCGGTCGGCGGTGTACTGGATGTCGATCCCGCTCGACTTCTCGAAGGGCGCGAGCGCCGCGAGGAAGTTCTTCTCCTCGTCGCCACCGAAGGTGCCCAGCATGGTGACCTTCTTGTCGTTGTCCGCGCTGCCACCGTCGACAAAGCCACCCGTGCCGGCTGCCCCCCCGCCCCCGCTCGGCTCCTCGCTCGACAGACACCCCGCCAGAAGGGTCATGGCGACGGCCACCCCACCCGCCAGCACGACTCGTTTACGGTTCCCGCTCATTCGCCACTCCTCGCCTGAGTTGTGCACTTGGACCGCTTTGCCTCGTGACGTGGGTCACCCCACATGCCTCATTCCTACCGCGTGCAGGGGACAGAGACCAGTAGGCGTGAGCGAAACGTTGTGAAGGCGGCCGCACCGAGAGGTTGCGGTCGAGCGGGAGCGAGCCCAGCGGCATACGCCCACATGGGTTTGCGCCGGGTCGGGGCGTCCAGAAGCCGAGGGAGCCTGCTGCACACCCGACCTGGCGGCGCGCCTCAGCCCTGCACGTCGGCCCAGACCCACTGCGTGGCGTCTGAGCCGAATCGGCGCTCCGGGCCTCGGTCGTTCCTCGCTCGTGTCCTCACGCCTTGGCTCAGACGCAGACCCCGTCGGTGCACTCGTGGTCGAACAGCGCCTTCGCCAGCACTGTCGTCATGTCAGCGGGGCTGGCCGCGCCGTAGAAGTCCGAGAACGAGCTCCGCGAGATCTTCTGCAGCGCCTCGGCGTCGACGTCCGGACCGATTCCGATCGTCGTGATGGCGATGGGCTTCTTGGGATCCGTGGCGTTGCGGATGTTGGCCATCAGCTGATCGAAGGAGAGGCCGCCGCCCGGGTCCTCGTTCTTGCCGTCCGTGAGGATGACGATGGCGTTGACGCGCTCCGGGTCATAGTTGGCCTGGAGCTTCTGGTAGGCCGCCCAGATCGTGTCGTAGAGACCGGTCCACCCCTCGACCTCCTTGTCCAGAGAGACGGCGGCAGCGGCCATCCTGCCCCGGTGCTGGTCGTCCGAGAGCGTCCCGATCGGCACGATCTCCTTGTAGTCGGCCCCGTTCGGCCCCTTGTCGCTCGAGAAGACCCAGAGGCCGAGCTTGGTCGATCCGGGCAGCGCGTTGAGCGCGATGCCGGCCGCCTCCTGGGTGATCTTCACGCGCGTCGTCGGTCCTACCTTCTCGTTCATCGAGCCGGAGACGTCGAAGACGGAGAGGAGCTGGAAGTCGGTCGTCGCGGACTGCCAGACGTCGGTCGCCGCGGCCACCTGGGCGGCGTTCGGGGAGGCACTGGCCTTGATGTCGCCGATGCTGCCCTCCGGTGTCGGCAGGGTCACCGGGACAGCGGTGGAACGCAGTCCGAACGTGGCCATGATCTTGGCTGCCTCGGGGGTGCCCAGGAACTCGCGCAGCGACTCGATGCCCTGCCTTCGCGCCGGGTCCTCGGACATGGTGACGAGGCTGAACTCGAACGAGGGGGTTCCCTCCGACGGGACGACCGCGACCATCTGGTTCTTCGGGTTGAGGCGGTTGTGCTGAGCCAGGGAGGCCTCCGACGTCGGGAAGGCCATGGCCTCGTCCGGCTTGGTCAGGTAGGTCTCGAAGAGCTGGTCATCCGAGGCAGCCATCTGCTGGGCCAGCTTCGGGATGATCACCCGACCCTGCTCCTTGCTGAGCAGCGGCAACGTCGTCGAGAGCGTCAGCATGCCCGCCGTCGTGCTCCTCGGGTCGCTCAGGCGGATGGGCGTGTCCGATGCAACGAGCTCGAGCCAGGCTGCCTTGCCCTCGAGCTGGGCGGCCTCGGCCCTGTCCATGGCGACGACGAGGGCGCTCTTGGCGAACGGCGCCACCTGCTCGGCGCCGACCTTGGCGATCTGGTTGACCCGCTCGACCCAGAGCGGGGAGTCCGGGATCCAGGCATCGGGTCGCTCCGGATGCTCCTTTCCGAGACCGAGCATGGCCTCGACCGGTTTGCGGGCGAACACCTCGTAGTTCACGCAGGGCGAGTCGGGTTGCTTCTGGTAGAACTTGGCGAGCTCGTGCGCCGCGCGCTGCATCGAAGGGGCGGCCCAGAGGGTGACCGGCGTCAGCGTGTCACAGCTCTTGCCGGAGGGGCTGGCGACGGGGGTCGAGGCGGGTGAGGTGTCCCGACCAACGAACCACGTCACGCCGCCGACGAGAACCGCGACGAGAGCAACGACGGCGGCGATCGCGCCGACTCGACGTCGCCGGCGGGCGGCGGCGATCTGCGCCTCGAGCGCCTTCCGTGCCGCCCTCGTCTCAGTGAGGGTCTGGTCGTAGGGGGAGGACGGGCGCTGTGGAGGGTGCGGGTTGGTCAACGGGGATCCTTACATGAGTACGCCCCGGGAACGGGGCGTCACGAGATGAATCACCGGGCACCTGGCGCGGGATTCGCCGTCGATTGTGGCTTGTGACTGCCCGTCTTGTCGAATGACCCGTCAGCCGTCGAGGTCGCCTGCGCGGGCGAGGTCGGCCCGCGTCGGGGCATGGGCCCCCGCATGGCCCACCGTGAGGCGAGCGGTCGCATTCGCGCGCTCGAGCGCGGGGACGACGGCGGCGAGATCGGCACGACGGAGCCGCTCCCGGGCAGCCGGGCCTCCGGCGAGGCCGCTCTCGAGCAGGCCGGAGAGGAGGCCGGCCATGAAGGAGTCCCCGGCCCCCACCGTGTCGACCACCGTGACTGGAGGGACGGGCGCGACGTGCGTCTCCCCGGTCCGCGTCAGCCTGAGCACGGCCCCCTGGCCGCCTCGGGTCACGACGATCACGATGGGGCCGAGCCCCGCCCACTCCGCGAGCACGTCGTCCACGGCAGCGCGGGGGCGCAGCCAGGCCAGGTCCTCCTCCGACACCTTGAGGACGTCGGAGAGCGCGACGCACTCCTCGATGATCCCTCGGACCTCGACGGGGTCGCCCATGAGCACGGGCCGGACGTTGGGGTCGTAGGAGATGGTCGCCGTGGGGCGCGCCATCCGCAGCGTGTCACGAACGGCGCCGCCACCGGGCTCGAGCACCGCCGCGATGCTGCCCGTGTGCACGTGGCCGTACTCCGTCAACCCGGGAACGGCGGCCAGCTGCCACTCCAGCTCGAACCGGTACGTCGCACCGCCGCTGCCGTCGATGGTGGCGCGCGCGACGGAGGTGAATGGGGCGCCCTGTGACCCGGGGGTCAGCTCCAGTCCCCGCTCACGGCAGTGATCCGCGATCCGGTTGCCGTGATCGTCCGTCGCGATCCACGTCGCGAGTGAGACCGGGTGGTCGAGGGCGGCGAGGCCGAGGGCGACGTTCGCGGGGCTGCCGCCGACGTGCTCGACGGCGCTACCGGAGTCCGTGCCTCCGTCACCCTCCACGACCCCGTCGGCGGTGGCCACGGCATCGATGAGCGCCTCGCCGATGACGAGCGTGCGGCCACCGCGCGCACTGCCGAGGGGGCGGCGGTCGGTCACGGCCCTGCCCTTCAGTCCTCGATCATGTCGGCGCTGCCGAACCAGCCTGGACGGCTGAAGTTGTGCTCGCTCTCGATGGTACGAATCGTCCCGCTGCGGGAACGCATGACGAGGGAGTTCGTCCGTGCGGAGTTGCTGCCGTAGCGGACTCCGCGAAGCAGCTCGCCGTCCGTGACACCGGTCGCCACGAAGAAGCAGTCGCTCGTGACGAGGTCCTCCGTGGACAGGACGCGGTCGAGGTCGTGGCCGGCGTCGAGCGCCTTCTGCCGCTCCTCGTCGTCCTTGGGCCAGAGCTTGCCCTGGATGACCCCGCCGACGCACTTGATGGCACAGGCGGCGATGATGCCCTCGGGCGTGCCCCCAATACCGAGCAGCAGGTCGACACCGGTGTTGGGTCGAGCCGCCATGACCGCACCAGCGACGTCGCCGTCGGTGATGTAGCGGATGCGAGCCCCCGTCGCCCGGACCTCCTCTGCAAGCCTGTCGTGCCGCGGCCGGTCGAGCATGACGACCGTGACGTCGGCCGTCGTCTCGCGCTTTGCCTTGGCGACGCGGCGAATGTTCTCCGCGACGGGAAGCCGGATGTCGACCACGTCGGCGGCGTCGGGACCGGTTGCCAGCTTGTCCATGTAGAACACGGCGGATGGGTCATACATGGCGCCGCGATTGGCGACGGCCATCACGGAGATGGCGTTCGGCATGCCCTTGGCCGTCAGCGTCGTCCCGTCGATCGGGTCGACGGCGACGTCGTACTCGAGGCCGGTCCCGTCGCCCACCTGCTCGCCGTTGAACAGCATGGGGGCGTTGTCCTTCTCGCCCTCGCCGATGACGACGATGCCGTTCATGCTCACCGTGGAGATCATCGCTCGCATGGCCTCCACGGCGGCCCCGTCGGCCTTGTTCTTCTCACCCCGGCCAACCCAGCGACCACCCGCCATCGCCGCCGCCTCGGTGACTCGCACAAGTTCCAGGGCAAGGTTGCGATCAGGTGGGCTGTGCTTCATCGGGTCCTCCGGCTCTGCGGCGTCGCGGTCGGCGCCAGCCTATCGGGGCGTGGGGACCGGTTTGGAGCGGTCGCGGGACTCGGGGACGATGGTCCCATGACCGTCCCGGAGACCGTGTCGACGACCGACGCCGCGCGCCCCAGCCGCTACTCGCTGGGCTCGCTTCCCAACATGCTTCGGTCCCTGCTGTTCATCGGTCTGCTCGTCGCCGGCCTCGTTGCCATCGTGCCCCGGATCGACGAGGTGCACCGTCCACCGGTCGACGCCCTCGCGAAGGCGCGGACGACGATGACGCAGACCGGAGTGCCACTCGAGCTGCCCCAGGGCCTGGGCGAGGGCTGGGTGCCCACCGTCGCGACGTACGCGCCGGGGACCGAGAAGGTCCTGACCTTCACCACGGTGTGGGAGACGCCAGCGGGCGGCGACATCGCGCTCAAGGAGGCGACCGACGTGACGGACGGCTGGCTCGCGCGGTCCGTCAACGACGGGGCGCGCAAGGGGTCGGTGAGTGTCGGCGCCCGGACCTTCGAGCGCTACGTCTCTCGGTCCGGGACGCAGGTCAGCTACGTCGAGCCCGCCGCCGGCTCCGACGCCACAACGCTCGTCGTGACGGGCACGACGGCCGAGGACGAGCTCAGGGCCTTCGTCGCGGCCCTGCGCGAGGTCAGTCCCGCCTCCTGACGGGCGGCGAGCCCTGCGCTCGGCCAGTCCACAGCTAGTCCTGCGCAGGGGCGTTCTCCCCAGCGCCGTTGGGGGACGCCGCCCCGCGTCCTCCAGTGGCCCCCTCGATCTCCGCCTGCGCGCCGTCGAGCCAGTGGGAGCAGTGGGCGGCCAGCGCTTCCCCGCGACGCCACAGCTGCATGGAGTCCTCCAGGGGCACCTGCCCTGCCTCGAGCTTGGCCACGATGGCGATGAGCTCCTCACGCGCGTCCTCGTAGCGCATCTGCTCGATCTCGGGAAACAGCGCCTTCGAGTCGTCAGCATTGCCGGATGCCATGGCGAACACCCTATGACGCCGGCGTCGGAGGTGACCTGCGTGGCTTGCGAGCCTGAGGTGGACGTGGCGAGGGCGCATCCTCGCTGCCGTCGCTCACCGGCCGCACCCCGAAGTCGCCCCTGGCCACCCTCACGCGGAGCAGCTCTCCGACGCCGACGTCCTCGCGGTCCATCACGACGCGACCGTCCCGGTGCTGGACGACGGCGTATCCGCGGTCCAGGGTCGACTGCGGCGAGAGGGCGACGACCTGACGACGGAGGTGCTCGACCTGGTCTACCGCTCGGTGCAGCCTCGCCTCCACTCGCAGTGCCGAACGCTCGCGCAGGCCCGCGAGCTCTTCCCGTCGGACGCGGACGTGGGCGACGGGGTCCGCGAGCACGGGACGGCTGACCAGGGAGCGCAGGCCCCGCCGCTCGGCCTCGAGCCGCCGGGAGGCAGCGGTGCGCAGGCGGTCACGGCTGCCCGCGACCAGGGCCAGCTCGCGTGCGGCGTCGGGGACGACCTTCTTGCCGGCATCCGTCGGCGTCGACGCACGCCAGTCGGCGACGAGGTCGAGCAGCGGCTGGTCGACATCGTGGCCAATGGCGCTGATGACCGGCGTTCGGGCCGCCGCCACGGCCCGGATCATCGCCTCGTTGGAGAAGGGCAACAGCTCCTCGAGGGCCCCACCCCCACGTGCGATGACGATGACGTCCACGTCCGTCATGGCATCGAGGTCGGCGAGGGCCGCTACGACCTCGGTGACGGCGGCGCTGCCCTGAACCGCGACCGCCCGGATCTCGAAGCGGACGGCGGGCCAGCGCCGCCGCGCGTTCTCGACGACATCCTTCTCGGCCGCCGAGTTGCGGCCCGTCACCAGACCGACCCGCCGTGGCAGGAACGGGATCGACCGCTTGCGCTCGGCATCGAAGACGCCTTCGGCCGCCAGGGTCCGCTTGAGCATCTCCACCCGGGCCAGCAGGTCTCCGATGCCGACGGGACGGATCTGCCGCGCCTCGAGCTGGAGCGTCCCGCGCCTGGTCCAGAACGTCGGCTTGGCCTGCAGGACGACCCGAGCGCCCTGCGTCAGGGGAGTCGGCATCGCGTTGACGGCATTCATCGGCACCGACACGGAAAGGGACATGTCGACATCCGGATCGCGCAAGGTGAGAAACGCCGTGCCGCCCCTTGGGGTGAACTGCACGACCTGTCCCTCGACCCACAGCTGGGACATCCGGTCGACGTAGTCGGCGATCTTGATGCTCAGGAGGCGCACCGGCCAGGGCCGCTCGGCGGTGGTGTCGGCCGCCTTCTCCGGGAGCGGGTGCGGCAACGGGTTCGCGGACACAGCCCAAAGATAGGTCGTATGTCGCCGAGGTCGGTCGCATGGGAGCCAGCCCTCTGGGCCTGCCTCTGTCGACTGGCCCGCTGATCATCATCACGAATCAGTGTGATGCAGATCAGTCGCACGCTGATTCGCCTGCCGAATCAGGGGGCCAGTGCACGTGGAGCAGCACTGCCGTTGTGCTGGCCGGCGCTCTCCCGGCCCAGGAGCCGGGGAATCACGAGGGTGGGCTCGCGGGCGTGGACGACGATCACCCAGCCCAGCGGCATACGGGCCACGATTGGGGCTGCCACGACCAGCCCGCCTAGCATGGAGGCATGACTCAGCCCGAGAAGAAGGTTCTCCTTGCCGCTCCCCGCGGCTACTGCGCCGGCGTCGACCGCGCAGTGGTGACCGTGGAGAAGGCGCTCGAGCTCTACGGGCCGCCGGTCTACGTCCGCAAGCAGATCGTCCACAACAAGCACGTCGTCAGCACTCTGGAGAAGCGTGGTGCGATCTTCGTCGAGGAGACCGAGGAGGTGCCGGAGGGCGCCACCGTCATCTTCTCGGCGCACGGCGTCGCGCCGGTCGTCCACGATGAGGCGCGCGCTCGCAGCCTCAAGACCATTGACGCGACGTGTCCCCTCGTGACCAAGGTGCACCGCGAGGCGGTCCGCTTCGCGGACGACGACTACGACATCCTCCTCATCGGCCACGAGGGGCACGAGGAGGTGGTCGGTACCTCCGGCGAGGCGCCGGAGCACATCACCCTCGTCGAGGGACCCGACGACGTCGACAACGTCACGGTCCGCGACCCCGAGAAGGTCGTCTGGCTCTCCCAGACCACGCTGTCGGTCGACGAGACGATGGAGACGGTCAAGCGCCTCAAGGAGAAGTTCCCCGCCCTGCAGAGCCCGCCCAGCGACGACATCTGCTACGCGACGCAGAACCGGCAGGGGGCCGTCAAGCAGATGGCGAGGGACACCGACCTCATGATCGTCGTGGGGTCGCGCAACTCGTCGAACTCGGTCCGCCTCGTCGAGGTCGCGCTCGAGCACGGCGCGCGTGCCGGCCACCTCGTCGACTACGCCGACGAGATCGACGAGGCCTGGCTTGACGGGGTCTCCACCGTTGGCGTGACGTCGGGCGCCAGCGTGCCCGAGGTGCTCGTGCGCGACGTGCTGGCGTGGCTCGCAGCGCGTGGCTACGAGACGGTGGAGCCGGTGGTCGCCGCGGAGGAGTCACTCCTCTTCGCCCTGCCCAACGAGCTGCGCCGCGACATCAAGCGCCTCTCGGGGAGCGAGGCCGGGTCCGTGCGCCACGACGCCGCGTTCGAGGACGCCGGCTCGTTGCACTGACGATCGTGGCCCGGCGCCTGCACCGATCGGTCAGCCGCCGAGCGCCGTCGACAGGGCCGTGGCCAGGTCGTCCGGCTCCGGTGCGGGCAGGTAGCGCCCGCCGGTCAGCTCCGCGATCGACGTCATCGCCTGGGCATCCGGCTCCGTGCCGAAGCCGATGATGTCGACGCGGACCGGGCGAGCCGGATCCTTGAGCTGGTTGATCCGGTCGGTGAGGATCTCGAGGGACGCGCCGTAGTCGTCCTCGTTGGGCCCAGCCGTGACGACAACGACGGAGTTGTCGAAGCCCTTGGCGAACGTCGAGCTGGCCTGCTCGTAGGCGGCGGCGATCGTGTCATAGAGACCGCGCCCACCGCCCACCGTCCGGTCGAGGTCGGCGATGCTCTCCCGGACAGCGAGGAAGTGCTTGTTGTCACTGAGCTTGCCGACACCTCGGAGAACTCGGAAGTCGTCCCCCTTGGTGCCGATGTGGAGCGAGTAGGCCCACAGAGCAAGGGTGTTGGCAGGCTGAATGCCGGCGATGGTGCGCAGGACCGCCGCCTGCAGGATGTCGAGCCGGGTGCCCTCCGGAGTGCGGCGCAGCATGGAGCCGGACACGTCGAGGGCGAGCAGGACCTGATCCTTCGGCGCCACGCTCGTCCATGCGGCCCTGACGTCCGCGACCACGACGGCCTCAGGCGCCGGCGCCTGCGTGATCATGCCGTGGAGCGGCGTCGGGACCCGGGGCTCGGGGCCGTCCGGTGTGGTGAACCCGGCCTCGGAGAGGGCCTCCTTGGCCTCCTCGCTGGTCAGATAGGAGGCAAAGTCCGCGACGAGCTTCGCGACCTCCGGTTTCTCGTTGACCGTGACGAGGCTGTACTGGAGAAAAGCCGCTCCGTCGGCCGGCGCCAGCGCAGCGAGGTCCTGGTGGGAGTCCGACTCGTTGAACGCGACCAGCTGCGCGGCCGGCACGACGACACCGAGGGGCGTGTTCGACTGGGCGACAGCTTGGAGATCCGGCATCGGCGTCGAGGCATTGGCCCTTGCAAGCTCGGACACCCGTTCTGGCGGGAGGCCCGGCGCGGCGGCGCCCAGGGATGCGCTACCGAGGGCGGAACGGTTCGGGTCCGGGACCCGGATCGGCGTTGCTCCGGTCATGACCGTCGACCACGTCGCCTGGTTGCCCAGCTCATCAGCCGCCGCAGCTGGGAGGGCCACGACAAGACCGCTGGAGGCGAAGGGAGCCTCGACCGTGAGCTCACGGGCCGCGAGCGACTGCGCCTGCTTGATCCACTCCGCCGAGTCGGTGACCCACGCAGCCGGCTCAGCCGACGTGCCGATCGTGCGGGCAGCGGTGAAGGCTTCAGCATTCTGGATCGTGAAGGCGGCACACGGTCCGTCCTCGTGCGTGCTGAGTGTCTCGGCGAGCGAGGCGACGATCGGCGCCACGGCTGGGGCAACAGCGATGCTGATCGGCGTCGGTTCGGCGCACGAGAGGGGCGCGGCTGCCGTGGATGGCACCCCGGTGGGTGGTGGGTCAGGGGCCAGCAGTCGCCAGCCGACGAAGCCAGCGACGGCGACGGCGACGACGGTCACTGCTGCGATGATCGCTCGCCGACGCCGTGCCTTGCGCACTCGCGCGCGGTGCGTCTGCTCTGCGCGACGGGCCGACTCGCGGAGCGACTGCTCATAGGGGCCGATGCGCCGTCCCGTCGAAGGACGTTCCTCTTCTGGCGTGGGCCCCCCGCCCGCGGTCACTGTGTACCACCATGCACGCGGCAATTGTCCGGGGGCAACCTGTGGAAGTCCACTTTCCGCTGCCCGGTGTGCCGTAACGTGCCACATTCGTGTCGTTCAGGGACTGGTTGTGGCTTGCGGGTCCTACGCCGAGGCCTCGGCTGACGCTGCTGGCGTGTCGGTCGCCCTCTCCCGGGCCAGGTGGGCCGCGTCGCGTGACGCTCGGCCGAGCTCGTCGAGCTCGTTCAGCAGCTCCGGTGCGCTCAGGGCGCGGGGGGCGGACTCCAGCGGGTCGAGACCCACGCCGGGCTCCTGGGCGATCCCGAGCTCGTGGAGGCGTCGCGCCGTGACGAGGACGCGCGACTCGAGCGTCCCGACGAACCGGTTGTAGTGCTCGACGCTGCGCGCGAGCGACTGGCCCATCGACGTGACGTGGGTGCCCAGGGTCGACAGGCGCACGTGCAGGTCCTGGCCGAGCGCGAGCAGGTCACGCGCACTCTGCTCCAGGGCGTCCTGCTGCCAGACGGCGCCGATGGTGCGCAGGACGGCGAACAGGGTGCCCGGTGAGGCGAGCACGACCTTGCGACCGAGGGCGTGCTCGTAGAGTCCCGGGTCGTCGGCGAGAGCGGCCCCGAGGATGGCTTCCCCGGGCACGAAGCACACCACCACCTCGGGCGAGCGTGTGAACGCGCTCCAGTACGCCTTTCCCGCGAGGGAGTCGACGTGTCGTCGCAGGGCGGTGGCATGCGCCGCCAACAGCTCGGTGCGCTCCTGCGCCCCGACGGTCTCGGCCTGAGCCTGGAGGAAGTGGGACATCGGCGCCTTGCTGTCGACGACCACGTGGCGCGCACCGGGCAGGTTGATCACCGCGTCGGGACGCACCGTCGCACCATGGCGCGAGGTGCGCGTGACCTGCTCGTCGAAGTCGCAGCGCGCCAACAGCCCGGACAGCTCGAGGACGCGGCGCAGCTGCACCTCGCCCCAGGCGCCGCGCACCGAGGAGGCACTGAGTGCGGTCGCGAGCGTGGCCGTCTCCGATCGGAGCGACTCGGTCGAGCGGCTGACCGCGGTGAGGCGCTCGCCCAGCTCGCCGAACTGCTCCACCCGGTCGCGTTCGAGCGCGCCGACCTGCCGCTCGACCCGGCCGATCGTGTCGCGCAGCGGCGCCAGCAGGGCGGCCGCATCAGCGGACTCCGCGCGGGCCAGCTCGAGGTCCGCCAAGCGGACCTGCAGCAGGTCTCGCTCGGCCTCTGCGGCAGTCGCCCGCGACAGGAGGGAGCCTCGCACCCAAAGGAAGGCGATGAACCCGCCGAGGACCAGCCCGACGACAAGACCGGCAAACAGTGCAGCTCCGTCCATGTCGCCACCGTCCCAGACTGCGCCGACAGCCTGCGGGACCACCACGCGGGATCCGCGGTGGGTTGACGTCGTTGGCCTTGCCGTGCGAGTGCGGCGAGCGCCGTGACGCGTTGCCGGTGACACGACGGCGGCGCCTGCGGGCACGCGGGCCCGGGGATCTACATCGTGGCGCCGAGGCTTGCCAGTGGCAGTGCCAGTGGCAGTGGCAGTGGGAGTGCCAGTGTCTTGGGTCGAGACACGTGAGCCCGCTTTCGAGCGGCTCACCGGGAAGATGCCGTGAGGCGGGGGATGGTTCCAGGACCGGGAGGGCGGTCTGCTAGAACACACGGTGTGAGTGAGTACGACGAGGCCATCCGGATCGACCCCGGCGGCACCCCGGCCACCCGGCACGGCGCCTTCAGCGAGGGGTGGATGATCGGCAACGCCGTCAACGGCGGAGTGGTGATGGCGGCGGCGCTCACGGCCCTCGGGCAGCACCTGTCCCACGACCCCACCGAGACGACCCTCCACGTCGACCCCGTCGTCGTCAGCGCCTACTTCATGACCGCGTCCCAACCGGGCCCGTTCACGGCCTCCACCGAGGTCATGCGGACCGGTCGTCTCCTGTCGACCGGCGAGGTGAGCGTCTCGCAGGACCTCGACGGCCAGCAGGTCGAGCGGATGCGGGCCATCGCCTCCTTCGGCAACCTCGACGACGTCGACGCGAGCCGCCAGTCGACGCCGCCGGACCTGCCGCCCCCGGACGAGTGCGTCTCGTCGGAACAGGCCCCGCCGGAGTTCCTCGCGCACAGCAGCTTCCTCGACCGGGTCGACCTCCGCCTCGATCCCGCCACGGCCGGGTGGGCGGTCGGCAGGCCGTCGATGCAGGGGCAGATCCGGGGGTGGCTGCGGCTGCGCGACCACCGCGAGCCCGACACGACGCTGCTCGCGCTGGCCCTGGACGCGTTCCCCCCGGTGGCCTTCGACCTCGGCCTCTATGGGTGGACGCCGACCCTCGAGTTCACCGGTCACATCCGGCGGCGTCCGGCGCCGGGCTGGCTGCAGGTCGTCCTGTCGACGGAGAACTATGCCGGAGGCATGCTCGAGGAGGACGCCCGGATCTGGGACTCGGGCGGCAACCTCGTGGCGCAGTCGCGCCAGCTGTGCGGGGTGCGTCCCCTGCGCACGACCCCCTGAGCCTCGTCCCTCCGGGCATGCCGTATGCCGCTGGGCCGGCCTGCGCTCGACGGTGACGTCCGTCGGGGTCGGGTCACTGACGTCAGGGTCGGATCGGGGCGGATCCCTGATGCCCGTGGCTGGACTGGGTTGCCAGACTCACCGAGTTGAACGACGAATCCACGAAACGGGGGGACCCACGATGACCGACCTGACCGACAACCGCGGGGCGGCGGCGAGCGCCGTCGACCTGGTGAAGACCTACGGGCAGGACGAGGCCCAGGTCCGGGCCCTCGACGGGGTGACCGTCGACCTGAACCGCGGTGAGTTCACGGCCGTGATGGGCCCCTCGGGCTCCGGCAAGTCGACGCTCATGCACTGTCTCGCCGCACTCGACACCCCGACCTCGGGCGATGCCGTCGTCGACGGCATCGCGCTGGGGCAGCTGAAGGACAACGACCTGACCGCGCTGCGACGTGAGCGGATCGGCTTCGTGTTCCAGGCCTTCAACCTCGTGCCCACCCTCACCGCCGAGGAGAACATCGTCCTGCCGCTCAGCCTCGCGGGCCGCAAGCCCGACCAGGCGTGGTTCGACGAGGTGGTTGACGCGGTCGGTCTCCGCCCACGCCTCGGGCACCGGCCCGCCGAGCTGTCCGGCGGCCAGCAGCAGCGCGTGGCCTGTGCCCGCGCCCTGGTGAGCAAGCCCTCGATCGTCTTCGCCGACGAGCCCACCGGCAACCTCGACAGCACGAGCGGGGCGGAGGTGCTCGGCTTCCTGCGTCGCAGCGTCGACGAGTTCGGCCAGACCGTCGTCATGGTCACGCACGACCCCGTCGCGGCGTCGTACACCGACCGGGTGCTGTTCCTCGCCGACGGCCGGATCGTCGACGAGCTGCGCGCTCCGGACCGCGACCAGATCCTCGAGCGAATGGCGCGGCTCCACGACGCCGCCGCGGCCAAGTCGGCCGCCCAGCGGGGCAGCGTCGACGCGAAGGTGGCGGGCTGACCATGCTCCGCCTGACCTGGCGCAACCTCGTGGCGCGCAAGCTGCGCCTCCTCATGAGCACGCTCGCCATCGTGCTCGGCATCGGCTTCCTCGCCGGCGTGATGACCTTCAGCAGCGGACTCAACGCCACCTTCGACAACATCATCAAGGGCTCGACGCAGGACGGGGTGGTCCGCACCGAGGGCGAGGCCTCGTTCGAGGCCTCGGGAGCTGGGACCTCAGCGTTGCTGACGCCTGACGACGTCGCGCGGCTCGACGCGCTGCCCGAAGTGGCCAGGGCGGCGGGGTCCGTCGACGGCCTGGGCTCCTACCTGCTCGGCAAGGACGGCAAGGTGGTCGGCGGGCAGGGTGCCCCGACCCTTGCCTTCAACTACGCCGAGAGCGAGAACATGCTCGGTGAGCCGGTCCTGGAGCTCGAGTCGGGCCGCTGGCCGGAACGAGCCGGCGAGGTGGCCCTCGACGCCTCCTCGGCCGAGCGCGGCACCTACCGGATCGGCGACACCGTGTCGCTCATCGTGCCCTTCGGCGAGCCGCGGAGGACGTTCGAGCTGGTCGGGACCGGCAACCTCAACGGCGGCGGCACGGCCGGGGCGACCCTCGTGCTCCTCGAGACGGGGCAGGCCCAGGACATCTTCCTCGGCGGGCAGGACGGCTTCACGTCCGTGGCCCTCACTGCCGCCGACGGGGTGACCCAGGGTGACCTCGCCGTCGCCGCCAAGAAGGTCGTCCCGACGGGGTTCACCGCCGTCACCGGCGACGAGGTCGTGGCCGAGTCCCAGGACCAGGTCGGGCAGTTCCTCGGTGTCTTCTCGATCTTCCTCACCGCCTTCGCGGTCATCGCGATCGTCGTCGGCGCGTTCATCATCTTCAACACGTTCTCGATCCTCGTGGGCCAGCGCGTGCGCGAGTCCGCCCTGCTGCGAGCCCTCGGGGCGAGCAAGAAGCAGGTGACCCGGTCGGTGCTCGTCGAGGCCTTCCTCATGGCCCTCGTCGGCAGCACGCTCGGCCTCCTCCTCGGGCTCGGCCTCTCGCGCGCGCTCGCCGCGGTCTTCCGGGCCATCGGCCTCGACATCTCCGGCGACGTTCTCACGCTGAACCTCGGCACCGTCGTGGCGGCGTACGTGGTCGGGATCATCGTCACCATGGTGGCCGCCCTCGTGCCGGCACGCCGGGCGTCGAAGGTCTCGCCGGTCGCGGCGCTGCGGGACGACCTGACCGTCCAGGAGAAGGGCCTGCACCGCAGGCTGGTCTTCGGCACCATCGCCCTGGTCGTCGGCGGCGCGCTCGTCGTAGCCGGGTTCGCCGACGCGCCGGGCAGCAGCGCCCTCTGGATCGGCGCCGGCGCGGTGATCTGGGTCGTCACCGTCGCGGTGATGGCTCCCGTCCTCGGCCACCCTGTGCTGGTCGCGTGCCGGGCCGTCTTCGGCCGCCTCTTCGGCACGGCGGGCCGCCTCGCCGGCGAGAACGCGCTGCGCAACCCGCGGCGGACGGGTGCGACGGCCTCGGCACTGATGATCGGCCTCGCCGTCGTGTCAGCCGTCGCCGTGCTGGCAGCCTCCACCGACAAGACCAACGCCGCGTTGATCGACGAGCAGTTCCGCAGCGACTTCCTCGTGCAGTCGCCGACCTTCCAGAGCTTCCCGACGAGCATCGGCGACCAGATGGAGCGCGTCGACGGCGTCGCGACGGTCAGCCGGCAGCAGTACACCCCCGCGCTGATCGGCGGCGAGCAGGCCACCGTGACCGGCAACGACGAGAGCTTCGGCCAGATCTACCAGCTCGACATGGTGCAGGGGACGCAGGCGATCTCCGGTGACGAGGTGCTCCTGACCAAGGACACCGCCGTCCAGCACTCCGTCGGGGTCGGGGACACCCTCGCCGTCGCCTTCCCGGGCGGCAAGTCCATCGACCTGGAGGTCGCCGGCATCTTCGAGTCCTCCTATGCCACGGGCTCGATCTCCGTCCCGATGTCGGTCCTCGAGCAGGCCGGTCTCAAGCGCAGCGACGTCACGCTGAGCATCAACGTCGACGAGGGGGCCGATCTGGCGGCTGTCCAGACGGCGCTCGACAGGGTCGTCAAGGACATCCCGATCGTGTCGGTCCAGGACAAGGTGGAGTTCACCGAGACGACGAGCGGCCAGATCAACCAGCTGCTGGCGATCATCTATGCCCTCCTGGCGCTCGCCGTCATCATCGCGGTCATCGGCATCGTCAACACCCTCGGCCTCAGCGTCCTCGAGCGCACCCGCGAGATCGGCCTGCTGCGGGCGGTCGGCCTGAGCAGGCGCCGGCTGAGGCGGATGGTCACCCTCGAGTCGGTGGCGATCGCCCTGCTCGGAGCACTGCTCGGCATGGGGCTGGGCCTGGCCATCGGGGTCCTGCTGCGCCAGTCCCTCTCCGACGACCTGACCGAGCTGGCGCTGCCGGTTGGCAGCCTGGTCGCCTTCCTTGCCGTGGCGGTCATCTTCGGCGTCCTCGCCGCCATCGTCCCAGCCATCCGGGCGTCCCGGATGAAGGTCCTCGACGCGATCGCGACCGAGTAGCCGTCGATGGGTCAACCAACCGGAACCAGAGCGCACAACCGCACCCCCCGTGCTCACGCGCCTGCATACTTCCGGTTGGTTGACCCGACCCACTGAGCCCGGGTGGGACCGGGCGTGCGTGGGGAAGCGAGCTCAGCGGCATACGGCATGGTCCTGGGCCGGCCACACGCCGACTAAACTCTTGACCCCGTGGCACTCACCATCGGAATCGTCGGACTCCCCAACGTCGGCAAGTCGACGCTCTTCAACGCGCTGACCAAGAACACCGTGCTCGCGGCGAACTACCCGTTCGCGACGATCGAGCCGAACATCGGCGTCGTGCCGCTGCCCGACGAGCGGCTCGGTGTGCTGGCCGAGATCTTCGGGTCCGAGCGGATCCTGCCCGCGACGGTGAGCTTCGTCGACATCGCCGGGCTCGTGCGTGGCGCGAGTGAGGGGGAGGGGCTCGGCAACAAGTTCCTCGCCAACATCCGCGAGTCGGACGCGATCTGCCAGGTCGTGCGGGTCTTCAACGACGACGACGTCGCCCATGTCGACGGCAAGATCAGCCCCGAGGGCGACATCGAGACGATCCACACCGAGCTGGTCCTCGCGGACCTCCAGACCCTCGAGAGGGCGGTGCCCCGCCTCGAGAAGGAGGCGCGGATCAACAAGGACAAGAAGGCGGCCCTCGGCAACGCGCTCGCGGCTCAGCGGGTGCTCGAGGAGGGCAGGACGCTGTATGCCGCTGGGCCGGCTTCCGGGGTCGACCTGGCCGAGGCGAAGGGGCTGGGTCTGCTGACCACGAAGCCCTTCATCTTCGTCTTCAACCTCGATGAGGACCAGCTCGCCGACGTGGAGCTGCAGGAGCGGCTGAAGGCGCACGTGGCCCCGGCGGACTCGGTGTTCCTCAACGCCAAGCTCGAGATGGACCTGATGGACATGGAGCCGGACGAGGCGCTCGAGCTGCTGGAGAGCTTCGGCGCCAAGGAGTCGGGCCTGAACCAGCTGGCACGGCAGGGCTTCCACACGCTCGGGCTGCAGACCTACCTGACCGCCGGGCCGAAGGAGGCGCGCGCGTGGACGATCGGCAAGGGCTGGACCGCGCCGCAGGCGGCGGGGGTCATCCACACCGACTTCCAGCGCGGGTTCATCAAGGCCGAGGTCGTGTCGTTCGACGACCTGGTGGCGGCCGGGTCGATGGCTGCCGCCAAGGCGGCCGGCAAGGTGCGGATCGAGGGCAAGGACTACGTCATGCAGGACGGCGACGTGGTCGAGTTCCGCTTCAACGTGTGACGGGGACCGCCCGCGCGGTTTCCCCGATGACCTTTCCACGCTGGCTGCGACGTCGAGGACGTGGGCAGCTGCGAGGCACGGACTGGACAGAACGCGGCTAGCCTGAGTACCGACCGGGGAGGGTGCACGGATCGACTGGAGGTTCTCTGATGGCGTTCGACACGTTCACCGTCCTGGTCGGTGTCTACCCCGACCTGGAGTCCGCCGAGAGCGACTACGACCTGGTGAAGGAGCTCCACTCCAAGGAGCAGCTCATGGACGGCTACGACGCCGCGGTGATCCACCGCCGCCCGGACGGCAAGGTCAAGATCACGCGGAAGCACGAGACACCGACCCGGGTCGGCGGCGTGCTCGGTGGTGGCGCTGGGCTGGCCACCGGACTCGTCGTCGCGCTCTTCCCGTTCGCCGCGGTCGGTAGCGGGCTGCTTGCGGCCACGTCCGCCGGTGGGGCAATCCTGGGTGCCGTGGCTGGCCATGCGGCCGCGGGCATGAGCCGCAACGACCTCAAGGAGCTCGGGGAGTCCCTCGACGAGGGCGAGGCCGGCCTCATCGTCGTCGGGGTCACGGACATGGAGGCCAGGATCGAGGATGCGATGCGCCGTTCCGAGAAGCTGCAGAAGAAGCAGCTGAAGGCTGACGCCAAGACCCTCGAGCGCGACGCAACGGAAGCAAGCGGCCGGTCGTCAGGCCGAGAAGAGGTGTGATGCCGCTGCTTCGAGCGGTGTGTTGGGGCCATCACCGGCGGGTCCTGCGATGAGCGACAGCGTGTTCGTGCTGCACGCCGGAGGGACCATCGGGATGGTCGACACGCCTGATGGTCACGCTCCCGTTGCGGGTGCGCTGGGTCCCTACCTCGACTGGATCGTGGAGAGCTCGAGGGGTGACTTGCC
>NZ_DATEEY010000072.1:0-13149 GCF_035280925.1 Intrasporangium sp. | reverse complement strand
GTCGTAGCAGCCAAGGTCAAGGCCGCGTACGCGCACGAGCTCACGCCGATCCTCTGCTGCGGTGAGGCCCTCGAGGTGCGCAAGGAGGGCCGGCAGGTCGAGCACGTCGTGGCCCAGCTGCGCGCGGCGCTCGACGGCGTGACGAAGGAGCAGGCGGCGAGCGTCGTCATCGCCTACGAGCCAATCTGGGCCATCGGCACGGGAGAGGTTGCCACGCCCGAGGACGCCCAGGAGGTGTGCGCCGCCATCCGCAACCTGCTCGCCGACCTGTACAGCGGCGACCTGGCCGACGGTGTGCGGATCCTCTACGGCGGGAGCGTCAAGGCCGCCAACGTGGCCGCGATCATGGCGCAGGAGGACGTCGACGGCGCACTCGTGGGCGGCGCGTCCATCGACCCGGCGGAGTTCGCGGCGATCTGCCGCTACCGAGACCACGTCACGGCCACCTGAGCCGCCCTGGCCGGCCGCAGGCCGCCCGTTCGGCCCAGCCGGTCCGGGAAGGTATTCTGACCCGAGCCCCACCAAAGGCCGACCATCCGACGGGCAGCGCCCGTAGCCGACGATTTGGAGTGACCACGTGGATGCGGTTCGCATCACCCTGCAGGTGCTGTTGGTGTTGTCCAGCCTGATCCTGACCCTCTTCATCCTCCTGCACAAGGGCAAAGGTGGCGGCCTGTCGGACATGTTCGGCGGTGGCATGTCGACCTCGCTCGGTGGCTCCTCGGTCGCCGAGCGCAACCTCGACCGCTTCACGGTGGCGGTTGCCACGGTCTGGGCCGCCGCCATCATCGGACTGGGCCTGCTGGCCCGCTTCCAGAGCTGAGAGGACACACATGGCGAGCGGTAATGCAATACGAGGCAGCCGAGTCGGCGCCGGCCCCATGGGTGAGGCCGAGCGTGGGGACGCGGCCCCCCGGGTCTACATCTCCTACTGGTGCTCCAACGGCCACGAGACGAGGCCGAGCTTCGCCGAGGAGCCGGGCATGGTGGTGCCCGAGCTCTGGGACTGCCCTCGCTGCGGCTTCCCGGCCGGCCAGGACCAGGACAACCCGCCGGCCCCACCGAAGGTGGAGCCCTACAAGACGCATCTCGCCTACGTGAAGGAGCGCCGCAGCGACGCCGACGGCGCCGCGATCCTCGATGAGGCGCTGACCAGTCTCCGAGAGCGTGGCCTCATCCAGTGATGGCGCCCTGACGCCCTCCTGACCGGACGCCCTCCACAGGCGGTAGCCCGGCCATGCACGTTCGTATGCCGCTGAGCGGGCGCCCGCTCAGCGGCATACGACTGTCTGTGGTGGGGTTCAGGGAAGACGTGAGGCGGCCGCGGCGTCGATGAGCCACCGCGTCGCCTCGGTGCCCTTGGGCGCCGAGGCCGGCACGTCCCAGGGGTTGGAGGAGGGGTTGAGGGCTGCTGCGACGGATTCGGCCTTGTCCGCTCCCGCCACGAGGAACCAGATCTCCCGCGAGCGGGCCAGGCACTCGAAGGTGAGCGAGACCCGGTCGGGTGGCGGCTTGGGGGAGTCGTGGACCGCCACGGCGATCGCGTCGGTGACCCGCTGGGCCTGGTGGTGCGGGAAGAGCGACGCGACGTGGCCGTCGGGGCCCATGCCGAGCACGACGACGTCGAAGCCCTGTCCGTGCTGCTGGAACGTTGCGGCGTAGGCCGCAGCGCTCGCCTCGGCGCTGTCGGACTCATCTGGTCCCTGGACCCGATGGACCTTGGCCTGGTCGAGTCCCAGGTCGGTGAGACCCGCCTCGTCGTTCTGGGTGTCGTTGCGGTCCGGGTCCCCCCGCGGCAGGTAGCGCTCGTCTCCCCACCAGACACGCACTCGCGTCCAGTCGACCGCCCTCTGCCCGGGCACCTGGGTGACCGAGGCAATGATCTCCGAGCCGAGTGAGCCCCCGGTCAGCGCGATCCGCGCCTCGTCGGAACGCGCCTGCACATCGAGGAGAGCCGTGACGAGACGAGCCGCCGCTGCGTCCGCGAGGGCCTGCTTGTCGGGATGGACGATGACGACCGGCTCGGGAGTCATGACGAGGCCTTCCTGGTGGGCGGGGTCTTCCTGCTCTTCGGTGCCTTGTAGGCGGCCTTGTAGGCGGCCTTGTCCGCGGCCTGGTCAGCGGCCTTCTCCTCGCGCGGTGTCGGCTCGCCGGCGAGCTTGCGCCTGGTCGCGGAGCGCACCTGCGCGGTCTCGGCGGTGTCCGGGGCCGGGGGAGCGGTGACCATGGCCATCGCCTCCTTCGCGGAGTCGTCGCGGCGCAGCCGGGCCGCCAGCCGACGTGAGTCGTCCGGGCTGGGTGCCTTGCCGGTGCGAGCGGCCTGCTCGGCCGACAGGCGCACCGGGGTGAGCTTCTCGATGCCGAGCAGCAGGGCGTCCTCGTACGTGTCGTCCGGGTCGAGCCGGCGCAGCTCGTCGGCGAGGATCTCCCTGGCCTCGCGACGGGGCAGGGTGATGCGACGGTCCGGCTGGCCCGGCTGCGACAACGTGGCGACGACGTCGCCAGGGCGGACCAGGTCGATGGGTCCACTCCTGCGCTCGAGGCGCACCGCGCTGATGCCGGACCCCCGCGGGGTGGCGACGCGCTGGACCGGCACCTTCAGCCGCTGGGCCAGCCATGCGGCGAGCAGGTCGGTCGATGGCGAGTCCGGGGCTCCGGAGACGACCGCCGCAGTGACCGCTTCGTACGGGGGCTGGTCCAGCGCCGCGGCGAGCAGGCCACGCCAGCGGGTGATCCGGGTCCAGGACAGATCGCTGTCGCCCGGTCGATACGTGCGGGCGCGTTTCCTCAGCACGGCGCGCGAGTTCCGGTGCTGGGCGGCGTCGGTGATGCGCCTCTGGGCCATCGTCCCGATGGGGTCGTTTGCGACGTCATCGGGTGCCTCGCCCGGCCACCATGCGACGATCGGGGAGTCGGGCAGCAGGAGCGGGACGACGACGCTGGGGCCATGCTTGGCCAGTGGGCCGTAGAGCCGGAGAACGACGATCTCGCTCGCACCCGCGTCACCGCCGAGGCGGACCTGTGCGTCGAGGCGGCTGCGACCACGGCGCTCACCGGGGATGAGCACGATGATCCGGCAGGGGTGCTGGCGGCTGGCGTGGGTGGCGACGTCGATCGCCTCAGAGGCGTCGGTGTCGTCAACCACGACGATGAGGGTGAGCACCCGACCGAGCGCCATGGCGCCGACGTCGTTGCGGAGGCGGACGAGGGTCTTGCTGACCGCAGTCGTGGTCGTGTCGGTGAGGTCCCGGATCACGGCATCCTCCAGGTGCGACCGTCCCGTTCGAGCATCCGGGCGGCGCAGGGCGGCCCCCACGTGCCGGCTGCGTACTGCTCCGGCCTGCCGTTGCGCTGCCAGTGCCTGATGAGCGGGTCGAGAATGCGCCAGGACAGCTCGACCTCCTCGTGGCGGGGGAAGAGCGGGGGATCTCCCAACAGCACGTCGAGGATGAGGCGCTCGTACGCCTCGGGTGAGCTTTCCGTGAACGCCGATCCGTAGCCGAAGTCCATCGTCACGTCACGAATGTCCATCTGGGCGCCGGGCACCTTCGACCCGAAGCGGATCGTGACACCTTCGTCGGGCTGGATCCGGATGACGACGGCGTTCGCGCCCAGCTCCTCGGTCGCCGTGTGCTCGAAGGGCAGGTGCGGCGCACGCTTGAAGACGACGGCGATCTCGGTCACCCGCTTGCCCAGCCGCTTTCCGGCGCGGAGGTAGAAGGGCACACCGGCCCACCGCCGGGTGTCGACCTCAAGCGTCACGGCCGCGAAGGTCTCGGTCGTCGAGTCGGTGTCGACGCCGTCCTCATCGCGGTAACCGACCACCTCCGTGGCACCCTGCCATCCCGCGGCGTACTGGCCGCGGGCGGCGTGGGCCTCGAGGTCCCGTGGCAGGCGCACCGCCGAGAGGACCTTCTCCTTCTCCCCGCGCAGGTCGGCGGCGTCGAAGGAGACCGGCTCCTCCATCGCCGTCAGGGCGAGCAGCTGGAGCAGGTGGTTCTGGATGACGTCGCGCGCCGCACCGATGCCATCGTAGTAGCCGGCCCTCCCGCCGATGCCGATGTCCTCTGCCATCGTGATCTGCACGTGGTCGACGTAGTGGTTGTTCCAGACCGGCTCGAAGAGCTGGTTGGCGAAGCGGAGGGCGAGCAGGTTCTGGACGGTCTCCTTGCCGAGGTAGTGGTCGATCCGGAAGACGCTGTCCGGCGGGAAGACCTTCTCGACGATTCGGTTCAGCTCCTGTGCACTGCGCAGGTCGTGGCCGAACGGCTTCTCGATGACGACGCGTCGCCATGAGTCCCGATCGCCCTCAGTGAGCCCCGAACGCTCGAGCTGCTCGCAGACCGGGGCGAAGAACGCTGGGGGGATCGACAGGTAGAACGCATGGTTGCCGCCCGTGCCCCGAACGGCGTCGAGGTCGCGCACGGTCTCGGCGAGCAGGTCGAACGCTGCGGGATCGTCGAACGTACCCGGCACGAAGCGGAACCCCTCGGCGAGGTTGCGCCAGACGGAGTCGCTGAACGGGGTTCTGGCGTGTTGTCGCACCGCCTCATGGACGACCTTGCCGAAGTCCTGGGTGGCCCAGTCACGGCGGGCGAAGCCGACCAGGGAGAAGCCCGGGGGCAGCAGCCCACGGTTTGCGAGGTCGTAGATGGCGGGCAAGAGCTTCTTGCGGGCGAGGTCACCGGTGACGCCGAAGAGAACCATGCTGCACGGACCGGCTATGCGCGGAAGGCGCTTGTCCTCCGGGTCGCGCAGGGGGTTCACTCCATGGGCGACCCGCGCCGGGCTCATCTGCCGTCCCCGGCCGAAAGGGCCTTGCGGACCTGGGCCAGTCCGGCGTCGTGGTCGGTCAGGTGCAGCTGGAGCACCGGTCGCCCGTGGTCGGCGAGGACCTGCGCGTCGCCTCCTGCCTGGGCCGCGATGAACGTGCCGAAGGTGAAGTCGCGGCCTGGTACGGGAAGGTCCTCGCGCGGGGCGGCGGTGATCTGGACGTAGACGCCCACGGGCGGTCCGCCCTTGTGGAACTGTCCGGTCGAGTGGAGGAAGCGCGGTCCCCACCCGAAGGTCGTCGGCCGCTCGGTGCGCATGGCCAGCGCCCGTCGGCACTCGGCCAGCTCGGCGTCCCCGAGCCGGTCGAGGTAGGCCATCACCGCCACGTAGCCGCGCTCGCCGAGCTGCCCGAGGAGGGCCTCGACGGCCTCGTCGACCGTAGCCGCATGACCAAGCCAGTCACCCCCCAGTGCGCGGACCTCGACGGCCCCGTCCACGAAGGCCGGCGCAGTACCTTCACCGGCGCCCCGCTCGAGGAGACCGCGGGCAGCCTGTTTCGCGGACTCTACGTCCGGTTGGTCGAACGGGTTGATCCCGAGCAGGCGCCCCGCCACGGCGGTGGCCGCTTCCCAGAGCAGCATCTGGGCGCCGAGCGTCCCGCCGACGCGGACGCTGTCGCCGCTTGGGCGCGTCTCGTCGTCGGCCGCCACGAGGCGGGCCACGAGGACGTCGCTCGCCGGCCAGCGGATCTCGGGGTCCTGCTCCGACTGCACGACGACGGGCAGCAGTCCGGTGCCGTTCTTGCCGGTGGACTCCGCGATGAGCTGCTCGGCCCAGTCGGCGAAGCCGTGGATCCCGGAGCCGTCGTCGAGCAGGGCGAGCTTGTCCCGGAGCGGATCGGTGCCGCCCAGTGCGGCACCCAGTCGAAGGGCCGGGTTGGCGGCGTCGTCGGCGGCGAGCAGGTCGGCGACCGACTCCGCCTCGTCGAGCAGGGCAGAGACGTCCACCCCAGCGAGCCCGCTCGGCACCAGACCGAAGGCGGTCAGCGCCGAGTAGCGCCCGCCGACGTGGGGATCGGCATTGACGACGCGATAGCCCTTCGCGCGGGCCTCGCCGTCGAGTGGGCTCCCCGGATCGGTGACGACGACGATGCGGGCAGCGGGGTCGATCCCCGCATCGGTGAAGGCCTGCTCGTAGGCCCGGCGCTGCGAGTCGGTCTCCACGGTCGAGCCCGACTTGCTCGAGACGACGACCACGGTGTGTTCGAGGTCGTCGCGGATGGCTCGCCGCACGTAGTCCGGGTCGGACGAGTCGAGTACGACGAGAGGCTTGCCTGCGGTCGCGCAGATGACCTCCGGCGCGAGGGAGGACCCGCCCATGCCACAGAGGACGACGTGGTCGATCGCCTTCTCCGCGAAGACCTCCCGCAGCGCTGCGATCTCCCCGACGAGCGGCCGCGAGGACGTGGCGAGGCCGACCCAGGCGAGGCGGATGCTCGCCTCCGACTCAGCGTCAGAACCCCACAGCGTGGCGTCCTTGGCGAAGAGCCGACTCGCCACGGAGTCCCGGACCAGGTCAGGGACATGCCGCTCGATCGCGTCCGCGGCAACGCCGGACGCGCTGACGGACAGGGCCGTCATGCCCGCACCTTCTCCATCTCCTCGGCGGCGCCGGCCAGGAGCGCGGTCCACGACTTCTCGAACTTCTCGACGCCCTCGTCCTCGAGGACCTGGACGACGTCCTGGTAGGAGATCCCTTGGGCGGCAAGGCCGTCCAGCACGGCGCTGGCGTCGGCGTAGTTGCCCGTCACCGTGTCACCCTTGATCTCCGCGTGGTCCGCGGTGGCCTCGAGTGTCTTGCTCGGCATCGTGTTGACCACGCCGGGAGCGACGAGCTCGGTGACGTAGAGGGTGTCCGGGTACGCCGGGTCCTTGACCCCGGTCGACGCCCAGAGCGGACGCTGGACGTTGGCTCCCTCGTCGGCGAGGCTCTTCCAGCGTGGCGTGCTGAAGACCTCCTCGTAGGCCTGGTACGCGAGGCGGGCGTTGGCGACGCCGGCCTTGCCGCGCAGGGCCTTCGCCTCGTCGGTCCCGATGGCGTCCAGTCGCTTGTCGACCTCGGTGTCGACGCGAGAGACGAAGAACGATGCGACGGAGTGGATCCTGGACAGGTCCTGGCCCGCCGCGTGCGCCTTCTCGAGCCCCTCGAGGTAGGCGTTCATGACGGCGCGGTAGCGGTCCAACGCGAAGATCAGGGTCACGTTGACGCTGATCCCTTCCGCGGTGGCGGCCGTGATCGCCGGGAGCCCTGCCTGGGTCGCGGGGATCTTGATGAGGACGTTGGGCCGGTCGACGTCGACGTAGAACTGCTTGGCCTGGTCGATCGTGCGCTCGGTGTCGTGGGCGAGCCGGGGGTCGACCTCGATGGAGACCCGGCCGTCGACGCCACCAGTCCGGTCGTAGACCGGGCGGAACAGGTCACACGCGTCTGTCACGTCTGCGGTCGTCAGCTCGTGCACGATCTCCTCGGCGCTCTTGCCCGCGCTCGTCAGCGCCGCGAGGTCGTCGTTGTAGCGGTCACCTGCGGACAGTGCCTGCTGGAAGATCGTCGGGTTGGAGGTCATCCCGACGACGTTGCGCTCCTCAATGAGCTCGGAGATCCTGCCGGTCTCGATCAGGTCGCGGGACAGGTCGTCCAGCCAGATCGAGACGCCGGCGTCCGACAGGGCCTTGGTGTTGGGGTTGGTCATGGTGGTCACTTCCTCTTCGAGGTGTGCGCCGTCGCGGACTTCTTGGCGGCGGCCCGGGGCGTGGAGCTCTTCACGTCGGTGTCAGCGCTCGAGTCGCGCTTGCGCGGGTTGGTCTCGGTGATGCCGGGGGCGTGGGCGGCGCCCTGGGCTGCCTTGATCGAGTCCTTGGCCGCCTTGACGACGGCCTCGGCGGTGATCCCGAACTCCCGGAAGATGGTCTTGTAGTCGGCCGACGCACCGAAGTGCTCGAGGCTGACCGTGCGCCCGGCGTCGCCGACGATGTCGTGCCAGCCCATCGAGACGCCGGCCTCGACGCTGACCCGGGCGCGCACCTCCGGCGGCAGCACCTTGTTCTGGTAGGCCTTCGACTGCCTCTCGAACCACTCACGGCAGGGCATCGAGACGACGCGTGTCGCGATCCGGGACTTCTCGAGCTGCTCGGCGGCCTGCACCGCGAGCTGGACCTCGGATCCGGTCCCGACGAGGATGACCTCCGGGCTGCCGGGCTGGGACTCCTCGACGAGGACGTAGGCGCCCTTGGCGACGCCGCTGGCCTTGCCGCGCGCCTTGCGGTCGAAGGTCGGGACCGGCTGCCGGGTGAGGGCGAGGGCGGTCGGCCCGGTCGGGTTGGTGAGGATCTGGCCCCACGCGGCGGCCGTCTCGTTGGCGTCCGCGGGGCGCACGACGTCGAGGCCGGGGATCGCGCGCAGCGCCGCCAGGTGCTCGACGGGCTGGTGGGTCGGCCCGTCCTCGCCGAGGCCGACCGAGTCGTGCGTCCACACATAGGTGACCGGTAGCTGCTGCAGGGCCGCGAGCCGCACGGCCGGCCGCATGTAGTCGGAGAAGATGAGGAACGTCCCGCCATAGGGGCGCGTGAGGCCCTCGAGCGCGATGCCGTTGAGGATCATCCCCATGCCGTGCTCGCGCACCCCGAAGTGGAGCGTCCGGCCGTAGGGGTTTCCCTGCCAGGCCTTGGTCTGCTTCGACGTCGGGATGAAGGACGGCTCGCCCTCCATCGTCGTGTTGTTCGACTCGGCGAGGTCGGCCGAGCCACCCCACAGCTCGGGCATGACGGGCGCAAGGGCGGTGAGGACCTTGCCGGAGGCCGCCCGGGTGGCGATGCCCTTCTCGTCGGCGGGGAAGCTCGGTAGCGCCTTGGTCAGGCCCTCAGGAGCCCGGCTGGCGACGACGCGGTCGAGCAACGCGCCTCGGTCAGGGTTCGCCTTGCGCCACGCCGCATAGGAGGTCTTCCACTCGCGGTGGGCCGCCTTGCCGCGCCCCACGACCTCTCGGGCCCGCTTGAGCACGGCCGGCTCGACGACGAACGACTTCTTCGGGTCGAAGCCGAGCAGCTCCTTCGTGGCCGCCACCTCCTCCTCGCCGAGCGCGGACCCGTGCGACTTGCCGGTGTCCTGCTTCGTCGGGGCCGGCCACGCGATGATCGTGCGGAGGATGACGAGCGTCGGCTTGTCCGTCACCTCCTCGCCCGACCGGATCGCGGCGAGCAGCGCGTCGACGTCCTCGACGTACGTCGCACCGTCGCCGTCGCCCCGCCAGTCCACGGTGCGAACGTGCCACCCGTACGCCTCGTACCGCTTGGCCACGTCCTCGCTGAACGCGATGTCCGTGTCGTCCTCGATGGAGATCTGGTTCGCGTCGTAGACGACGGTGAGGTTGCCCAGCTCCTGGTGGCCCGCGAGGGAGCAGGCCTCGTGGCTGACGCCCTCCTCCAGGTCGCCGTCCGAGGCGATGACGTAGATCCGGTGGTCGAACGGGCTGGCGCCCGCCTTGGCGTCGGGGTCGAAGAGCCCGCGCTGGCGGCGCTGTGCCATCGCCATGCCCACTGCGGAGGCGAGGCCCGAGCCGAGCGGGCCAGTGGTGATCTCGACGCCCACCGTGTGGTGCACCTCCGGGTGCCCGGGCGTCGTGGAGCCCCACGTGCGCAGCGCCTTGAGGTCGTCGAGCGTGAGGCCATAACCGCTGAGATAGAGCTGGATGTACTGCGTCAGGCTCGTGTGGCCGGCCGACAGGACGAAGCGGTCTCGGCCCAGCCAGGACGGGTCCGACGGGTCGTGGCGCATGACGTTCTGGTAGAGCAGGTACGCCAGCGGCGCGAGCGACATGGCCGTCCCGGGGTGCCCGTTCCCCACCTTCTGGACGGCGTCCGCAGCGAGGACGCGGATCGTGTCCACCGCCCGGAGATCGAGGTCGGACCAGCCCGCGTCCTCGGCGACCGGCCTGGCCAGGTTTCGGCTTCGTTTGGCCAGAAGGTCCTTGGGCGCCGTCCTGCCTCGGTTGGATGTGGTCTCCGTTGCGGTTGCACTGGTGGTGGGCACGGGACGGGTCTCCTTATGGGCCAGATGAAGTGCGGCGCGTGACATCACGAGCCTAGTGCGTGGCGCTGGGCACGAGGCGGACCGCTGCGCGGCTTCCCGGGCCGGGCGACCCCTACACGGCCGGTCCCTTACCCGGATCCATGACCGGTCACCTGCCCCGCAACGTCACGGGCTAGACTGCGGGCGGACCTGCCTGCCACCGCTCGTGCCCACGGCGCAACCGGCGAGCCGGGCGAGACGACGGATGACGAGGACTGTAGTGACAACGGTGGACCCCCGCGCCGACCTCTCGGCGCTCCACGGTCCTGGAGGCAGTGGGCTCAGGTTCCTCGTCGGGCAGTACGTCGCGCTGACGAAGCCACGGATCATCGAGCTGCTCCTCATCACGACGATCCCGGTCATGTTCCTCGCCGCGCGTGGCGTCCCGGACCTGCTCCTCGTCCTGGCGACCCTCGTCGGCGGCACGCTCTCGGCCGGCTCGGCCAACACCCTGAACTGCTACATCGACCGCGACATCGACGCGGTCATGCACCGCACGAAGAAGCGGCCTCTCGTCACGGGGACCATCAGCCCTCGGGGTGCCCTCGTCTTCGGCATCATCCTGGCGGTCGTGTCGACCGTGTGGCTGGGCCTGCTCGTGAACTGGCTGAGCGCCTGGCTCGCGCTCGCGGCACTGCTGTTCTACGTCGTCGGCTACACGCTGCTGCTCAAGCGCCGCACCGCGCAGAACATCGTCTGGGGCGGCGCCGCCGGCTGCATGCCCGTCCTCATCGGCTGGTCGGCCGTGACCAACAGCCTGAGCTGGTCCGCCTTCATCCTCTTCATGGTCATCTTCTTCTGGACCCCGCCTCACTACTGGCCGTTGTCGATGCGCTTCAAGCAGGACTACGCCGACGCCCACGTCCCGATGCTGCCCGTCGTCGAGCGGCTCGTCGTCGTCGCAAAGCAGATCGCCATCTACGCCTGGGCCATGGTGCTCACCTCGCTGGCGCTCGTCCCCGTTGCCGGCATGGGCTGGATCTACACCGTCGTGGCCCTCGCTTCGGGCGGGGTCTTCCTCGCCGAGTCCCACCGGCTGCTGTCCGGCGCGAGGGCCGGCATCCCGGAGCTCAAGCTGCGCCCGATGCGCCTGTTCCACCTGTCGATCACCTACCTGACGATCCTGTTCGTCGGCGTCGCGATCGACCCGATCTGGCACCTCGCTCTTCCGGGGATCGCCTGACCACCGCGCCCCCCACGTGGGCGTCATGCCTGCCGTATGCCGCTGAGCCGGCATCTCGTCGGATGTGCAGTTCGCGGCCGGCTGGGCCTGGTCGAGTGTGCAACAGACCCTCAGCATGAAATGCACTATCGACCAAGAACCTGCGGCGCGGTCCGGTTCGAGGCCCGGGACCTCAGGCGCCGGGTTCCGTGTCAAGCGCGGGCGTCCCATCCTCGAGGTAGAGCGCACCCGGGACCCGCGGGTCACCCAGCCGGAGGGAACGGAGCAGGCGGTCGTTGTACGGCGCGACCCGCTGCGACCAGACCGACTCGTCGGCCCAGTGCAGCGCGCGGATCTCCCGGTGCTCGAGGACGGCCCGCTCCACGAGGTCGGATGGGGTCGTGCCGAGGTCGAAGACGAGGAGGACGGCGTCGCGCCAGCCCAGCCACGGGGGCATCCAGTCGACCGCAAGCAGGCCGCGCGGGCGTGCCGTGATCCCGAGCTCCTCCTGCACCTCCCGGGCGACGCAGTCGGCAGGGGACTCGTTCGGATCGACGACTCCACCGGGCAGGTCCCACTCGCGCTTGTAGGCCAGCTCGCAGAGGAGTACTTGGCCGCGTTCGTTGCGCAGGACGCCCTGCGCAATGGCCCGCTTCACCGGGAGCGCCGAGTCGAGCATTGCGGTGAAACCCTCGCGAGTCCCGGGCGCGGGGTCGTCCTTGAGCCGGCCGAACACGACGGTGTCGTGGGGCTCGCCGCCGAGCCGGGCGTTCGCGCGGAGCAGGCCCTCCCGCAGCAGGCCGGCACGCAGGGCGACGTGGAGGGACGCCCGGTTCATTGGGTTGACGTGGGCCTCGACACGGCTCAGGCCGAGCTCGGTGAAGGCGAAGTCGACGAGGAGCCGCAGAGCGCGGCTGGCCAGGCCCTGCCGGCGGAACGGGGCGTAGACGACCCACGAGAGGGAGCCGACACCGTCGGCGACCCGCCTCACCTCGACCGACCCCGCCACCTGGCCCCGCCACTCGACGAGGAACGTGGCCCTGGAGCGCGAGTCCGCCCACTCGTCATGGGCGTCAGCGACCCAGGCGGCGCGGTCGGCCCCGCTGGGCGCCATCGCCGGGAGGTCGAACCAGCGGGCGATCTCCGCGTCGTGCAGCTGAAGCGACTTCTCCACGTCGGTGGTCAGCCACGGACGGAGCACGAGGTCGCCGTCGTGGAGCGTCGGTTGCTCGCCGAGGTTCACGACCCAAACCTAAGGCGTCCTACACGGGCAGGCGACGGGTCTCGAGGACGCCCCACGTCAACGCAACGGCGAGCAGGCTCGCTCCGAGCATGTGGAGCAGGACGAGCACCTCCGGCAGCCCGGTGAAGTACTGCACATAGCCGATGAGGCCCTGGGCGATCGTCACGTAGAGCACGGCGTACCAGGCCCGCTTGGGGGCATCGTCCTTGGCCGTGAGTCGCACGGCGACGAGCGTCGCGATGACGAGACCGACGAAGAGCATGACGGCGTCCGCGTGCATCCACGACACGAACCGCGGGTCGAAGCCTGTTCGCGCCGGGGTGTCGGCATCGCCGGAGTGCGGACCCGAGCCGGTGACGATGACGCCGAGCGTGAGGACCACGGCGCCGACACCGGCCGTCGCCAAGGCGAGACGGCGGGTGAGCGGGTGGACCGTCAGCTCGCCCGGACCGGACTCCTCGTCCGCGGCTCCCCTCACCAGCGCGGTCGAGAGGGCGACGAGGACCATCGACATGAGGAAGTGGAACATGACGGTCCACGGATTGAGCCCGGTCCGCACCGTGATCCCTCCGACGACCGCCTGCGCGACGACGCCGGCCACCACGCTGAAGGCGGCGTAATGCATCCTGCGCCGCTCGGGCCACACCCTCAGCACCACCCAGACCGAGGCAACCGCGAGCAGGCCGAGGACGCCAGTCAGTGTGCGGTTCCCGAACTCGATGAGGTCGTGGTACTGGCTCTCCGCCGTGCGGATCGGTGTGAAGGACCCCGGTTGGCACTCCGGCCAGGTCGAGCAGCCGAGACCGCTTCCGGTCAGGCGGACGATCCCGCCCGTGACCACGATGCC
>NZ_DATEEY010000071.1:0-2720 GCF_035280925.1 Intrasporangium sp. | reverse complement strand
GAGCGCGTGTCGGCCATGAAGTTCGCCATCTCGACGACCCGGTCCATCCTGCCGAGCAGGTCCTCGATCTTGGCGGGGATCCCCTGCAGCTCGGCCATGACGGACTTCGCGTCGTCGGCGTAGGTCTCACCCCGCAGCTGGGCGAGGTAGAGGCCGAGGATGTAGCAGGCGGTGATCTGCGCGAGGAACGCCTTGGTCGACGCGACGGCGATCTCCGGACCGGCGTGGGTGTAGAGGACGGCGTCGGACTCGCGGGGGATCGTCGACCCGTGCGTGTTGCACACCGACAACGTCATCGCGCCCAGCTCGCTGGCGTGCTTGACCGCCATGAGGGTGTCCATCGTCTCGCCGGACTGGCTGATCGACACGACCAGCGTGGTGCCGTCGACGATGGGGTCGCAGTAACGGAACTCGTGAGCCAGGCTCACCTCGACCGGGATCCGGGTCCAGTGCTCCACCGCGTACTTCGCCACCATCCCGGCGTAGGCGGCGGTGCCACAGGCGACGATGATGATGCGGTCCACCCCGCGCAGCTGCTCCTCGCTGATGCGTACCTCGTCGAGGACCAGCCGGCCCGACTCGTCGGTGCGTCCGAGGAGGGTGTCGGCGACCGCGTGGGGCTGCTCGTGGATCTCCTTCTCCATGAAGGTCGGGTAGCCGCCCTTCTCGGCCGCGGCTGCGTCCCACGTGACCTCGTAGGCCTTGCCCTCTGCGGGGGCGCCGTCGAAGCCGATGACCTCGTGGCGGTCCGGGGTGATCGTCACGATCTGGTCCTGACCGAGCTCGATCGCCTGGCGGGTGTGCCCGATGAACGCCGCGACGTCGCTGCCGAGGTAGTTCTCGCCGTCTCCGAGCCCCACGACGAGCGGGCTGTTGCGGCGGGCTCCGACGACGGTTCCCGGGCTGTCGGCGTGCACCGCCAGGAGGGTGAAGGCGCCCTCCAGCCGGTTCACGACCACCTGCATCGCCTTGGTGAGGTCCCCGAGCCGGTCGTACTCGCGCCCGAGGAGCTTCGCGGCGACCTCCGTGTCGGTCTCCGACCGGAACTCGACGCCCTCCTCCACCAGCTCCTTCTTGAGCACGTGGAAGTTCTCGATGATGCCGTTGTGGATGAGCGCCAGACGGTCACCCTCGCCGCCGCGGTGCGGGTGCGCGTTGCCGTCCGTCGGGCCGCCGTGCGTCGCCCACCGGGTGTGCCCGATCGCCGTGCGGGAGGTCGCGAGCGGGCGCGCGGCCAGAGCGGCGCGCAGGTTCTCGAGCTTGCCCGACCTCTTCTCTGCGTCGATGCCGTCCTCGGTCACGAGGGCCACGCCGGCCGAGTCGTAGCCCCGGTACTCGAGGCGGGTGAGCCCCTCCATCACGACCTCCAGGGCCGTGTCGTCCATGGTCCGACCGACGTAGCCGACGATTCCGCACATGGCGGCCAGCCTAGACCGTGGGGCGAAGGCCACCGGTACGCCGAGGGGTCGCCTAGGCAGCCGACGACCCGCGGGGGCCGCGCCCCAGGAGTGCGCCGTGCGGCATACGGAACAATGACGCGCGTGAGCGCCACGCAGGAGCGAAGCACCTTGCCGACGCCCTACGTCGACCTCGACCGGCGGGCGTGGGCGCGCCTGCGGGAGAACCACCCGATGAGCCTAGAGCAGGACGACCTCACGAGACTCCGTGGGCTCGGCGAGCTCCTCGACCTGCGCGAGGTCGAGGAGGTCTACCTGCCGCTGTCGCGTCTGCTGCACTTCTACGTCGAGGCCACCCACGGGCTGCGCTTGGCGACGAGCGAGTTCCTCGGAGAGAGGCCGACCCGGGTGCCGTTCGTCGTGGGCGTCGCCGGGTCGGTGGCGGTGGGGAAGTCGACGACGGCGCGGATCCTCAAGGAGCTCATGAGCCGGTGGCCGCACACCCCCAGGGTCGCGCTCGTCACGACCGACGGGTTCCTCCACTCGAACGCCGAGCTGCAGCGGCGAGGGCTGTTGGAGCGCAAGGGGTTCCCGGAGTCCTACGACCGTCGAGCCCTGTTGCGCTTCATCGCGGACGTCAAGTCGGGGGTGCCCGTCGTCGAGGCACCGCTCTACTCACACCTCACCTACGACGTGCTCCCCGGGACGGTGCGGGTGCCACGGCCGGACGTCCTCATCGTGGAGGGGCTCAACGTGCTGCAGCCGCCGGCCGTGCGTCCCGACGGCTCGAGCACCGGTGCGATCTCGGACTACTTCGACTTCTCGGTCTACGTCGACGCCCCGGTCGAGGAGATCCGGACGTGGTACGTCGAGCGCTTCCTCCGGCTGCGGGAGACGGCCTTCGCCGACCCGCAGTCGTACTTCCACCGGTATGCCGGCCTCACCGACGACCAGGCCAGGGCGACGGCGACGGCGATCTGGGAGCGCATCAACGAGCCGAACCTCGTCGAGAACGTCCTGCCCACTCGCGCGAGGGCGACCCTCGTCCTCACCAAGGGAGCGGACCACGCGGTGACCCGGATCCGGCTCCGGAAGATCTGACGAGGGAGCCGCAGCAACGCGGGCAGTGAGGGATCGTTGTCGCGGCGACGAGCTGGCTGAGCGGTCCGGATCGGCTCAGTACCAGTGCGGGTAGCGGCTGTTCCACATGTCGAGGGCGTTGCAGGGGCTGCCGTAGGACTTCTTGATGTAGTCCAGCCCCCAGCGGATCTGCGTCACCGGGTTGGTGCGCCAGTCGCTGCCCATCGTCGCCATCTTGTCAGC
>NZ_DATEEY010000070.1:0-5490 GCF_035280925.1 Intrasporangium sp. | reverse complement strand
CGGAGCCTCCTCGGCGTGCTGATCAGGAGCCAGTTTGGCACCCCGAGCCTACGTTCCAAGGTCACGGTTTGCGCCAGGAGGGAGGCGGTATGGCTCCCCAACGGGCGCCGGCGGTTCTAGAGTCACGAGCGTGACCGCCACATCGTCTCCGCTGCCGATCCTGCCGACCTCGCTGGTGGGCAGCTACGCCCAGCCGGACTGGCTGATCGACCGGGCCAAGCTCGCTGGCCGCTTTCCCCCGCGGGTACGGGCGAAGGAGCTGTGGCGGGTCGACGCGGAGTACCTCCAGCAAGCGCAGGACGACGCCACGGTGCTGGCCATCCGCGCCCAGGAGGAGGCGGGCCTGGACATCATCACGGACGGTGAGATGCGGCGCGAGTCGTACAGCAACCACTTCGCCACCGCCCTCGAGGGCGTCGACATCGACAACCCGGGGACGGCCCTCGATCGCAGCGGGCACCCCAACCCGGTGCCACGGATCACCGGCCCGATCGTGCGTCCCCGACCAGTCGGCGTGCGCGACGTGGAGTTCCTGAGGGCGAACACCGACCACCCGGTCAAGATGACCGTGCCCGGCCCGTTCACGATGTCGCAGCAGGCCCAGAACGAGCACTACCCCGACCTCGAGTCCGCGGCGCTGGCCTACGCCGGGGCGGTCAACGCCGAGATCAAGGACCTGCATGCGGCTGGCGCCGACGTGGTCCAGATCGACGAGCCGTACATGCAGGCGCGGCCCGATGCGGCCCGCGAGTACGGGCTGACCGCGCTCAACGCGGCGCTCGACGGCGTCACCGGCACCACCGCCGTGCACATCTGCTTCGGGTACGCCGCGATCATCCACGAACGGCCCGAGGGATACTCGTTCCTGCCCGAGCTGGCCGGCTGCTCGGCCGACCAGATCTCGATCGAGACCGCCCAGTCCCGTCTCGACCTCGGCGTCCTGAGGGACCTCAGCGAGAAGGCCATCATCCTGGGCGTCATCGACCTGTCCGATCACGCGGTCGAGTCCGCCGAGCTGGTCGCCGATCGGGTACGCCGCGCCTTCTCCTTCACCTCACCGGAGCGGATCACCATCGCCACTGACTGCGGGATGAAGTACCTACCTCGCGCGAGTGCGGAGGGAAAGATGCGCGCCATGGCCGGCGCGGCGTCGATCCTGCGGGCCGAGCTCTGACGCGCTGACCTCGCCAAGCGGGTGTTCGCCGCTCTACGCGCGCCCGAGGTTCACCTCGCAAGGGTGACGACACCCGGGAGGGCTGCGCTCACGCTGGGCGCATGTCCGACCACAGCGATCCGACAGTCCCCATGCCCATGGAGCGCACGGCCAGCAGCGGCCCGGACGCTGGTCCCGGAGACGCCAGTCCTGCAACCGCAGGGCCGCCGGTACCGAGCACCGCCGCCGCACCGCCGCGGCCCAACCCCTGGCGGGCCGCGGCCGTCGCGGTCCTCCTCGTGCTCGGCGTCATCCTCGTCCCCGTGACCGCCGTGTCCTGGTGGGTGCGGGGCACGCTGACCGACACGGACAGGTACGTCGCCGCGGTGGGACCCCTCGCTTCGGACCCGCAGGTGCAGGCCGCCGTCACCGACCAGGTGACCGACCGCGTCATGGCCCGCATCCAGAGCCTCAACCTCGCGCAGGAGGCGACCGACGCCCTCATCGATCGCGGCGTGCCACCACAGATCGCCGCCGCGCTGAGCCTCATCGCCTCTCCGATCCGGGAGCAGACCACGAACCTCGTGCACCGCGTCGTCGGCGACGTCGTGTCGAGCGAGACCTTCGCAAACGTGTGGACCGACGCCAACCGAGTGGTCCACACCCAGCTCCTGCGCCTGCTCAACGGGGAGACGTCCGCCCTCCAGCAGGACGACAGCGGCCAGCTCGTGCTCAACCTGTCCGCGATCTCGGGCCCGCTGCGCACGCAGCTCGTCAATGCGGGCGTGCCCGGCGCCGAAAGGATCCCGGACATCGACGCCCAGGTGGTGGTCGGGGACGGCACGCGCATCGAGAAGGCCCAGAACGCCTACCGGCTGATCAGGGGCATCCCGGTGCTCCTGCTCATCCTGACGATCATCCTGCTGGGACTTGGCATCTTCTTCTCACGCCGGCGGTTGCGAGCCACGCTCTTCACGATGGCCGGCATCGTGGTGGCGATGCTCATCACCCTGACCGCCGTCAGGGTGGGGCAGGACTTTGCCGTGGACAACCTCCGCCAGGACGTACGCGCGGCCGCGCAGGCAATGGTCACCATCGTGACCGATCGGCTCCGCACGATCCTGCGGGTCGTCGGCTGGGTCGCCCTGATCGCCTTGGTCGTGGCGCTCGTGTCGGGCAACGGGACACGTGCGACCGCGCTGCGCCGACAGGTCCGCGACTCGAGCGAGGTGGCTTGGGGCAGGGCGATGGCCTGGCAGCACACGTTCGTCGTCTCGTTGGCGGTGACGATCGTCGCGGTCGTGGTCCTGTTCGTCACGGCCCTGCCCACCTTCTGGAACCTGCTGCTCGTGGTCATCGCGGTGGTCAGCGGGATCACGGCGTGGTTCAGCTCCAGGCCAGATGAGACCAGCGCCGGGCCGGGCGTCACAGGCTCCGCGGACGGGTCCCCGGCGCCGATGGGCTGAGATCGGACTCCGCACGGTGACTCATACTTGACTGGTGCCGCTGGAGCACCTGCATGCCGATCGCGACCGGGCCGAGTCCTTCGGGTCCAGCGCTGAGGCGTACGACCAGTTCCGGCCGGGCTACCCGCAGGCGCTGTTCGATCACCTGCTGGCCGGGCCCGTTCGCACCGCGCTCGACGTGGGGTGCGGGACCGGAAAGGTGGCGCTCGACCTGAGCCGTCGAGGGGTCCGGACCTTGGGCATCGACCCCGACCAGAGAATGGTTGCCGTTGCACGCAGGCATGGCGTTGACGTCGAAGTGGCGCGCTTCGAGAGCTGGGACGACGCCGGACGGCGCTTCGACCTGATCACCTGTGGGCACTCCTGGCACTGGATAGACCCCTCCACAGGTCCCGACAAGGCGGCCCGACTGCTCGCGCCCGGTGGTCGGATCGCCCGGTTCTGGAACTACCACGTCGTGCAGGCGGGCCTGCTTGGCGAGTTCGAGGCGAGCTACGCCGAGCTCGCGCCCACACTCAGCGTGATCGGCCGAGACCCGAGCGGCGATGTCGACGCGACGGACCCGTTTGGCGCACACAGCGCTTTCACGACCGCCCCACCGCGGACGTACCGCTGGCATCGGCGAATGACGGCCGCCCAGTGGGCCGGCCTGATCGCGACCTTCGGCGATCATCGCCGCCTCGGTCCGGATCGTCTCGGGCACCTCTCCTCGGCGTTGCAGGACGCCATCGAACGCCACGGCGGTGTCGTGACTGTGGACGGCGGCACCTATCTGTTACTGGCGCAACGCGCCTGACGTGGGCAAATCAGGACGAGATCGTCCAGATACTCGTCAACGATCTGGCGATGGCCAACGTGAGTCCCACGATCGGCGGCTATCGGACAGCGCCACTCAACGTGCAGAGCCGGCAGGCCTTCGCCGAGCCGGCCGCACGTCACAACGGGGTGTTCGGCGGCTGCTGGTGCACGTGGTTCCACTGCCACCCCGACCCGCCGGAGCGCAAGGAGATCGGCAACCGCGCCTTCAAGCAGCGAGGTTGGTCGAGGAAGGTCGGGCGCATGCGGCCTTGGTCCTCGACGGTGACGCGGCCGTGGCCCGGGCAGAGTACGGATCCGTCGAGGAACTGCCCAAGAAGATCTCCTCGTCGTTCCAGTACCACGCCACGCGCACGATGTACGAACGGCCCGGCTTCAGCCACGAACGACCGAAGTGCCAGGGCAACTGCGTGATGAGCCTGACGGTGCCGCAAGCCCGGACGGCGTGATTGCCGGGGAGTGACGTGAAGGTGCGCAAGATCTGCTGGGTCGGTATTCCCACCACGAACTTCGAGGCGATGATGCGAGATTGACGAGCCGCACGGTCGTCGGCGGCTACCTTGTCCGGGTGACTGTTGAACTGCCCGACCGGGCGCGCGTCGTCGTCATCGGTGGCGGAGTCATCGGCTCCTCGGTGGCCTACCACCTGGCCCACGCCGGCTGGACCGACGTCGTTCTCCTGGAGCGGGACCGGCTCACGTCCGGGACGACGTGGCATGCGGCCGGGCTGATGACCTGCTTCGGGTCGACGTCGGAGACCAACACCGCGATCAGGCTCTACTCCCGCGACCTCTACGCGCGCCTGGAGGCCGAGACCGGGCAGGCGACCGGGTTCCGCCCCGTGGGGATGATCGAGGCGGCCGCCGACCGTGACCGCTTGGAGGAGTACCGGCGGGTCGCTGCCTTCCAGCGCCACCTCGGGCTCGAGGTGCACGAGATCTCACCGGCGGAGGTCGCCGAGCTGTTCCCGTGGGCACGGACCGACGACCTTCTCGCTGGCTTCCTCGTCCCGGGTGACGGCCGGGTGAACCCCGTCGACCTGACCATGTCGCTGGCGAAGGGCGCACGCGCACTCGGCGTCCGGGTCATCGAGGGCGTACCGGTGACCGACGTCCTCACCAGCGACGGCGCCGTCACGGGGGTGCGCGCCGCCGACCAGACCATCGGGTGCGAGTACGTCGTCAACTGCACCGGTATGTGGGCCCGGGAGCTCGGGGCACGGAACGGCTTGGTCATCCCCAACCAGGCCGCCGAGCACTACTACCTGATCACCGACACCATCGAGGGACTCGACCCCGACGCGCCGATCTTCGAGGACCCGTCCTCCTACGGCTACTACCGCGAGGAGGGCGGCGGCATGATGGTCGGCCTCTTCGAGTCACAGGCCGCGGCCTGGCGGGTCGACGGGATCCCGGCCGACTTCTCGTTCGGGACGCTCCCACCCGACTGGGACCGGATGGCGCCCTTCCTCGAGAAGGCGATGGCCCGCGTACCAGTCACCATCGACGCCGGCGTCCGGACCTTCTTCTGTGGCCCGGAGTCCTTCACGCCGGACCTGGCGCCGGCCGTCGGCGAGGCGCCCGGCATCCGTGGCTACTTCGTCGCGGCAGGGATGAACTCGGTCGGCGTCCTGTCGGCCGGGGGCCTCGGCCGCGTCCTGGCCCACTGGATCACGACCGGCGAGCCCGACGTCGACGTCACCGGCTTCAACGTCGACCGTTTCAGGACGGACCAGCTCGAGCCGGGCTACCGGGCAGCCCGCACGTCGGAGGTCCTGGGCACGGTCTATGCCGCCCACACACCGGGCAAGCAGCTGCGCACGGCGCGCGACCGCCTGCTCTCACCCGTGCACGAGCGACTCGTCAAGCAGGGTGGCCACCTTCGCGAGGTCTCCGGATGGGAGGGCGCCGACTGGTTCGCGGGCGAGGGGCAGACCCCACACGCGGAGCCGACCTGGGGGCATGCGCCGTGGTTCGAGCAGTGGGAGCAGGAGCACCGGACGGTCCGCGAGGCCGTGGGGCTGATGGACCTGTCCTTCATGGCCAAGTTCCGCGT
>NZ_DATEEY010000069.1:0-85807 GCF_035280925.1 Intrasporangium sp. | reverse complement strand
TGCCAGCGAAGCCGGCGCTCGTCGTCGCCAAGGCGTGAAAGCCCAGGCTCTCCAGCACCTTCGCGGAGCCGGGATCCCAGGGGTTGGGCATCAGTAGGGGACGGCCGGGGACGTGGAGGTCGCGGAAGCGCCTTCGGCTCGTGACCGGGGACATGGTGGACAGGTGGAGGGTCATGCACCCCACCGTAGGAGAGACCGCCGACAGTGACCGCGTGACCCCGTGCCCCCGTGGCCCCGAGCTCTCAGTCGATCGAGTGAACGGGATTGGGGGAGCCCCTTCCCGAGAGTTGTTCACTCGATCAGGGGTGGGGGCGCCCCGGGCTGGGTCGTGACGGTGCTCGCGAACCCAGCCCAGCGGCATACGGCGTGGTCTTGGGCATTGCGCCCGTCGCGTACGTGGCCACTCACCCGATCGAGTGAACGGGCTTGGGAGAGTCCCTTCCCAAGCTGTTCACTCGATCAGGGGTGGGGGCGCGCCGGGCTGGGTGGTGACGGTGTTCGCGAACCCAGCCCAGCGGCATACGGCTAGTCGATCCGGGCGATCGGCTCGCCCTGCTTGACAACGCCCTCCTCCTCGACGAGGAGGTGCACGACCCCGGCGGCGGGGGCGAGCACCTCTGCGGCCACCTTGTCGACCTGGACCTCGGCGAGCAGCTGGTCCGCGGCGACGGACTCGCCCTCACCGACGAACCAGGTCGACACGACGCCCTCGCTGTCGGGGTCCTCCTTGGACAGTCCTGGGAAGGGGACATCGGTCATCCGGCCACCGCCCGGCGCACCGCTTCCTCGATTCGCTCCGGCCTGGGCAGCACGGCGTACTCGAGCACATGGGCGTAGGGGATGGGCACGTCCGGGACGGCGACCCGCTGGACCGGCACCTTGAGCAGCGTCGGATCCCGGTCGGTGACCGTGGCCACGACCTCGCCGGACAGGCCGAAGGAACGGTAGTCCTCGTCGACGACGACGAGCCTGCCGGTCTTGGCGACCGAGGTGAGGATCGCCTCACGGTCGAGTGGGACGAGGCTGCGCAGGTCCAGCACCTCGACGTCGATGCCGTCACCGGCGAGCTTCTCGGCGACATCGAGAGCGTGGTGCACGGAGAGCGACAGCGTCACGACGGTGACGTCCTTCCCCTCGCGGGCCAGCGCTGCCTTGCCGATCGGCACGACGTAGTCGCCCTCCGGGACCGCGTCGATGGAGCGGGGGTTCTTGGCCATCCAGGGCAGGCCCATGACGCCCTTGTGGAACATGTACACCACGGGGTTGTCGTCGCGGATCGCCGCGGTCATCAGGCCCTTGGCGTCGGCCGGGTTGCTCGGCACGACGACCTTCATACCGGGGAGGTGGGCGAACGTGCCCCAGAGGCACTGCGAGTGCTGGGCCCCGTCGGAGTACCCGCCGCCAACCGCCGTGGTCAGGACCATGGGGACCTTGACGTTGCCACCGGACTCGAAGTGGATCTTGGCCATGTGGTTGTAGATCTGGTCGAAGCAGACGCCCAGGAAGTCCGCGAACATCAACTCGACGATGGGGCGCATGCCCTCGGTTGCCGCGCCGATGCCGAGGCCGATGAAGGCGGTCTCCGAGATCGGGGTGTCGAGGATCCGGTCCGGCCCGAAGCGGTCGAGCAGCCCGGTCGTCGAGCTGAAGATCCCGCCGTAGGCGCCGACGTCCTCGCCCAGGTAGATGACGGACGGGTCGCGCTCCATCTCCTGGGCGATGGCCTCGACCATCGCCTTGGAGGTGCTGAGGCGCCGGCCAGCAGCGGGCGCAGGAGTCGCGGTGGTGTCAGTGATGGTCATCGTCGTCTCCTCAGGCGAACACGTAGGCGGTGGCCTGCGCTGGATCCGGCAGGGAACTGTTCTGGGCGAAGACGACCGCGTCCTCGACCCGCTCGCTCGCCGCCGCCTTGATGCGCGCCACGGCGTCGTCGTCGAGCAGCCCGGCCGTACGGAGGGTCTGCTCGTACCGTGGGATCGGGTCCTGGGCGGGGACCTCGGCGAGCTCCGGCCGGTAGCCCTGGGCGTCGCCCTCGAAGTGGCCCCACATCCGGAGGGTGTGGACCTCGATGAGCGAGGGCCCTTGACCAGCTCGGGCGCGCGCGACGGCGTTGCCAGCGGCCGCGTGGACCGCCTCGACGTCGTTGTCCTCGACGCGCTCGCCCGGGATGCCGTACCCCGCGGCCCGGTCGGCGTTGGACGGGATCGCGGTGCAGGCTGACTTCGGCACGGAGATGCCCCAGTCGTTGTCCTCCACGATGAACACGACCGGGAGGTTCCACGCGGCCGCGAGGTTGAGCGACTCGTGGAAGGCGCCCTGGTTGGCGGCCCCCTCGCCGGTCACCGCGACCACGACGCGATCCGTGCCCTTGCGCTTGAAGGCGAACGCCTGCCCCAGCGCGGGCGGGTAGCCCTCGGCGATGATGCCCGAACACGAGAAGTGGGTGTCGGGGTCGAACAGGTGCATGTGACCGCCGCGTCCCCGGCCGAGCCCGGTCTCGCGGCCGAAGATCTCGGCCGTCATCTTCCGCAGGTCCATGCCGTGCGCGATGGCGAAGTGATGCGGTCGGTGCGTGGCGGTGACCCCGTCATCGGTGGTCAGGTGTGCGCACACACCGGCGGCGACCGGCTCCTGGCCGGCCGACAGGTGCATCTCCCCGGGGACCAGCCCCTTGCCGATGTCGAACCCCGGTCCCTTGTCGGCGTGGTACTCCCTGAGGATCGCCTCCTCATAGGTGCGGGAGAGGACCATCGTCTCGTACAGCCGCACGCGGGCCTCACCATCGAGGGCCCGGGCGGATGCGGCACCGCTTGGCGTCGATACGTGCGTGTCCGTCGTCATGACGACCTCCAGTCCGGGGCTTGCCGGTGGCAGGCGCCGGGAGGGCGCATCGCGCCTGACCACGGCCAGCGCGGGCATCCCGGAGGCCGAACTGGCCACTCACCACAGTAGGCACCCGCCGGAGGGAGGTCCATGCCTGTGACGGGGCTCACTCCCAGACGGCGTGGAGGAGGCGAAACTGCCCGTGCGGGAATCGGTTTCCCTGCGGACTGCCGCGACCGTGGCTATGGTGCGGCCTGTGGACAGCTGGCAGAGCCGAGGCGACCGGGAGACGGTCGAGGGGCACCAGTTCGCGAACGAGGCTGAGTGGCTCGTCTGGGACCGGCTCTCCCGGCAGGTCTCCGCGGACACGGCCCTCGTCCCGAACCTGCGCCTGACCAGCACGCAGAAGGACCACGAGCTCGACATCCTCGTCCTCATGCCCGAGGTGGGCGTCGTCGTCGTCGAGGTCAAGGGCGGCAGCGTGTCGGTGGACGAGCAGGGCCGATGGTGGTCGGGAGGGCGGAACCGGACCAGCCGGATCCGGCCGGTCGAGCAGGCTCGCGACGGCAGGTATGCGCTCCGCGACTTCATCGAGGCCGACCCGCGGTGGAAGAACCGCCGCAGCCGAGTCCGCTTCGGCCATGCGATCGTCCTGCCGTACACGGACCTCGCGTCCGACTTCGCGACCCCGGACTGCCCACGCTGGATGGTCAGCGGACGAGGAGACCTCGCCGACCTCGCCGGCCGCGTCCACGACGTCGCCGCCCTCCAGCAGAACGAGCAGCGCGTCCCGACCCATGACGACATCGACCTGATCCGCGAGATCCTGACGGGGCGCAGCTTCCCGGTCCCCGACATCACCGCGGAGGCCGACGAGCGCGAGGCCGTCGCGGACCGGCTGACGCGTGAGCAGGCCGACCTGCTCAAGGTGACTCGCCTGATCCACCGGCTGGAGGTGCGCGGAGGAGCCGGTTCGGGCAAGACGATCCTGGCCCTCACGCAGGCCAAGGACCTCACGCGCGGACAGGGAGAGCGCAAGCCGCAGCGGGTCGCCCTGCTCTGCTACTCGATCGGCCTCTCGCAGTACTTCAAGCGGCAGCTCGCCGGAGTGCCACGCAGGCACCGTCCGGCGTTCGCAGGCTCCTTCGAGGACCTCGCGAACGAATGGGGCATCTCCACCGACCACGACCGCAACGACGCCGACTTCTGGGAGCGGGACCTGGCCGCGCAGATGGCCGGGGTGGCGACCGGGCTACCGGAGGGGAAGCGTTTCGACGCGATCATCGTCGACGAGGCGCAGGACTTCGCCGACCACTGGTGGCACCCGCTCATGAAGGCGCTCAAGGACGAAGACACGGGCGGGCTCTACGTCTACAGCGACGAGAACCAGCGGATCTTCGCCAGGTACGGCCAGCCGCCGGTGCCGCTCGTGCCCCTCGTGCTCGACCACAACCTGCGCAACACGCGGCAGATCGCCAGCGCCTTCGGCCCGCTCACCCCGATGCGGATGACCCCCAGGGGCGGAGATGGCCCCGAGGTCGCCGTCATGCCGTGCACGAGCAGCGCGGCGATCGGCGTCGCGGACGACCAGGTCGAGGCGCTGCTCGACGAGGGTTGGCACCCGGAGCACATCGCGCTGCTGACGATGGGGTCCCGCCATCCGGCCCAGAAGGAACGCCAGGACGCGGACGGCCAGATCGGGTACTGGCGCTCCTTCTGGGAGAGCGACGACGTGTTCTACGGGCACGTCCTGGGCTGCAAGGGCCTGGAGCGGCGCGCAGTGGTGCTCTGCGTCAACACCGATCACGCGGACCGCGCGAGGGAGAAGCTCTACGTCGGCATGTCCCGGGCCACCGACCGGCTCGTCGTCGTCGGCGACCCCGAGTTCATCCGGTCGATCGGGGGAGACGCGGTGGCCAAGCAGCTCGGCATCTGACCGGTGAGCCCAGCGGCGGGCGGGCCGGGCGTCCGGGTCGTCCCACATGGAACTGCTCACCCGGTGCTGCGCCTGACCCCGCCCTGCGAGAGGATGGACAAGGCCGGAGCGGCCGCTCCGGCCAACGCAACCGGAGAGGGTGCTCAAGATGGACTCGGACGTCACGACGGATACCACCGACCAGCCCGGCTCGGCACCCGAGACGGCGAGCTCCGCTGAGGCTCAGGCGAACACACCGACCCACGGCATCGTCGTTGGCTACGACGGCTCGTTCCCGTCGCAGCTGGCGCTCGACTGGGCCGTCGAGACGGCCCGAGAGCGCGGGCGCCCGTTGACGATCGTGCACGGCATGAACATGGCCGGAACGCCGGGCTTCGCCGCGATGGATCTGGCTCACGTCGAGCCCGTGTACGAGCGGACGGCACAGGAGATCGTTGCCGAGGGGGCGGAGCGGGCCAGGAAGTCACTCGAGGTGAACCAGGTCGAGACGCAGTACTGGCTCGGCAGCCCGGCCGGACAGATCATCGAGGCATCCGAGTCGGCCGACCTCGTCGTCGTGGGCAGCCGGGGGCGTGGCCGGATCCTCAGCGGCCTGCTCGGCTCGACGTCCTACGCCGTGGCTGCCCATGCGCGCTGTCCCGTGGTCATCGTCCGGGCGGCGGCGGGCGGGGACACGGACGACGTGGAGAACCTGCCCAGGCCCAACCGTCCGGACGCCGCCCACCCGGTCGTCGTCGGCAGTGACGACTCGCCGCCGTCGGAGCGCGCGGTGGACGCCGCTGCCGAGGCTGCCGCTGCAGCGGGGGCGCGGCTGCGCATCGTGCGCGTCGCGGAGGACCTGCACGTGAACACGCGGACGGTGGTCGAGGCCGGGGCCAGCGACAGGGGTGATGACGGCCCCGAGGACCGTGACCCGACCGCGCCCGGGGCCGAGGAGAGCCTCAACCAGGTCGCCGAGCGCGTCCGCGCCGCGCATCCGTCGCTCGAGGTGACGACCGAGGCCGTCCTCGGCGAGCCCGGCGCCTTGCTCAGCGAGCTGGGCAAGGACGCTGGGTTGATCGTCGTCGGCTCCCGCGGCAGGGGCGGCTTCACCGGCATGCTGCTCGGCTCGGTCAGCCATCGGGTCATCCACGACGCGGCATGCCCGGTCATGGTCGTTCGCTGAGCGACCCTGCCAGGCTCCCGGGCCGAGCGAGTCCAGCCAGGCCAGGGCGTGGTCATGGCCGGGGCCAGCGAAAACGACAGGTCTCCGCCGAGAGTCGTGCGTCCACCCACGTGTGAGGGCACGGGCCGACTCCGGTAGGCGATTGACGACACGGTGGAGCGCGCCCCGGCCCAGCGGCATACGACCCGGGGCACGCCAGCGGCGGGTCAGCCGTCGAGAGAACTGGTCAGGCGTCCGAGGGCCTCGTCCCAGCGTTCCTTGTCGCCCAGGCCGTCCTCGGCAATGCCGCGCCCCTCGTGGAAGATGTCGAGCCGGGTCCCGTCACCCTCGCGCCTGAGCTGGAGGTCGACGATGCTGAGCGGCCCGTCGTCGTGGGGATGCCAGGAGACGCGGATCTGTTCCAGAGGATGGTAGCTGCGCAGGACGCCACACGGGCCGTCCTCGCTGTGCCAGGGCTCACCCTTCGTGGCGAGGCGGGCGCCGGGGCCGAGCAGGGCCTCCGTGCCGCGCGGGCTGATCAGGTGGGTCCACACGCGCTCGAGCGGGGCCGCGACGGTCGTGCTCACGTGAACACCGGCCGGCGACCCCTCGAGCTCTGCGTCCTCAGGGATCGACTGCGTCTGACTGGTCATTGGGTACCTCCGGTCGCCTGTCTGGCGGGTCCGGCCCCGGATGGGCTGGACCCACCAGTGACAGTCGACCAAGGATCCGGCCGAAGGACAAGAGGCAAACGAGTGACGTATGCCGCTGAGCCGGCTTGTCCTCGCGAGGCACCTCCCAGCCCGATCGAGTGAACAACTTCCGGGCCGAAAGCTGTTCACTCGATCCGGGAGTCGGGGACTGCGGCCACGCTTGGCGCTCCCGCCGAGCCGCCCGACCCCGAGCCGTCAGGCGGGGCGTGCGCCAGGCGGGTCAGGCGTCGAGCAGTGCCCTGAGGGCGTGCCGCTCCGAGGCGGGCACGTAGCCGGCGTAGTACTCGTAGAGGCTCTGCAGCGAGGCCCGCGCCGCCGCCGGCCCGTCGCCCGCCCGGATCGCCCCGAGGACCTGCTCGTGGTGCTCCAGGGAGCGGCGCATCAGCGCCCTGCTGTTGCGCGCGTTGGCGATCTTGTCGGAGATGACCGAGAGGACGGTGTCGCGGACGACCTCGTTGCTCACCTGGATCATCGTGTTGCGCGACGCGACGGCCACGGCCTCGTGGAAGGCCAGGTCTGCCTCGCTGAACGCGTCGTAGCCGAGGTCGATCGCTCCCCGCATCCGTTCGACGGCGGCGTCCATGTCGGCGAGCTGCTCGTCGGTGCGAAGGACGGCGGCGAGCCGGTTCGCGGTGGCGTCGAGCATCATCCGCGAGACGAGCAGCTGTGCGAGCGTGAGCTCCTCCGCGCGGGCCAGCCGGCGGAGCTGCTTGCTCAGCCCGCGGGCGCTGAAGGGCAGGATCTCGGGACCGTTCGGGTCCCCCGGGCGCGAGCGGACGACGCCGTTGCTCTCGAGGACACGCAGGGCCTCGCGCACGGTAGCGCGGCTCGTGCCGAACTGCGTGACGAGCTCCCGCTCACTCGGCAGTCGCTGCCCGGGGGCGAGCTCGCCGCTCGCGACGGCAGCCTCGACCTGCTCGACGATCCGCTCGTAGAGACGGACCGGCCGGACCTGCTCGAAGGCGTGCTGCTCGGTCATTCCGGCTGACCCGGCGCCGACGGACCCGAATCCGGTTCACTCGATCGGGGCTGGGCGCCCGATTGTCGTTCACTCGATCGGGTCTGGGGGATGGGCCAGATGGGCGTGGCCTCCGGGCTGCGGCGGCGCTCGAACCAGTGCACGGCCCGGAGCACCCCGACGTCGTCGAACCGGCGTCCCGAGACCTGCAGGCCGATGGCGCGCCCGTCGGGGAGGAAGCCGCAGTTGACCGTGGCGGCGGGCTGGCCGGACATGTTGTACGGGGCGGTGTAACCGATGTGCGCCATCCCCTCGTCGCGCTCGCCCCACGGCATCGGCCACTCGGCGGGGAAGGCCGCAATCGGGGCCACGGGCGACAGCACGAGGTCGAACGGGTCAGTGGCCAGCACCGTCACCTGCTGGATCCGCGTGATGCTCGTGTAGTCCCGCATCAGCTCCTGCGCCGACACCCCGCGTGCCGCCTCGACCCACCGCCGGATGAAGGGCAGCACCCGCTCCTTGGCCGCCGGCTCCAGGGCGTCGAAGTCGACGAGCGAGCGGACCCTCCAGAACTCGTCCAGCTGACGCAGCAGGGCTGGCGTGAGGAACGGCGCCAGCCGCTCGACGCGGGCACCGGCCGCCTCGAAGACCCGAGCGGCCTCCTCGACCGCCTCGCGGATCGCTGGGTCGAGGTGAAGTCCGCACCCGGCGTCCACGTGCAGGCCGACTCGCAGTCCGGCGACGTCGTAGCTGCCGCCGACGGTGAGGTCGTCGACTTCCAGCCGCTCCGCCGGGAGGGCGGTCCAGTCGCGTGGATCGGGACCGCTGATGACGCCCAGCAGCATCGCCGCATCGACTGCCGAGCGCGCCATCGGCCCGGCCGCCCGCCCGAGGAAGGGCGCGTCGAGGGGGACGCGGCCCGCGCTCGGCTTGAGCGTCGTCAGGCCCAGCCACGTCCCGGGGAGGCGGATCGAGCCCCCGATGTCGGTGCCGACGTGGAGGGGGCCGTAGCCGGCCGCAGCGGCTGCGCCGGCTCCCGAGCTGGACCCGCCCGTCGTGAGGCGGGGATCCCACGGGCTGCGGGTGATCCCGTGCAGGCTCGACACGCCGGAGGACAGCATCCCCCAGTCCGGCATGACGGTCGAGCCGAGGATGACCCCGCCGGCCTCCTCGATGCGTTCGACGACGGGACTGCTGCGCTGGGGGACGGCGGGAGTCACTCCGGCATTCCCCGCCGGCATCGGTACGCCGGCTCGGGCCAGGTTCTCCTTGACCGTCACGGGCACGCCGTCGATGGGACCTCGCGGGCTACCTGCGCGCCAGCGTGCGGCACTGCGCTCAGCGGCATACCGCGCCTCGTCGACGTCGTACCTCCAGAAGGCGTTGAGCTCGGGCTCCCGCAGCGCGATGACGTCGGCCACGTCCTCCAGGACGTCGACCGGGGACAGCGAGAGAGAGCCGTATGCCGCTGAGAGCGCTTGCGCCGTCAGGCTCGCCGGGCGCCGGGCTGAGTCCGTCGACATGTTGCCCCTTCCCCGCTTCCCGGTTGCCGTTCGGTCGCATTTGGCCCGCGGACGGTGTCAACCCTTGACATCCGCGCCACCGAGGGAAACGGTAGCGCCCAACGGAGAAAAGTCCACTGGTCAGACCGGTGCCTTTGGATCGCCACACGGGATGGAGTCACGATGAAGCCCAGCCGTTTCGCCACCGCAGCCGGGAGCGTCCTGCTCCTTGCCGTGACCGCCGCCTGTTCGGCCGGGTCCGGCACCTCGGACGGGACGTCGACCACTGGGCCGGGCGGCTCGGGCGACACGTCCCTCACCGTCGGCCTCGTCGCGGAGCCGGTGAGCCTCGACTTCACCACCAAGGACGGCGCGGCGATCCCGCAGGCGCTGCTCGACAACGTCTACGAGACGCTCGTCAAGGTGGACCAGTCCGGTGAGCTGAAGCCGGCCCTCGCCACGGCCTGGCAGGTCTCGGCGGACAACAAGACCTACACCTTCGACCTCGTCGACAACGCGAAGTTCACGAACGGCACGGCCTTCACCGCGAAGGACGCGGCGTTCTCCATCAACCGGGTCAAGAGCGACTGGACCATCTCGCTCAAGTCCGCGATGGACGTCGTGGCGGAGGCGAAGCCACTGAGCGACACGCAGCTGCAGGTGACGCTGAGCAAGCCGAGCAACAACTGGCTCTACAAGATGTCCACGCGCATCGGCGCCATGATGTCCGAGACTGGCGTCACCGACCTCGCGAACGAGCCGGTGGGGACCGGCCCGTACGTCTTCGGCGAGTGGAAGCGCGGCGACTCGATCAACCTCAAGGCGAACCCGGACTACTGGGGGACCAAGCCGTTCTTCCAGGACGTCACCTTCAAGTACTTCAAGGACCCGTCGGCGCTGAACAACGCGCTGCTCACGGGCACGATCGACGTCGTCGGCACGGTGCAGGCGCCGGAGTCGCTCCAGCAGTTCGAGAACAACGACAAGTACGAGATCACCGAGGGCACGACCAACGGCGAGGTGGTCCTGTCGTTCAACAACGGCAAGGCGCCGATGAACGACCTCAAGGTGCGCCAGGCGGTCCGGTACGCCATCAACCACCAGGCGCTGCTCGACACCTGCTGGGCGGGACGCGGGACCCTCATCGGCAGCATGGTGCCGCCGACCGACCCGTGGTACGAGGACCTGACCGGGCTCTATCCCTACGACGTCGACAAGGCCAAGGCACTCGTCGCCGAGACGGGTGTGGCCGCGAAGCCGCTGCGCCTGCGCGTGCCGTCGCTGCCCTACGCCACCTCGTGCGGGCAGGTCGTCAAGAGCCAGCTCGAGCAGGCCGGCTTCAAGGTCGCGCTCGATACGCTCGAGTTCCCGGCCGTGTGGCTCAGCACCGTGTTCACCGACGCGGACTACGACATGTCGATCGTCGCGCACGTCGAGCCGCGGGACCTGCCAGCGGTCTTCGGCAACCCCGAGTACTACACGCGCTACGACAACAAGCAGCTGCAGGCGGACCTGGCTGCCGCCGACGCCGGCACTCCGGAGGAGCAGGTGACGCTGATGAAGAAGGCGGCGCGCGAGCTCTCGCAGGACGCTGCAGCCGACTTCCTCTTCCTCCAGCCCAACCTCATGGTGGCCGAGAAGGGCATCACCGGGCTGCCCAAGAACGCGATCACCGAGTCGTTCCGCCTGTCCGACCTCAGCCGCGGCTGAGCGCTGCGCGCTGAGCCTGGAGGACCATGCTGCTGCACGTCATCCGCAGGACCGCGATCCTGGTCGTGAGCCTGGCGGTGAGCTCCGTCGTCGTCTTCGGCTTCATGGTGCTGCTGCCGGGCGACCCGGCCCGCGTCGCGCTCGGGGTCAACGCGTCGGAGGAGGCGGTCGCGCAGCTGCGCGCGGAGTTCGGGCTCGACGAACCGCTCATCGTGCAGTACCTGTCGTGGGTGTCGGGGCTGGTGCGCTTCGACCTCGGCGTCAGCTACGTGTCCCAGGTCGAGATCGCGCCCCAGATCCTCGACCGGCTCCAGGTGACCCTCTGGCTCGTCGTCTGCGCCATGGTCCTCGCGGTCGTCATCGCCGTCCCCCTCGGCACGCTGATGGCGATCCGGCACCGCCGCCCGAGCGGGTTCGTCCTGACGGGCCTGTCGCAGCTCGGCGTCGCAGTCCCGGCGTTCCTCGCCGGCATCCTGCTCATCACCGTCTTCGCCGTCCGGCTCGGCTGGTTGCCGGCCAACGGCTGGACCCCGCCCAACGAGGATCCCGTCCAGTTCCTCCGCCAGCTCGTGCTGCCGGTGCTCTCGCTCGGCCTCGTCCAAGGGGCGGTGCTGAGCCGTTACGTCCGCAGCTCGATCCTCGACGTCCAGCGCGAGGACTACATTCGCACCGCCCGGGCCAAGGGACTCGGCCCGTTCCGTGCGCTGTGGCGGCACGGCTCCCGCAACGCCGCCATCCCCGTCGTCACCGTCCTCGCCCTGCAGCTGGCCACACTGCTCATCGGTGCGGTCGTCGTCGAGCGCGTCTTCGTCATCCCGGGTCTCGGCAGCCTCCTGCTCGACCAGGTCTCGAACCGGGACCTGATCTTCGTCCAGGACATCGTCATGCTCCTCGTCTTCGCCGTCCTGGTGGTCAACTTCCTCGTCGACCTGCTCTACCTGGCGATCGACCCGCGGCTCCGGGCGGGACACGCATGACCGTCGAGCCCACCCAGCCCACCGAGGCCACTGAGCGCGTCCGGGCGCCCGGCGAGGTCGACGCGCTCGCATTGGCGGGACAGCCGCACGTCCGCCGACGCGCCGGCGCGAGCCTGGTCGTCGGCGGCATTCTCGTCGCGGTGGTCGTGCTCATGGCGCTCGTGTCCTTCGTCTGGACCCCGCATGACCCCACCCTGGTCAACGCGGAGGCGCGGCTGCGCGACGTGGGTGACCCGGTCTACTGGCTCGGTACCGACAAGTTCGGCCGTGACGTGTTCAGCCAGATCCTCGTCGGCGCGCGCACGACGCTCTTCGTCGGGGTCGTGGCGGTCGGCGTGGCCGGCCTGATCGGCGTCCCACTCGGCATCGTTTCCGCCATGGCCACGGGCTGGCTGGGCGAGACCCTCATGCGGGGGATGGACCTGCTCCTCGCCTTCCCCGCCCTGTTGCTCGCCATCATGTTCAGTGCCATCTACGGCGGCAGCACGCTCGTCGCGATGATCGCCATCGGCATCGCGACGATCCCGATCTTCGCCCGCATCGTGCGGAGCGGCGCTCTTCAGGTGCTCAGCGCCGAGTACATCCTGGCGGCCCGCGCCGCTGGGCGCAGCCCGTGGGCGATCGGCCTGCGGCACGTGCTGCCCAACGTGAGCAGCCTCGTCATCGTGCAGGCGTCGGTCGCCTTCGCCATCGCCGTCCTCGCCGAGGCCGCGCTCTCCTTCCTCGGCTTCGGGACCCCACCCCCGACGCCGAGCTGGGGCCGGATGCTCCAGGAGAGCCAGGAGCTGCTCTACTCGGCGCCGCGCCTCGCGTTCATCCCGGGTGCCGCCATCGCCCTTGCGGTGCTCGGTTTCAACCTGCTCGGGGATGGACTGCGTGACCGCTACGACCCCAAGCTGGAGGACCGACGATGAGCGCGAACCCAGCGGATCGTGCGGCAGCCGGCCCAGCGGCACACGGCCATTCGTCCGTCGTCGGCGACGAGCGGCCCGTGCTCGACGTGCGCGGGCTCTCGGTCAGCATCGGGGGGCACGACCTGCTCCACGACCTGACGTTCTCGATCCGCCGCGGCGAGCGCGTCGGCCTCATCGGCGAGTCCGGCTCGGGCAAGTCCCTGACGAGCCTGGCCCTCCTCGGCCTGCTGCCCGAGGGGGCACGTGTCACGGGCTCGGCGCGCCTCGCCGGCGCGGACCTCGACGTCGTCGGGGCAAGCGACCGCGAGCTGGCGCAGGCACGCGGCAACGACGTGTCGATGGTCTTCCAGGAGCCGATGACCGCACTCAACCCGACCATGCGAGTGGGTGCCCAGGTCGCGGAGACGATCCTCATGCACGCGGGCCGTGGAGGTCGGCCCGAGGCACGGCGGGGCCCGGTCCGCGAGCGCGTCACCACGCTGCTCGAGCAGGTGGGGCTGCCCAGCCCGGCCGAGATCGCACGTGCCTACCCGCACCAGCTCTCGGGTGGGCAGCGGCAGCGCGTGGTCCTCGCGATCGCCCTCGCCAACGACCCCGAGCTGCTCGTGTGCGACGAGCCGACGACCGCGCTCGACGTCACGGTCCAGGCGCGCGTCCTCGACCTCATCGTCCGAGGCGTCGAGACCCGCAACTCGGCGCTGCTCTTCATCACCCACGACCTGCCCGTCGTCGCGACGGTCTGCGAGCGGGTGCTCGTCATGTACGGCGGGCGCATCGTCGAGGCCGGGCCGGTGTCGGAGGTCTTCACCCGGCCGCGGCACCGCTACACCGAGGGGCTGCTCGGGGCGTCCGACCTCGAGGGGGCAGACCCGCTCACACCGCTCGAGACGATCCCCGGATCAGTACCTCCGGCCGGGATGTTCCCCGAAGGCTGCGTCTTCCGCACGCGCTGCGCGCACGCCACCTCGGAGTGCGAGGTGCTCCCGCCGTGGAGCGGTGCGAGCCCGGAGCACGGGTATGCCTGCGTGCACCCCGCGGGGGTGGACCGATGAGTGCGGCGATCGTCGTGCGTGACGTCACCCGGCACTACCGCAGGCCGCGGACATCGCTGCGGCACAAGGGAAGCGCGGTTGAGGCGGTCAGAGGGGTCAGCTTCGAGGTCGGGGGAGGGGAGCGTTTCGGCATCGTCGGTGAGTCGGGATGCGGCAAGTCCACCCTGATGCGGCTCATCGCAGCGCTCGACCGACCGACGAGCGGCGAGATCCTCATCGAAGGCATGGACATCACCGGCCGGAGCGAGCGCGATCTCGGCTTCGTGCGGTCGCGGCTGCAGGTCGTCTTCCAGGACCCCATGGGCTCCCTCGACCCGCGCATGCGCGTGCGTGACATCGTCGCCGAGCCGCTTGTCGCGCAAGGGAACCACGACCGAGACGCCCGGGAGGCACGCGTACACGAGCTCCTCGAGGCCGTCGGGCTCTCGCGGCAGGCCGCCGGCCGCTTCCCGCACCAGTTCTCCGGTGGTCAGCGCCAGCGGATCTCGATCGCCCGGGCGCTGGCGCCGCGGCCCTCGATCCTGCTCGCCGATGAGCCCGTGAGCGCGCTCGACGTGTCGGTGCGTGCCCAGGTGCTCAACCTCATCACCGACCTGGTCGAGGAGCTCGGCCTGACGCTCGTCTTCGTCTCGCACGACCTGTCCGTCGTCCGCCACATCTGCGACCGGGTGGCCGTCATGTGTGCGGGCGAGATCGTCGAGCTCGGCCCGACGGAGCAGGTCTACGACTCGCCGCAGGATCCCTACACACAGCAGCTGCTGCGGGCCGCGCCGAGCATGCGCCGGGCCCTGCGCGGCGGCGGCACGGCCGAGCTCGTCGGAGGTGGCCCATGACCGGTCTTCATCGCATCGCTCACCCCGCGGGCCTGCCGATCGGAGAGGAGTGGGTGCCGGCGCCCTCGTCGACGGAGGTCCGCTTCCCGTTCAGTGGCGAGCTCGTCGCTGAGGCGCCCGTCGGGTCGGCTGAGCTTGCCACACAAGCTGTCTCGTGTGCTGCTGGGCTACGAGAGCTCGCTGCGTCCCTCCCATCACACGTCCGTCGTGCAGCCCTGACGGAGGCGCATCGCGCCGTCGCCGAGCGGCGGGCCGAGTTCGAGCAGCTCCTCGTCCTCGAGACGGGCAAGCCGCTCGTCGACTGCCGAGTCGAGGTGGACCGCACCCTGTTGACCCTGACGACGGCCGCCGAGGAGGTCGCGCGGCTCCATGGTGAGACGGTGCCCCTCGACCTCCTGCCGAGCGGAGAGGGCCTGCTCGGGTTCTGGGTGCGCCGGCCGATTGGGGTCGTCGTCGGGATCGCCGGCTACAACTACCCGCTGCTGCTGGCATCGCACAAGCTGGCGCCCGCCCTCGCCGCCGGGTGTCCCGTGGTGGTCAAGCCCGCTCCGCAGACTCCGCTCGCGACGCTGTGGCTCGTCCATCTCGTCCGCGAGGCGCTCGCTGCGGCCGGTGCACCGCGCGGGCTGGTCCAGCTCCTCACCGGTGGGGTCGAGGTCGGCGTGGCGCTGACGACCGACCGGCGCGTCGGTGCGGTGTCCTTCACCGGATCCGCCGCGGTCGGACACCAGATCGCCAAGGACGCCGCCCCGACGAAGGTCCTGCTCGAGCTCGGCTCGAACTCGGCGCTCGTCGTCGCCGAGGATGCGGACGTGGCGGCTGCGGCGGATGCGGTCGTTCGCGGCGGCTACTACGCGTCGGGCCAGGCCTGCATCTCGGTCCAGCGGGTCGTCGTGGTCGAGGCGGTACGCGACGCCTTCCTCGACGCGTTGTCAATGCGTCTGGGCGATGTGGTCGTGGGCGACCCGCGCTCGCCGGAGACGAGGGTCTCCGCCCTCATCGACGAGCGTTCCACCGAGCGCGTCCGCTCGTGGGTGGACGCGGCCGTCGCGGCAGGGGCGACGCTGGTGCGCGGTGGCGAGGTCCGGGACGGCGTGCTGCAGCCGACCGTGCTCCTCGACGTCCCCGACGGGCAGCTCGCGTGGGACGAGGAGGTCTTCGGGCCGGTGGTGGCCGTGCGGTCGGTCGGGTCGGTCGACGCGGCCTTCGAGGCCGTGAACCGCTCGCGCTACGGGCTCCACGCGAGCGTCTTCACCAGCTCGCTCGACACGGCGTTCCGCGCGATCGACCGCATCGAGACCGGCGGGGTCGTCGTCAACGAGGTGCCCGGTTTCCGTTCGGACGTCATGCCGTACGGCGGGGTGAAGGACTCGGGCGTCGGACGCGAAGGGCCCCGCTTCGCCATCGAGGAGCTGACCGTGACGCGGATGGCCATCATCCGTCCGTCGACCGGTAGGGGGAGTCCGCCGTGACCGACCGACCCGACTATGCACGGCTGTTCCGGCTCGACGGCCGCCGCGCCGTCGTCGTCGGTGCAGGCAGCGGCATCGGGCGGGAGAGTGCGCTCGCGCTCGCCGCCCACGGCGCGCAGGTGGTGTGCGCGGACCGCGACCAGGCGGCTGCCGAGGATACGGCCGACCTCGGAGAGGGCATGAGCGGCTACCGCCTCGACGTCCTCGACCGGGATGCAGTCCGTCATGCGGCGGCCGAGCTCGGGGTGGTCGACGTGCTCGTCTTCACGGCGGCAACCAACGTCCGCAAGCGGGTCCTCGACTACGCCGACGACGAGTTCGACCGGGTCGTCGACCTCAACCTGCGCGCCGCCTTCGACCTCGTCCGGGCCTTCGGTCCCGGCATGGCTGATCGGGGCCGGGGCAGCATCATCGCGTTCAGCTCCATACGCTCGATGACGGTGGAGCCGGGGCAGGGCGTCTACGCGGCGACGAAGGCCGGGCTGGTCCAGCTGCTGCGTGCCGCCGCCGCCGAGCTCGGGCCGCAAGGCGTCCGTCTCAACGCGATCGCACCGGGGGTGGTCGAGACCCCGCTGACCGCCCAGATCAGGGCCGTGCCGGAGTGGGCCGACGCGTATGCGACGAAGAGTGCGCTGGGGCGCTGGTCCAGGCCGGACGAGCTCGCGGGGGCCGTCGTCTACCTCGCGTCCGACGCATCGTCCTTCGTCACGGGTACGCAGCTGTTCGTCGACGGAGGCTGGACAGCAATCGACGGCCGGTACACGCCGCCGATGTGACACCGTCCAGCTCCCCATCCCTCCCAATCGAGTGAACAGCTTCTGGGGCGGAACGCCCCAGAAGCTGTTCACTCGATCACGAGAAGCTGTTCACTCGATCGGGGGTGGTGCGCGATGCTCTGGCCATCGACCCAGACGCCGGCGATGTCGGCGGCCCCCGCAAGGGCGAGTGTCTTGGCGACGGCGTCCTCGGGCGAGGCCGCATACCGGAGCCCCACATCGAGCGGGTCGGCGGGGACCGGCCGGATCCAGAGGGCGTCGAACTGCTTCCCGACGCTGAGGTCGCCGACCTCGTCGCCCAGCCCGAGGGCCAGCGCGCCGGACCGGGTCGCGAGGTGGAGCAGGTCCGGGGCGGTGAGCGCCAGGCCGTCGGCGCCGAGGAGCTGCTGCATGAGGTAGGCCTGCAGCGCCTCCTTGAACATCGAGAACCCCGTGCCGGCGCCGACGTCCGAGCCGAGGGCGATGCGGACGCCCTGCTCGACGTGGCGTCGCATCGGGAACCTGCCGCTGCCGAGCGAGGCGTTGCTCGTCGGGCAGTGGGCCACCGACGCGCCGCGTGCCGCGAGCAGCGCGACCTCGAGGTCGCTGGCGTGGACGTTGTGGGCCAGTACCGCCCTCGGGCCGACGAGCCCGTATCGGTCGTAGGTGTCGACGTAGTGCTCCGCGGTGGCGAACAGCTCGGCGACCGCCGCGACCTCGGCGAGGTTCTCGTTGACGTGCGATGTGAACCAGGAGCCCTCGACGTCCTTGAACACCGACCCACATGCATCGAGCATGTCCTCGCTCGCGGAGTAGGAGAACCGCGGCGTGACCGCGTAGCGGGTGCGGTCAACGCCGTGCCACCGCGCGGCGAGGGCCATCGACTCGGCATAGAAGCGATCCGGCGTGCTGAGCAGAGGCTCCGGCAGGGAGCGGTCGCTCGCCACCAGCCCGGCCGTGACGCGCAGCCCGGCGCTGGCCACTCGCTCGAACAGCGCGTCGACCGCGCTCGCGAAGTGGGATCCGAAGACGAGCGCGGTGGTCGTGCCGGCAGAGACCAGGCCCTGGACGAACTCGTCGGCGACCTGCTGGGCGTAGTCGATCGACGCGAGGCGCGCCTCCTCCGGCAGGGCGCACTCGTCGAGCCATTGGAGCAGGGGCATGCCCAGGGCCCCGATGACACGGACCTGGGGATAGTGGACGTGGGCGTCGACCAGGCCGGGCAGGATCAGCCCCTCGCGAAGGTCGACCACCTCGCGCCCGGGGTGGTCGCGCACCGTCTCGGCGAAGGGCCCGCGCGCGGAGATCCGGCCGTTGTCGACGACGAGCGCGGCGTCGGCCTCGGTGCGGAGCCTGATGCTCCCGAGACTGGTGTCGCCCGGCGTGTCGAGGACCGTCCCGCGGAAGACCGTCACCGGCCACCCTCCCGGGCAGCACTGCGCGAGCCGACGGCCTCGATCTCGAGCGACTGGAGCAGCGCGGCGGCCACTCCGATCGCGACCGTCGAGGGGTCCTTGCCGCGCAGGTGCGGCAGGCCGATCGGCGAGGCGATCCGGGCGATCGCCTCGGGTGCGTGGCCCTCTCGGGCGAGGATCGTCTGGAAGCGTCGCCACTTCGACGCCGACCCGATGAGGCCGATCGAGCCGAGATGGCCGCAGCGCAGCGCGACGTCGCACAGGGCGGCGTCCTCGCCGTGGTCGTGGGTCATGACGAGCACATGTGTGCCAGTCGGGATCTGACCGAGGACGAGCTCGGGCACGGGCGCGTGGTGAACGTGGATGCGGGCCAGCGCGTCGTCGAGCGGCCGCAGCCGCTCCGGCTCGAGCAGGTCGGCGCGGGAGTCGACCAGATGCAGCTCGAGGTCGCGCCGAGCGAGGATTCGGGCCAGCTCCATACCGACGTGTCCGAGGCCGAAGATCGCCACGGACGGCACGATGAGGAGCGGCTCGAGCAGGAGGGAGACCTCACCGCCACAGCACTGCTGGCCGTGCTCGGACGGTGCCTTGTCACTCAACGTCAGGGTCAGGGTCACCGGTGCACGCCGACCGTCCGCGATGAGCTCACGTGCGCGAGCGACGGCGGTGGCCTCGAGGTTCCCGCCGCCGATCGTGTCCCAGGCACCGTTCTCGGCGACGACCATCTTGGCGCCGGCCTCTCGCGGTGCGTGGCCGCGGACGCTGGCGAGGGTGACGAGGACGCCGGGGCGCCGGTCGGTCCGGAGGCGCTCGACAGCCCGAATCCAGTTCACGACGTCACCCGGGTCGTGCGCGCCGCCCCTTTGCCTGAAAGGGCGGGGGCACCCGGTGAGCCGTTGCCGGGAGCGCGCTCAGCGGCATACGGCATGGTGGAGGTCCTGCTCTCGGCAAGCGTGCTCCGCGCCAGCTCGATCGCCCAGTACACGGCTTCTGGTGTGGCAGGGGAGGCGAGGTCGATGCTCACTCCGGGCTGGCCGAAGGCCGCCGCGGCCTGGCGGAGCGACTCGCGCACCGAGAAGGCGAGCATGAGGGGCGGTTCGCCGACCGCCTTGGAGCCGTAGACCGCACCGTCCTCGTGGGCGTGCTCGAGCAGGGTCACGTTGAACACCTCGGGCATCTCCGAGAAGGAGGGCAGCTTGTAGGTGCTCGCCGCCTGGGTCGCGACACGGCCCCGCGTGGGACCGTCGCCCTCGTCCCAGCGCAGGTCCTCGAGCGTGAGCCAGCCGGCACCCTGGACGAAGGCGCCCTCGATCTGGCCGATGTCCACGATCGGGCTGAGGCTGTCGCCGACGTCGTGGACGATGTCGACCCGTCTCGTCCGGTAGGCACCGGTGAAGCCGTCGACCTCGACCTCCGCCGCTGCCACGCCGTAGGCGAAGTACTTGAAGGGGGATCCCTGCATCGTGGAGATGTCCCAGTGCAGTCCCTCGGTCCGGTAGTACCCGGCCGCCCAGAGCTGGACCCGCTCGAGGTACGCCTTGGCGACGAGGTCCTCCCAGGGAAGGTCCGCGCCGCCGTCGACGCCGTCCAGCCGGGTGCGGATCTGCTCGCAGGCGTCCTTGACGGCGCCGCCGTTGAGGTCGGCGCCCGAGCTCGCTGCCGTGGCGGACGTGTTGGGCACCTTGTCGGTCCGGGTGGGGGCGAGCCGGATGCGGGACAGCGGCACGCCCAGCGCGGTCGCGGCGACCTGGATCATCTTGGTGTGCAGGCCCTGCCCCATCTCCGTGCCGCCGTGGTTGACGAGCACCGAGCCGTCCTTGTAGACGTGCACGAGCGCACCCGCCTGGTTCAGCGGTGTGAAGTTGAAGGAGATGCCGAACTTGACCGGGGTGACTGCCAGCCCGCGCTTCGTGTGCGGGTGCGCGGCGTTGAACGCGGCGACCTCGGCGCGCCGCTCGTCGAGCCGGGCGTTCGCGGAGAGGGTGTCCCAGGCGCGGACGAGCCGGTCCGCGTGCCGGACCTCCTGGCCGTAGGGGGTTCGCTGCCCGGTGGCGTAGAGGTTGCGCCGGCGCAGCTCGTCCGGCTCGAGGCCGAGGTGGGGAGCGCATCGTCCCAGGATGTCCTCGATGACGAGCATGCCCTGGGGACCGCCGAATCCGCGGAACGCCGTCTGGGAGGTCTTGTGGGTCCTGGCGACCCGTCCGCGGACGCTGACGTTTGGGATGTGGTACGCGTTGTCGACGTGGCACAGGGCCCGCGCCAGCACCGCCTCGGACAGGTCGAGGCTCCAGCCGCCGTCCGAGGTCAGGGTGGCATCGAGCGCGCTCAGGCGCCCTTCCGCGTCGAAGCCGACCTGCCACGACGCGTGGAAGCCATGGCGCTTGCCGGTCATCGAGAAGTCCTGGGGCCGGGTGAGCCGCACCCGGACCGGCCTTCCCGTGAGGATCGCGCCCAGCGCCGCAACGGCGGCGAAGCCGTGCGGCTGCATCTCCTTGCCCCCGAAGCCGCCGCCCATGCGCAGGGACTGGACGGTCACCGCGTGGTCGGGCACGCCGAGGACATGGGCGACGATGCCCTGCGTCTCGCTCGGGTGCTGGGTGCTGCTGTGGACGAGCACCTGGCCCGACTCGTCGACGAGGGCGATGGAGGCCTGGGTCTCGAGGTAGAAGTGCTCCTGGCCGGCGAACTCGATCTCGCCGGTGAAGACGTGGGCCGACGTCGCGAGCGCGGGCTCCACGTCGCCGCGACGGACGTGCAGGGCGGCGCCCTGGAAGCTTCCTGCGGCGATCGCCTCACCGAGGCTGATGAGCGCCGGCCGCGGCTCGTAGTCGACCCCGTCCTCAGCGATCGCAGCGGCACCGATCCGGGCGGCCTCGAGCGTCTCGCCGAGGACCCAGCAGACGGCCTGGCCGTAGTACCTGACCTCGGCCGGGAAGAGCGGCTCGTCGCCCTTCACGCCGGAGTCGTTGAGCCCCGGCACGTCGGCTGCGGTGAGCACCCGTACGACGCCGGGAACGGTGAGCGCGACCGACGCGTCGAGCCGTCTCACGCGGGCGTGGGCGTGCGGGGCCTGCACCGGGTGGGCGTGCAGGATCCCGGGAGTCCGGGCCAGCAGGTCGTCGGTGTACAGCGCTGCTCCGGTCACGTGGAGCGCGGCCGACTCGTGCGGGATGGGCAGGCCGGTGGAGGCGTTGCCCGGGCGGTCGGACAGGCGGCTCATGCGCCCACCTCCTCCGGTCCCGACTTCCGCCCCGAGTCGCCGGGCCGCGGATGCGCGTCGTGGAGCCTGAGCAGTGCGGTGCCGAGCATCGCGGTCCGGTAGGCCGCGCTGGCGCGGTGGTCGTCCAGGGGAGTCCCCTCGCCGCGCATGACGGCCGCCGCCGTCCGGACCGTCTCGGGAGTCCAGGGCCGGCCCTCCAAGGCGGCCTCGGTCGCGAGCGCCCGGATGGGGGTGGCGGCGATCCCGCCCACCCCGATCCGCGCCCGCGTCACGATGCCGTCGTCGACGGTGATCGCGAACGCGGCGGCGACGCTCGAGATGTCGTCGAAGCGCCGCTTCGCGATCTTGTGGAAGGCGGCGATCGGGCTCAGGGGGAGCGGGATGCGCACCCCGCGGATCAGCTCGCCCGGGCGTCGGACCGTCTCGCGGTAGCCGGTGAAGTAGTCCGCGAGCGGGACCTCTCGCCCTCCTCGCTCGGACGCGAGGACCACGGTGGCCTCCAGGGCGAGGAGCGCTGGTGCCACATCGCCGATGGGGGAGGCCGTGGCGAGGTTGCCCCCGATCGTGGCCGTGTTGCGGATCAGCCGAGAGGCGAACTGGGGAATCAGGTCGGCGACCAGGGGGACGCGGCCGTCGAGGCCGGTCTCGATCTCGGAGAAGGTGAGCGCGGCGCCGATCTCGATGCTGTCCGCGCCGACCTCGAGCGTCCGCAGCTCGGGCACCCGGTCGATGCCGATGACGAACGATGGTCGGGCGGCTCGCAGGTTGACCTCGACGCCCCAGTCGGTGGATCCGGCGACGAGCACGGCGTCGGGGCTCGCCCTGAGCAGCGCCAGGGCCTCGGCGAGGTCGGCGGCCCGGGCGTACGTCCCAGTCGAGGCGGTGATTCGCGTCCGAGGTGTCGGCGGCGCCGGACGCCCCCGACGGGTGGCGAGCGCGTCATCGGGCGGCGGCGCACCGACCGCGAAGGCGGCATCACGGATCGGCCGGTAGCCGGTGCAGCGGCACAGGTTGCCGGACAGGGCCTGGAGGTCGAAGCCGTTGGGCCCGATCTCGTGGCCGCCGCCGGGCTGGCCGCCGCCGGGCCGGTTGCCGTCGGGGTGCTCGATGGCGGACCGCCCTGACTCGGTCTCCGGTGTGCGGCCGTGGCGGTAGTACTCCGCCGCCATGCTGCAGACGAATCCCGGTGTGCAGTAGCCGCACTGCGACCCTCCTCGAACCGCCATCTCGCGCTGGACCGGGTGCAGTGAGTCGGGCGAGCCGAGGCCCTCGCTCGTGACGATCTCCTGGCCGTCGAGCGAAGCAGCCGGGACCAGGCAGGCGTTGAACGCGGTCCACTGCGTCCGTCCGGGCCCGTCCGGTCGGGCCATGAGGACGGCGCACGCTCCGCACTCGCCCTCGGCACACCCCTCCTTGGCCCCGGTCAACCCCTGCTCGCGCAGCCAGTCGAGGGCCGACGTGTGCGGCCCGACCCCGCCGAGGCGCACGGGGCTGCCATTGACCGACGCCGTGGGCACCACGCCGTCCTGTTCGACTCCGCTGAGGTCTGCCACCCTGAAGGACGCCATCGTCGCCTCCCTGGCGCCGCGCGGGCGCCGCACCTGGGACCAATCGCGCAGGATCGGCCCGCATGCATGGTTACGGCCGGCTCCGGACCGCTGGTTATCCATGCAGAACAACGGCCGGGTGAGTTGATGGTACGTCGAGGCCCTCGCCCCCGACAGCCCATGACGGACCTCGGACGGTGGTCGCCGAGAGGGGCTGTGGACAACGTCGGCAGCCGTCGAGTGGGACTGGCCATGCTCGTGGCATGACGACAGGAACCTTCCGCGGGCTCCCAGGCGACTGGGCCCGGCGCCCCATGACGGACCCAGACCTCTTCGCGGGCGTGGTCGACCTCGCGGTCTTCGAGGCGTTCCGGGCCATCGGCGGGGTCGCGCTCCTGCTCTGCCACGCCGACGGGCGGCTCATGCAGCCGGTCACGGTGACGACCGTCAACTCGGCCCTGCCCCGCGGCGAGGCCGAGGCCCGGTTGGCCGTGATCCTCGCCGACATCGTGGGGCGGGGAGTGTCGGCCGTCGTCATGGTCGTCGCCCGCCCCGGCTCCGCGGAGGCGAGTGAGCGGGACCGGGCCCTGCGAGACGCGTTCGTGCGGGCGAGCCGGGCGAGTGGGATCACCCTGCTCGGCGTGGCGCTCGCCGTTCCCGGCGCGGTCGTGGACCTGACGCCGGCGTCCACGACGGAGGCGGCCTGAGCTCGCGACGCCGGACCCACCCCACCCCGGCGTTCGCACCCACCGAGCCCAGCGGCATACTCGATGGATTGGCCGGAGGACATTGTGAGGGTGTCCTCCTCCGTCTGGGGCATAACCGGATCATTTCAGCGTTTCGCCCCCGCGGGGCTGACAGGTAACCTAGCCCGCGGTCCTGCACCTACCTCCACGTGTGCAGCAGCAAGAGCGCCCCTGCCCCCGGGGCGTGTGAGGGAGCCCCATGACACGTACTGACAGCGTCGACGTCAAGCGTTGGCGCGCGAAGTACGCGCTCATCGAGCGATCGGCCGAGGCGGACCAGGACGCCAAGGCGCTGTTCGCCGAGATGGACGCGGAGCGCACGGCGCGCAACGGCGAGCTGCGAGAGATCCTCGCTGACCTCGTCGCCTCGAAGGACCTCATGGCGTTCAAGGAGTCACTCGGTCACTGGGCTCGCAAGGACGGGCCCTACGTCGGCTTCGGCCCCGTCGGCGGCCCCTGGGTGGCGGCGCTCGTCCGACGCGCCGAGGAGGACCACGCGGAGGTCGTCGAGCTGCTCGTGGCCGCGCTCCAGACCCCCGCGACTCCCCAGGCGGCGGCCGACCGCCTCCACTCCGTCGATGCTTTCCTGGCTCGCTCGGGTGGTCGCGGGCAGCGGGGGCCGAGCCCGGCGCAGACCGCGTACGTCCTGTCCCTCTTCTGGTCGACCGACGACGGCGGCGAGTGGCCGCTCATGTGGGAGAACGCTCCGCACATGCTCCAGCGGCTCGGCTGGCTCGAGCGCGGCCTGTCCCATGCCGAGCGCTACGTCGCCTTCGCGGCCCTCTGTGCATCCCTGCGTCCCGACGACCCGCGCTACGCGTCCCGCATCCTCTGGTGGTTCAAGGAGACCGAGGCCTTCGTCGGCATCGCTCCCAAGGCCATCGACGTGTGCCTGGAGGCAGCCGAGCTCGCCGCAGAGTTCCGCCCCGCGACCGGGTACGCCAGCGCGAAGCACGAGGACCGCGCCGCGGATCTCGCCCGCCAGCTCCGGGGTGAGGCCGACCACATCTCCGACAGCCTCATCGAGCGGCTCTCGGCCGAGACGGGCCTCTACCTGGAGGCGCCGACGCTGGCCCTCCAACAGCACGCGGGGGACGACTCCGCCTACCGCTCCGACCTCTACGCCTCGTGGATCCTCGTCGGCGGCGCGGGCGCCCCGGGCTTCCGGCTGTGGGTGACCCCGTCCGGTGTCGCCTTCGGCCTCCACGGCGGGTGGGAGGGCGAGAGCGCCGAGCAGCATCGCGAGATCGGTGCCCTCCTCCAGTCGCATCTTCCTCGCGGCGTCAGCTTCCTGCGGGTCCACGAGGAGGTGCGGCCGGCAACCGAGGGCCGGGTCGAGCCGGTCGGACGCGAGTACCCCGGGGGCGAGGCCTTCGTCGGCACGTGGTGGAAGGACTCGAGCGCCCTCGGGCGTGCCGATGTCGCCGACGAGATCGCGACGACCGCCCGGGCACTGACGCCGCTCCTGCGGTTCATGGCCTCGAGCCAGCGTGGCGGCACCGAGGACCCGAATCTCGAGCTCAACCCCATGGCCGACCTGGAGTCCGAGGTCGAGGTCTTCAAGGCCGAGCGCCCGTATCCCAACGAACGGGACGCGTGGCACCAGGAACAGCGCCGGGTCTTCGCCGGCGCGCTCTCCCGGGACGGTCTCGAGAACTTCGACCTCCCGACGTTCAAGCGCATCGTGTCGACGCGCGGCTATGGCGACATCGGCGCCCAGTCGGTGCTCATCAGCTCCATCAACGCCCTCGATGCCGCCGGGATCGACGAGCTGCGCCTCATGGTCCGTGAGCTGCTCTGGGGTGACGGGCGCGACGAGGAGCGGATCAACTCGGTCCTCGCCGCCGACGACCTTCCCGTGCAGGGCTTCAGCGAGAGCGTCGTCATGAAGCTGTTCGCCATCGCGCACCCCGAGCACTGGCTGCCACTGTTCACCCTCGCCGGGGAGTCGGGCAAGATCGCGATGCTGGCCCGTCTCGGCGGTCCCGCCCGGTGGACCGAGGGCAAGTCGCGCGGTCGCATGCACGTCGAGACCAACGCGCTCCTGCGCCAGGTGCTCGACCCGCTCCTGCCGGACGATCCCTGGGGGCAGGCCCAGCTCGCCTACTGGCTCATGCGCCGCTCCGACAAGGCGCTCATGCCCGATCACGACGCCCTCGGCGAGGCGGCCAAGGACCTGCTCATCGGCGAGGAGTTCCTCCGCGAGATCCGCGGGCTGCTCGAGGAGAAGAGGCAGGTCATCTTCTACGGGCCGCCCGGCACGGGCAAGACGTTCCTCGCGCAGCGCTTCGCCCAGGCCATGCAGCCGGACCCGGCCAAGCGCGACATCGTCCAGTTCCACCCGAGCAGCTCCTACGAGGACTTCTTCGAGGGCTTCCGGCCGCAGATCGACCACCAGGGTCAGATGGTCTACGAGCTGCGCAAGGGTCCGCTGGCGCTCCTGGCGGAGGCCGCGGAGGCGGACCCCCTGACGCCGCACGTCATGATCATCGACGAGATCAACCGGGCCAACCTGCCCCGCGTCTTCGGCGAGCTCCTCTTCCTCCTGGAGTACCGGTCGCACTCGGTCAAGACCTCCTACCGGCCGGACGAGGGCTTCGAGCTGCCCCCGAACCTGTACTTCATCGGCACGATGAACACGGCGGACCGCTCCATCGCGCTCGTCGACGCCGCACTGCGCCGGCGGTTCGACTTCGTGCCCTTCATGCCGCACGACGGTCCGATGGAGGGGCTGCTCCGTCGCTGGCTCGAGGCGAATGACGGCCCGGTCTGGGTCGCCGACCTCGTCGACCGGGTCAACGAGGACCTGCGCCGCGCGCTGCGTGGCCCGCACCTGCAGATCGGCCACTCGTACTTCATGCGCCCGGGGCTCGACGGTGACGAGGCGACGCTGCGGCGCATCTGGGACTACAACGTGTACCCGTTCATCGAGGACCAGCTCTACGGCCGGGAGCACGAGCTCGCCCAGTTCCGCTGGGAGAACGTCCGGGCCCGGTACGGACGGTTCGACCTCGCGATCCCGTCCGCTGCGCACCGCCAGCCCGCGACATGACGATCGAGCTTCCGCCGATCCCGGAGCACGGTCGATCGGGCCCGGTGCGGCTGGACCGGGAGACGCGCGGCGCCCTCGTCGCGGCCGCCGGCGAGCGGCTGGTCATCCACGCGACGGCCGACCCTGACGTCGTGACGATCGGGGCGACGAGCTGGGTCGGCGCCCTGGCGGTCCCTGGTCTCGTGGTGCGGGTCATGCCCCGGGTGTCGGTCGCCAACTTCTTCGCGATGCTGAGCGCCGGTGTGTCGGCCGAGCAGTTCGAGCACGAGCAGGTCACGTGGTCCGACACGGACGAGCTCATCGACGGCGTCGCGTACTTCGCGATCCGGCTCATCGACGCAGCGACGATGCGCGGCCTCGTGCACGGCTACGTGGCGCGCGAGGAGAAGCTGCGGACCATCCGCGGGCGCCTGCTCGTCGAGGAGTTCGCGCGCCGCCCGTGGACGGCATCGGAGCCGCAGTGTCGGTACGACGACTTCACGTCCGACATCCTGGAGAACCAGCTCTTCCGGTGCACGCTCCAGGCGATGCTGGCCTGGCCGCAGCTGGCGCCAGAGGTGCGCCGGGAGGCGTTGCGGGTCCTGGGGCGCTTCGACGGGGTCTCGGACACACCGGCGACCCGGCACGCGGTGCCGGTGCCCGTCACCCGCCTGAACGAGCACTACGCCGACGCGATGCGCCTGTCGCGGCTCGTCCTCCAGGCGATGTCCCTGTCCCACGAGGCGGGGGACCAGCAGGCCCACAGCCTCATGGTGGACATGGACGACCTGTTCCGGCGGTGGATCGTCCAGGAGCTCGACCACCGCCTCGCCCCCGACCTGCGGATCGACGCGGACGAGGACGTCTGGCTCGACGAGGGCCGGGCGGTCACGATGGCGCCTGACCTCATCGTGCGCCAGGGCTCACGGGTCGTGCTCGTCGGCGACGCGTCCTACTCGATGGGCGCCGACGGCTATCTCGCCTCCCGCGACTACCTCAACCTCGTCGCGTACACCTCGGCCATGGGCATCCCGACCGGCCTGCTGGTGCACTGCAACTCGGACCGTGCGCCGGAGAACGAGATCGTCATCCGCAACGCCGGCACCCGCATCCTGTGCCGGCCGATCCGGCTCGACGGGTCCTACGGTGGCGTGTCGCGCTCCCTCGACTCGCTCGCCGACCTCGTGCGGGAGCTGGCCGAGTACCCGGGAGAGTTCGTCATCCCCCAGATGCTGCGCACCGGCGTGCGCTGACCACCCCTCCTCGCGAGGCCGCGGGTGATGCCGTATGCCGCTGGGCTCAGTCGGGCGTGAACGCGCAGAACTCGTTGCCTGCAGGATCGGCAAGCACGTCCCACCTCAGGCCGTCCTCGCCCTTCCTGCGCAGGCGGGTCGCACCGGCCGCGATGAGGCCGTCGACGTCCGCCGTGGTCACGTCGATGTGTACCCGGTTCTTCGTGGTCTTGGCCTCCGGCACCGGCCCGAAGTCCATCACCTCGAAGGGGGTGCCGGGCACGTGCTCGAGCCAGCTCGACTCCGAGTCGTGCTGGGCCGGGACGCCGAGCACCCGCCCCCACCAGTCGGCGAGCCGCCGGGACTCGTCGACACCGCCCGTGACGTCCCACACGAGCTCGTAGAACGGTCGCTCGACCGGATGGTCACGCACGAAGACGCAGAACAGCTGGCCGTCCGGGTCGCGCATCACGGTCCAGCGCTGGGTGTCGTCCACGACGACCGCGCCAGCAGCCAGCGCCGGCTCCAGCGAGGTGGCGTTGAGGTCGATGTGGAGGCGGTTCTTCACGGTCACCGGCTCGGGCACCTCGTTGACCCACACCATCACCTCGCCGACCCCATTGGCCGGGCCGCCTCGGCGCAGGCTCGCGTCGCCGTCGTCGTGGACGTACGACTCCCAGCCGAGCAGGGAAGCCCAGAAGGCCGCGAGCGCGGGTGCATCCGACGCGTCGATGCAGAGGTCCTTGTAGGTCGCCAGAGCCATGCCCCCACCGTAGGCGACGGCGTTGGGGGAATGACTCGTAGATCACACCCGCCACACTTGAAAGAGGTGACGGGTCAACTACTACACTCTGTAGTACCGACAGCACAGGGCCTGCCGGATCACCTACAAAGCTGGAGATGAGATCCATGGCCACCATCCACCACAACGACGTCAGTCGCATTCACGACGTCGACACCAAGCACCCCGCCGACGGCATCGTCACGTTCGAGGAGGAGATCGTCCGTTCCGCCTGGGCACGCCGCTTCCTCGCCATCATGCGCCTCGTCATGGGGTGGACCTTCATGTGGGCCTTCGTCGACAAGCTCTTCGGCCTCGGCTTCTCCACGCCGTCCGACCGCGCCTGGATCAATGGCGGCACGCCGGCGCAGGGCTTCATGAAGGGCGGCGCAGAGACGGACAACCCGTTCGCGCAGTTCTTCGCCAACATCGCGGGGCCTTGGGCCGACTGGCTGTTCATGATCGGCCTGTTCGGCATCGGTCTCGCGCTCCTCACGGGCGCGGGCCTCAAGATCGCCGCCTGGACCGGCACGGCGCTGCTGCTCTTCATGTACCTCGCGCAGTTCCCGCTCTACCAGGAGCGGGCGACCAACCCCATCACCGACTCCCACTGGATCGAGGCCTTGGCCCTCATCGTCGTCGCCGCCACCTACGCGGGCGACACCTGGGGTGTCGGCAAGTGGTGGGGCCGGAAGGTCGGCAACGGCATCCTCCGGTGACCGACTTGGCTCGTGACTGACGGGCCTGCCACAGCGACCGCCCTTATCCCTGGGGGCGGTCGCTCACGTGTGTCCGGCCGACGTCAGCCGGTGAGGCCATGGGCGGCCACCTGCCAGAGCCGACCCCTTCCCCGGATGCCCGGCAAGGCCTGCAGGATCGAACGCTCGGCCAGCTCCGGGACCACTCCAAGGTCGACCGCGTAGCGCAGCGCCACGGCCGGGGTGCGGTGCGTCGCGTCGCGGCAGTGGACCAGGACTCGCTTGCCCTCGGCGCGGAACTGGCGCAAGGCGGAGGACACGTCGTCGAGGACGAAGTCGAGGTGGGGGTTGAAGTCCTCTGAGTCGTCCTCGTTCATCCAGACCTCGAGGTGGTCCCGGTGCGGGATCCCCTCGGCTGGGATGTCCTCCAGGCCGAGCGGGCAGAGCGACACGACGGCCTGGACCCCGAGCTCCTTGGTGCGGGAGAGGTCGCTCATCGTGCCGAGGACGATGTCGGGGTCGATCGGGTGGGGCAGGCCGAGCTGCGGGATCGCCGGATCCGCCATCGTCGCCACCGACGGCCAGGTCCCGGGCGTCCGACCGCCGGACCACGTGGACACGCCGATCTCGACGAGGTCATGGGCGCGGTAGCCCGGCCAGCCGTGGACCACCCGGCGCCACTGCGTGGGCACCGCAGAGGCGCCGTAGCGAGCCCCGAGGAGGGAGCCAGCGATCGCCGCAACCGTGTCGGTGTCATGGCCAGCCCCCACGGCAGCCTGCAGCCCACGCTGCAGGTGCATGGCTGACGCATCGCCCCGATCGGTCGTCGTGATCGCGGCCCAGGCCGCCTGGAGGGCGGTCACGGTGAAGCCGTTGTTGACGAAGCGCCCGGGGTCCTCGCCGGTCGCCTCCTCGATCCACTGGGCCCACCTCCCGGCGTGCTCCGGAGTGACGAGGTCCAGCCCCGCCCCCAGGTCGAGTCGCCCCTCGGTGGTCGCCACGCGGATGGCCTCCGACCACAGGATCGAGGAGTCCGCGGCCAGGGGGTCGGCGTGGGTCAGCTCGGCGATGGAGCGGGCGGCCCGCGCGGTTGCCGATCGATCACCGACGTTCCAGATGCCGACGACCGACGTGCGCATCAGGGCGCCGTTGCCGGCGGTGAGTCCGGTGCGCTCGTGGAGCGCCCGGCTGGCCGCCGTCAGTCGCTCATGGGGGCGGCCCTCGAGGCGCCCCGCATCCAGGAGAACCGTCCTGGTCTGGGCGCCGACGTCAGTCGCCCCACCGACGAGCCACGCCGAGAACGCGTCCGCGACGGCGTCCAGGGCCTCGGCGCTGGTCAGGTCGACACCCCGAGCAGCGACGTCCGCGACACACAGGGTCATCTGCGTGTCGTCGCTCCACTCGCCCGGCTCGTAGGGGCCGAGGCCACCGCCCTTCATCACCGCCTCGCCGACAGGGGGCGCAGCCATCTCGTAGGGCACGCCCAAGGCATCCCCGCACGCGCAACCGAGGAGCACACCGGCGGCGCGGTCGAGGGCGATCGGTCGGTGCGCGACCATGGGCTGGCCCTTTCGTCGACGGCACGGTCAGGGTGAAATCTACGGTGCCCGGCCGGTTCGGTGGCCTCTGGCCCCACACCGTAGGATTCCGGGGTGCTCGCCCCGCTGACCGTGTCGCTCCTCGTCGCCTCCGGAGTGCTCGGCCTCATCGCAGGGCACCACCTGGTGCGCAGGCGCCGGGTCGACGACCTCCTCCTGCTCGTGGGCGCCGCGATCGAGCTGGGTCTCGTGGTGCAGCTCGTCCACGGCCTCACGCAGGCCGGCGCGATCGGGGACGGCTCCGAGAGAGCGACGTTCGTCGCCTACCTGTTCACCGTCCTCGTCATCCTCCCCGTCACGATCTACATCGCGATCAAGGAGAAGACCCAGTGGTCCATGGCCGTGGTGCTCGGGGGAGCGGTGGTCGTCGCCATCCTCATCGCCCGCGTCCAGCAGATCTGGAGCCTCAATGCCTGACCCCGCCCCGGCCCTGCACACCGGACGGGGACCCGGACGTCTCATCGTCGCGCTCTACGGGCTGCTCGCCCTCGCCGCGACCGGCCGCAGCGTCCTGCAGATCGTCGAGTACTTCGAGCGGGCCCCGGTCTCCTACCTCCTCTCGGCAGTGGCAGCCCTGATCTACATCGTGGCCACCCTCGGTCTGGCGCGGGGTGATCGCACGTCGGTCCGCATCGCCTCCGTCGCCATCGTCATCGAGCTCATCGGCGTCCTCGTCGTCGGCGCCATCTCCTACGCGGCTCCGGACGCCTTCCCGGACAAGACGGTGTGGTCCCACTTCGGCCAGGGCTACGGCTACGTGCCGCTCATCCTGCCCGTGCTCGGCCTGCTGTGGATCCGCCGCAACCGGGAGCGCCGGACGGCGTCGATAGGGTGACCGCCATGGATGACGCCTCGAGCGAGCAGACCGAGCCGAGCCTGCCCAGCGGCCCACTCACGGTCCGGCCGATCACTGCTGAGGAGGCCCAGGCGACCCTGGTCGAGCTCGGCGGCAGCTTCCTGCAGACGCCCGCATGGGCACGAACCAAGCCGGACTGGACCTCCGTCCACCTCGGCTGGTTCGACGCGACGGGAGCCCGCGTCGGCGCTGGTCTCGTGCTGTCCCGCAATCTTCCTCGCCTGCGGCGCTCGTTCGCGTACCTTCCGGAAGGGCCGGCGCTGCCGTGGGACGCCGTGGCGGCGGACCCCGGCGCGTGGATCGACCCGCTCGTCGCCTGGGCGACGTCGGCGGGAGCGTTCGCCCTGCGGCTCGGCTTCCCCGTGGTGTCACGCTCGTGGCAGCCCGACGTCGTCAAGAAGCAGATCGGCGAGGGCGGACTGATGTCGTTCACGACGCTTCCGCCCACGATCGACAACCCCATCGCGCGCCGCATCGAGACGTGGCTCGACCGGCATCGCTGGCGGCCCATCGGCTGGGGGAGCTCTGCCGCAGTCGGGCAACCCCGTTACCTCTGTGTCATCGACCTCGAGGGACGAAGCAGCGAGGCCGCCCTCAAGTCGATGAACCAGCAGTGGCGCCGCAACATCAAGAAGGCAGACAAGGCGGGAGTAGAGGTCCGGTCCGTCGGCGTCGACGGCGTCGCGACGTTCCACGACCTCTACGCCGAGACAGCCGAGCGTGACCACTTCGTCCCACGGGCGAAGTGGTACTTCGAGCAGATGGTCCGCTCCTTCTCGGAGGGCTCAGCGGGCGGCGAGCAGGTCACCGGCCGCATCTACGAGGCGCACGTCGACGAGGACGTGCTCGCCTCGGCGCTCGTGGTGCGGGTCGGCGACCGGGCCTCCTACCTCTACGGCGGGTCGACGAGCCGCAACCGGGACGCGCGGGCGAGCAATGCGCTCCAGTGGCAGGCGATCCAGGACGCGATCGACGCGGGCTGCACGGCCTACGACCTCCGAGGCTTCAACACGTCGCTGGGCGCCACGTCGCCGCTCATCGGCCTGCTCCTGTTCAAGCTCGGCGCCGGCGCCGACGTCATCGAGCTCGTCGGTGAGCGGGAGCTGGTCCTGAACCGCTTCTGGCACACGGCCTTCGAGAAGGCGATGGCGCTGCGCGTCGCCATCAACAACCGTCGGGCCGGTGCCAACGCCACCCCGGACGCCGACGTCTAGGCACCGGCTCCGTCAACTGGGCGGGAGCGCGCACTCGGCGACGCCGTGCCCGGTCTCGATGGCGACGAGGTTATCGCCGGCATAGATCCGGCACTGGATCACGCGGTCCGGGTAGGCGCTGTGCGCGGAGACCCACTGGAATGCCTCGGCGGCGTCCGTCTCCACCTCGACGGCGAAGGGCAGCGCATGCTCCTCGACGGGGAAGTCGGTGTTCGCGCCGATCACCTGGAGCGACCCCCGCGCGTCCGCCCCGGCCACCTCCACCCGGAACGCCGTCGTCCCGGATGGGACGGCGTACGTCGGGCCGAGTGGCTCGACTCCTGCAACGACCCGACCCTCAAGCATGCGGACCTCGAGGTCCGAAGGCCCCTGCCAGTGCTCGGCGGGCTGGTGCCGACCGAACTCGTCGCTCGGCAAGCCGGTGCTGTCCACCGCACTCCCCAGGACCGGCAGGGCGAAGAACGCCGCGACCACCCACCACCCCGCGTTGCTCCGACGCCGACGCGGCCCGCGGTGCGACGGAGGAGGTCCGGGGACGCGGGTCCGGGGATCAGGCGCCCATGCGGTGGGCGGCAGGCCTGGTGCCGGCGCCTCATCCGGGAAGGCGACGTGGCGGTCGCGCTGCGGGTCGGGAGCCGCCGGCCTCGTGGTCATCCGTGCCCCTCTCAGACACCATGCTTCACCCGGTCAGACCCTACGCCGAGGCGCCGGGTTCCGCCCCGAACCGGTTCGGACCGCACCTGCTGCCCGCATATCCTGTCGCCCATGCCCGAGGACCGTCCCACCGCGACCCCGCGTGGGCAGGTCGAGGGGCGCCGTCGGGGCGGGGGAGCGCGGCGCCGCTCGCCGGGTGCCGGGGGATCACGGGGCCGTATGCCGCTGAGCCCGGAACAGCGCGAAACCCGCCGGGCCGCTCGGGCTGGGTTGGTCCCCCCGATCAGCTACCCGGAGCACCTCCCGGTCGTCGACCGGCGCGACGACATCGCCGAGGCGATCAGGGACCACCAGGTCGTCGTCGTCGCGGGCGAGACGGGCTCGGGCAAGACCACGCAGCTGCCGAAGATCTGCCTCGAGCTCGGTCGTGGGCTCGACGGCGTCATCGGCCACACGCAGCCGCGCCGGATCGCGGCCCGGGCCGTCGCCGAGCGGCTCTCCGACGAGCTGGCCGTGGAGCTGGGGACCACCGTGGGCTACCAGGTCCGGTTCACCGACCAGTCGAGCCGGGACACGCTCGTCAAGGTCATGACCGACGGCATCCTCCTGGCGGAGCTGCAGCGGGACCGGGAGCTGCGGCGCTACGACACGATCATCATCGACGAGGCGCATGAGCGCAGCCTCAACATCGACTTCATCCTCGGTTACCTCAAGCAGCTGCTGCCGCGCCGCCCCGACCTCAAGGTCGTCATCACCTCCGCGACGATCGACCCGGAGAAGTTCGCCCGGCACTTCGCCGACCCGGCGACCGGTGAGCCGGCTCCGATCATCCAGGTGTCCGGACGGACGTATCCCGTCGAGATCCGCTATCGCCCGCTCGTCGACCCCGACCGTCCGGAGGACGACGAGAAGGACCTGATCACGGGCGTCTGCGAGGCGGTCGAGGAGCTGTGGACGGAGCGACACTCCGGCCGGAACAGCGACATTCTCGTGTTCCTCTCCGGCGAGCGGGAGATCCGCGACGCGGCAGACGCGCTGAACGGGATGAAGCTGCCCGTCACGGAGGTGGTGCCGCTCTATGCCCGGCTCTCCTCCGCCGAGCAGCATCGAGTCTTCCGGCCGCACACCGGCCGGCGGATCATCCTCGCGACCAACGTCGCCGAGACCTCGCTCACCGTGCCGGGCATCCGCTACGTCATCGACACGGGCACGGCCCGCATCTCGCGCTACAGCCAGCGCACCAAGGTCCAGCGACTGCCCATCGAGCCGGTCAGCCAGGCCTCGGCGAACCAACGGTCCGGCCGCTGCGGGCGCGTCTCGGACGGTATCGCCATCCGCCTCTACTCCGAGGCCGACTACGAGGGCCGGCCCGAGTTCACCGACCCCGAGATCCTGCGGACCAACCTGGCCTCGGTCATCCTCCAGATGACCTCACTCGGGCTCGGCGACATCGCCCGGTTCCCCTTCCTCGACCCGCCGGACAGCCGACAGGTCACCGATGGCATCCGCCTCCTCGAGGAGCTCCAGGCCTTCGCACCCGAGGACGACACCCAGCCCGCCGGGAAGGGGCGGCGACGTCCGGGACGCAGGCTCACGGCATACGGCCGGACGATCGCGGCGCTGCCCATCGATCCCCGGCACGCGCGGATGGTCATCGAGGCGGACCGCCGCGGGGTGCTCCGCGAAGTGCTCGTCATCGTCGCCGCGCTCTCGATCCAGGACCCGCGCGAGCGGCCCCAGGACAAGCAGGAGGTGGCCAACGCCGCCCACAAGCGGTTCGCCGACGAGACGAGCGACTTCCTGTCCTGGCTCAAGCTCTGGGCCCACCTCAAGGAGCAGCAGCGCGCCCTCAGCTCGAGCGCCTTCCGGCGGATGTGCAAGGCCGAGTTCCTCCACTACCTGCGCGTGCGCGAGTGGCAGGACCTGCACGCCCAGCTGAAGCAGACCGCCAAGCAGACCGGCCTCGACGTGTCGCGGGGGAGCGTCCGCACCGGTGCGGGAGAGGTGGACGGCGACGCGATCCACCAGGCCCTGCTCGCCGGCCTCCTGTCGCACGTCGGAGTCCGCGACGAGCAGCGCCGGGAGTACCTCGGTGCCCGGGGCGCGCGTTTCGGCATCAGCCCCGGCTCGGCGCTCTTCCGCAAGCAGCCGCAGTTCGTCATGGCGGAGGAGCTCGTCGAGACGACGCGGCTCTGGGCCCGGGTCACCGCGCGCATCGACCCGGCCTGGGCGGAGGAGCTCGGCGCCCACCTCGTCAAGCGGAACTACTCCGAGCCACGCTGGTCCGGCCGCCGCGGCTCGGCCGTCGCCACCGAGCGGGTGACGCTCTACGGCGTGCCGCTCGTCGTGGGCCGCACGGTCGGTCTGGCGAAGGTCGATCCGGAGCTGGCTCGTGACCTGTTCATCCGCCACGCCCTGGTCGAGGGCGACTGGCACACGGAGCACGCCTTCCTCACCGAGAACGCCGATCTCCTCGAGCGCATCGGTCAACTCGAGGCGCGGACGCGCCGGCGTGACCTCGTGGTCGATGACAGTGTGCTGGTCGCTTTCTACGACAAGCGGATTCCCGCAGACGTGGTGTCCGGCCGGCACTTCGACACGTGGTGGAAGAAGGCCGGGCGACAGACACCGGACCTGCTGACCTTCACCGAGGACCTCCTCCTGCGGGACGGCGGGGGGGCACTCGGTGTGGAGGAGTACCCGACGACGTGGCGCCAGGGTGACCTCGACCTCGATGTCACCTACCAGTTCGACCCCGGCTCCGACCTCGACGGCGCCACCGTCCACATCCCCGTCGAGCGCCTCAACCGGGTGACCGCTGACGGCTTCGACTGGCAGGTGCCCGGCTTCCGGGAGGAGCTCGTCACGGCGCTGATCCGGTCGTTGCCCAAGACGACTCGCCGCCACCTGGTGCCTGCACCCGACCACGCGCGTGCCGTCGTGCCGGAGCTCGACCCGGCTGAGGGACCATTGGTCGACGCGCTGGCGAGGGCACTCCGTCGCCGCGCCGGGGTTCCGGTCGACCCCGACGACTTCGACTGGGACCGCGTCCCCAGCCACCTGCGGGTGACGTTCAGCGTCGACTCGCCCGACGGCGCGCCCATCGCGACGGGAAAGGACCTCGAGTCCGTCCGCGAGTCAGCGACCCCCCAGCTGCGCCGGCAGGTCCGGGCGGCGAGCACCGGCCTGGAGCGCACGGGCCTGACGAGCTGGGACGTCGATCGGGTGCCGGAGGTCTTCGAGGGCCGCTCCGGCGTCCAGGGCTACCCAGCCCTCGTGGACACGGGTGCCGCGGTCGACCTGCGGGTCCTGCCGACCCGAGCGGAGGCGGAGGCGGAGCACCGGCTCGGCGTCCGACGACTCCTGCTCCTCGGCATCAACCCGCCGTGGCAGCAGATCCTCGCGCGCCTGACCAATGCCCAGAAGCTCGCCCTCGGCCACAACCCGCACGGGAGCGTCCCGGCCCTGCTCGACGACTGCCTCGCAGCTGCCGTCGACTCGATCAGTGAGGAGGTCGTGCGCGCGCCCGCGGCGTTGAGTGGATCCACGACGGGAGGGGGCGACGCACGACCGAGCGAGCCCAGCGGCATACGGACTCGTGAGGACTTCGAGTGGGCACTCTCGGCTGTTCGCACGCACACGACAGCCCGCGTGGTCCAGGTCGTCGGCCTCGTCGAGCCGATCCTCGCTCGTCACCTCACCCTGACCAACCGGCTCGCCGAGCTCGACCGCTCGACGAATCCGGCGATCCGGCCGCTGCTCGCCGACGTGCGGGCCCAGCTGCGCGAGCTGATCCGTCCGGGCTTCGTGGCCGACACCGGCAGGTCGCGGCTTCCGGACCTCGACCGCTATCTCCGCGCGGCGGCGTACCGACTCGACAAGGCGCCCGCCAACCTTGCCCGTGACGCCCAGGCCCTCGACCAGGTCGACCTCGTCGAGGGGCGGTACGCCGACCTGCTGCAGGCCCTGCGCCCGTCCCAGCGCGGCGCGGCGGAGGTCGCGGAGATCGGCTGGATGATCGAGGAGCTGCGGGTGTCCCTCTTCGCCCAGTCCCTGGGGACCGCCCACAGCGTGTCGCCGCAGCGGATCCTCAAGGCCCTCGCCCGGCTCACGCCCTGACGACCACCCCACACATCGAGTGAACAACTTCTGGGCCCAAGGGCCGTTCACTCGATCGGGCGATGGCGGCGGCCCTTCGGGACGCCTCCCGATGGGGAATCATGGCGCCACGAGCCGCGTTGGACCCGATGAACCGCCATGACGAAAGGCCCTCCCGTGCAAGACCCCACTGAGCTCTTCCAGTTCGAGACTGATGTCTCGCTGTCCGCCGAGGACACGCACGCATCGGTGCTCGTGCTTGCGCTGGGCGGGTTCGTCGACGCCGGCCACACCCAGCGCCTGCTCACCGAGCACCTCCTGGAGACGCACGAGTCCCGCGTCATCGCATCGTTCGACGTCGACCAGCTGCTCGACTACCGCGGGCGCCGACCGCCCATGGTCTTCGACCGGGACCACTGGGAGAGCTACGCGGATCCGAGCCTCCTGTTGTACCGGGTACGCGACCGCGACGGAGTGCCCTTCCTGCTCCTCGCGGGGCCGGAGCCCGACTACCAGTGGGCGCGGATGGCCGAGGCCGTCATGATCCTGATCCGAGCGCTCGAGGTGGAGCTCACCGTGAGCGTCCACGGCATCCCCATGGCCGTGCCGCACACACGCCCCCTCGGCTTCACCACGCACGGCACGAACCCGCGGCTGCTGTCGGGCAACGAGACGTCCTTCGGCACCGTCCAGGTCCCGGCCAGCTTCTCGGCCCTGCTCGAGCTGCGCCTCGGCGAGGCCGGACGCGACGCAATCGGCTTCGCCGTGCACGTGCCGCACTACCTCGGCCAGAGCGAGTTCGCCGATGCGGGGCTCCTCGGGTTGCAGCGCGTCATCGCGGCCACCGGCCTCGATCTGGACACGACGGCGCTCGCTGCCGCCGCAGGCCGCGACCGTGCCGAGATCGCTCGCCAGATGGAGCAGTCCGACGAGATTCTGGCAGTCGTCCGAGCTCTCGAGCAGCAGTACGACTCGTTCCTGGAGGGCCGTCGCCACCGGAGCCTGCTCGCCACTGACCTGTCCGACCTGCCGACGGCCGACGAGATCGGCGCCGAGTTCGAGGCCTTCCTCAAGGATGTCGCCGACGACGGCGATGAGACGGACGGCGAGGACGGCCCGACGGGCTGAGCCGCCCCTGGCGACCCCGGGGTCGGCCCCGTCAGTGCCGTGCATCAGGTGCGTTCGACCGCGCTCCCTTGCAACACAACGCCGAGGGCTGGTGCGAGCCGAGCAGGATCTCGTTCGGATCGGTCAGGTGATACGTCATGGCGAACAGGTCACTCCTTGGCCTCGCTCCATCGGCGGATGACGGTCGTGTCGGCGACGAAGCGCACCTGCTCAGTCCCCGCCCACGTCCGTGACGCTCGGGCAAGCGCCTCCTCCACGCTGCGTCGCGCCTCCTCGGCCCGCGCCAGCGGCACGTGGACGAGGAGCTCGTCATGCAGGCACAGCACGATCTGGCCGCCAAGCGGGCGGACCTCATGGCGCACCGTTGCCGCCCACGTCTTGAAGAGCTCCGCCGCCGACCCCTGGATGATCGCGTTGCGCGCGTAGCGTCCCCGGGCCGCGTCGGCAGCACCATCCCGCCGTATGCCGCTGGGCTCGTCCCCTGCCGCATCCTGGCCTTCCGTGGCCGGATCGCCAGCACGAAGAGCCGCCGCGGTGAAGGGAATCAGGCGGCCGCCGTAGGTGCGCAGGGGGCGTCGGGCCACGCCGTCGGCGTAGGCGCGGTCGAGCAGGCCCATCGCGACCGGGTAGGCGCGCTCGAGATCCTCGAGTGCCTCGCCCGCCGCACCGGAGCGCTGGCCGTACATCGCGGCCAGCACGGCCACCTTCGCGACCGGGCGCTCGACGCGCAGCTTGGCCGCCACCGGTGCGTAGAGGTCGTCGCTGCGGGTTGCCTCGGCGAAGGCCCGGTCGCCGCTGACGACCGCGAGGACCCGGGGCTCGACCTGTCCGAGGTCGGCGCGAACGAACACGTGCCCAGGTCGCGCGCAGATCGCGGGGCGGAGCGCGGCAGGCAGGTTGTGCAGGCCGTTCTGCGCGGTCATCCGTCCGGCCGCCCCGTCGCACGCGGTCCACGACCCACGGAGGCGGTCGTCCTCGCCGACGTGCTCGTCGAGCCAGCGGTAACCGTACGTCGTCGCGATCCGCTCGTCCTTGCGCCACGTCAGGAGCGCGTCGACGAGCGGGTGGCTGTGCCGGTACGGCTCGAGGAGCCAGGCCCGGGTGCTGGGCACGTCGACGCCGACGGATGAGAGCAGGTCGCGGACCTGGGCTGGGTTGCGCAGGTCGGTCCGTTCGCGGCCCGATGCGTGGCGCAGGACCACGTGGTCGCGCAGCGCACGGATCCGCGCGGCGTCCGTGTCGTCCAGGGGTCGCGGCCCGGCGGCGGCCCCGATGAGGTCCTCGGCCGCCTGACGGTCGACGGGCAGGCCGTCCCGCTCGAGCTCCAGGCAGAGGACGGCCGCCGCGGACTCGGACCACACCGTCGGGACCAGCCGCTTGGCGGCCGGCCCGGCCGTGCGCCGCATCGAGTCGTCCTGGTCTCGTTGGCACTCCAGGGCCAGATGGGCAAGGGCTGCCACGCGGTCGGGGCTGGATGCCCAGCCCTCCAGGGCGTCGGCTCGCAGCTGCCCCGTGCCCGTGAGCAGGTCGTCCGACCCCGACCCGGACACGTCGAAGAGGTCGGCATCGAAGCCAGCGCGCCGAGCCCGCCGGGGGAGGGGGACGTCCTGTGCAGGCAGTCCACGGCAGCCGGCGAGGACGTGGCCGGGCGTGGCCCACCAGCCGCCGTGCAGCAGGCGATGGGCCTCGGCGAGGTCCCACGTCCGGGGAACCTCCACTCCGGCGGCGACGACACCGCGAAGCCCGTTGGCAGCCGACCAGACCACCCAGCGAGGGTTGACCGACTCGACCAGCCGGGCGACCTGGGACGCCACATCGGCCAGCGGCCACGGCTCGTCCAGCCCGAGCCCAGCGGCATACGCCTCGTTGGTGCCCACGACGAGCGCGACGAGCGCTGGGCCGGCAGGCCGCCCAGGCACCTGGTCAGTCAAGGGAAGCGGCCATCCGACCAACGGCCTCACGCAGGATCTCGGGGGACGTGGCGAAGTTGAGCCGAACGCAGCCGCGACCGCCCTCGCCGAAGCTCGGACCCTCGGAGAGGGCGACCCGTCCACGCTCCCGGAACCGGACCGACGGGTCGTCACCGAGGTCGAGCGCCCCGCAGTCGAGCCAGGCGAGGTAGGTCGCCTCGGGCAGCCGCAGGCGCACCCCGGGAAGCTGGTCGGCGACGAGCTCGGCGAGCAGGCGGCGGTTGGCGTCGAGCTCCTGGACGAGGCGCTGGACCCAGTCGACGCCTCCGGTCCAGGCCGCGGTGTGCGCGATGACGCCGAGATGGCTCGCGCCTAACGTGACGAAGCGGTGGAGGCGGCCGACCGCAGCGCGTGCCTCGGGTCCAGGGACGATGAGGCCGGCCTTGAGACCGGCGAGGTTCCACGCCTTGGAGGCGGATGTCACCGTGATGCCGCGTTCGGCAGCAGGGACGGTGAGGTAGGGCGTGAAGGAGTCGGCTCCGTACACCAGGGCGGCATGGATCTCGTCGGAGATGACGGTGACGCCGTGGCGGTCCGCGAGGCGGGCCAGCGTCTCCAGCTCCTCGGACGTGTGCACCGTGCCGGTGGGATTGTGCGGGTTGGACAGCAGGTAGGCGGCCCGGGCGCCCCCCGTGGTCGCCTGCGCGAACGCGTCCGCGAGGGACTCGGGGTCGAGGCGGCCGTCCGGCGTGAGCGGCGCATCGAGGGGCTTGCGCCCCAAGGAGTCGATGACGGTGAAGAAGGCGTTGTAGACGGGCGAGCTCAGGACGACCGGCGCCGCGTGGTCAGTCAGAGTCTCGAGGAGGCGGGCGATGCCGCTGAGGACGTCGGCCACGACAACACCCGTCCGCGGGTCCACGTGCCAGTTCCACTGGGTCGCAGCGAAACTCGTGAACGCCTCAGTGAAGTCGGCCGTCCAGGGGTAACCGGTGTCGCCGCGGCGCATCGCGCCGGACACGGCCGTGACGACGGCGGGGCACGGTTCACAGTCCATCTCCGCCACCCAGAGCGGCAGCACGTCGCTCGGGTGCGCGCGCCACTTGAGGCTGGTGTGAGAACGCCTCAGCTCGTGCGCCGGGGCCCGGAGGATGCGTTCCGTCATGGTCACGAGCCTAGGAGAGCACACCGACGTCTCCAGGTGAGGAACGGGGGGTAGGGGGTAAGGAAGGAGGGGTCGCCAATTCTCTCGTCCGCGCCTCTGATCGCGTAACGTCAGCCGGGTCCGGACCTTGGTGGACAGGGATGGACGCCCTTGGTCGACGAGACGAGCCGTCTCAGGGAGAGGAGCCACGTGGGCATTTTCGGATGGGGCAAGGACGAGGCGCGCGAAGCGTCGGACCGCACCGCAGCTTCGGTGCGGGAGGTTGCCGAGCAAGGGCCGGGTGGCAGCGCGCTCGAGCGGGCGAGGGGCACCGACGAGGGTGGCCTGACCGGCGCCGCCACCCGGCTCCTGGAGCGGCTGCTCGACGTCGGCATCGACGGGAAGGGGCCCTTCGACTCCGCACACACGGTGGCGGACCGGGCCCTGAAGGATGCCGGTGGTGATCCCGACCAGGCCATCCGGATGGTCCATCGCCAGCACCGCCGTCTCGGGCTGGCCGCTGGCTTCGCCACCGGGTTCGGCGGGTTCTTCACCATGGCGGTCGCCCTGCCCGCGAACGTCCTGGAGTTCTACCTGCTCGGCACGCGGATGACCGCCGCGACGGCTCGGCTCCGCGGTTACGACATCGACCAACCGGAGATCCGGTCGGCCGTCCTGCTCACGCTGGCGGGCGCCGACAGCGACGACCTGCTGAAGAAGGCGGGGGTCTTCGCGGCCGGGGGCAAGCTCTCGGCCGTCGCGCTCGAACGGCTCCCGGCGCCCGCGCTCATGGTGCTCAACAAGGCAATCGCGTTCCGACTGCTCGGCCGCCTCGGCTCGGGCATCATCGCGAAGCTCGGTCGTGCGGTGCCGGTCATCGGCGGTCTCATCGGCGGCGGCGTCGACGCGTACATGTTGACCCAGATCGCCAGTCAGGCTGGCCGGGAGTTCCCCGCGGTGGCGACGTATGGCCGGTAACCGTCTCAAGCTCATCGCGACCGTCGCCTCGCTGGTCCGCGCGTCAACCAGGCCAGGCGCGCCGAGTCTCGCGAGCCGGTTGCAGGCGGTCCCGAGACTGGTCCGGGCGACCCTCAGTGGCCGCTATGTCGGCGCGACGCGGGGTCGTCTGGGGTTGCTCGCCGGCGCGGTGGCCTACATCGTGTCGCCGGTGGACCTGGTGCCCGAGGCGGTGCTTCCCGTGCTCGGTACCGTCGATGACGCGGTCGTCATCTCGTGGGCGATCAACACGCTGGTGGAGGAGACTGACCGGTTCCTCGCCTGGGAGGCCGGCGAGGGTCTGGGCGGCTCTGCTCGCAGCTCCGCTCGGACGGTTCGAGGGGGTGTCGTGCACACGAGCGCTGACCGGAGTGCCACCGGGACAGGTGGCGGACGCAGGGTTCAGAGCGGCAGCGCGAGTCCCGATCGTGCCGACGTCCCGGCCACCGGGGCGGGACCCCGCCTCGGTGGCGAGGCCAGGCAGGCTGCGACGAACTACGTGCTCGAGACGGTCCGCAAGCGACTGGAGCGCTGAGGCGCCGCACGGCGCGTCCACATCCCCGACGCGAGTCGAGTCCCGTCCACAGGCGGGTAGCAGCCGCTGTCGCGGCGCGCTCCCGGCCACCAGTGTCGGGGGCATGCAGAGGATCTCAGTCTCCGGACCGGCCGAGCTGGTCACCATCGTCCCGTTCCACCTCGGGTTCCAACCTGAGCGAAGTGTCGTCGTCATCTGCCTTCGGGACCGGGCCGTCGGCCTGGTGGCCCGGATCGACGTCGTCGGCAGCCCGCATGCCGCGGAGGCGGCCGCCCAGCTGACCGAGACGATCCGACGGGAGGGGGCGACGGCAGTCGCGCTGGTCTCGTACGAGAGCCGTTCCGGGGAGGCACGGCCCCTTGCCGCCGCCCTCGGAGCGGCGCTGGGGCTGGCCGGCATCCCGGTGACCGAAGACCTCGTGGTGCGCGACGGACGGTGGTACTGCCTCAGGGCCGACGACTGCCCGGACGAGGGCAAGGACCTCCCATCGCCCGCCGACGTGCCTGCCGTCGCCGGCTACGTGGCTCTCGGTCGAGCCGTCCTTGCCGACCGCGAGGCCATGGAGTCCCTCGTCCGGCCGGCGGCAGAGACAGGCGACCTCGGCTCGGATGTGGGGCAGGCCATCGAGCAATGGCGACGCAGCTACCACGCGGCACTGCGAACCCGGTCCCTGCGGTGGGTCGAGCACGAGGGAGTGGACCTGTGTTCCGAGGAGGCGCCGTCCGATCGTCCCACCCGGTGGGACGTCCTCGCCGACGAGTGCTTCGCCGCATGGGGCCGGCTGCTGGACGGCGGCGAGCCAGTCGACCTTGACACGCTGCTACCAGCGGTTGTCGGACCGCTCGACGACAAGGAGGTGCGCGACGCGCTCATCGCCTGGCTGTGCCCGGGATGGCTGCAGCCCGACGTGTTCGATGACCGGCTGCGGCGGCGCCTGGAGGCTCTCGACACGCCCGGAGGCCGGTCGGGTCAGGACGTCGAGGATCCGGCGGACTGTGACTCTGGCCCTGGCGTCGACGACCTCCCGTGCGACGAGCGCCAGGTCGAGCACACCCTCGAGGCCCTCTGCCGGGCCACGCCGGCCCGGTTCGCGGCACCGGTGCTGACGATCGCGGCCTCCCACGCCTGGTGGCGGGGCGACGGCACGAAGGCCGGCATGTGCATCGACGTCGCCCTCGAGATCGAGCCGGACCACAAGTTGGCTCGGCTGATGCGGCTCAGCCTCGACCACGGTCTGCGGATGCCCGCCGCCTGACAGGCGAGAGACCGCTTCCTGCCGGTGTTCACACCGTGGACGAGCAGGAGTCCGTCGGGCACGGCTTGACGTACAGTTGGGCCAGGTCACGAGTACCAGCGCAAAGCCCCGGCTCGCTGGTCGGCAACCCTCCTTCGCGGTGGGGTGCCCCGGGTGAGGACCTGGCCGCACCAGCCCGGTGCGTGCAAGCGCGAGCACAGGGAGCCGACCTTGACGATGACAGACAGCCATCACACCGCGACCCGACGCACGCGGCGTTGGCATGGAGGTGTCCGCAACGGCTTCGCCGCGCCCCCGGCGCATGCCCGGTTGGGGGGAGCCTGGCTCCCTGGCGATCCGATGGGGTCGCGCAGGTTTGCTGAGATCGGCGAGGTGGGTCTGGAGCGAGGGGGCACGATCGGTGACGTGACGGTCGCCTACGAGACGTGGGGCACGCTCAACGCGTCGTGTGACAACGTCGTGCTCATCGAGCACGCCCTGACGGGGGACAGCCACGTCGACGGCCCGGCCGGCGATGGTCACCCGTCGCCGGGGTGGTGGCCCGGCCTCATCGGCCCGGGCCGGCCCATCGACACTGACTCGTGCTTCGTCGTCGCCGCCAACGTCCTCGGCGGCTGCCAGGGCACTACGGGCCCGTCGAGCATCGCACCGGACGGGCGGGAATGGGGCAGCCGCTTCCCCTACGTGACGATTCGTGACCAGGTGGACGTCGAGGCTCGCCTGCTCGAGCACCTGGGCGTCAGGCGTCTGGCCGCCGTCGTCGGCGGGTCGATGGGCGGCATGCGGGCCATCGAATGGGCGGTCACCCATCCCGAGCGCGTGGACCGCAGCATCGTGCTCGCCAGCACGGCCTACGCGACCGCGGACCAGATCGCCTGGTGCCAGCCGCAGCTGCTCGCCATCCAGCAGGACCCGGACTACGCCGGTGGCGACTACTACCGCACCGGTCGGTCACCCGAGGCGGGCCTGGGTCTTGCACGTCGGATCGCGCACATCACCTATCGCACCGAGTCCGAGCTCGGCGAGCGCTTCGGCCGCGGCCCCCAGCTGGGTGAGGACCCGCTGCGGTCCGGCGACCGCGGCCGCTACGCGGTCGAGAGCTATCTCGACCACCACGCCGGCAAGCTGGCCCGGCGCTTCGACGCCAACTCCTACCTGGTGCTCACCGAGGCCATGAACTCCCACGATGTCGGCCGGGACCGTGGTGGGGTGCCCGCGGCGCTCACCCGAGTCAAGGCAGTGTGCACCATCGCGTCGGTCGACACCGACCGGCTCTACCCGCCCCGGCTCTCGGACGAGCTGCACGGCCTGCTGCCGACGTCGGTGCGTGCGCACATCCGCTCGCCGTACGGCCATGACGGATTCCTCATCGAGGACGACCAGGTCGGTGAGATCATCCGGGCGGCGCTGGCGGCGGATGCCGGCGTGGGAGAAGTCACCACCAGCTGACCTCGACGCGCCTCGGGAGAGCCCGCCTGCACCGCCCTTTTTCGGGTAGCGTCCGAGCACAGACATTTCCGTCCCAAGGAGGTCCGGGCAAAGTGGCCATTGTCGTTGGATACGTCGCGACCAAGGAAGGTCGCGCCGCACTGAAGCGAGCGGCCGAAGAGTGCGTGCTGCGCGGCACCAAGCTCGTCGTCATCAGTTCGCATCGAGGTGGCAGGGACTTCGATGCCGACGAGGCAGCCCGGTTCGAGAGCGAGCTGGACCGCATCAAGGGAGTCCTGGAGGAGAGGGGCCTCGAGCACGAGGTGCGACAGCTCGTCCGCGGCAATGACCCGGCCGAGGACCTGATCTCCGTCGCCGAGCAGGAGAAGGCCGACTTCATCGTCATCGGACTGCGTCGCCGCAGCCCGGTTGGCAAGCTCATCCTCGGCTCCAACGCCCAGCGCATCCTGCTCGACGCCAGCTGCCCGGTGCTTGCGGTCAAGGCTGACTGAGCGCGGGCGACCGGGCGCCGAGGACGTGCCCGAGCGTCGATGAGCACGGACGACGTCACTCATGACAAGCGCGAACAGCGCCTGCTACGCACATCGGCACTCGACCGGAGGGGTCGGCGGTGAACACGTTTACGCGCCGCCCCCCTCGGCGTTTTATAATGTCGACTGAGCCGGATCGCACGAGGCGCACTGAGAGATCGACGGAGGAGTCGACTCCGACAGGCCAAGCCCTTCCGGAGCGAATCCCCATCCTCGTTCGTTGATGATGCATGCCCCAGCGCCGGGCAGCAGAACGACGACCTCCCGTGCGACCGAAAGGTGACGTCCTCCGTGCCGAAGGCAACCCCAGCTGCAACCCCCACCACGCTTCCGAAAGCATTCCAGAACGACGCGATCATGCAGCTGCTCGTCAAGGGCCGCGCCACGGGAAGGGTCACTGGCTCGGAGATCGCCCAGGCGCAGGTGGAAGCCCAGCTCGACCTGAGGCAGATGAAGCCGGTCCTCAAGACTCTCGAGGCGAATGAGGTCGAGATCGTCGTGGACGCCGCGGCACTGGAAACCAACACCCGCAGAGGCAGCAAGGGAGGCACTGTGGCAACCGCTCGCAAGACGACCGCCGCGGCCGCGAAGACCGCGACCCCGACCACAACCAGCAGGACGACAAAGTCGGCGAGCAGGACTCGCTCGGCCGCGGCGGGTGCCGCCGGCGACGCCAAGCCAAGCACGAGCGAGGCAGATGCGAACGCCAAACCGGCGAAGAAGGGTGAAGCCTCGAAGGGCGCCGGCGCCGAGGCTGGCAAGGTCGCCGCCAAGTCGACGACGAAGGCAGCGCCCAAGGCAACGACCAAGGCAACGGCGAAGGCAACGACTGCCAAGAAGGCGACGACCAACGCAGGGGTCACGAAGGCCGCGGCCAGCCCTGCGAAGAAGTCGGCGGCCAAGAAGGCGTCCACGGTCGCCAAGAGCACAGCCGCCAGCAGCACCGCCGGGGCGGACGGAGAGGCTGCGAACGCCGACGGGACCGCTGCCGACGTGGAGCAGATCGAGGACGCCGAGCCGGTGGAAGCCGTCGAGAGCGAGCTCGAGGACGTTGAGCTCACCGAGGCGGACAGCCCGGATGAGGTCGCCGAGACCGAGAAGGAGTCCGAGCCCGAGCCTGAGCCGGAGTCCGAGACGGAGGAGGACGACGAGAAGGTCGTCGCCGCAGCCGGGGCCCAGCCCGAGGCCCAGGAGGCCGAGGAGGAGTCGGGATTCGTCATCCGGGACGACGACGAGGACGACGCCCCTGCCCAGCAGGTGGTGACCGCCGGCGCCACGGCCGACCCCGTGAAGGACTACCTCAAGCAGATAGGCAAGGTCGCGCTGCTCAACGCCGAGCAGGAGGTCGAGCTCGCCAAGCGGATCGAGGCCGGCCTGTTCGCCGAGGAGAAGCTGAACTCGGGCGAGAAGCTGGACATGAAGGTCAAGCGTGAGCTCTGGTGGATCGCGCAGGACGGGAAGAAGGCCAAGAACCACCTCCTCGAGGCCAACCTGCGCCTCGTCGTGTCGCTCGCCAAGCGGTACACCGGTCGGGGCATGCTGTTCCTCGACCTGATCCAGGAGGGCAACCTCGGCCTGATCCGGGCGGTCGAGAAGTTCGACTACACCAAGGGCTACAAGTTCTCCACGTACGCGACGTGGTGGATCCGGCAGGCGATCACCCGCGCCATGGCCGACCAGGCCAGGACCATTCGCATCCCGGTCCACATGGTCGAGGTCATCAACAAGCTCGCGCGCGTGCAGCGGCAGATGCTCCAGGACCTCGGGCGCGAGCCCACGCCGGAGGAGCTGGCCAAGGAGCTCGACATGACGCCGGAGAAGGTCGTCGAGGTGCAGAAGTACGGTCGTGAGCCGATCTCGTTGCACACCCCCCTCGGCGAGGACGGTGACTCGGAGTTCGGTGACCTCATCGAGGACTCCGAGGCCGTGGTTCCGGCTGACGCAGTCAGCTTCACCCTGCTCCAGGAGCAGCTGCACTCCGTGCTCGACACGCTGTCCGAGCGAGAGGCGGGCGTCGTCTCGATGCGCTTCGGGCTCACAGACGGCCAGCCGAAGACCCTGGACGAGATCGGGAAGGTCTACGGGGTCACGCGTGAGCGGATCCGTCAGATCGAGTCGAAGACGATGAGCAAGCTGCGCCATCCCAGCCGCAGCCAAGTGCTCCGTGACTACCTCGACTGACCACTTCGACTGACCACCTCGACTGACCACCTCGACTGATCGCCTCTCTTGATCGCCGGCCACGCGACGATCGGTGCGGGTCAGGCGCTCATCGCGGCGCCTGGCCCGCTTCTTCACTCGTCGGGGTCGTGGAGAGCAGCCTGAGGAAGTCCGCGGCGAGAACCCGGACGGCGTCCCACTCGGTGTAGCTGTGGTCGCGAGAAGGCGAAGGTCCCCGAGGTCTGGCACGAGCGCCTGTCCTGGACGCCGCCGTGGTACGGCCCTACCCGCGTCGGCGCAGGATCCGTTCGAGCCGTCCGCCCAGCCCACGCCACACCGACACGCCCTCGGTGGGCCACAGGAAGGACCTGACCCGGGTCGTCCACGAGCGGGTGCCCGACACCTGTCGACGAATCGAGCGGATGTCCCGGTGGAGGCCCTCCGTCTGCTCCGGAGTGGTCCGGTCCGGTCGGTCATAGCGGGCCCGTTCGAGGGTTGCCGTGACCCGGCGCATGGCCGATGCGTGTGCGTCGTCGAGGTGAGCGTCGGTGATGTAGCGCTCGCGGGCAGACCGCAGCGTCGCTCCCGGTGGCGCGGACAGGCCGAGGTCGTCGAAGTGCGACATCAGGGCGTCCCACTCGATCTCGACGAGCTCCTGGCGCGTAGCGGCGCGCCGTCGGCGCAGGCTGCGCGTGATCCAGGCGGTGAGCGGCATGAGGAACGTGCCGAGCACCACGACCAGAACGATGATGAGGATGACGAGGTTGGTGCCGGTCAGCCATTGCTCGACCCAGGACGTCGTCGTGGATGTACCGGCCTCGCCCTCCTGGAACGGCCGCTCGGTCCTCGTCGGGGTAGCCGTCCCTGCAGCCCCGGTCGGGGCTGTCGTCTGGTCGGACCCCGGCGCGACGAGACCCGGGACCGAGTAGGCCGGCGGCCCGGATCGTGAGGCGGTCGGCTCGAACCGCAACCAGCCGGAGCCCTCGAAGTACAGCTCGGGCCAGGCGTGCGCATCCGAGGCCCGGACGATGTTGGAGCTGCCCTCGCGGGTACCGGGGATGAAGCCGATGGCCATCCGGGCCGGGATCCCTTGCGCCCGGGCCAACATGATCATCGCCGTCGCGAACTGCGTGCAGTAGCCGCGGCGGGTCTGGTGGAACGCCGTGATCGGGTCGAGCTCCTGGCCACTGTCGTCGGTGGGTGGCTCGCCGAGATCGAGGCTGTAGGTGTACTGCGTGGTGTCGCGCAGATGTGCCTGGATCGCGACGGCTCGGTCGTAGTCGTTGCTCGCTCCCGCGGTGACCTCGTCGGACCAGCTGCGGACCAGCTCGGCCGCGACATCGGGGATCGCGAGGTCGTCGGCGAGGATGTCCGGTGACGTGGGGGTCTCGGCAGCGCGCAGCTTCGTGACCGGCGGGTTCACGTCGGCATAGGTGACCTGGTACGACTCAACCGTGCGCTCCACCCGGATGTCCCGCGTCACCGGGTCGATCCTGAAGGCGGTCCCCTCGATGGCCGGAGTCACCACCGGATACGGCGCGGCGAGCCGTGGCGCCTTCAGGACGTTGTTGCTCACGGTCATGATGTACTCGCGGCGGTCCGACTGCGGTGGGAGGGGCACGGGTCGGTCGGGGCCCTGCCCAACCCGCCCGGCGACTCGCCACTCCCCCCGGGAGTAGAACGAGGTGGCGAGCGCGCGGAGCGGAACGTTGGCCGGCCCGGTCGAGGTGTACCGGAGGATCGCGGTCTCGTCGCTGTTCACCAGACTGTTGCGCAGGTCGATCGTGTCGTTGAAGCCGACCGTTCCCACCCCGCCGGAGCCCGTCGAGCGACCGAGACCGTCCGTCAGGTAACGCGGCGGGAAGTGCGGCACGAGAATGGGCACGAACAGGGCGGCGACGACGGCGAGGGCGCCGAGCTTGGCCGCGCCCCCAGTCAGCGCGCGCATGGCCGACGCGTTGTCGGAGCTCGACTCGCCTCCCGTCACGTCACTGACGCTCGTCGTGCTCCACCGGCCGAAGGTCGCCCGGGCCGTCGTGTGCAGCATGATGAGCCAGAGCACGACCGGCACGATGAAGTAGCGCACCGCGGAGGCGGCGTTGCCGTTGGCGGCGGTGATGAGGTAGGCCGTCAGCAGGGGGAGTCCTGCGGCTGCGGGTGCGCGCCAGGTCGCCGCCATCGCGTCGACGAGGACGGCGATGAGTGCGACGGCGGCGACGAGGTAGAAGGCGACCCCCTCAGTGAGCGGCGCTGGGGCGGAGCTGCGCTGGATCGTCTCGATCGCATCGAGCCCGAGCGAGTTGGCCAGCTCGACGGTCGCTGCCGTTGGGATGCCGTAGCTGAACGTGTCGCCCGTGAAGCGGAACAGCACGACGTAGAGGACGACAACGAGCTGGACCAGCACGATGAGCAGCCGGGACCGCGTCAGTCCTCGGAGCAGCAGCCCGAGGGCGGCGGTCAGGCCGATCACGAGCATCGCGTTCGGGAGCCATCTCGCACTGGTGAACAGGCTGGTGATGGGATAGACGGCCGCGAGCGTCGCCAGCGCAGCCAGGACGGTGATCCGCCAACGGCGTCGCGTCATCGCATGCCTCCCACGGTTGCGGCGGTGAGCACCGCCCACGCGTGCGGGACGACGTCGTCGCGCCCGACGGGGATCGCGCGCCAGCCAGCGAGCCGGAGGGCGTCCACGTGGGGCTCGACCGGGTCCGGCCCGACGATGCCGCCGGGGCGGCCATCCGACGTCGCGGGGGTCCGCCCGAACGCGCGGGAGTCCAGGACCAGGGCCAGACCGCTCGTGCCGGGCTGGCGCAGGCTGGCCAGCCGGCCCGTCACCTCGTGACCGCGCGGACCGACGATCGCGACGACGAACCCGCCCGTGGCAGCGAGTCCCTGCGCCGCGCGCAGCAGCAGGTCATCGGTCGACTTGGGACGGAGCGCCGTGATGGCCAGGACGTCGAGGATCTCGTCGATCTGGAGGGGATCGGCGACCCGCCCGCTGTCGACCGTCTCCGGGCAGACCAGGTGAACGGCATACCCCGACTCGCACAGATGTGCGGCGATGGACGCGCAGGCCGACACGGCCCACTCGAACGAGCCGGTGGCACCGCTGCCGCCGTGGGCGTCAGGACGGGGGTCGAGCAGCACGACGGCGCGTCGCTGGGCCGGCCGGTCCTCCTGGCGAACCATGAGGTCGCCGGTGCGCGCCGTGGCCGGCCAGTGGATCCGGCGCAGGTCGTCGCCGTCGCGGTACTCCCGGATGGTCACGTCGTCCTCGCCGTGCAGCGCGATGAGGTGGGCGAGCTCGCCTTCGGACCCCACGCCGGAGCTCGGCTGCCGGCTGGCGGACAGCGGGTGGACCTGCGGCAGGATGACGAGGTCGGCTGTTCCCTCCAGGACCGCGTTGCGCGTGGCGAGGCCGAACGGATCCTGGACCTGCACGGCAAGCGGTCCGAGGTGATGACGCCCGCGCAGGTGCGACCGGACGGTGTAGTCGATGATCCGGACCCGTCCGGGCGGGATGCGACCGACGATGAACCGCGGTCGGTCGCCGAGGACGTAGTCGAGTCGCTCCTCCGCGAGGAAGACGGGCGTCGTGGTCGTCGAGACGTTCTCGAAGGCCAGGGCGACGTGCGCGTCCTGCCCCACGGTGATCCGGTCCGGCGAGAGGTGCCGCTCGATGCGCATGCGCGTCTGGCGCGTGCGCACGAGGAGCGCGCTGATGTAGGGCAGCGCCACGAGCAGGACGCCGAAACGGGTGAGGTCCCGGAAACCGAAGATGATCCCCGCGAGCGAAAGCGTGAGACCCGCCCCGACGAAGGCGCGTCCCCTCGTCGTCAGCAGTCCTCGAAGCGAACGCATCTCGACCTCACCTGGTGCGGGACGGCACCGGCACCTGACGCAGCAGGTCGGTGACGACCTCGGCGGTCGTCCGTCGGGCGAGCTGGGTCTCGCTGGAGGGCATGAGCCGGTGGGAGAGCACAGCGACGGCAAGCGACTGCACGTCGTCCGGGATGACGTGGTCGCGTCCCTCCAGGGCGGCTTGGGCCCGGGCTGCCCGGAGCAGGTGCAGTCCCGCACGCGGCGAGGCCCCGAGGCGCAACGCGGTCGTGGAGCGCGACCGAGTGACGAGGTCGACGATGTACTGCCGCACGGCAGGGCTGGCATGCACCTGCGTCACGGCCGCCACGACGCGGTTGATCGTGGCGGCATCCGTGACCGCACTGAGGTGCTCGAGCGGTGACTGGGCGCTGTGGCTGTCGAGCAGGGTCAGCTCTGCCCGGGGTGCCGGGTAACCCATCGAGATCCGGGCCATGAAGCGGTCGCGCTGGGCCTCGGGGAGGGGATAGGTGCCCTCCATCTCGATCGGGTTCTGGGTCGCCATGACGATGAACGGCGCCTTGAGGGGGTACGTCGTGCCGTCGACCGTGACCTGCCGCTCCTCCATCGACTCGAGGAGGGCGGACTGGGTCTTCGGCGAGGCTCGGTTGATCTCGTCACCGACGACGACGTTGGCGAAGATGGCGCCCGGACGGAACTCGAACCGCCGCGCGTCCTGGTTGAAGATGCTGACGCCGGTCACGTCGCTCGGCAGCAGGTCGGGCGTGAACTGGATGCGTCGGACCGACGCGTCGATGGACCTGGCCAAGGTCTTGGCGAGCAGCGTCTTGCCGACGCCGGGCACGTCCTCGATGAGCAGGTGTCCACTCGCGAACAGGACGGTGATGGTGGTGCGCACGACCTCCGGCTTGCCCTCGATGACTCGCGTCATCGCCCCGAAGAGCCGATCCGCCACCTTCCTGACGAGGTCGAGGTCCTCGGTCGTCTCCGTACCGGTGGTGTCTGTCGTCACGCTGTCCTCCGTCTGTCCCAGATGGGAGCCCTCCATGGTCCGGCGCGCTCCCGAGTCGTGTCCACCTGGCCAGGCACCATCGTCTGCGTGAGGCGACGTGGACGTCACGTGATCTTCTCCCATCAGGCCGCGGCGTCGGAAGTGAGCGGGCGGTCGTGACCGGATGGAGACGTTTCGACCCACCGGTGTCGACGAGTGCACCACTTTCCTCCACCAGTGTCCCCCCGAGTCGTTGCGGGCGTCCGGAAAATCGCTGCCGTCGCCTCCATGAGCACGGTACAGACCTCCAGACAGCCCTGCCGTATGCCGCTGAGCTGGCCCCGCGCGCACGGTTCCGTCCCCGCGGGGCGAGCACAGCGGCATACGCCTCCACTTCACTCCACCGCCTCTGACGTGCGAAAACGAGGCCAAGAAGTCCCTCCACAAGCCGTCGGAGTCGTTGACCGTGGGGGAAAGTGGAGTATGGTGGAGCACCAAGGAAGGCAGTGGGGACGCCGACGGGTCGACGTAGGGGAGGTGGCGGACCTGTGTTTCTCGGAACGCACACGCCCCGGCTCGACGACAAGGGCCGACTGTTCCTGCCCGCGAAGTACCGCGACCGCATGGCGGGCGGCCTGGTCGTGACGCGGGGGCAGGAGCGCTGCCTCTTCATCTTTCCCATGGACGAGTTCGTCACGGTGGCCGAGCAGATGCGCCAGGCGCCCACGTCCAGCCGGAAGGCGCGGGACTACAGCCGCGTCTTCCTGTCCGGGGCGTCGGACGAGGTCCCGGACAAGCAGGGCCGCTTCACCATCCCGGCCAAGCTGCGTGAGTACGCGGGACTCGACCGCGAGGTCACCGTGATCGGTGCCGGCTCGCGGCTCGAGGTCTGGGACAGCGTGGCGTGGAACGCCTACCTCGCGGAGACGGAGCAGAGCTTCGCCGAGACCGAGGAGGAGGTGATCCCCGGACTCTTCTGAGCGCGCGACCGACCTTCCTGCAGACCTGTGTGCCGGCCTCCAGCCGCTCCGCTCCCGAGGCGACTTCCCCCGTCCCGGGCGGGGATGCGGATGGGGACCAGCGCCCAGGTCGCCACCGCAGAGTCGCCACGCCACAGTCGCCACGCCACAGTCGCCACGCCACAGCCACCAGGCCACAGCCACCAAGGACGCTCGGCTCCCTCCCTCCACTCGCAGAGCGCCCCGTCATTGCCCACCAGTCACACCAGCACCATTCGAACCACAGAACCACCGGGAGCACCAGCCACCACCGCGCTTCCCGCGCTGAGGGGCACGCGAGAGAGGGACGAGCATGACCGACCGAGGACAGGCGCAGGAACGCCACGTCCCGATCATGCGCGACCGGATCCTCGATCTCCTGGCGCCGGCCCTGTCGCACGACGGAGCCGTCCACGTGGACGGGACACTCGGCATGGGCGGTCACGCCGAGGGCGTGCTCGAGCGGTTCCCGCAGTGCCGCGTCATCGGCATCGACCGCGACCGGGAGGCGCTCGAGCTCGCGGGCGAGCGGCTCGCTGGGTTCGGGGACCGCTTCACGGCGGTCCACGCGACGAACGACCAGATCGCCCGGGTCATCCTGGCCGCTGGCCTGCAGCACGTCGACGGGATCGTGTTCGACCTCGGGGTCAGCTCGCTGCAGCTCGACGAGGAGGACCGCGGCTTCGCCTACCGCGCCGACGCACCGCTCGACATGCGGATGGACCAGACGAGTGGGCCGACGGCGGCGAACGTCCTCAACGAGTACCCGGTGGAAGAGCTGACCCGCATCCTGCGCGACTACGGCGAGGAGCGCTTCGCCCGAAAGATCGCGGCGGCGGTCGTCCGGGAGCGCGCGACGGCGCCGTTCACGACGTCGGCACGACTCGTCGAGCTGCTCCGCCGAGTCATCCCCGTTGCGTCTCAGCGCCAGAGCGGCCACCCGGCCAAGCGGACGTTCCAGGCCCTGCGGATCGAGGTCAACGACGAGCTCGGCGGCTGGGAACGCGCGGTGTCGGCCGCCATCGACGTCCTCGGCGTCGGCGGGCGCATGGCGGCTCTGTCGTTCCACTCGCTGGAGGACCGCCTGACCAAACGCGCGATCGCTGCAGGTACGACCTCGAGCGCGCCGCCCGGCCTTCCCGTCGAGCTGCCGGAGCATGCCCCCTACCTCCGCGCCCTCACGCGTGGAGCCGAGCAGCCCGACGATGCCGAGGTCCTCGCGAACCCGCGGGCCGCCTCCGCCAAGCTCCGGGCCGTCGAACGGATCCGAGACACCGGCGCGACGGCGGCCACGGCCCTCCAGAGCCAGGCAGCACCGAGCCGGACAACAGCCAGCCGGACAACAGCCAGCCAGACAACCGCGAGCCGCGCCGCCACGAGCCGGCGTGCACCCAGGAGAGGAGCCGTCCGATGAGCCAGGCCACCGCGACCGCCAGGCCGCTCCGGTCCCCGGCGCGTGCCCCGCGGCGCGGTCCGGCGCGGGCACCGCTGCGAGTCATCCCCGCCCGCATCACGACGACGGGCAGTGGCGCCTTCGCGGCCATCTGCGTCACGCTGCTCGTGACCGGACTCATCGCCCTGCTCGTGCTCAACACGGCCTTGGCGAAGGGCTCGATCGAGCTCGGCGAGCTCCAGCGCGAGTCGGCGCTCCTCGGCGAGGCCGCCGGCAACCTCCAGGAGCAGATCGAGAGTGCGTCCGCGAGCGGCGCGCTGGCCGAGAAGGCGAGCCGGCTGGGTCTGGTGCGGTCCAATGAACGTGCTCACATCGACATCGCGACCGGCAAGGTCTCGGGGACCGCGCACCCGGCGAGCCGGTCCCTCGCCTTTCCGGTCGTGACCAGTCCCACCCCGGTCGCCAAGCCCAGGGCGACCCCGGCCGCCGCGCCGACCGTCACCACGCCCGCCACACCGACCGCCACCCCGACCGCCACCCCGACCGCCACCCCGACCGCCACTCCGACCGCCACCCCGACTCAGACCACGCGGACGAGGTGAACCGTGGCCAACTCTCGAGGACCAGCATCCGGGTCCGCCGGGGCTCCTGGTCGCTCGGGTCGCCCGGCTCCCGCAGGTCGGACCGGCCAGGGGCGCGGTGCCGCCACCCGGACATCGGACCGCGTTCGCACCTCGGCACCGCGCCAAGCGCGGCGCAGCCCTGAACCGCACAACCGTGAACCGCACAACCCTCAACCGCGCAGCCGGGCCCCCAAGCACACCACGGGTCCCGCCACCCCGAGTCCGCGCGGTCGCGGCCCGGCGCCGAGACGTGACCGAGTGCCTTCTGGACCGCGCCGGCGACGCCGCCTGCACATCGCAGTGGCCAACCCGCGCGCCCGGGCACGGGCCATGCTCGTCGCCGTGCTCTTCCTCTTCAGCGTGTTCGCCGCGCAGCTGTTGCGGATCCAGGCCTTCGACGCCTCTGCGACGCAGGCCGCGGCACTGTCCAAGCGCCTGATCAAGCTGCACACCCCGGCGATGCGTGGGCAGATCCTCGACACCAAGGGCCAGGTCCTGGCCGACAGCGTCGAGCGCTTCACGATCGCCGCCGACCCGGTGGCGATCCAGTGCTACGTCAAGGTCAACGGAGAGTGTGGGTGGCAGGGCGTGAACCAGGCGGCGGTCGACCTGGCGCCGAGGCTCGGCCTCGACGTCTCCCGCCTCACGGCTCTCTTCACCCAGCCGAACACCCGATACGTCATCGTCAAGAAGGACGTCACCCCGAGCGACTGGCGCCAGATCCAGGCCGTCGGGGTGCCCGGGATCGCGGCGGAACGCACGGCCAAGCGCCTCTACCCGACGTCGATGGCGCTGGGGCAGCTCGTCGGCTACGTCAACGCGGCAGACCAGACGGCGGGGGGCGGCGTCGAGCTCATGCTCGACGGGACGCTGGCCGGCACGTCAGGCACGACCGTGGCCGAGCGGGCGCAGAACGGCGCGGTCATCCCCGGCTCCCAGCGGGTCGACCGACCGGCGGTGGACGGCCGCAACGTCAGGCTCACCATCGACTCCGACATCCAGTGGTACGCACAGAACGCGCTCGCCAAGCAGGTGACCGCCGTCAAGGCCGAGACGGGCACGGCGATCGTCCTCGAACTGGCGACAGGCAAGATCCGCGCCGCCGCCAGCTACCCGGCGTTCGACCCCAATGACCTGTCATCGGCCTCCACGGCGGCCCTGCGCAACCACGCCTTCGAAGACGCCTTCGAGCCCGGATCGACCGGGAAGCTCATGACGATGGCCGCCGCGCTGGAGCACGGCGTGGTCACGCCAGACACCGGCGTCATCGTCCCGAATCGGCTGCCGCGGGCGGGGATGAAGTTCAAGGACCACGAGAACCACGGGACCGAGCACCTGACAGCGACCGGCGTCATCGCCAAGTCGTCGAACCTCGGCACGATCCTCGTCGGAGAGCGAGTCCCGGCAACGGCGCTGGAGCAGCTGTACCGGAAGTTCGGCGTCGGCGAGAAGACCGAGGTGGGCTTCGCGGGGGAGTCGAGCGGCCAGCTCGCCAAGGCGAGCGACTGGAACGCCCCGCAGCGGTACACCGTGCTCTTCGGCCAGGGATACGCCCTCACGGCGGTCCAGGCGGCCAGCGTGTTCGCGACGGTGGCCAACGGCGGGATCCGGATGCCGCTTTCCCTGGTCGAGGGCACGTACAACGACAGCGGCACCTACGTCCCGGCCCCTTCGGGGCAGGGCACCCGGGTGGTGTCGGAACGCACCGCCACCCAGCTGAGCCGGATGCTCGAGGAGGTCACGGGCGAGAACGGCACGGCCGCTGACGCCAGGATCAAGGGCTATCGCGTGGCCGGGAAGACCGGTACCGCCGATCGCTACGACGACAAGCTCGGCCGCTACAACGGCTTCACCGCGTCGTTCATCGGCTACGCCCCGGCCGAGAAGCCCAGATATGTCGTCGCGGTGTTCATCCACAAACCGCAGGCGGGAATGTTCGGCGGGGCCTTGGCCGGCCCGGTCTTCAACCAGGTGATGACCTATCTCCTCCAGCGGGAGAACACGCCGTGGAGCGCGCCATCGGACCTCGAGTACCACGTGTGGGCGGACCACGGCCTCTCGGCGAACGACCCCGACGTGCTGAGCGACGCTCGGGCCCGCCGGGATGGCCTGTAAGTTGGGCTGACGTGTCACCTGACCTGATCCGACCCTCGACGTCGGGCGTGTCCCTGCGCGTCCTCGCCGGGCCTAGCGGAGGCCTCCGCCCAGCCCAGCGAGCCACCGACGTCCCTCCGGACCTCCTGGTCACGGGCGTCTCGCTGGACAGCCGGGCGATCCGGCCGGGCGACCTCTATGCCGCCCTCCCGGGGCACCATGTCCATGGGGCCCGGTTCGCGGCTGACGCCGTGCGGCTCGGCGCCGTCGCCGTGGTCACCGACGATGCAGGGGCGGCCGCGATCGAGGAGCACGGGGCACTCAACATCCCGGTCCTCGTCAGCGACAGCCCGCGGGCCCGCCTCGGTCGCATCGCCGCGACCGTCTACGGCGACCCTGGCTCAGACCTGACGATGATCGGGATCACCGGCACCAACGGCAAGACGACGACGGCCTACCTCCTCGAGTCGGCCCTTCGGGCGCTCGGTCGCCGGACCGGCCTCATCGGCACCGTCGAGACCCGCATCGGTGAGGAGCGCCTGGACTCCGCCTTCACCACCCCCGAGTCACCCGATCTCCACGCCTTCCTCGCGGTGATGAGGGAGCGAGGAGCCGACACGTGCGTCATGGAGGTGTCGAGCCATGCGCTGCACCAGCACCGGGTCGATGGCGTCGTCTATGACGTGGCCCTGTTCACCAACCTCTCGCAGGACCATCTCGACTACCACCACTCGATGGATGACTACTTCGAGGCGAAGGCCAGCCTCTTCACGCCCGAGCGGTGCGTCGCAGGAGTCGTCTGCATCGACGACGAGTGGGGGTGCCTTCTGCTCGATCGAGCCACCGTGCCCGTGACGACGCTGACGACGACGGGCTCTGACGGCCCTGACGCAGACTGGGCGGTCGCCGCGACCCGGCCCGATGGGGCACCTGGTCCAGGACCAGCCGCCGGCCCGGGCGCGGCGCAGCGTGGCGCGTTCCGGCTGTACAACCGGTCAGGCGATGTCTCGCTCGACCTGGTGTCCCACCTGCCCGGTTCCTTCAACATCGCCAACACGGCGATCGCGGCCGTCGCCCTGATGCGCCTCGGGTTCGAGCCGGACCACGTCCAGGCAGCTCTGGCTGTGCCCCCCGTGGTCCCCGGCCGGATGGAGGTCGTCTCGGAGGGCGGCGGTGGCGAGCCTCGCTGCATCGTCGACTTCGCCCACACCCCCGACGCCATCGACGCTGCCCTGACGGCATTGCGGCCCTCCACCTCGGGTCGGCTCATCGCCGTCCTCGGGGCCGGTGGTGACCGGGACCGCAGCAAGCGAGAGGCCATGGGAGTGGCGGCGGGGAAGCGAGCGGACGTCGTCATCGTGACCGACGACAACCCGCGCTCCGAGGATCCCGCGACGATTCGAGAGGCCGTTCTGGCCGGTGCCCAACGGGTCGTCCGCGAGGGCGGTGCGAGGGCGACCGAGGTGCTCGACGGTGGCTCCAGGACCCAGGCCATCAACGAGGCGGTCGCGATGGCCGTCCGCGGCTCGATCGGCTCCAGCGGCTCAGGCGCGGTGGACACCGTCGTCGTCCTCGGCAAGGGCCACGAGAAGGGACAGGAGATCCACGGGGTGAAGCACCCGTTCGATGACCGGGACGCCGTGCGGTCGGCGCTCAGTGCCGCCGTCGTGGGAGGAGCCCGGTGATCCCACTCAACCTGGCGGAGCTCGTCGAGGTGACGGGCGGCGAGCTCCACGGCTGCGATGACCCGGCCGCCGTGGTCGTCCACGGCGTCGTGACCACCGACTCCCGGGAGTGCGGACCGGGCAGCCTCTACGTCGCCCGGGTCGGGGAGTTCGCTGACGGTCACGACTACGCCCCCGCCGCCGTGGCGGCCGGAGCGGTGGCGGTGCTCGGCTCGCGGCCCATCGAGCGCGTGCCCACCATCGTCGTCGACGACGTCCAGACCGCGTTCGGGCGACTCGGCCGAGGTGTGGTCGACCGGGCGCCCGGCGTGCGCATCGTCGGGATCACCGGCTCGTCCGGAAAGACGACGACGAAGGACCTGCTGGCCTCCGTCCTGTCCACCGCAGGCGAGACGGTGGCGCCGCTGAACTCGCTCAACGGCGAGATCGGGGTGCCCCTCACCGTCTGCCGCATCACGCCCGCCACGCGCTACCTCGTCGTGGAGATGGGCGCCCGCGGGATCGGTCACGTCGAGTACCTCACCCGCATCGCCCCGCCGCACGTCGCGATCGTCCTCAACGTCGGCACCGCGCACGTCGGGGAGTTCGGCTCGCGCGCCAACATCGCGCTCGCCAAGTCCGAGCTGCCCAAGGCGGTGCCACCGGACGGCCTGTCCATCCTCAACGCCGACGATCCCGTCGTCGCCGCGATGGCAGGCGACCTGCGGTCGCGCGTGCAGCTCGTCGGTCTCTCGCCTCATGCGGAGGTGCGCGCGGAGGACGTGTCCGTCGACAAGCTGGGCAGAGCGGCATACGACCTCATCGCCCTGGAAGGGCGCGCGCGAGTGTCCTTGCAGCTCAGCGGTGCCCACCACGTCGCAAACTCACTCGCGGTGGCGGCGGCGGCACTGGAGCTCGGGATGTCGCTCGACCGGGTGGCGGCTGCGCTCTCCGCGGCGACGCCGGTGAGCCGCTGGAGGATGGAGATCACCGAGCGCCCAGACGGTGTCGTCGTCGTCAACGACGCCTACAACGCCAACCCTGACTCGATGCGTGCAGCGCTCGACGCGCTCGCCGTCATCTCGACGTCGGGAGCGCGGTGGGCCGTGGTCGGCGGAATGCTCGAGCTCGGGCCGGACAGTGACCGGGAGCACTCCGCCATCGGGTCGTATGCCGCCGGGCTGGGTGTCGACCACGTCGTGGCGGTCGGCGAGGGGGCACGGGCGTACGGCGCCGCCGAATGGCTCCCGGACGTCGACGCTGCCCACGAGTTCCTCGAGGCACGCCTGCAGCCCGGCGATGTCGTGTTGCTCAAGTCGAGCCGCGACAGCGGGCTACGGTGGCTCGGTGACCGGCTCGCCGCCACCGGCGAGTGGGCTGAGGGCGGGCGCACCGTCGGTGCTGAAGGCGCTGTTGCCGCCGTGGACGACCGGCCCGACGAGCGAGACGAGAGGACGGTGGCGCCGTGAAGGGTGTCCTTGCGGCGGCCGCGTTCTCACTGATCTTCTCCCTCCTGGGCACCCCACTGTTCATCAAGTTCCTCGTGCGACGCGGCTACGGCCAGTTCGTCCGCGACGACGGGCCGACCACGCATCACACCAAGCGTGGCACCCCGACCATGGGAGGGGCGGTCATCCTGGCCGCCACCCTCGGCGCATACGCAGCCGCGCACCTGGTCACGCTCACGCCCCTCACCGCGAGCGGCATGCTCGTCCTGTTCCTCATGACGGGACTCGGCATCGTCGGCTTCCTCGACGACTTCATCAAGATCTCCAAGCAGCGCAGTCTCGGGCTGCGGTCACGCGAGAAGCTGCTCGGCCAGACCCTCGTCGGCGTCATCTTCGCGGTTCTCGCGCTGCAGTTCCCCAACGACCAGTACCGGACGCCCGCCTCGCCGTTCATCTCCTTCGTCCGCGACACGAACATCAACCTGGCCTTCGCGGGCACGCTCATCGGGATGATCCTCTTCGTCATCTATGCCAACCTCATGATCGCCGGCACGTCGAACGGCGTGAACCTCACCGACGGCCTCGACGGCCTCGCCACCGGGGTCTCGACGATGGTGTTCGGTGCCTATGTCCTCATCAGCCTGTGGACCTTCAACCAGAACTGCCAGACCAACCCGGGCATCAAGTGCTACGAGGTGCGCGACTCGCACGACCTCGCGCTCGTGGCTGCGGCGGGCATGGGAGCGTGCTTCGGCTTCCTCTGGTGGAACGCGACCCCGGCCAAGATCTTCATGGGTGACACGGGCTCGCTCGCCCTCGGCGGAGCGCTCGCCGGCCTTGCCATCACGACTCGCACCCAGCTGCTCATCATCATCCTCGGCGGCCTCTTCGTCCTCGAGGTGCTGTCCGTGATGGCCCAGGTGATCTCGTTCAAGACGACCGGCAAACGGGTGTTGCGGATGGCGCCGCTGCACCATCATTTCGAGATGGTGGGCTGGCACGAGGTCACCGTCGTCGTCCGGTTCTGGATCATCGCGGGCCTGTTCGTCGCCCTCGGGCTCGGTGTCTTCTACGCGGAGTGGGTGGTGGGGACGCAATGAGCTTCGATCCCGCCTACGAGCCCCGGCACGGACTCACGCATCGAGATGCAGACTGGTCCGGCCTGCGCGTCCTCGTCGTCGGTCTCGGCGTGTCCGGGTTCGCTGCCGCCGACGCACTCGCCGAGCGGGGAGCGGCGGTCACGGCGGTGTCCCGCGACGTCACGGACGTGATCAGCGAGCGAGCCGCCATCCTCGACATCCTGGGCGTCGACGTCCGGCTCGGGCCGCAGCACCTGAGCGAGCCGCCCGAGGACACGCAGCTCGTGGTGACCTCTCCCGGCGTGCCGCCACACGACCCCCTGATGCTCGCGGCAACCACCCGCGGGGTGCCGATCTGGGGCGAAGTCGAGCTGGCCTGGCGGATGCGTGCCCTAGAGGGCGCGGCTCCCTGGCTCACCGTCACCGGCACGAACGGCAAGACGACGACCGTCAACATGCTCGCCTCGATCCTGCGGTCGTCCGGCCTGCGCGCGACGTCGGCCGGCAACGTCGGCACGCCGATCCTCGAGGCGGTCCTGCACCCCGAGCCCTACGACGTGCTCGCGGTCGAGCTGTCCAGCTTCCAGCTGCACTGGCAGCGATCGGTCTCCGCGGTTGCCTCAGCGGTGCTCAACGTCGCCCCCGACCATCTCGACTGGCACGGCTCCTACGCCGAGTACCTGCGAGCGAAGGGCAAGGTCTACGACAACACCCACCTCGCCTGCGTCTACAACGTCGCCGACATCCAGACGGAGCAGCTCGTCATGGAGGCCGAGGTCGTCGAGGGCTGCCGGGCCATCGGCTTCACGACGGGGATCCCGGCGCCGTCCATGATCGGGGTCGTCGACGACGTGCTCGCCGATCGGGCCTTCGTCGAGCAGCGACAGCACGCGGCGGCGGAGCTGTGCACCATGGACGACCTGCGAGGCGACGCATCGTCGGTGCCGCCCCACTACCTCGCCAACGCGTTGGCCGCCGCGGCGCTCGCCCGGGCCTACGGTGTGGGACCGCTGGCGGTGCGTGACGGGCTACGCGCCTTCCGGCCCGACCGGCACCGGATCGCGGAGATCGCCACGCTGCGCGGGGTGCGGTGGGTCAACGACTCCAAGGCGACCAACGCGCACGCCGCCGCTGCGGCCCTCACGTCGTTCGACAGCGTCATCTGGATCGCGGGTGGGCTGCTCAAGGGCGCCGACGTCGACAGCCTCGTCGAGGAGGTTGCCTCACGGCTGCGTGGCGTGGTGCTCATCGGCGCCGACCGGGCCAAGCTCGCCCAGGCACTGGCCCGACACGCACCGGATGTGCCGGTCGTGGACGTCCCCGACACGGACACTGGGGTCATGGACCTCGTCGTCACGCAGGCCGCGCGCCTCGCGCAGCCCGGTGACGTGGTCCTGCTCGCTCCGGCGGCCGCGTCTATGGACATGTTCACCAACTACAGCGCGCGTGGCGACGCCTTCGAGGCGGCCGTCCGGCGGCTCGTGGAGGGGAGCGGTGGTGACCTGTGAGCTCGGTGACCACTGGCCGACGAGCGGCGGGCGCCGGCACCAGGCCGCCGCACCGGACGGCGAAGAGACCTGCCGAGCGAGCCGCCGCAGGCCGGGGGAGGGGTGGGGCGGCTGAGGCCGATGCCGGCCCGTCGCTCCTGCACTTCGGCAAGCTCGAGTCGCCGCTCACGACGTACTACCTGTTGCTCGGGGTCACCACGACACTCGTCGTGTTCGGCCTCATCATGGTGTTCTCCGCGTCCAGCGTCGAGGCGCTCCTCGCCGACGAGGCGTTCTACACCGACTTCGTGAGACAGCTGCTCTTCGCCGTGGTCGGCGCCGCCGTGGCGGCATGGGCGGCCCGGTGGCCGGTCCGGTGGTGGCGACGCCTGGCCGGCGTGTCCCTCGTCGGGGCCGTCGGGCTCCAGGCGGCCGTCTTCGTGCCCGCCCTCGGCGTCGAGGTGCAGGGCAACCTCAACTGGCTCGACCTCGGGTTCATCCAGATCCAGCCGTCGGAGTTCGCCAAGATCGCCCTCGTCCTCACCGGGGCCGCGATCTTCGCCAACAAGGGCAGCCTCGTCGGCAACTGGCTCCACGCCGTCCTGCCGTACGTCCTGCCGATCAGCGCGGTCGTCCTCGCGCTCGTCCTCGGGGGGAATGACCTCGGGACGGGCCTCGTCATGGGGCTCATCGTCGTTGCCGTCCTCTTCGTCGCGGGCGCGCCCAAACGGCTCTTCGTCGTCGGTGGTGCCGGCCTCCTTGCGGGCATCGTCTTCCTCGTCACGTCCAGCAGCAACCGCACGACACGCATCAGCAACTGGCTGGACCCGACCTGCCAGACCGACCCGGACGGCTGGTGTGGGCAGTCCGTCCACGGGCTCTACGCCCTCGCCGACGGCGGCTGGTGGGGCGTCGGCCTCGGCGGCTCCAAGGAGAAGTGGAAGTGGCTCTCGGAGGCCCACAACGACTTCATCTTCGCCATCATCGGTGAGGAGCTGGGGCTGCCCGGCACCCTCCTGGTCCTCGTCCTCTTCGGCGTGCTCGCCTGGGCCTGCTACCGGCTCGTCACGCGGACGCAGGACCGCTTCATCCGGGTCGCCTCCGCCGGGATCATGGCCTGGCTCATCGGCCAGGCCACCATCAACATCGGCTCGGTCATCGGGCTGTTTCCCGTGGTCGGCGTCCCACTCCCACTCGTGTCTGCTGGGGGTTCCTCGCTCGTCACCACGCTGCTCGCCCTTGGCATGCTGCTCTCCTTCGCGCGCAGTGAGCCAGGCTGCCGGACCCTGCTCGCCGCCCGTCCCGGGGTCATCAAGCGGACGCTCAGCATCCTTCCCTCCCGGCGACCCTCCCGTCCGACCCGTCGCAGAAACCGGTGATCGCCGTGTCCTCGCCCACCTCCGTCCTGCTCGCCGGGGGAGGCAGCGCCGGCCACGTCTCGCCGCTGCTGGCTCTCGCCGACGCCCTGGTGCGCCGACACCGGGGTATCACGGTCACCGCGCTCGGCACCCAGGTCGGCCTCGAGGCACGGCTGGTGCCGGCTCGCGGCTTCGACCTGCGCTACGTGCCAAAGGTCCCGCTGCCTCGTCGGCCGAGTACGGACCTGCTGCGGCTGCCCGGCCGGCTCAAGGAAGCGGTGGCGGCAGCCGGACGGGCCATCGACGAGACCCGGGCCGAGGTCGTCGTCGGGTTCGGCGGCTACGTCAGCACGCCCGCCTATCTCGCCGCCCGCCGGCGCCGGATCCCGATCGTCATCCATGAGCAGAACGCCCGCGCCGGTCTCGCCAACCGTCTCGGCGCCCGGTGGACGCCGTACGTCGCGACCACGTTCTCGCGGACCCGGCTCCCGGGGGCGCGGCGCATCGGGATGCCGCTGCGTCGCGAGATCACCCAACTGGACCGCGCGGCGACTCGGCCGGAGGCCCTCGACCACTTCCGGCTCGAGGCCGACCGGCCCACCGTGCTCGTCACCGGCGGCTCACTGGGGGCGCAGCGGATCAACGACGCGTTCGCGGCCTCCGCCGAGCGGCTGAGCCGGGCCGGCGTCCAGGTCCTGCACCTCACGGGGCTCGGCAAGGACTTCACGCCCGAGGTGCCCGATGTCGGCGCTCCCTACCGCGTCGTCCCCTACGCCGACCAGATGGAGCTCGCCTACGCCGCGGCAGGCCTCGTCGTGGCCCGATCAGGTGCCAACACGGTGTGCGAGCTCACTGCCGTGGGCCTGCCCGCCGTCTACGTGCCACTGCCGATCGGCAACGGAGAGCAGCGCCTCAATGCCAGTGAGGTGGTGGCCGCCGGCGGCGGGATCCTCGTCGAGGACGCGGCAATGACGCCCGAGTGGGTGCAGGCGCACGTGCTCCCGCTCGCCACCGACGACGAGCAGCTTGCTCGCATGACGCAGGCGGCGGCCCGGCTGGGGGAGCGTGCTGCGGACGAGGCCCTCGCCGACCTCGTCGACGAGGCCTGGGGCTCCCGTCGATGACCGATCAGCCCACGGTTGAGCAGCCTTTTGCCGCAGCGAGGTTCGACTTCTCCGCCCAGGTCCCGAGGGCTGACGAGCTCGGACGGGTCCACTTCCTCGCCATCGGAGGCGCCGGGATGTCCGGGGTCGCTCGCATCATGCTCGCTCGCGGGATCGAGGTGTCGGGCAGCGATGCCAAGGACGTCCCGGTGCTGACGTCGCTGGCGAGCGAGGGCGCCACGGTCTGGGTCGGCTTCGATGAGCAGCACCAGGCTGGGGCCCAGACGGTCGTCATGTCCTCCTCGATCCGGGACGACAACGTCGAGCTGATCGCTGCTCGCGCCCGGGGCGCTCGGGTCCTCCACCGTGCCCAGGCCCTGGCGAGCCTGATGCACGGGCAGCGGCGGCTCGCAGTGGCGGGCGCCAACGGCAAGACGACGACGACGTCCTTGTTGGCGGTCGCGCTCCAGGGGTGTGGCCTCGACCCGTCCTTCGCTGTGGGCGGCGAGCTCGCCCGGCACGGGACCAACGCACACCAGGGGACGGACGACGTCTTCGTCGTCGAGGCGGACGAGAGTGACGGCTCGTTCCTCGTCTACCGCCCGGACGTCGCCATCGTCACCAACGTCCAGCCCGACCACCTCGACTTCTACGGCAGCTTCACCGTGGTGCAGGCGGCGTACGACGCGTTCGTCCGCACGACGCGGCCGGGCGGCCTCCTCGTCACGTGCGCCGATGACGCGGGCGCGGTGGCCCTGGCAGCGCGCGCCAGATCCGGCGGCATCCGCGTGCTCACCTACGGCTTCGACCCCGATGCCGACGTCGTCCTGCGCGACCACGGGCAGGACGGCCTCACGTCGGCCGCGACCCTTGTCGACGGGGGCGTCGAGCACCGGCTCAACCTCGGCATCCCGGGCCGTCACAACGCCCTCAACGCCGTGGCCGCGTATGCGGCCGCCGTCCACGGCCTCGGTCAGGACCCCGCCGGGGTGCTTGCCGGCCTTGCGTCGTTCACCGGCACGCGGCGTCGGTTCGAGCCGAAGGGCGAGGAGGGTGGCGTCGTCGTCGTCGACGACTATGCCCACAACGCGGGCAAGGTCGCCGCGGTCGTCGAGACGGCGGTCCGGCTCGTCGAGCCTCCGGGGCGGCTCATCGTGGTGTTCCAGCCGCACCTGTACAGCCGCACCCTGGACTTCGCCAGCGAGCTGGGTCTTGGCCTCGCGGCGGCGGACATCGTCGTCGTCATGGACGTCTACGCGGCGCGGGAGGACCCGGTGCCGGGCGTCTCCGGCCAGCTCGTCGCGGATGCCGTCTCGCACGCGCGTGCCGATGCGGAGGTCCACTACGTCCCGTCGTGGTCGGACGTACCCGGCGTCGTGGTCGGACTGGCCCGACCCGGCGACCTCGTCCTCACGGTTGGCGCGGGCGACGTGACGATGATCGGGCCGGAGGTGCTGCGACTCCTCGGCGGTGGTCCCCCGTGAAGCAGCTGACCCGCTCACGCCGACGTCCCGGCTATGGCCGCGGGCTCGCCTCTGCCCGAAGGCGGTTCGAGCGTCGAGCCGCCCGGGCGCGGCGTCGGCCATGGCTCGTCGCCCTCGTGGCCACCGTTGTGGTGCTGCTCGCTGGAGGGGCCGTTTGGCTCGGGTGGTTCAGCTCGTTGCTCCTCGCGGAGCGGGTCGACGTCAGGGGGGTCGGGTCGTCGGAGGCCCGAGTGGTGCGCGAGGTCGCAGCCGTGTCCCTGGGCGGCCCCCTGATGCGCGTCGACACTCGCGCCGCGACGAACCGGCTCGAACAGGACCGCCGCTGGGTGGATGTCTCGGTCGCCCGGCGCCTCCCGCACAGCGTCGTCATCGAGGTGACTCCGCGGGTCGCCGTCCTGGCGGTCCGCGGCAGCTCCGGAGCGCTCGAGCTCTACGACCGCGACGGCGTCGCGTTCCGCACCGTGGCCGAGGTGCCCGACGGGCTGCCGCTCGTCTCGTCGACGACCGGTGCCGCCGGGCCGGAGGGGGTCAGGGCCGTCCTCCAGGCCCTCGCCGCACTCGACCGCGGACTGCGCGAGGCCGTGACCGACGTGGCCCTGGCCCGAGGTGATCGGGTGGAGCTCACCCTGGAGACGAAGGACGGCCGACGGACCGTGCTCTGGGGCGGGCCGGACGACGCGGCGGTCAAGGCAAAGCTCGTGGCCGTCCTCATGGCCGAGCCCGGCCGGACCATCGACGTCTCGGTCCCCGAGGCGCCGGTGACCCGGTGACACCACCGCGCCGGCACCACGAGCCACCCCACGGACGCGCTCCGGAACGCCAGCGGCATTGTGACAATCGCCCCGTCGCCACACGGCGTGGTGGGTTGAACCGCCTTGGCCCTCGTCATACCGTCAGGGCACTGGTTCGTGACCAAACCGTAACCTTTAGGTCAACGTTTAAGGTTTGAGGGCTACCGGCTCGGCACGGTCCACACCAGCTCCACACCAGCTCCACAACCGGTCCGGGTGCCGACAGGGTGTCGGCCCGCACCCAGGACCACCCAGCACGGCAGCACCTTGCACCACCTCCAGGAAGGCCCACTCTCGTGGCAGCAGCACCGCAGAACTACTTGGCCGTCATCAAGGTCGTCGGCATCGGCGGCGGTGGGGTCAATGCCATCAACCGCATGATCGAGGTCGGCCTCAAGGGTGTCGAGTTCATCGCGATCAACACCGACGCGCAGGCACTGCTCATGAGTGACGCAGACGTCAAGCTCGACGTCGGTCGCGAGCTGACCCGTGGCCTCGGCGCGGGCGCCGATCCCGAGGTGGGCAAGAAGGCGGCGGAGGACCATGCGGAGGAGATCGAGGAGGTGCTCAAGGGCGCCGACATGGTCTTCGTGACCGCGGGCGAGGGTGGCGGCACCGGGACGGGCGGCGCCCCGGTCGTGGCCCGAATCGCGCGTGGTCTCGGTGCCCTCACCATCGGCGTCGTGACCCGTCCGTTCACGTTCGAGGGGCGCCGCCGGGCGAACCAGGCCGAGGCCGGCATCGCGTCGCTGCGCGAGGACGTCGACACGCTGATCGTCATCCCCAATGACCGGCTGCTGTCGATCAGCGACCGCAACGTGTCGATGATGGACGCCTTCCGGTCCGCCGACCAGGTGCTGCTGTCCGGTGTCCAGGGCATCACCGACCTCATCACGACGCCGGGCCTGATCAACCTCGACTTCGCGGACGTCAAGTCGGTCATGCAGGGCGCAGGATCGGCACTGATGGGCATCGGGTCCGCCCGCGGCGAGGACCGGGCCGTCCAGGCGGCCGAGCTCGCCATCAGCTCGCCGCTGCTCGAGGCCTCCATCGACGGGGCGCACGGAGTGCTGCTGTCCGTGCAGGGCGGCAGTGACCTCGGCCTCTTCGAGATCAACGAGGCCGCGCGGCTCGTCCAGGAGGCCGCGCACCCGGAGGCCAACATCATCTTCGGTGCCGTCATCGACGACGCGCTCGGCGACGAGGTGCGGGTGACCGTCATCGCCGCCGGCTTCGACGGCGGCGGACCGACGAAGCGCCAGGACGACCGAGCCCTGGGGCAGGTGCTGGGACAGGCGTCGGGCCAGCGCCCCCTCACGCCTCAGCCGGCGCAGAACAACCACCACGCTGCGCCGGTCTCGGTCCCGACCACCCCCGCGCCGCAACCGACACAGCCCCCGGCGGTGGCTGAGCCGGCTCATGTTCCAGTGCAACCTCAGCCCCAGGCTCCGACGTACCAACCGGTCAACCACGCCCGCCCACAGCAGCCCGTCTCGCCGGTGCCGGGACATGCACAGCAGCTGCCGACCCAACAGCCGCCCCGTCAGGCCACCTTCGAGGAGAGCGACGACCTCGACGTGCCGGACTTCCTCAAGTGACCTCCGGCTGCGGGACCCGGCGGTGGCCGGGTCCCGCAGCCGTGTGAGGCAGGAACCGATTCCGTATGCCGCTGAGCTCCCTTCCAGCGCAACCGGGTCTTGGTCAGCCTTGGTCAGCCTTGGTCAGCCTTGGTCACTGAGCGGGAAGCATTCACGGGGAAGGTAGGTTGGGTCAGTGTTCTACTGGCGATCGACGGTCCTCGGCGTCGAAGGGGGCCCGGTCATCGAGGTGGCGTTCACCGGACGTGCCGCGGGCACGGGCGAGTCGCCGTACTCCGGCCTGAACCTCGGGGGGCACGTCGGCGACGAGCGTGGGACCGTCGAGGCCAACCGGGCTGCCCTGGCCGCCTCGCTGGGCGTGACTCGAGATCGTCTCCTGTTCATCAACCAGGTGCACGGGACCGTCGTCGTCGAGGTCAAGGGCCCGTGGGCCGGGGCGGCGCCCCGGGCCGACGGGATCGTCTCTGCCACGTCGAGGCTGGCCCTGGCCGTGCTCGTCGCCGACTGCGTCCCTGTGCTGCTTCACGACGTCCACGCCGGCGTCGTCGGCGCGGTGCACGCAGGTCGGCCCGGCTTGCTCGACGGGATCGTGCCACGGGCCATCGACACGATGCATTCCCTTGGGGCGGAGCGGATCTCGGCGATCGTCGGCCCGTCCGTGTGTGGCCGGTGCTACGAGGTTCCCCAGGAGCTGGTGCGGGCGGCGGCGGCCGTCGCCCCCACCTCCGTGGCGACGTCGTGGGCCGGCACCCCGGCGATCGACGTGGCGGCCGGAGTCATCGAGCAGCTGACCAGACTCGAGGTGCCGGTCGAGCGGGTGGCGGGCTGCACGCGTGAGGACGAGGAGCTCTACTCGTACCGTCGCGACGGGGTCACCGGTCGCTTCGCGGGCGTGATCATGCTGCGCGCGGAGCGCGTCGCGTGAGCGAGGCGACCCAGCAGGCCACTGAAGCACGCCGCACCGAGCTGGCGACCGCCCTCGCGTCGGTCCGCGATCGGATCAGCGGCGCCTGTGAGTCGGCGGGACGAGACCCGGCCGAGACCACCCTCGTGGTCGTCACCAAGTTCTTCCCAGCGAGCGATGTCCTCCTGCTCCACGAGCTCGGTGTCCGGGCCATCGGCGAGAACAAGGACCAGGAGGCCGGGGCGAAGATCGCGGCGGTGCGGGCAGCGCTCCGCGGGGACGCCGGTCTCGAGCTGCACTTCGTCGGACGTCTTCAGTCCAACAAGGCTCGCCACGTCGCGGGTTATGCCGACGTCGTCCACTCCGTCGACCGGGTCAAGCTGCTCCGCGGGCTGTCGGCGGGTGCGATGGAGCGCGGCCGACCGCTCTCGGTCCTCATCCAGGTCAGCCTCGACGGCGACACCGGTCGCGGAGGGGCGCTCCCAGCCGACGTGCCGAGGCTCGCCGCAGCCGTCGTCGACAGGGCGGGTCTCGTCCTCAAGGGCGTCATGGCGGTCGCTCCCATGGAAGCCGACTCCGACGACAGCTTCGCCCTTCTTCGGGAGGTGGCGAGCGGCATACGGGCCGTCCATCCCGGCGCCGACTGGGTGTCGGCGGGCATGAGCGGAGACCTCGAGGCGGCCATCCGGCACGGAGCGACACACCTGCGTGTCGGAACCGCAATCCTCGGCTCACGCCCGTCACTTCTGTAACGTCGAGGGCAACGGTAACCCGAGGCTTGGGAGTGGGCATGGCAGGGGCACTGCGCAAGACGATGGTGTACCTGGGACTCAGCGAAGAGGACCCGCGTCACGATCGTTATGACGACTACGACGACCAGGATCGCTTCGAGGCCGATTCTGATCACACGGCGGCGGTGACCCCGCTGCCGACGAAGCGCGCCGTGGCCGCGGTCGTGAACGAGCCCGAGGTCCACCGCCTCAACCGGATCACGACCATCCACCCGCGTACGTACAACGAGGCGAAGAACATCGGCGAGTGGTTCCGGGACCAGGTGCCGGTCATCATGAACCTGAGCGACATGGACGATGCGGACGCCAAACGGCTCGTCGACTTCGCCGCCGGCCTCGTGTTCGGCCTCCACGGCACCATCGAGCGGGTCACCTCGAAGGTGTTCTTGCTCTCACCGTCACACGTCGAGATCGCTGCCGACGAGCCCGAGATCCAGCCCACCTCCACGCGTGGCTTCTTCAACCAGAGCTGACCCAGCTGTCTCACCACTTCGGGCCCTGCCGCCGGTGAGCCGGAGGACCCGATTTCTGACGGCGCCACCTCATCAGGGACACTGAGCGCATGGACCTGATCTGGACCATCTACGGCGTGGTGGTCTTCACCTTCTTCGTCGCTCTCATCGCCCGCTTCGTGCTCGAATGGGTGCAGGTTCTCTCGCGCTCCTGGCGGCCCAACGGCCTCGTCCTGGTGCTTGCCGAGGCTGTCTACACCGTCACCGACCCGCCGCTCAAGGCGCTGCGAAAAGTGATTCCCTCACCCACCCTGGGTGGCGTGCGACTCGACCTCAGCTTCCTCGTCCTCATGCTGCTGACCTCGTTCGCTCTCAACGTTCCGAGCTTCTTCTGAGGCAGGTCCGGGCACACGGCCGGGCGCAGGTCTCAGGGATCTGTGCCACGATGCCGGGGCCACGAAACGAGAGTGGCGCGGCTGCACCGGGTGCTGATCTGTGAGTGGCATCATGTGGCTTTGGGTCGTGACCGGTTCGTTAGATAGGTTGACCCCTGACCATTACGTCTGTATCGAGGTGACACATGGCGCTTACGCCGGAGCAGGTGCTGAACAAGCACTTCCAGACCACGCAGTTCCGACGTGGTTACGAGGAGCGGGACGTCGACGACTTCCTCGATGAGATCGTGGCGGAGATGCGTTCGCTCATCGAGCAGCGTGACGACTACCTGAAGCAGCTCAACGACTGCCGCGCGAGCAAGAACCAGCCGGCCGTCCGGAGCGACGGCCCGACGCAGGCGATGCCACCGGTGGGGCGTCCGGGTGACGATGCCAAGCTCGGAGCGCTCACGGCGAAGATCCAGGACGCTGAGCGGGCCTTCAAGGCCGCGTCGGACCGGGCTGCGAAGGCGAAGGCCGAGGCGGATGCCGCCGAGCGGGCGGCGCGGGAGCGCATCGAGCGGGCCAAGGCGGACGCGGAGCGGGCCGAGGCGGCTGCGAGGTCCGCCGTCGACGAGAAGGCGCTCAACGACGCCCAGTCGAAGCTGAACGCCCTCAGCACCCAGGTTGCCGACGCCGAGGGGAAGCTGGCCAGGGCCCGCGAGCAGACGAAGGCGGCCGAGGAGGCCGCTCGGGCCGCAGAGCAGCAGGCGTCGCGGCTGCGTGCCGAGTCGGAGAGCGCGCCCGCGACAGAGGGAGCAACCAGCAGCGCGGATGCGGCCGGCGTCATCGCGCTCGCCCAGAGGCTGCACGATGAACACGTGGCGGCAGGTGAGGCCCGTCGCAACCAGCTCGTCGGCGAGGCGGAGGCGCGTCACCGTGAGCTCATCTCCACCGCTCAGACCCAGCATGACGAGTTGACTCGCAAGGCGGCGGAGATGACGGCGTCCGCGACAGCCCAGCGCGAGCAGATGCTCGCCGAGGCGACGAGCCAGCGCGACAAGATCATCTCGGAAGCCACGGCGAAGCGCGATGAGATGCTGACCGAGGCCCGCGAGCGGTCGACCGGAATGGTCGCGGAGGCGCAGCAGAAGAAGGCAGCGCTTCTGGAGGACCTCGAGCGGCAGAAGACGGCACTCGACCGCAAGATCGAGGAGCTGCGCGGTTTCGAGCGCAACTACCGCACCAACCTCAAGTCCTACATCGAGGGCCAGCTGCACGACTTGGAGGGCAGCGTCCAGGACGCTGCCAAGACGGGCAGCGCCCAGGGCTGAACGAGCCCACCACCTCAGCAGCGGAACGGCCGCCCGATGGACCCGGGCGGCCGTTCGTTGTCTCACGATCGAACCCCAACGGCGAGTTGTGCGTTTCACGTTTGTCTGTGGGCTCGTTGACGCCTATTGTCGGCGGCACTTGTCAAGGTGGAAGGCCCCAGCGACGGAGGACCACATGGCAGCACCGAGGAAGGCACCGGCGAGGGCGGGCGCCCCGACGACTCCTGCGACGAAAGCAGCGCCGGCAAGGACGACCGCCGCCACCACATCGTCGGCCAAGCGTGCGGCCGGCACCAAGCGTGCTGCCCCTGCGATCAAGAAGGCCACTTCAACGAAGGCGGCGACACCGAAGGCCGGGAAGAAGACCCCGGCAAAGAAGGCCACCGCCGGAAACGGTGCCACCGGCACGAAGAGCGCAGCCACGAGGACGACGGCCACGAAGGCGGCGACCGGCAGGCCGGCTCCGACCAGCAAGGCCGTCGCCACCAAGGCGGCGCCGGGCAGGAAGGCCGCGACCAAGGCGGCCCCGGGCAAGAAGGCCGCGACCAAGGCGACCCCGAGCAAGAAGGCGACAGCCACAAGGACAGCGGCCGAGAAGACAACCGCGAAGAAGACAACCGCGAAGAAGGCCACCGCGAAGAAGACAACTACCGCGAAGAAGACAACCACCGCGAAGACCACGGTGAAGAAGGCCGCCACCAAGAAGGCCACCCCGACTTCCGCAGCAGCGGCTGCCCCCTCCAGGCGGTCGGCAGACACCAGGTCCACACCGATGAAGAGGGCAGCATCAGTGAAGAGCACGAGCGCCAAGTCGACGTCCGCAGCCGGGAGCACCACTCCAGCCCGCGCGGGCCGGCTCGCCGAACGCCTCCGGGTCAAGGACGACGAGAGCCCGTGGAGCGAGGCAGAGATCAAGGAGGTCCGCGCCATCCTCCTCGAGGAGATCCAGGTGCACCGGCAGGAGCTCGAGCTCGCCGAGCAGGAGCTCGATGACCTGCTTCGCGCGTCGAGCGACGGAGCGGGCGACGACCAGGCGGACGCCGGCGCCAAGACGGCCGAGCGCGTTCATGAGATCGCCCTGGCCGCGAACTCCCGGGCCGGGCTCGCCCAGGCCGAGCATGCGCTCGAGCAGCTCGAGGCGGGCACGTACGGCATCTGCGAGAACTGCGGGAACCCGATCGGCAAACTTCGACTCCAGGCCCGTCCTCGTGCGACCCTGTGCATGACATGCCAGGAGAAGCAGGCCCGCCACTGACCCCCAGCGAGACACCGTCGACGCCCCGAGTGGGCGTCGATGCCGTGTCCTCCCTCACCGCAGTTCCAGGACCCGTGGAGAACGAAGACCCGCCCAAGCACCCGCCTGCCGCGCGCCGGAGGCGGCTCTTCGCCCTTCTCGTCGTGGTCGCGGTCCTCGCCTACGCCAGCGACCAGATCAGCAAGCTCATCGCCCTCGACGTCCTCGCGGACGGCCAGCCGCGGCCCTTCCTCGGGGACATCATCCAGCTCAAGCTCATCGGCAACCCGGGGGCGGCGCTCTCGCTCGGCGCCGGCAACACGTGGGTCATGACGATCATCGCCGTGGTCGTGCTGTTGGCCATCGTGTACGTGTCGAAGGACCTCGGCTCCCGGGCCTGGGCGCTGGCCCTGGGCCTGCTCCTCGGCAGTGCGCTGGGCAACCTGACGGACCGTTTCGTCCGTCCGCCAGGTGGCGGCGAGGGTCATGTCGTCGACTTCCTCGACTACAACGGGTGGTTCATCGGCAACGTCGCGGACATCTGGATCGTGGGCGCCGCTCTGCTCATCATCGCGCTCGCCCTGCTCGGGTTGGGCGTCGACGGGCGTCGCGACAAGAAGCCGGCATCAGCAGCCGCCGACCCACGGGAGCCGGACGAGCGAGAGGTGAGCGAAGAGCTGGGGAAGCAGTCGGATGACTGACATCCGGACCGTCCTCGTCCCCGAGGGCCTGGGCGGCGAGCGGGTCGATGCCGGGGTGGCGCGTCTCTTCGGGCTCTCCCGTACGCGCGCCGCCGACCTCGCAGGTGAGGGGCTCGTCGTCGTCGACGGCAAGGTGGCGGGCAAGTCCGACCGGCTCGCGCCCGGGGCGATGCTGGAGGTGTCCCTCCCCGCTCCCGCCGACAGCCCCAGCCTCAAGGTCGTGGCCGAACCGGTGCCCGGGATGCGGATCGTCCACGACGATGACGACCTCGTCGTGGTCGACAAGCCGGTCGGGGTCGCGGCCCATCCGAGCGTGGGCTGGACCGGCCCGGACGTCGTCGGCGGGCTGGCCGCTGCGGGATACCGGATCTCGACGTCCGGGGCGCCGGAGCGGCAAGGCATCGTCAGCCGACTCGACGTCGGCACCAGCGGCCTGATGGTCGTGGCAAAGAGCGAGCACGCCTATTCACGGCTCAAGCAGGCCTTCCGGACGCGGGCGGTCGACAAGAACTACCACGCCCTGGTCCAGGGACTGCCTGATCCGCTCGTCGGCACCATCGACGCGCCGATCGGGCGGCACCCCGGCCACGAGTACAAGTTCGCGGTGATGCGCAGCGGCAAGCCGTCGGTCACCCACTACGAGGTCATCGAGGCCTTCCGCCACGCGAGCCTGCTCGACATCCATCTCGAGACGGGACGCACGCACCAGATCAGGGTTCACGTGGCGGCGATCAAGCACCCGTGCTGTGGCGACCCGCTCTACGGCGCAGACCCCGCCCTGGCGAGAAAGCTGGCGCTGGACCGGCAGTGGCTGCATGCCGTCGGACTCGGCTTCGAGCACCCTGGCACGGGTGCCTACGTCCACTTCGAGAGCGCGTACCCGGAGGATCTCCAGCGGGCTCTCGACGCCATCGCCACCCTCTGAGGGTCACCCTCTAGCGGAGGGTGAAACCTTTGAGATGCTCCCTCCCCGTGGCGTATGCCGCTGGGCTCGCACCCGCGGTCGCCCGCGCCACCGGGGTCGCCTCCACTCCAGCCGGAGATGGTCCCCGTCGACGTGGCCACGACCGGCCCACCAGCGCGCCGAGGACGAGCGAGAGCGCCGCGCTGACGGCCAGCGCTGCCGGCGGCACACCGGTGCTGGCCGGCTCCGGTGGCGCGGCCAAAGCGGTCACGGAGGCGGTCGAACGCGTCTGGGACGCGGGCGGCTCGACCGCACCGCCGCCCAGGACTCCGAGATCCTCCAGGGCCGACAGGAGCAGGGCGGTGTTCGCGGGTCGATGCCTGACCGCCCGGGCTGGGGCCTCGGCGCCCGATAAGAGGCTCTCGCCGCCCTGCATGAGCAGCGTGCTCACCCAGACGTCCGAACCCTCGATCGTCAGCGCGTCCACGCGCCAGGGCTGAACGTCATGGATCATCCAGGTGAGGCGGATCGAGCCCGCCATGAAGCCGTCCTCCGGACTGGGCTGGCCGTCCGGCGGGTTCTCGATGTCCAACGCCCGGGCCAGGGAGTGGTAGGTGGAACTGCCCGTCAGCGCGCCAGCAGCGTGCCTCCCCTGGTTGTCGACCACGAGGACGGAGGTCGGTCCACCTGCGCTGGCAGGGGTTGCCGGAAGTAGCACGAGGCCAGCCAGTGCGGCGATGACGAGGACGATGAACCTGCGCATGGGGTGCTCCTTCGATGGTCGTGAGCGGTGTCCTCGTTACACCGCCCGGGCCGGAGTGGTTCCGTCCGCTCAGGGGACAGTCGTGGCGATGTCCAGCGCAGTGGCCAGGGTCGACGGACCCTCGAGGCGATAGGTCAGGTCGCGTCCATCCGGGGCACTCGTGACCCAGACGAGGGTCGGACCGGCGAGCCTGGGTGGCGCCGTCTGCGTCACCCCGCGCCGATCAACCCACTCGATCTCGTGGGTGGCGCCCAGCCACACGGCGTCGCGACCGTTGACTCCGGTCGGGGTGACGGCACTCCAGACGCGCTTCAGATAGCCCCAGTCAGGAGACCCGGCGAAGACGTCGAGCCGGGTCACCGCCGCGCCCTCCCCCCAGGTCAGCTCCGCTACCCGTCCCTCGTGCGACACCGACACGGTGGCCGGCGGCCCGAGCGCCCCCGGGACCCCGAAGTCGGATCCGAGCACCCGCCTCGCCTCGTCGAGGGGGACCGAGGTCGCGCCCTCGCCAGGGGTTGGGCGCTCGCCGAGACCGGGCGTCGACGGCAGGGGACGTGGCCCGGGTTCCTCGCGGACGACGATCCCTCCGATGTGGAGCAGCTCCATGACAGCGGCCCGGACCGGGGGGACGAGCGCGACGACGGCGACGACCATCGCTGCGATGGCCCAGGCCAGGCGGCGCATCGGGCGGCTTCGCTCGGAAGGTCGGCGCTCTGGCGGGCGCCGCTTCGCCGGCTCGGCGACGGGGTCGTCGGGGTCGTCATGGGCGATCCGGGCGAGCACGGCCGCCACCAAGCCGTCCGGCGGCGGGTCGGGCGCGAGGTCATGGCCGAGGGCGATGAGCTCCCGCTCGAGGGCATCGAGCTGGTCAGGCATCGGCCATCACCTCCTTCAAGGCGCTCAGGGCGCGATGCAGCCGGGACTTGACCGTTCCCGCGGGGAGGTCGAGGACCTGCGAGGTCTCCGCCTCCGACAGCTCGAGCAGGTACCGGCAGGTGACGACATCGCGTTGGTCGGCTGGGAGCCCGGACACGGCGTCGAGCAGGGCACGTCGCCGCGCGGCCGACAGCGCCGACTCGGCCGGGTCCGGCACCGTGAGCGACCGGGCGTCGAGCCACCCGGCTCGCCGCTCCCGCTCGGCCCTCCGGCCCGAGCCGCGTCGCTGGTTGTGCGTCTCGTTGACCACGATCCGCAGCAGCCACGGCCGAAAGCTCGAGCCGTCGCGGAAGGTGGCCTGCGAGGTCAATGACCGGTACGCCTTCACGAATGCCTCCTGGACGACGTCGTCCGCGTCGCGGCCGGCCCCGGCCAAGACGGCGACGCGCTTGGCGAGCGGGGCGTGCGTCACCACCAGCTCGGCGTACGCAGCCCGCTCCCCGGCGCGCACCCGGGCCAGGATCTCGCTCTCCCGGTCCTTCTCGATGGCTCCTCCCACGCGGGCAGTGGTCCCGCAACCACTTGTACACCGTCGGCCCCGGGTCGGTTCCATGCTCGCCGAAGCCACCGGTCCGGCCGCCCGCGCGGCGCCGACGGAACAGCGGGCGACACCCGCTGCGACACGCCCGGGGAGTGTCCCCGCCGAGGCTTAGACTCAACCCCGATGTCGACCCAATCCGCTCCGAGGCCAGACCAGAACTTCGTGCACCTGCACGTGCACACGGAGTACTCGATGCTCGACGGAGCGGCCCGGATCACCGACCTCTTCTCGGAGGCGGCGCGGATGGGTATGCCCGCGCTCGCGACGACCGACCACGGCTACGTGTTCGGTGCCTACGAGTTCTGGAAGAAGGCGCAGGGCACCGGCGTCAAGCCGATCATCGGCGTCGAGGCCTACATCACCCCTGGCACCCATCGCACGGACCGGACGAAGGTCAGCTGGGGCGATGGCGGTCGCGACGACATCTCCGGCGGCGGCGCCTACACCCACATGACGATGCTCGCCGAGTCGACCGAGGGCATGCACAACCTGTTCCGGATGAGCTCGATCGCCTCCCTCGACCAGGTGTACACGAAGTGGCCCCGCATCGACCGTGAGCTGCTCGCCACCTACGGCAAGGGCCTGATCGTCACGACCGGGTGCCCCTCGAGCGAGATCCAGACCAAGCTGCGCTTCGGGAGGTATGACGAGGCGCGCGCGGTGGCGGGCGAGCTGCGCGACCTCTTCGGGCGGGAGAACGTCTTCGTCGAGCTGATGGACCACGGCCTCGAGATCGAGCGTCGGGTGCAGAAGGACCTCCTCCGGCTCGCTCGGGACCTCGGGCTGCCCCTCCTGGCGACGAACGACCTGCACTACACGAGGCCAGAGGACGCCAAGGCCCACGCAGCACTGCTCTGTGTCCAGTCCGGATCGACCCTGATGGACCCGGGCCGGTTCAAGTTCGACGCCTACGACTTCTACCTCAAGTCGCCGCAGGAGATGCGCCACCTCTGGCGCGAGCTGCCGGAGGCCTGCGACAACACGCTGCTCATCGCCGAGCGGTGCGACGTGTCCTTCACCGAGGGCGAGGGCCGCTACATGCCCCGCTTCCCCGTGCCCGAGGGCGAGGACGACACGTCGTGGTTCATCAAGGAGGTCGAGGGCGGACTGCAGCGTCGCTTCCCTGACGGCGTCCCCGACTACGCGCGCAAGCAGGCGGCCTTCGAGGAGGACGTCATCGTCTCGAAGGGGTATGCCAGCTACTTCCTCGTCGTCGCCGACTTCATCAACTGGGCCAAGCGCAACGGCATCCGGGTGGGGCCCGGCCGTGGCTCGGGTGCCGGGTCGATGTGCGCCTACGCCCTCGGGATCACGGACCTCGACCCGATCCCGCACGGCCTGATCTTCGAGCGGTTCCTCAACCCCGAGCGCATGTCGATGCCCGACTTCGACGTCGACTTCGACGAGCGCCGGCGCGGCGAGGTGATCAGGTACGTCACCGAGAAGTACGGCGAGGAGCGCGTCGCCCAGATCGTCACCTACGGCACCATCAAGGCCAAGCAGGCGGTCAAGGACGCCGCCCGCGTGATGGGCCACCCGTTCAGCGTCGGCGAGCAGCTGACCAAGGCCATGCCGCCGGACGTCATGGGCAAGGGCGTCCCCCTTTCCGGCATCTACAACCCGGAGCACGATCGCTACAACGAGGGCGGGGAGTTCCGCGCCCTCGTGGAGGCGGAGCGACACCTCGAGGAGGTCGTCGACACGGCCAAGGGCCTTGAGGGACTGAAGCGGCAGTGGGGGGTCCACGCGGCTGGCGTCATCATGAGCAGCGAGCCGCTCCTGGACGTCATCCCGATCATGAAGCGCCTCCAGGACGGCCAGGTCATCACCCAGTTCGACTACCCGAGCTGCGAGTCCCTCGGCCTGGTCAAGATGGACTTCCTCGGGCTGCGCAACCTCACGATCCTCGATGACGCCATCGCCAACATCAAGGACAACCGCGACGAGGACATCGACCTCGACACGCTGTCCAAGGACATGAGCGACCCGGCGACCTACGACCTGCTCGGTCGTGGCGACACCCTGGGTGTCTTCCAGCTCGACGGCGGGGGTATGCGTTCGCTGCTGCGGCTCATGCAGCCGGACAACTTCGAGGACATCTCGGCCGCTCTCGCGCTCTATCGGCCGGGCCCGATGGGGGTCAACGCCCATACGAACTTCGCCCTGCGCAAGAACGGCAAGCAGGAGATCGTCCCGCTCGACCCGCAGCTCAAGGGCAAGCTCCAGCCCGAGATGATCGACGCGCTCGAGCCGATCCTCAAGGACACCTACGGGTTGTGCGTCTACCAGGAGCAGGTCATGTCCATCGCGCAGAAGCTTGCCGGCTACACGCTCGGCAACGCCGACCTGCTTCGTCGCGCGATGGGCAAGAAGAAGAAGGAGGTCCTCGACGCCGAGTACGTCCCCTTCTCGGAGGGGATGAAGGCCAACGGCTTCAACGAGGCCTCGATCGCGGCTCTGTGGGGAGTGCTCGTCCCGTTCTCGGACTACGCATTCAACAAGGCGCACACGGCGGCCTACGGTCTCGTGTCCTACTGGACGGCCTACCTCAAGGCGAACTACCCGGCTGAGTACATGGCCGCGCTGCTGACGAGCGTGCGCGACGACAAGGACAAGTCGGCGCTGTACCTGGGCGAGTGCCGTCACATGGGCATCAAGGTGCTACCGCCCGACGTCAACCAGTCGGTCGCCAACTTCGCCGCCGTCGGCACCGACATCCGCTTCGGTCTCGCGGCGATCCGCAACGTCGGCCTGCCGGTCGTCGAGGCGATCATCCGGGCCCGGGAGGAGAAGGGCGCCTTCGGGTCCTTCAAGGACTTCCTGTCCAAGGTGCCGGCAGTGGTCTGCAACAAGCGGACCATCGAGTCACTCATCAAGAGCGGCGCCTTCGACTCGCTCGGCGAGAGCAGACGCGGGATGGTCGAGGTCCACGAGCGCTACATCGATGCGCTCGTCGAGGTGAAGAAGCAGGAGGCCATCGGCCAGGACAGCCTCTTCGGCGCCTTCGCCCTGGACGACCGGTCGGGAGGGTCCGGGGGAGGGGGCGCCTTCGACGGCCTGCCGCCCGTCCCGGTGGGCGAGTGGGACAAGTCCACCCTCCTTTCGTTCGAGCGGGAGATGCTGGGCCTCTACGTCTCCGACCACCCGCTCTTCGGCATCGAGCACATCCTGCAGACGCACGCCGACACCTCGATCGCCTCGCTGACCGGCGACGACCCCAAGCCCGATGGCACGCCGGTGACCGTCGCCGGGCTCATCACCGGGCTCCAGCTCAAGCGGACGAAGAAGGGCGACCTGTGGGCCATCGCCACGGTCGAGGACCTCGACGGAGCCATCGAGTGCCTGTTCTTCCCGTCCGCCTACCTGACGTACTCCACGATGCTGGCCCAGGACACCGTCTGCGCGGTCAAGGGGAGGGTCAGCGCGCGTGACGACTCGATCTCGATCTTCGCCCAGGAGCTGACGCTCCCCGACATCAAGGAGGGCCCGCGCGGGCCGGTCGTGCTCACCCTCCCGCTGGGTCAGGTGACCGCGGCCCGTGCCGAGCGGCTCAAGGAGATCCTCCGGGAGCACCCCGGCGCGACGGAGGTCCACGTGAAGCTGACCCAGCCGGGTCGGTCCGTGCTCATGACCCTCGACGACGGACTGCGGGTCAACGCGACGTCGGCGCTCTTCGGCGACCTCAAGGCGACCTTCGGCGCCGCCGTCCTCGGCTAGGACGCCGTATGCCGCTGAGCTGGGTCCCACGGTGAAGGTCGGCGACCGAAGGCGGTTGCGTCGCGCTCGGATGGCCGCGCTGGGCCTCATGCCGGCGCTGGGTACCGCCGCGGCGCCCGTGCCGGCGCTGTCCGTGGCCCGTTGGATGGGCGCTCTTCAGGCACAGGACTACTCGAGTGGCGTGTGGTCGATCGGGGTGCGCTCCGGCCTGACGCTGGTGGAGATCGAGCAGGCCGTCGTCGACAGGCAGATCGTCCGGACCTGGCCGATGCGTGGGACGATCCACTGGGTCCCGGCCGAGGATGCCCGGTGGATGTGTGAGCTCCTCGCGCCACGGGTGCTCGCCTCCCTGGGCCCGCGCTACGCCCAGCTCGGCATCACGCAGGACGACGTCGAGAGGGCAGGAGTCATCTTCGAGGAGCACCTCGGCGAGCCGATGAGCCGACCGGACGTCCTCTCGCTGCTCGCCGACCACGGCATCGACCCGGCCGGGCAGCGGACCTATCATCTCGTCGGCCACCACTGCATGACGGGACTGCTCTGCCAAGGTCCGCTCGCGGGGAGGCAGCCGACCTTCGTGCTCATCGATCAGTGGGTTCCCCTCAGCCGCAAACCGTCCCGTGAGCAAGCGATGACCACCATCATCGAGCGCTATGTCCGCAGCCATGGCCCGGTGACCGAGAAGGACATCGCCGGCTGGATCGGGGGGACGCTCGCGTTCGTCCGTGAGGCCCTCGAGCTCATCGGCGATCGCATCACTCGGGAGGACGTGGGTGGCCAGACCTGGGTCAGCCACGCCGCCGCCACGGCAGCTGTCGATGGGCCGGGTGGCGTCCACCTGTTGCCGCAGTGGGACGAGTTCCTGCTCGGCTACAAGTCGCGTGACGTCACGCTGCCGGACGAGCACGTCGCCCACGTCGTGCCCGGGCGCAACCTGGTCTTCCAGCCGACGGTCGTCGTCGACGGCGAGGTTGCCGGCGTCTGGAGGCGGCAGGAGGGCAAGGGCACCGTCGCGCTCGACGTCACGCCGTTGACCCGACTGACGGCGAAGGCGCTGCGTGGGCTGGAAGCGAGCTCAGCGGCATACGGCCGCTTCCTCGGTCGCGACGTCGAGCTGCGCGTCGAGGGGGACTGAGTGGCACGTGGCGGCATTCCTGCGTCGCCGCTCCCGCCGCGGCACGGCGTCGACGCGCAGCGGATCCGGCTGCCGCAGGGCGGGCCGTGGGAGACGCTGCGCGACCACCTCGTCGAGCGGCTGCGGGGGCTGACTCCCGCCGAGGTGGACGCCAAGCTGGCGGCGGGGAAGTTCGTCGACGCCCGGGGCCGGCCGATCCCGGCGGACGCTCCGTTCGTGCCGCGGTCGGTCTGCTGGACCCATCGCGACCTTCCGGACGAGGTCGAGGTGCCCTTCCCCGTCGACGTGCTCCACACGGACGACCGGCTCGTGGTGGTGGACAAGCCGCACTTCATGTCGACGATGCCCCGGGGCCGGCACGTGGCGCAGTCGGCGCTGGCCCGGACGCGGGTGCTCACCGGTCACGATCGGCTGACCCCGGCGCACCGGCTCGACCGGCCCACTGCGGGTGTGCTCATGTTCACGACGGAGCAGCGCTGGCGCGGTGCCTACCAGCGCGTCTTCGCGGAGGGCCGGGTGCACAAGCAGTACCTCGCCGTCGCGCCCGTCCGCGACGACCTGGACCTGCCACTCGTGAGGCGGAGCCACGTCGTCAAGGAGCACGGCAGGCACCAGGCACGGGAGGTGCCCGGTGCCGAACCGAACTCGGAGACGCTGGTCGAGCTGGTGTCCGATGGGGACGGGCTGGGGCTCTACCGGCTGACGCCGCGGACCGGTCGGACCCACCAGCTGCGCTGCCAGCTGTGGGGCCTGGGCATCCCCATCGTCGGCGACGCCCTGTACCCGGTCGAGCGGGAGGTGCCCGACGGCGACTTCTCCGAGCCGCTCCAGCTGCTTGCCGCGGTGCTCGCGTTCGACGACCCGATCGACGGCACCCGCCGGCGCTTCGAGACGCGCAGGCGCCTCGCGGCCTGGCCGGGCTGAACGTGAACGCGCGCAAAGATAGTCCGCGTTCGGGCCCCTTGCTCCCGTCTCCCCGGCTAGATTCGCGGTGGATCCGGGCAACTCCGTGCCCGTCGAGAGGGGAAGACATGCAGCAGCACCGTCGTCTCCGGCGCCGAGTAGCCGCGGTATGTGCCGTGGGCCT
>NZ_DATEEY010000068.1:0-20297 GCF_035280925.1 Intrasporangium sp. | reverse complement strand
GACGCGTCGACCTGCGCCGCGACGAACCGTCCCGGGCCGCCGGACAAGCCATCTGCCGTATGCCGCTGGGTCACCTCCCGCACGGTGCGCTGGGCCCGCGCCACGTCGAAGTCGGCGACGACCCACAGCTCGAAGAAGTCGCGCTCCGCCGCGATGCGCGCCGCGGCATCTCCGACGCCGCCGGAGCCGATCATGAGCACCCGCATGGAGGATCAGGCCACCTGTCGGTTGCGCCGGTTGGAGATGACCTGGCCGGCGACGACGACGGTGACGGCGATGAGGAACATCATCGTGCCGATCACGTACACCTGGATCGGCACGCCGCGGGCCGCCGCGCCCCACACGTACATGGGGAAGGTGATCGAGCTCGGGCTCGCGTTGAAGTTCGTGATGATGTAGTCGTCGAAGCTGAGCGAGAAGGCCAGCAGGGCACCGGCCGCGATGCCCGGGGCGGACAACGGCAGGGTCACGCGCAGGAAGGTCTGGAACGGGGTGGCGCCGAGATCGGCGGCCGCCTCCTCGAGCCGGGGGTCGAGGGTCGCCACCCGTGCCTTGACGGCCACGACGACGAACGAGATGCAGAACATGATGTGCGCGATGAGGATCGCCGTCGGTCCCGTGGGCAGCCCCAACATGAGGAAGAGCGTGAGCAGGCTCGATCCCATGACGACCTCGGCCGTGGCCATCGGCATGAAGATGAGCAGGTTGGTCGAGGACCGACCCCGGAACCGGTAGCGCCCCAGGGCGAAGGCGATCATCGTGCCGAGGATGGTCGCGACGAGCGACGCGGTGATCCCGATCCGCAGGCTGAGGCCCACGGAGTCGCAGATACCGACCGTGCCGCACGGGTTGGTCCACCCCTCGGTCGAGAACTGGTTGAAGTTGTAGTTGAACCGGCCCTGCGGGTCGTTGAACGAGAAGACCGCGACGACGACGTTCGGCACGAGCAGGTAGGCCAGCACGGCGATCGCGGCGAAGGCGATCAGGTGGCGTCGGATCCAGTTGATGATCCCGGACATGTCAGAGCAGCTCCTCGGTCCCGGCCCGGCGGACGTACAGCGAGACCAGGGTGACGATGACGACGAGCAGGATGAACGACAGTGCTGCGGCGAGGGGGTAGTCGAGCACCCGCAGGAACAGGCTGTCGATGACCGACCCGATCATCGACGTCTGGGTGTTGCCGAGCAGACGCGCGTTGATGAAGTCACCGCTCGCGGGGATGAAGGTCAGCAGGGTCCCGGCCACCACACCGGGCAGCGACAGTGGCCAGGTGACCCGGCGGAACGCGTGCCACGGCGTGGCGTAGAGGTCCCCTGCCGCCTCGAGCAGCCGTGGATCGAGCCGTTCGAGTGACGCGTAGAGCGGCAGGATCATGAAGGGCAGGAAGTTGTAGGTCAGCCCCATGACCACGGCGAACGGGGAGAAGAGCAGCGAGTCGGTCGAGGTCAGGCCGACCGCCTGGAGCAGATCGGTGATCCCCAGCTTCTGGGCCCACTCGGTGATGAAGAAGTTGTCCGAGAGAATCGTCTTCCAGGCCAGGGTCCTGATCAGGAAGCTGGTGAAGAAGGGCGCGATGACGAGGACGAGGACGACGTTCTTCCAGCGACCCGCCTTCTGGGCGATGAAGTAGGCCAACGGGTACCCGAGCAGGAGGGCCAGCACCGTCGCGAGGCCGGCGTAGACGAGCGAGCGCAGCATGTGCGGCCAGTACCGGCTGAACGCATCGGCGTAGATGCCGATGTTGCCGGTGAAGGTGAACCCCTCCTCGACGCTGCCCTCCTGCAGGGACTGCGACCCGAGGGTGATCATCGGGAGCACGAAGAAGATGACCAGCCAGAGCAGGCCCGGCACGAGCAGGACGTACGGCACCCAGTTGCGCCGCGTGGGGTTCGGCGGGATGGCGGTGCCGAGAGGGTTGGTCCGAACCCGAGGCGTCGCCTCAGACATCATCCTCGACCATCGCTCCCGCCTCGGCGTCCTGCGATGCGTCGAGGGCGAAGCCGTGCTCCGCCGCCCAGGACAGGGTGACCTGCTCACCGAGGGCGGCGCGGGCCGACCCGTCGTTCTGCTGGACCACCGTCAGCTCGCGCCCCCAGGGCATCGCGACCATGTACTGCGTCGCGACCCCGCTGAAGGACACATCGCGGATGGTGCCGCGCAGCCGGTTGGGGCCGCCCGACTCGCCGAGCCGCAGCTTCTCCGGCCGCACGCCGAGCCAGACGTCGGTGACCCCTTGGGGCACGTGGTCCTCGACGACCTCGAGGTCGGCGTCGTGGCTGCGGACGAGCGTGATCCCCTCGCGACCCGAGCCGGGCACCACCTTCGCCCGGAGCAGGTTCGACTGCCCGAGGAAGTTGGCGACGAAGGTCGACTCCGGCTGCTCGTAGAGGGTCGCCGGGTCGCCGAGCTGCTCGATCCGGCCCTCGTTCATCACCGCGATGGAATCGGCCATCGTCATGGCCTCCTCCTGGTCATGGGTGACGTGGATGAAGGTCAGGCCGACCTCCTGCTGGATCCGCTTCAGCTCGATCTGCATCTGCCGCCGCAGCTTGAGGTCGAGCGCGCCGAGCGGCTCGTCCAGGAGCAGCACGTCCGGGCGGTTGACGAGCGCTCGAGCCAGCGCAACCCGCTGCTGCATGCCGCCGGAGAGCTGGCTCGGCTTGCGGCCACCGAGGCCCTCCAGCTGGACGAGCTCGAGGGCCTCGAGGGCCTTCCGTCGGGCGTCCTTGTCCCCGCGGCGCTTCAACCCGAACATGACGTTGTCGAGCACCGTCATGTGCGGGAAGAGCGCATACGACTGGAAGACGGTGTTGACGTTGCGCTGATGGGCCTTCGTCGCGGTGATCTCCTGGTCCCCGATGTGGATCGATCCGGCGGTCGGCGCCTCGAGGCCCGCGATCATCCGCAGGGTCGTCGTCTTTCCGCAGCCCGACGGTCCGAGGAGCGCGAAGAAGGAGCCCTGGGGAACGGTGAGGTCCATCGGCTCCACCGCGGTGAACGAGCCGAACGACTTCGTGAGGGAGGCGAGCCGCAGGTCGCCGCGTCCCCGCTCGACGGAGGTCTGCGTCATCAGCCCGTGACGACTGCGTTGAACGCGCGGGAGTACTTCGTCTGCTCGGCCGGGCTGAGCCCGCGGAAGACGTGGGACTTGCTCAGGACCTCGGGCGTCGGCGCGATGAGCGGGTTCTCGCCGAGCTCGGCGTCGATCTTGACCAGCTCCTCCTTGGCGCCCTTGACCGGCGGGATGTAGTTCACCCAGGCCGCGACCTGCGCCATGACCGCGGGGTCGTAGTAGTGGTTGATGAGCAGCTCGGCGTTCTTCTTGTGCCGCGCCATCGCCGGGATGACGAAGTTGTCGGACCAGAGCATGAAGCCCTTCTCCGGCAGCGCGTACTGGACCGCCTCGTTGTCGAACTGCAGCTGGACGACGTCACCGGTCCACGCCATGCACGCGGCGATGTCGCCCTTGGCCAGGCCGTCCGTGTACTCGTTGCCGGTGAACCGCAGGATCTGACCCGAGTCCTTGGCCTGCTGGATCATCGCGAGCGCAGCGTCGAAGTCCGCGTCGGTGAAGTTCGCGGGGTCCTTGCCCTGCTCGAGGAGGACGAGTCCCATGGTGTCCACCATCTCGGTAAGGAGCGTGACCTTGCCCTTGAGGGCAGGGTCGGTGAGCAGCTGCTCGATGGACTCGACCTTCTTGCCGCCAGTTGCATCGAGGTTGTACCCGATGCCGGCGAAGCCGCTCTGCCACGGCAGCGAGTGGGCGCGACCCTTGTCGAACTCGACGTCCTTGAGGGAGTCGTTCAGGTTCTTCGCGTTGGGGATGTTGGCCATGTCGAGCTTCTGGACGTAGCCCTGCCGGATGAGGCGCGCCACCATCCAGTCGGTGGAGCACCAGACGTCGCGACCCGTGTCCTGACCGCCCTCGAGCAGCGGCCGGACCTTGGCGTAGAACTCGTCGTTGTCGAGGTAGTCCTCGGTGTAGTTGACCTTGATCCCGGTCGCCTTGGTGAAGGCGTCGATCGAGGGACGCGACTTGCCGTCGTCCGTGACGTCGATGTACTCGGTCCAGTTCGACCAGTTGACGACCTTCTCCGTGTCGCTCATGTCCTGGGCCGCCTTGGCCGAGGGAGCCGCGCCGCCGGCGGTTCCATTGGGAGTGGACGGGTTGCGTCCCTCCGAGCCACACGCGGCGAGGAAGGCCGCGGCGCCCAGGCCGGCGGCGCCCATCATCGCCGAGCGGCGGCTCACGAGTCCGCGTGCGAGGGCGGCGCGAAAGGCGAGGTTGTCGTTGCCCATGGACGGGCCTGTCGAGTTGTCGGTCATGAGGTTTTGGCTCCCGGGAGTGGTGCTGTGTGGGGGTTTTGTGGGCCGTATGCCGCTCAGCCGGCCCGCGAGGCGAGGTGACCTCGGGAGCGGGCCCAGCGGCATACGGCCACGTGGTTCACCAGAGTGAGGTGACCCACGCGGGTCACGAGTCTATGTTGGCCATCACGTGCTTGATGCGGGTGTAGTCCTCGAACCCGTACATCGACAGGTCCTTGCCGTAGCCGCTGTGCTTGAAACCCCCGTGTGGCATCTCGGCGACGATCGGAATGTGGGTGTTGATCCAGACGGCACCGAAGTCGAGCCGCTTGCTGACCCGCATGGCCCGGCCGAAGTCCCTGGTCCAGACGCTCGACGCCAGACCGTACTGGACGTCGTTGGCCCAGGCCACGGCGACATCCTCGTCGGTGAACTGCTGCACCGTGATGACCGGGCCGAAGATCTCGGTCTGGACCTGCTCGTCCTGCTGCTGCAGCCCGGCGAGGACGGTCGGCTCGAAGAAGTAACCCTCGCCGAGGCCCTTGACCCGCGAGCCGCCGGCGACGACGCGCGCGTGGTCGGGCAGCCGGTCGATGAAGCCGGAGACGTGCGCCACCTGGTTCGGGTTGTTGACCGGTCCGAACGCCGCCTCGTCGTCATCGGGCATGCCGACCTTGACCGCGGACGCGGCGTACTCGCCGAGGGCGGCGACGAAGTCGTCGTGGATCCGGGGGCCGGCCAGGACACGGGTCGCGGCGGTGCAGTCCTGTCCGGCGTTGAAGTAGCCGGCACCGGCGATGCCCTCGACCGCGGCCTCGAGGTCGGCGTCGTCGAAGACGATGACCGGGGCCTTGCCGCCGAGCTCGAGGTGGACCCGCTTGAGGCTGCGTGCCGCGCCCTCGGCAACCTGCATGCCGGCGCGGATCGAGCCGGTGATCGCAACGAGGGCCGGCGTGTCGTGCTCGACGAGCCTGCGGCCCGTGTCCCGGTCACCGGTGACGACGTTGAACGTCCCCTCCGGGAGGAACTCGGACGCGACCTCCGCGAGCAGGAGCGTCGTCTCGGGAGTCGTGTCCGACGGCTTGAGGACGATCGTGTTGCCCGCGGCGAGCGCCGGGGCGATCTTCCACATCGCCATCATCATCGGGTAGTTCCACGGGGTGACCTGGCCGACGACGCCGATCGGCTCGCGGCGGATCCAGGAGGTGTGCCCGGCCATGTACTCGCCCGCTGCCTTGCCCTCGAGGACGCGCGCGGCCCCGGCGAAGAACCGGAGCTGGTCGACCATCGGGGGAACCTCCTCCGACGCCGTCAACGCGTGCGGCTTGCCGGTGTTCTCCGCCTCGAGGCGGACGAACTCGTCGGCCCGGGCCTCGATGGCGTCGGCGAACTTGAGCAGGGCCTGCTGCCGTTCGCTCGGCGTCGCCTCCCCCCAGGTCCCGAAGGCCTTGGCCGCCGACGCGTAGGCGCGGTCGACGTCGGCCGCGGAGCTGACCGGGGCCTTGGCGACCACGGCTGCCGTGGCGGGGTTGACGATGTCGGTCATGGTGTCGGCGTCACTGTCGACGTACTGGCCACCGATGAAGTTGCGGAGCTGGCGAACCTCGGAAGTCATGCGCGCACTCTAACCACGAAACCTCCTGATTCGGAATACATCCGTGGGTGAATCTTCGGAATCAGTCGTTGACCGCCTTGCCAAGCGCGCGTTTCACCAGTCAAGATCACTCCATGTCGACGAGAGTGACCGCCCGGGACGGCGCGTCCGAGCGCCCATCCGCCGCCCGCGCCGGCGCGAACGGCCGCGCCGGGAAGTCGCCTCACCTCGACGCCGTCTCCAAGGCCATCATCGAGCAGCTCCAGCACGACGGACGCAAGTCCTACGCGTCGATCGCGGCCGAGGTCGGCCTCTCCGAGGCCGCAGTGCGTCAGCGGGTCCAACGGCTCCTCGATGCCGAGATCATGCAGATCGTCGCGGTGACCGACCCGCTCCAGGTGGGCTTCCTCCGCTCGGCGATGATCGGCCTGCGGGTGTCCGGTGACATGACGCAGGTCGCCGACGCCCTGACCGCGATGGAGGAGGTCGACTACGTCGTCACGACCGCGGGCAGCTTCGACATCCTCGCCGAGGTCGTCTGCGAGGACGACGACCACCTCCTGGACCTGCTGACCAAACGGATCCGGGTCCTCCCGAACGTCACCGCCACGGAGACGTTCGTCTACCTGAAGCTCAACAAGCAGCTCTACAACTGGGGAACACGATGACACTCAACCCGAACGACGTCTGGGAGCCCTCCTCGGACCAGCGCACGCCCGCCGGCACGCTTCTCTCCGAGGCGGCCCGTGACCACCTGTGGATGCACTTCACGCGCCACTCGGTGTTCGAGGAGCCCGGCGCCGGTGGGCTCGGCCACGCCGTTCCCATCATCACCAGGGGCCAGGGCTGGAAGATCTGGGACGACCGCGGCAACGAGTACATCGACGGCCTGGCCGGCCTCTTCGTCGTCCAGGTCGGCCACGGGCGCGAGGAGCTCGCGGAGGCGGCGGCCAAGCAGGCGCGCGAGCTGGCGTTCTTCCCGCTGTGGTCGTACGCCCATCCGAAGGCCATCGAGCTGGCCGAGCGCCTGGCCGGGTACGCCCCCGGTGACCTCAACCGGGTGTTCTTCACCACGGGCGGTGGCGAGGCCGTCGAGTCGGCGTGGAAGCTCGCCAAGCAGTTCTTCAAGCTGACCGGCAAGCCGACCAAGCACAAGGTCATCTCGCGGTCGGTGGCGTATCACGGCACTCCGCAGGGCGCGCTCTCGATCACCGGCATCCCCGGTGCCAAGGAGATGTTCGAGCCGCTCGTCCCGGGCGCGTTCAAGGTGCCGAACACCAACCTCTACCGCGCGCCCGAACACCTGCGCGATGACGAGAAGGCCTTCGGCAGGTGGGCGGCCGACCGGATCGCCGAGGCCATCGAGTTCGAGGGTCCGGACACCGTCGCGGCGGTCTTCCTCGAGCCGGTGCAGAACTCCGGTGGCTGCTTCCCCCCGCCGGCCGGGTACTTCGAGCGGGTCCGGGAGATCTGCGACGAGTACGACGTCCTGCTCGTCGCGGACGAGGTCATCACCTCCTTCGGGCGCATCGGGTCGATGTTCGCGTCGATCGACTTCGGGTTCCAGCCCGACATCATCACCTGCGCCAAGGGGATGACGAGCGGCTACTCCCCGATCGGCGCGATGATCGCGAGCGACCGCCTCTTCGAGCCGTTCAAGAAGGGGACGACGTACTTCCCGCACGGCTACACCTTCGGTGGCCACCCCGTCTCGGCCGCCGTGGCCCTGGCCAACCTCGACATCTTCGAGCGCGAGGGCCTGAACGCCCACGTCAAGTCGCAGGCACCGGCGTTCAAGGCGACGCTGGACCGGCTGCTCGACCTCCCGCTCGTCGGTGACGTCCGTGGGGCCGGGTTCTTCTACGGGATCGAGCTCGTCAAGGACAAGCAGACGCGCGAGACCTTCGACGAGGCGGAGTCCGAGCGCCTGCTGCGTGGCTTCCTGTCCAAGGCCCTCTTCGACGCGGGGATCTACTGCCGGGCGGACGACCGCGGTGACCCCGTGGTGCAGCTCGCGCCGCCCCTGATCATGGGCCAGGAGCAGTTCGACGACATCGAGTCCCGGCTGCGAGGTGTGCTCAAGGAGGCCGAGAACCACCTCTGACCCCGCCACCCGGGCTCCCCATTGATCGAGTGAACACCTTCTGGCCGTATGCCGCCCAGCTCGCTCCCCCACACGCCACCCGAAACGTGTTCTCTCGATCGTGGACGGCGAAGGCGGGCCGGCCCCTGCCGATCGAGTGAACACCTTCTGGCCGTCTGCCGCCCGGCTCGCTCCCACACGCCCGCCCCGAAAGGTGTTCCCTGGATCGTGGACGGCGAAGGCGGGCCGGCCGCTGCCGATCGAGTGAACACCTTCTGGCCGTATGCCGCCCGGCTCGATCCCACACGCCCGCCCCGAAACGTGTTCTCTCGATCGTAGGGGCGATCTCACGGTGCCGTCGGTGCCGTCGGAACCACAGCGGGTAGGACAGTCGTTGTAGGCCCGAACGCCTGATCTCCGCCTGCTGTCGCCGAACAAAGGAGTCGTCATGGGTTTCCTCGACCGTCTGCTGGGCCGCGAACCCCAGCCCCAGGGTCGCCAGCAGTGGGGTGCTCCCCCGCCGAGTGGGCGGCCGTACGACGTCCCGCCGCCGCGCGGTGGCGCGTCCAGCGAGGACGAGCGCGCCATCGCCCGCTACCGCTACCTGCTGCGGACCGCGCCGCCGGAGGACATCGAGAAGGTGCACGCCGAGGCCTTCGCACAGCTGTCGCCGGAGCAGCGTCAGATGGTGCTCCAGCGGCTGACCGAGGACCTGCCCGAGTCGGAGCGTCCGCGCAGCGACCAGCCGGCCGACCTCGCCCGAAGCGCGACGCGGGCCGAGATGAGCCAGCCCGGCTACCTGCAGGGTGCGTTCGGTGGCGGTCGCGGTGGCATGGGCATGGGCATGGGCGGGATGTTCGCCGGCTCCATGCTGGGGACGATTGCCGGCTTCGTCGTCGGCTCGGCCATCGCCGATGCCATGCTCGGCGGCTACGAGTCCTCCCCCGAGGCGGCCGAAGCCGGTGACGCCAGCGGGGACGCGGGTGGCGACTACGCCGGTGGAGAGGCCGGTGGCGACGCGGGAGGCGGCGCCGGTGGAGATGCCGGTGGAGATGCCGGTGGAGATGCCGGCGGCGACTTCGGCGGCGGGGGGTTCGGCGATTTCGGAGGCGGGGACTTCGGCGGCGACTTCGGCGGCTTCTGACCCACCCGACCTTCCCGACCTCCCGGGGCCTCAACCGGCACCACACCCGCTTACCGACCGCTCGGGCCGACTGCAGCGCGAGCAACCAGTCGATGAGCGGAGTGTTGTCGGCGTGGGCGGAGCCGGGTGGTCGTCGGCAGCGGTCCGCGGGCGGGTCAGACGCCGGCGACATGGAACAGGCCGGCGATCGCGATGATGACCGGCACGGACGCGAACGTGCTGATGAAGATCGCGTCGCGGGCGAGGTTGACCTCCCGCCGGTACTGCACCGCGTAGGTGAAGATGTTCTGCGCCGTGGGCAGGGCCGCGGTCACGACCACGGCGAACAGCGGCTGACCCTCCAGGCCCACCGCCGATCCGATGCCGAGGGCGATGGCCGGCATGGCGAGCGTTTTCAGGCCGACGATGCTCCACACGTGCGGTGCCGATGCACCGGCCGCCGGACGCGGGCCGCGCCGCAGCGAGATCCCGAAGGCGAGGAGCATGGAGGGCACCGCCATGTTGCCGAGCAGCTCGATCGGATCGGCCACGACCCGCGGCAGGGTCATGTCCCGAACCGCGATGAGCAGTCCCGCCATCGCGCCGATGGTGATGGGGTTGCTGAACATCCGCCGCACGCTGCGCAGCAGCGTCGGACGTTCGCCGCGCGCATCGCTGTCGAACAGGGCCATGTAGACCGGCGTGATGATGAGCAGCTGCATGAGCAGGGTGGGCGCGACCCAGGCGACGTCACCGAGGACGTAGAGCGCGATGGGGATGCCGAGGTTGCCGGCGTTGACGTAGCCGGCGGACAGACTGCCGATGAGCAGCGATCCGAGCCCGGAGCCAGGCCAGCGGAGCCGCGCCAGCAGCAGGTAGAGAGCGACGACGACGATGAAGCTCGACAGCGAGGTGAGCAGGTTGCGCGACAGGACCGCATCGAGCGGAGTGCGCTGCATCACCGTGAGCAGCAGTGCCGGCGACGCCACGTAGAACGCGAGCCGCGAGAGGTTCACCTGGGCGGAGTCGTCGAGAATGCGAAGGTGCGCGAGGAACCAGCCGACTGCGACGATGACAGCGATGGTCGCGAAACCCTCGAGGACACCCAGCACGGGGCGATCCTGTCAGGTCCGCTGCCACCCGCCCTGAGCTGACCGGCCCCCGACTGCTCCGGCCCGCATCAGTGCACCGTGACCACCTCGAGGTCACCGTCGGCGAAGCGCCTGCGGAGCAGCTTCTTGTCGAACTTGCCGACGCTCGTCTTGGGCACCTCGTCGATGACGGCCCAGCGTTCGGGTACCTGCCAGTGCGCCACCTTGCCCTCGAGGAAGGCACGCAGGTCGGCCACCGTCGTGGACGTGCCCGGCTTGAGGACCACCGAAGCCAGGGGCCGCTCTCCCCAGCGCTCGTCAGGCACGCCGACGACCGAGGCCTCGAGTACGTCCGGATGCGCCATCACGGCGTTCTCCAGGTCGACCGAGCTGATCCATTCGCCGCCCGACTTGATGACGTCCTTGGCCCGGTCCGTCAAAGTCAGGTAGCCATTCGGTGAGAGCCGTCCAACGTCGCCGGTCCGCAACCACCCGTCGTCGAACTTCGCGGCGGCCTCGGCCAGGTCGGTCGCTGTCTCGGTGCCGTTGGCGTAGTAGGAGTGCGTGATCCAGGGCCCGCGGACCTCGAGCTCACCGACCGACTCGCCGTCCGACGGCACGATGCTGCCGTCCGGCCCGACCAGCCGACCTTCGACACCGCAGAGCAGCCGGCCCTGGCTGGACTTGTAGCGCCAGTACTCCTCGGTGCCCGGCTCGACGCCTTGTGGCGGGAGGGCCAGTGAGCCCACCGGGGACATCTCGGTCATGCCCCAGCCGTGCACGATGTCGATGTCGTAGCGGTCGGCGAACGCGCGGATCAGGGCGGGTGGCGCCGCGGACCCACCGACCATGAGCATCCGACAGCTCGACACGTCGGCATCGCGCTCGTCGAGGTGATGGAGCAGGTCGTTCCAGATCGTCGGTACGCCGGCGCCGCCCGTGACCCGCTCGGCCGCGATCATCGCCGCCAGCGGCTCGGCCTGGAGGAACCGGTCCGGCATGACGAGCGTGGCCCCGGTGACCATGGCGCAGTAGGGGAAGCCCCACGCGTTGGCGTGGAAGAGCGGCACGACGATGAGGAGCCGGTCCCGCGACGAGATGCCGAGGGTCCCGGCGACGCCCATGCTGTGCAGCACGTTGCTGCGGTGCGAGTACGCGACCCCCTTGGGGTTGCCGGTGGTTCCGGAGGTGTAACACATGGAGGCCGCGTCGTTCTCGTCGAGGTGCTCCGGCCAGTCGAAGCTCGTCGGGTGGTCGGCGAGCAGGGTCCCGTAGTCATGGACCGCCTCGACGTGGGCGGGCGACCCCAGGGCACGACGCGTCTCGTCGTCCACCGGCCCGCTGACGATGACGTGCCGCACGGATGGGAGGTGCTCGACCAGCCTGGCGAAGGGCGCAGCCAAGGTGTTGTCCACGATGACGACCTCGCTGCCGCCATGACGAGCGACATAGACGAGCTGCTCGGGGTACAGCCGGATGTTGAGCGCGTGGAGCACGGCACCCATGGACGGCACCGCCAGGTAGGCGGTGAGGTGCTCGGCGTTGTTCCACATGAACGTGCCCACCCGCTGGTCCCCGGTGACGTCGAGGTCGCGAAGCGCATGGGCGAGCTGGGCTGCCCGGTGGCCGACGTCGCGGTAGGACATCCGACGTGGTCCCTCGGCAGTCCACGTGACGACCTCACTGTCCCCGTGGATCGTCGTGCCGTGGCGCACCAGGGACGACAGGAGCAGGGGCGTGGCCTGCATCGTGCTCTTCATGACGGCAGCGTGCCACGCTTGGTGGCCGTGCGCACCACGTCGCCGGTTCCCCTTCGGGCACGATGGCGACATGGAGATCGAGTCCCTCGACGCCCTGGACGACCACCTGGCCGACGGCGGCAGCCTGCACGGTCTGCGCCTCCAGAACCTCGACCTCACCGACTACGCCGCCGCCCTCGCCGGGCACAGCGCCCACGGTGACCTCAGGGGTCTCGTGGTGCTCGGTGGGGTGGTTCCTCCCGACGTCGCCGAGGTCCTCCACCGCGGCGGCGCCGTCGTCTTTCCGCAGGTGGTCGGCGCTCCGGTCGACCCGTGGCGCGGCCTCTACTACCCGGAGGACCTCTACGCCGGCCTCGAGCACGGCTACGCCGCGACCCCCGATGCCCGCGCCTACGCCTGGTCGATCGACGCGCGCATCAGCACCGATGCCTACGCGACCCTCATTCGAGCGATCCACGACGACACGGTCACTGACGACCTGGACGAGTTCGTGGAGGGGCGCTCCGTCGTCGGCGTCATGGGCGGTCATGCGCTCCTGCGGGGCACGCTGGAGTACGCAGAGGCGGCCGAGCTCGGCCGGCGTCTCGCCGCGGCGGGGCACGTCGTCCTCACCGGCGGCGGCCCGGGCGCGATGGAGGCGGCCAACCTCGGAGCCTTCGCCCCGCAGGGCGAGGCTCTTGAGGGGGCCCTCGCCCGGCTGGCCGCCGTCCCGTCCTTCCGACCGGAGATCACCCCATGGGCGCAGCTGGCAATGGAGGTGCGCCACGACCTGGTCGGCGACGAGCCGGTCATGCCTCCCGACACTCTCGGGCCATCCGCCAGCTCCCTCGGGATCCCGACGTGGTTCTACGGACACGAGCCGCCGAACGTCTTCTGTGACGCGGTGGCGAAGTACTTCTCCAACGCGATCCGCGAGGACGGCATCCTTGCGCGCAGCAACGCCGGGGTCGTCGTGCTGAGCGGTGCGGCAGGGACGGTGCAGGAGATCTTCCAGGCGGTGACGCCGCTGTACTACGCGCACGAGGACGAACCCCTCCCCCCGCTCGTCCTCGTCGGCCGCACGCACTGGACGGAGACCGTGCCGGTCTGGCCCGCCCTTCGAAAACTGGCCGCCGGTCGACGGATGGCTGGGGCACTCCACCTCGTCGACGCCCTCGACGACGCGCTCGCCTGCTTGCCGAGCCCCGTCGGCTGAGCCGCCCGCACCCTCGGTTCACGCCGACGGTCACGCGAGTACTACTATCCGTAGTATTTGTTGCCGACCCAGGGTGAAGACATGACCGAGCCACAACGTGCCCATCGCGTCGTCGTCGTCGGGGGTGGGATGACCGGTCTGGTCGCCGCACGACGTCTGGCCCTGGCGGGTCAGGACGTCACCGTCGTCGAGCAGCGGGGCCGACTGGGTGGTCAAGTCCACACCGTGCGCATGGGGTCGCGCTGGGTCGATGTCGGCGCAGAGGCCGTGCACCTCGGGGCGCCGGCGGCCCGGCAGCTCGTCACGGAGCTCGGCCTCGTTGACAGCGTCCTCGGCAGCCGGGCCGGCCAGAGCTGGCTGTGGACCGGCCGCGGGTTGCGTGCCCTGCCCGCAGGAGTCACGCCCTCCGGCCCGACCCGGTTGCGACCGGTGCTGACGAGTGGGGTCATGTCCGCCCGGGGGCTCGGCCGTGCCGGCCTCGAACCCCTCGTCGCGCGGGTCCGCCCGGGGCTGGCCGACGACGAGGACGTCTCCGTCGGCGAGTTCGTCTCCTCGCGGTTCGGGGCCGAGGTGACGGAGCGCTTCATCGACCCCCTGCTCGGCAGCCTCCATGCCGGAGACGTGCACCGCCTCAGCCTCCGCGCCTGTGCTCCCGCCCTGGTCGACGCAGCCACGCACCGCAGATCGCTGGTGCGCCGGAGGCAGGCGGCTGCTCCCCAACCGGGCTGCGCCCCGACGCTGCCCATGTTCGGAACGTGGTCGGGCGGCCTGCACACCCTCACGGAGGCCCTCCTCGCCGGCCTCCCCGTCACGGTGCGCCTCGGCTGCCGCGTCCAGCGCCTGACGGCAGCACCCACGGGGTACGCCCTGGAGCTCGCGGACGCCGGCGGCGCTGTCGCGGAGCTGCGGGCCGATGCAGTCGTCCTTGCCGTCCCCGCGTCGGCCGCTTCACCCTTGGTCGCACCACACAGCCCGCGTGCGGGTGGCATCCTCGACGACGCCGAGGTCGCCAAGGTCGCGACCGTCGTGCTCGGCTTCAACCGGTCCGCGACGAAAGCCCTCCGGGCCTTCGGGGGCACCGGGGTGCTCCTGCCCTCGACCTCCGGGATGCTTCTCAAGGCGGCCACGCACCTCTCGCGCAAGTGGCCCCAGTTCGCAGACGACGACTCCTGCCTGGTCCGGTTGTCGGCAGGGCGGAGCGGCGACGACCGCCTCGCCGCGCTGACCGATGACGAGCTGGCCAGGCAGCTGGCTGCCGAGTTCCGCACCGTGACCGGCCTCGACGCGCCGGCTGAGGTGCTTCACGTCCAGCGCTGGCCCGATGGTCTCCCCCAGCTGGGGGTGGGGCACCAGGCGCGACTGCACACGCTCCGCGAGGAGCTCGCACGCGCGCTGCCGGGCGTCGTCGTGGCCGGTTCCGCCTACGAGGGACTCGGCCTCGCCTCCTGCATCACGTCCGGCGAGGCGGCCGCCGCCGCCGTGTCGGCCGGGCTCACTCGAACCACCACCACCAAGGAGGTCCGCGCATGACACCCGTCACCGAACGCACCGCAGTACGCCGCCTGCGCCATGCCCCCGAGGAACGCCCGATGATCGTGATCTGGGAGGTGACCCGGGCCTGTGCGCTCGTCTGTCTCCACTGCCGGGCCGATGCACAGCACCGTCGCAACCCGCACGAGCTCACGACGGAGCAGGGCCGGGCGCTGCTCGACGACATCGCCGCCTTCGGCAGGCCGTATCCGATTGTCGTGCTCACCGGCGGCGACCCGTTCGAGCGGCCCGACCTGGCCGATCTGGTCCGTCACGGCACCTCCCTCGGCCTGCACATGGCGCTGTCCCCATCGGTCACGCCGCGGCTGACCAGAGAGGTCCTCACCGAGCTGCACGATGCGGGGGCCGGCGCGCTCTCACTCTCCCTCGACGGTGCCGAGGCCGCGACCCACGACGCCTTCCGGGGCGTCCCGGGTGTCTTCGACGCGACGCTGCGGGCTGCCCAGGAGGTCCGCGACACCGGCTTCCGGCTGCAGATCAACTCCACCGTCACCCGAGCCAACGTGCACGAGCTGCCCGAGCTCCTTCGCCTGGTCATCGACCTCGGCGCATCCCTGTGGAGCGTCTTCTTCCTCGTCCCGACCGGCCGCGGGGAGCTGCTCCAGCCCCTCGAGCCCCAGCAGGTCGAGGACGTGCTCAACTGGCTGCACGACGTCTCGGACCTCGTGGCCATCAAGAGCACCGAGGCGCCCCACTACCGCCGCGTCGCCATCCAGCGCGCCCGAGCCGGCGTCGAGGGCATCCCCGGCGAGGCCCCCGCCGTCGGTGAACTCCACCAGCAGCTCACCGACGCCGTGGCCGAGCTGCGAGCCCAGCGGCATACGGCAACTCGTCGCCCAAGGCCGCCCATCGAGGTCAACTCCGGCAGGGGATTCGCGTTCATCGACCACCTGGGCGAGGTCTACCCCAGTGGCTTCCTGCCCCACCAGTGCGGCAACGTCAAGGACGCCGGCTTCCGCGAGCTCTACCGCACGAGCCCGCTCCTGCGCTCGCTGCGAGACCCCGCACAGTTCCACGGCAAGTGCGGCGTGTGCGAGTTCCGCGAGGTGTGCGGCGGGAGCCGGTCCCACGCGTATGCCGTGACGGGCGACGTGCTCGCGTCCGACCCGACCTGCGTCCACGAGCCGACCGCCTGGACCGCGGACCCGCAGCCGCGCTGACGAGTCAGCTCCCGCGAAGCACCGGACCCAGTCCCTCGAGCACGCTCGCGTCCTCGATCGTCGCCGGCACCGCTGGCGAGCCACCGTCGGCGATCTCGCGCATCGTCTTGCGCAGGATCTTGCCCGATCGCGTCTTCGGCAGGCCGGGGACGATGTCAACCCGGTGCAGCGCAGCAACGGCGCCCACCTCGCCGCGCACGCGCGCGACGAGCTCCGTGCGGATCCGCTCGCCCTCGGCCACGCCGTCGATCCCCGCCTTGAGCACGACGAGCGCCCGTGGCACCTGGCCCTTGAGCTCGTCGTGCACGCCGATGACGGCACACTCCGCGACCGCCTCGTGCCCGGCCAGCGCGGCCTCGATCGAGCCGGTCGACAGGCGGTGGCCGGCGACGTTGAGGACGTCGTCAGTGCGACCCATGACGAACAGGTAACCGTCCTCGTCGATGTAGCCGCCGTCCCCGGTGAGGTAGTAGCCCGGGTAGGCCGCGAGGTACGACGAGACGTAGCGCTCGTCGTCCTGCCACAGCGTCGGCAGCGTGCCGGGTGGCATGGGCAGCTTGATGCAGATCGAGCCCTCCTTGCCGGCCGGGAGCTCGGCCCCCTCACCGTCAAGGACTTGCACGTCATACCCGGGCACCGCGACGGTGGGCGAGCCCGGCTTGATCGGCAGCAGCTCGATCCCCTTGGGGTTGCAGGCGATCGGCCAGCCCGTCTCGGTCTGCCACCAGTTGTCGATGACCGGCACACCGAGGGCCGCAGAGGCCCACTCGTACGTGTCCGGGTCGAGCCGCTCCCCCGCGAGGTACAGCGTGCGGAAGGACGACAGGTCGTAGTCCTTGACGAGCGACGCCGTCGAGTCCTCCTTCTTGATGGCGCGGAACGCCGTCGGCGCCGTGAACAGGCAGACCGCACCGTACTCGGAGATGACGCGCCAGAAGGCTCCGGCGTCCGGCGTCCCGATCGGCTTGCCCTCGTAGAGCACCGTCGTCGCGCCCGTCAGCAACGGCCCGTAGACGATGTAGGAGTGGCCGACGACCCAGCCGACGTCGCTCGCCGTGAACATCGTCTCGCCGGGCTGGACGTCGTAGAGGTTGGCCATCGACCAGCGCAGCGCGACGGCGTTGCCACCGCTGTCGCGGTAGATCCCCTTGGGCTTCCCGGTCGTGCCCGAGGTGTAGAGGATGTAGAGCGGGTCGGTGGCGGCGACCGTGACCGGCTCCGCCCCTGCTTGGGCCGCAGGGCCTGACTCGAACTGCGCCCAGTCGATGTCGCGCTCCCCCAGCTCGGCCCGCTCCTGCGGGCGCTGGAGGATGACGCACGCCTCCGGCTTGTGCTCCGAGCGGTGGATCGCCTCGTCGAGGAACGGCTTGTACTTCACGACGCGCGACGGCTCGATGCCGCACGAGGCCGACAGGACCACTCTGGGAGCAGCGTCGTCGATGCGTGCCGCGAGCTCCTGCGGCGCGAACCCACCGAAGACGACGGAGTGCACGGCGCCGATCCGCGCGCAGGCCAGCATGGCGATGACCGCCTCCGGCACCATCGGCATGTAGATGACGACGCGGTCGCCCTTCTCGACACCGAGGCCGCGCAGCCCGCCGGCCACGGCGCGCACCCGAGCGAGCAGGGCGGCATACGTGATGGTCTCCTTGGTGCCGGTCACCGGGGAGTCGTAGCGGATGGCGGGCTGGTCGCCGCGGCCCGCGGCAACGTGCCGGTCGACCGCGTTGTGGCAGACGTTGAGCTCCCCGTCGGGGTACCAGCGGTAGAACGGCGGGTTGTCCGCGTCGAGGATGCGGGTGGGCGGGGTGACCCAGTCGATCAGCTCGGCCGCCTGCGCCCAGAAGGCGTCCGGGTCCTTGAGGCTCGCCTCGTACGTGGCGCGGTAGTTCGAGGGGTATGCCGCTGGGCTCGCTCCGTCGCTCATGTTCCCACCCTGCCCGGTCGGGATGGCCGCGGCCAGTCCCGAGTGCGTCGCACGAGCCGAGTGGTCAGATCCCGTCGGCGAGCGGGGAGTCAGCGGTGACGCGCCGTCTGGCGATGGACATCGACATGGCGGCGGCCGCGAAACAGAGGGCACCGGCGACGTACCAGGCGACGGTGTAGGCGCCGAGCTCGTCGCGGATGAGACCCGCGCCCGTGGCGGCGATCGCGGCACCGATCTGGTGTGCGGCGAAGACCCAGCCGAAGACGATCGGGGCCCGCTCGCCGAACGCCTCGCGGCAGAGGGCGATGGTCGGCGGCACCGTGGCGACCCAGTCGAGCCCGTAGAAGACGATGAAGGCGAGCATGTTGACGTGCAGGTCGTCGCTGAACAGCGAGGGCAGGAGCAGGAGCGAGGCGCCCCGGAGGGTGTAGTACACGCCGAGCAGCACCCGTGGGTCCATGCGGTCGGTGAGCCACCCGGAGAAGACCGTTCCTGCGATGTCGAAGATGCCCACGAGGGCGAGCAGCCACGCAGCCGTCGTCAGCGGCATGCCGTGGTCATGGGCAGCCGGGATGAAGTGGGTGCCGACGAGCCCGTTCGTCGAGATCCCGCAGATGGCGAAGCCGCCGGCGAGCAGCCAGAACACCTTGGTGCGGGCTGCGTCACCGAGCGCCTCGAGGGCGAGCCGTACCGCTCGGCCGTCAGGCCGGGCCGGGCGGGTGGTGGGGGTGCCGGCCGGGGCGCCGTAGGCGGTGATGCCCAGGTCGCTCGGGTGGTCGTGCAGCCGCCACAGGACGAGCGGCACGACGAGGAGGGCCGTGGCGCCCGTCGCGAGCGCGGCGGAGCGCCATCCACTGTGCTCGGCGAGCCAGGCGAGCACCGGCAGGAAGACGAGCTGGCCGGTCGCGCCGGCGGCGGTGAGCAGGCCGGTCACGAGTCCGCGGCGCTTGACGAACCACCGGCCGGTCACCGTCGCGACGAGGGCCATCGCCATGGCGCCCGTGCCCAGCCCGACGAACAGACCCCAGGACAGGACGAGCTGCCACGAGGCCGTCATCCAGATGGGCAGCAACGAGCCGACGCTGACGAGCACCAAGGCGCAGGCGACGACGCGCTGGACCCCCAGTCGCTCCATCAGGGCGGCCGAGAAGGGAGCGACCAGGCCGTAGAGCACGAGGTTGACCGAGACGGCGCCGCCGATGACCCCCATCGGCCAGCCGAACTCGTCGTGGAGCGGGTTCATCATGACGCCGGGTGTCGAGCGGAAGCCGGCGGCGCCGATGATCGTCAGGAAGGTCACCCCGGCGACCCACCAGGCGGGGTGGACGCGGGGGCTTGCTCGCGGCGGTCGCCGGGACGGGTCGTCTGGCGGAAGCCGCTCCGGCGTCTGGTCGGTGATGCTCACGGTCACACTTTCCGGGACGATGGGCCCGCGGAACGAGTGGCCCGGAGGACATCATGTGCAAGAATCTGGCCATGAGCGCTCGCAGTCCGCGATCCGGGACGGCACCGCACCTCGTCGTCGTGCTCGCCCTCGACACCGTCATCGCGTTCGAGCTCGGGCTCGCGCACCGCTTCCTGGCCGCATCGTCGCTCGACCCGGGGTGGCCGGGACCCAGGACTGGGGCGGTGCCACCCTACGAGGTCCGGATGGTCACCCTGGACGACGGGCCGGTCATGACCTCGGCCGGGTATGCTGCGCAGCCGACCCACCCGAATCGCCTGCTCGCAGAGGCCGACACGATCATCGTGCCCGGCATCGGCGGCCCCATCGTCGAGACGGGCGTGCTGCCCGAGGCACTCCACCGGCTCGCCGCGACCGCCCGGCCCGACGCCCGCTGGGTCTCGATCTGCACGGGGGCCTTCGTCCTGGCGGGACTGGGCCGGCTGCGGGGCCGAGTCGCAACGACCCACTGGGTTCACGTCGACGCGTTCACCCGGCACTTCCCCGACGTGCCGCTCAACCCCGACGTGCTCTACGTCGACCACGGCGACGTGCTCACCTCGGCGGGCAACGCGGCCGGCATCGACCTGCTCCTGCACCTCGTGCGCTCCGACCTGGGCGCGGAGGCGGCCAACCGTGTCGCCCGTGGCGCCGTCGTCGCGCCGTGGCGCGCGGGCGGCCAGGCCCAGTTCATCGACCGACCCATCCCCGAGGAGAGCGACGCCGGCACCGGCCCGGCCCGCACCTGGGCGCTCGAGCACCTCGCCGAGCCGATCGGCCTGACCGACCTGGCCCGCCAGTGCGGGATGTCGGTGCGGACCTTCACACGTCGGTTCCGCGAGGAGACGGGCGAGACGGCGGGGGCGTGGCTCGCGCGGGCTCGCGTCGACCGCGCCCGGCACCTGCTCGAGTCCACCGACCTGTCCGTGGACCGGATCGCCGCCGAGTCGGGCTTCGGGACGGGCGCGTCGCTGCGCCAGCACCTCTCGGCCTCGGTCGGGCTCTCCCCGCTCGCCTACCGCCGAACCTTCCGCGTCGAGGCCGACAGCGCCTGAGCGCCTGAG
>NZ_DATEEY010000067.1:0-2123 GCF_035280925.1 Intrasporangium sp. | reverse complement strand
GTACTCGGACATCGAGTTCAAGGCGGCCGAGGGCACCAACGACCCCAGCCTGCAGATCAGCCAGATCGAGACCTTCATCAACGACAAGGTCGACGCCATCGTCCTCCTGCCGACCGACGGCGCCGCCCTCACCGAGGTCGCCACCAAGGCGATGCAGGCCGGCATCACGGTCGTCAACGTCGACCGTGAGTTCTCCTCACCCTTCGCCGCCCGCACGACGGTCCTCGGCGACAACTACGGCATGGGCGTGAGCGCGGGCACGTACGCCTGCAAGCTCATCGCCGACAAGAAGATCAGCGACCCGGTCATCGCCGAGATCGCCGGCATCGACTCGCTGCCCCTCACCCAGGACCGCAGCAAGGGCTATGCCGACGCCCTGAAGGCCTGCGGTCAGACCGTCGACAACCGCGTCGCAGCCCAGTTCACCGTCGAGTCCGGTGAGAAGGAGGCGTCCAACCTCCTCCAGGCCGCTCCGAAGATCGACATCCTCTGGAACCACGACGACGACCAGGGTGTCGGTGTCATGGCGGCCCTCGAGAACGCCAACCGTGACGAGATGGCGTTCATCGGCGGCGCAGGATCCGCGAACGCGATGCGCTGGATCCAGGAGGGCAAGATGGAGGCCACCGTCCTCTACCCGCCGACCCAGGCCGCTGACGGCGTCCGACTCGCCCGCCTCCTGGGCCAGGCCAAGGGAATGTCCGACCTCGTCCAGCCCACCGTGCCGCGCCGCGTCGTCCTCGACGCGCCGGTCGTGACGAAGGACAACGTCGAGGAGTACCTGCCGCTGGCGTTCGAGTCCTGATCGGACGGACCGACGTGGTGCTCGCCGGCCGCCGGCCGGCCGGCGAGCACCACCCACCCCCCACCGGGCGCCAGCGCCCGCCGGAAGGTGCCACATGGCCATTCATCCTCCTGCCACCCACGCGGTCGACGCAGCCGCGCCCACGGGTACTCCCGGTCGCCTCGGCATCGGCATGGTGGGCTACTCGTTCATGGGTGTCGCCCACTCCCAGGGCTGGCGCAACGCCCGCAGCTTCTTCGACCCGACGCTGGTGCCCGAGCTCGTCGCCATCGGGGGCCGGGATGCCGGTGCCGCCGGCGACATGGCCCGGCGCTTCGACTGGCAGCACGTCGAGACCGACTGGCGGGCGCTCGTCGCTCGACCGGACGTCGACCTCGTCGACATCTGCACCCCCGGTGACACCCACGCCGAGATCGCCATCGCTGCCCTCGAGGCGGGCAAGCACGTCCTCTGCGAGAAGCCCCTCGCCAACACCGTCGACGAGGCGCGCTCCATGGCGGATGCCGCCGAGCGCGCCAGGGCACGGGGGATCCGCTCGATGGTGGGCTTCACCTACCGGCGCGTCCCAGCCATCGCCCTGGCTCGCCAGCTCGTGCGGGAGGGCCGCATCGGGGAGCTGCGCCACGTGCGCGCCCAGTACCTCCAGGACTGGCTCGTCGATCCGGAGACTCCGCTGACCTGGCGGCTCCAGAAGGACCGGGCGGGCTCCGGGGCGCTCGGGGACATCGGTGCGCACATCATCGACCTCACGCACTTCGTCACCGGCGAGAGCATCACCGGTGTCAGCGCCGTCATGGAGACCTTCGTGCGGGAGCGGCCGCTGCCCGGTGCGACCCGCGGGCTGTCCGCGGAGGTCGGCTCTGGTCGGGGAGCGGTCACCGTCGATGACGCCGCACTCTTCCTGGGTCGGCTCAGCGGCGGTGCGCTCGCCACCTTCGAGGCGACTCGCTTCGCGACCGGGCGCAAGAACGCGATCCGTCTGGAGCTCAACGGGTCGAAGGGGAGCATCGCGTTCGACTTCGAGGACATGAACGTCCTCCACGTCCACGACGCGTCGACCGCCTCACGCGACGCCGGATTCACCCGGGTCATCGTCACCGAGACCAGCCACCCGTATGTCGAGCACTGGTGGCCGGCCGGCCACGGTCTCGGCTACGAGCACGGCTTCACCCACCAGGCGGCCGACCTCATCGACGCGATCGCGCGCGGAGCCGACCCGGAGCCCTCGTTCGCCGACGGCCTCGCGGTGCAGCAGGTGCTCGCAGCGGTCGAGGCGAGCGCGGCCAACGGCTCGTCCTGGACGCCCACAGACACCGTC
>NZ_DATEEY010000066.1:0-11790 GCF_035280925.1 Intrasporangium sp. | reverse complement strand
CAGCGCGTGTCGAAAGGGCGATCACCAGCGGGCGAGTACGAGCGGCAGCGGGCGAGGACGAGCGGCAGCGGGCGAGGACGAGCGGCAGGACGGCGGCGAGGACGCAGCAGCGGTGTCATCCCGCCCTGACGGGGCCGGCGCCAGTAGGTTCGGAGTGGTTTATCCCCGTCCTCAGACCTTGGAGAGGTTGTCATGTCGGACACCACGCAGATGATCCTCTGGATCGTCATCGGGTTGGTCGTCGTCGCACTCATCGTCTGGTTCCTCGTCTCGGCGTCGCGACGCCGGAGAATCGAGGACCGACAGCGGGCCGACGCGGCAGCGCTTCGGTCCCGAGTGGAGGAGCGACTGCCCGAGATCAAGGACGCCGAGGATCGAGCCTCTGTGACCGCAGAGATCGCGCAGGACGCGCGCGCTGAGGCTGAGGAGAAGGCCGCCGAGGCAGCTCGACTGGAGCGTCATGCCGAGAAGCACCGGACCGATGCCGAAGCGGCTGCTCGGGAACGTGAGGCCATGGAGCGCGAAGCGGACCGGCTGGATCCAGACGTACGCACGGACGAGGAGGGCCATCGGGTCGATCGTTCAGGGCGACGGCTCGACCAGCCCCAAGACTCGCAGGCAGAGAAGCGGGACCCCGCGGCGGAGCCCAAGAAGGCGGACCCCGAGACGGCGGCGGGGGAGACGGCGGCACGCGAGCAGACGGCGCCCGAGCGGACGGCTCCCCAAGTGTCGGAGCCTGAGGAGCGGGGCGCGTTCGGCCGGCCGGGTGGGGCGCCCGGATCGGTCGCCGCCGGCGTATCGTTGGCCGGCGCCGCGATGGCGAACGCAGCGGCTGGTCGGGTTGGCGGGCCGCAGCCCTTCGCCGACGAGGACGACGAGCCGGACCTGGCCGACGCGGAGAACCCCTTCGCGGGGTCAATCACTGCGGATTCGGCGCTCCCTGAAGGAGAGTCAGTCGCTGCCGCAGCTGAGGATGCCGACTGGGTCAATGGGCCGGTCGAGGACGTCGACGACGAGGATCTCAAGGCGTCGTCAGCAGAGGACACGGCGGCCGAGGACTGGATCAACGGCCCGGAGGAGGACGTTGCCACGTCGCCAGCCACGTCGCCGGCCGCTGCCGGCGCCGACGGGGCCGGCGGGGCCGTGGCCGGAGCCGGGACCGCTGTTGCAGGGCGAGCCGCAGCGGGTACCGGTCCAGCGACCACGAGCGACTCGCGAGAGGACGATGTAATGGCCAGCGATGACGCCGACTGGGTGAATGGCCCGGTGGAGGACGTGGAGCAGGAAGAGATCGACGCCTCGGCGGCCGAGGAGTCAGAGGCGGCTGACTGGATCAACGGACCTGCCGACGACGAGTCATCTGTCGTCCGTTCCGAGGGCGGTGGCGTCGGGGCCACAGCCGCTCGCGGCGAGGCCCGTGGGGAAGCTGTTCAGGCCGGCGAGACCGGAGGCGAGCAGGTGTCGGTCCCCGCGCTCGAGGACACCGACGACGTGCTCGTCGGTGGCGGCACTCCGGGCGACGACCCGGGTGATCATCGCGGGCAGCCGTGGTCCACGGACCTGGCGGCCGATGCCGGGACCCGCACCGGCTCCGGCAGCGGCTCTGGCAGCGGCTCTGGCAGCGGCGCGGCCCAGGGACCCGCTGCCCCAGCCGGACACGCCGAAGACCCAGCCGAAGCGTCGCATGTCGTCGAGAACCCGGGGCCCGTCGAGCATTCGGAGGCAGCGCCACTCCTCGACGACTCAACGGGGACCGATGAGGGCGACAACGGGTCCTCCGGGGCGACAGAAGCAACGGAACTTGCAGACGGAGCCGCTCCGGGAGCGATGGCCGCAGCGGCTCCGGGTTCCACGGCGGCGGCCCCCAGCGGCGAAACCGTGGCGGAGCGTTCGCAGCGGCCGTTCGGCCGGGATGTCCCTCTCGACGTCGAGCCGGTTCCCGAGCCGTCCGGGTCCGAGGTGCCGCCGCTCGATGAACCGGAGGCAGCCACGGAGCCAGAGGCAGCCATACAACCAAAGGCTGCCACGGAACCAAAGGCTGCCACGGAACCAGAGGCAGCCATGCAACCAGAGGCAGCCATGCAACCAGAGCCAGCCATGCAACCAGAGGCAGCCACACAACCAGAGGCAGCGGAGGAGCCCGCAGCAACCGACGAAGGTCCTGCGCGCGAGCGCCGGATCTCGGGTTTCGAGGAGGTGCGGGACGGCGGTTACGGGATGGGATCCGCGGCTCCCTTGGAGGACGGGGCGCAGCCGCTCGGTCACGCGGTCAAGGGGTACCGGGAGTCGAACACGTTCGTCGCCCCCGGCGGCACCGGCTACGACAGCGGGGAGCCCGACGTGTGGTTCTTCAACGAAGAGGCCGCGCGCCGCGCCGGGTTCAACCCCGCCGGCGACTGAGGACAGTTTGAGCTAACGCAAGAAGGCGCGCCGAGGTTCCGTCGGTGTGCCTGCTACGCGCCGAGGTTCCGGCGGCGCGTTCACCTCAGACGAGGGAGGGATGGTCAGTCCCAGCGACGGGCATCGACGATGCGGCCCGCCTCGTCGTCCGGGAGCGCCTCGACGGTACGGACCTCCGCAGCGAAGCGGAGCCCCGACCGCACCGCAGACCGCACGCGCTCGACGACCTCCTCGGGCGTGCCCCCCGCCGTGCCGAGGACGATCTCGCAGGCCAGCTCGTCCTTGTGATCCACCCGGTCGATGACGAAGCGCCAGGCGGAAACGCCTTCCAGCCCGTTCATCACGGACGCCGCCTGGCGCGGGTGGAGGAACATGCCCTTGACCTTGACCGCCTCACCGACCCGGCCGAGCACACCAGCGAGGCGCGCAGACCCGTCCGCTCCCGCGGTCCACGCCGACAGGTCACCGGTGCCGAACCGGATGAGCGGGTACTCGGGTCGCAGGAGGGTGACGACGACTTGGCCCTCGCCCTCCGCCACCGGTCCGCCCGAGGACAGGTCGCAGACCTCGACCAGCACTCCCGGCGCCGGCACCAGCCCGCTCCCGGGCGACGTCTCGTAGCCGATGAGTCCGACCTCGGCGGTGCCGTACGACATCAGCACGGTGGGCACCCGCTTCTGGAGCAAGGACCGGAGCGAGTCCGGCAGAGGCTCGGCGGTGACCAGCGCCTTGTCCAGCCGCCACCTGTCGGCGTCGAGCCCGAGCTCGTCGAACCGGTCGACGAGCGCCTTGAGGTAGCTCGGCAGACCGACATAGGCGGTCACACCGAGGTCCGCGATGGCGCGGGCCTGCAGGTCCTGGTTCCCGATCCCGCCGGGCACGACCGCCGCCCCGACAGCGCGACAGCCCTCCTCGAACATCGCACCCGCCGGGGAGAGGTGGTAACCGAAGCAGTTGAGCACCACGTCGCCAGCACCGATCCCGGCAGCCGTCAGGGCGGGTGCCCAACGCCACGGATCCACGATGTCGAGCTCCGGCTCGTAGATCGGCCCGGGCGACTGGAAGACCCGCCGCACCGCTGCGCCTTCGGCAAGCATCCCGCCGAAGGGCGGTTCCGTCTGCTGCTGCGCGAGGACGTCGTCCTTGGTCAGGACGGGCAACCCGGCCACCTCTCCGGAAGCCAGCTGGTCGACCGACAATCCCGCCGCCTTCACCCGCTGGGCGAAGGCGGGCACAGCTGACGCAGCCCGGCGCACGACGTCGCCGACAGCGGGGGCGAGCTCAGCGGCATACGCCTCGACTGTCGCGGTGAGCGTGCGTGAACGATCGACCGACAATGGACGCTCCTCTCAGAGCCAGCGCTTGCGGCGCTTGTAGTGCTTGACGTCTCGGAAGCTCTTGCGCCCACCGGACTCGCCGAGGCCGAGGTAGAACTCCTTGACGTCCGGGTTGTCCTGCAGCTCCTGGGCGCCGCCTTCGAGAACGATCCGGCCCTGCTCCATGATGTAGCCGTGGTCGGCGACCTCGAGGGCGCGCCGGGCGTTCTGCTCGATGACGAGGACGGTGAGGCCCATCTCCTCGTTGACCCGCTTGATGAAGGCGAAGATCTCCTTCACCAGCAGCGGTGCCAACCCCAGGGACGGCTCGTCGAGCATGAGCAGCTTGGGCTTGGCCATGAGGGCCCGCCCGATCGCGAGCATCTGCTGCTCGCCGCCCGAGAGGTAGCCCGCCACGCGTGCCCGCATGTCGCCGAGCTTGGGCAGCAGGCCATAGACGTCGTCGAGGTCACCCTTGGTGTCGATGCGCCCGCGGAAGTAGGCACCGGAGATGAGGTTCTCCTCGACGGTGAGGTGCTCGAAGACGTGGCGCCCCTCCATGCAGAGCGACAGGCCCAGCTTGACCCGCTCGGCGGCGTCGAGCTGGGTGATGTTCCTGCCGTTGAAGAGGATCGACCCGTCGGTGACCTCACCGTGCTCGGTCGGCAGCAGGCCCGAGACGGCCTTCAGGGTCGTCGACTTGCCGGCACCGTTGGATCCGAGCAGTGCCACGATCTTGCCCTCGGGCACCGCGAGCGAGAGCCCGCGGAGCACGAGGATGACGTCGTCGTAGATGACCTCGACGTTGTTGACCGTGAGCAGGTCGGTGGTGGCCGACCCGGGCGTACCCGCGCCGGCCACCTCTCCGCTCACGTGGGTCGAGCTCATGACTCCGGCGTCTGGTTGGCGGCGAGCTCGGCCATCTGGCCGGCCTTCACCTCGTAGATGCCGGTTCCGGTGGTGCCGCGGTGCGAGTCGGCCGAGAACTTGACCTGGCCGGAGCCGAGGACTCCGCCGGTGTCGACGGCCGGCATGGTCTCGAGCGCGTTCTTGATGGCCTCACCGGTCAGCTCGTCGCCGTCGGCGATGGCCTTCTCGATGCCCTCGGCCATGACGTGCATGGTGTACCAACCTTGCGCGTAGTGCAGGCCCTCCGTCTCGAGCGAGCTGCCCTTGGACTTGAGGTAGGTGTCGATCGGCTCGTGGCCCGGCTTCATCGCCGTGGGCGGCGCGATCGGCGAGACGAGGATGTGGCCCTCGGCGTTGTCGGCGCCGGCCGTGGTGATGAACAGCTCGTCCGAGCACCAGTTGAGGCAGACGATCTTCATGTCCAGGCCCTGGCCCTTGATGTCCTTGGCGACCTGGGCCGCGGGCGACGAGACGTTCTGGATGACGATGTACTTCGCGCCCTGCGCCTTGGCCTGCGTGAGCAGGCCGACCTGGTTCGGCGTGGCCGGCATCGGGTAGGACTTGTAGCCGAGGTCGAGGCCCTTCTCCTGGACCCAGGCCTGGCCGTCGGCCACCGGGGCCGTGCCGAACGGGCTGTCGTGGTGGAACACCGCGACCTCGGCGTGGCCGCCCGCGTCCTCGGCGATCCAGTTGAGCGCGACGCGCATCTGGTCGGAGTACGTCGGCGCGACGACGAAGTTGTACGGAGACTCCTTCGGGTCGGTCAGCGGCTCGGCGTAGGAGGCGGACATGAAGGGCAGCTCGTCCGCGGAGATCTTGCTGCGCATGGCCTCGGTGTCACCCGTGCCCCAGCCCTGGATGGCGACCGCGCCCTCGTTGACGTACTTCTTGTAGAGCTCCTCGGCGGCCGGCACCTTGTAGGCGTAGTCGTTGGCCATCGCCTCGATCTTGCGGCCGGAGATCCCGCCCTTGGCATTGATGTCGTCGATGTAGGCCATCATCCCCTTGTTGTACGGGGTGCCGACGTCGCCGGTGGCGCCGGTCAGGTCCGCGATGATGCCGATCTTGATCGGCGTGGTGTCGCCGTCGCCGCTGCCGGCACCGGCGTCGCCGTCGTCGCCTCCGCCGCCGCAGGCCGCGAGGGCGATGATCGCGACGGCTGACGGTATGACCGTCGCGAGTCGGGTGCGCAACTTCATGGTTTCTCCATTCATCGATCGCCGGGATGGCGGGTTGCTGCTGCTGTCGTTTTCTTGGGTCGTATGCCGCTGGGCTCGGTCTGCGGGGTGGGCTCGCCGGGTGCCTGGTCGGTTCGTCAGGTCGGGTCGTCGGGTCGGGTCGTCGGGTCGCTAGTAGCGGAAGGGCCAGAACCGGATGTAGTCCTTGAGGCGGCTCCAGATGCGGTCGAGACCGCGTGGCTCGAAGATCAGGAAGACGATGATCGCGAGGCCGAAGACGGCGTTGCGGATTGCCGGGAGCTGGTCGGACAGCGCGGGCAGGGTGCCCGAGAGCGAGTCGACCAGCTCGGTCAGCAGGGGCGGGAGCAGCCCCATGAAGATCGCACCGTAGACGGCGCCGGCGATGCTGCCGAGGCCGCCGACGATGATCATCGCCAGGTAGAGGATGGACACGTCGAGCGTGAAGCGCTCCCACGTCACGGTCTCGGTGTAGTGGGCGGTGAGGGCGCCGGCGAGGCCGACGAAGCCGCTCGACACGGCGAAGGCGGTGACCTTTGCCCGTGTGATGTTGACGCCGATGGCCTCGGCGGCAATGTCCTGGTCGCGGACCGCCATGAAGCTGCGGCCGACCGTCGTCCGGAAGAGGTTGCGGGCGATGAAGACGACCGCGATGGTGATCGCGAGCAGGAGCCAGTACCACTGCTGCTCGAAGGTGCGCCGCTCGATCTCGAAGCCGAGGACGCTGAGGCGGGAGACCTCGATGAAGCCTTGGCCCTCCGTGAGGAACTCCCACCGCCGGACGACGAACATGATGATCTCCTGCGACGCCAGCGTGGCGATCGCCAGGTAGAGGCCCTTGAGCCGCAGGGCCGGCAGCCCGAAGAACGCTCCGACCGCGGCGGTGAGGACCACGGCGATCGCGATGCTGAGCGGAACCGGCAGGCCGGACCGCTCGGACAGGATCGCCGAGGTGTAGGCACCGACCGCGAGGAAGCCGCCCTGGCCGAGCGAGATCTGCCCGGTGAAGCCGACGAGGATGTTGAGGCCGACGGCGCCGATGACCGCGATGAGGATCGTGTTGGCGATGGAGAGCCAGTAGTTGTCGAGGATCGACGGCGCGAGCAGCAGGAGCGCGACCACGAGGGCGAGCCGGAAGTACTCCGCCTTGGTGTGGCGCAGGCGCAGCTCGGCGGCATACGACCGGTGGTGGATGCCGGTTGCGGTGGCAGTGGACATGCGTCAGACCCTCTCGATCCGTGTCTCGCCGAAGATCCCGTATGGCCGCACGATGAGGATCGCGACGAGCACGAGGTAGGGGACGACCTCCGCCAGACCGGGATCGGCGTAGCCGGAGACGTACTGCTTGAGCAACCCGATCGTCAGGCCGCCGACGATGGTGCCCGGGATCGAGTCCAGGCCTCCGAGGATGACGACGGGGAAGACGATGAGGCCGAACGCCGCGATGTTCTGGCTGACCGCGGACAGGTCGGCGAGGAGGACGCCGGCGATGAGCGCGCTGACGGCCGCGAGCACCCAGGCGAGGGAGAAGACGCGCCGGACGGAGATGCCCATGGTCAGCGCGGCCTGCTGGTCGTCCGCGACGGCCCGCATGGCAACGCCGTGGCGGCTGCGCTGGAAGAACGCGGCGAAGACGACGAGGACGACGGCCGCGATGCCGATGACGATGAGCCGGTTGAGCGGCACGGTGGCGCCGAGGAGCTCGATGTTGCCCGTCGGCAGGATCTTCGGCGCGTCGCGGGGCGCCGTGCCGAAGAAGATCTGGATGACCGCCTTGAGGACGGAGGAGAGACCGATCGTGACCATGATGACGCTGATGGCGGACTCGCCGATGAGCGGTCGCAGGATGAACCGCTCGACGACGACACCGAGGATGATCGCGACGATGACGCCGAAGAGGACGGCGGCCACGAGCGGCAGCTGCAGGATGACGAACGCCGTGTAGAACATGTAGGCACCGACGAGCAGGAACTCGCCCTGGGCGAAGTTGATGACTCGGGTGGCCTTGTAGATGAGGACGAAGCCCAGCGCCGCGAGCGCGAGGAGGGCGCCGTCCGACAGGCCGTAGACGGTCAGGGAGATGAAGGTGTTCATGCGCGTCCGCTCCAGACGGGTCGGCGGCCCCGGCCCTCGGGAATCCGGAACGTGGAAAGGTCGACGATGCGAAGGACGATCCTGCGCCCCACCCGGCTGCCGTCCTGGTAGGTGACGGTGCTGTGGATGGTGACGTCGTCGCGTCCCTCGGCGAGCGCGGAGATGATCTCCCCGTAGCGCTCGGAGATGACGTTGCGCCGGACCTTGCGGGTCCGCGTGATCTCGTCGTCGTCGGGGTCGAACTGCTTGTGCAGCAGGACGAAGCGGTCGATCCGGATGCTCTCGGGAAGGTCCTCGTTGGCCCGGACGATCTCCTCCGAGATGAGGTCCCGGACCTCCTGCTTGGCGGCCAGGTCGGTGTACGTCGTGTAGCTGAGGCGCTCGTGCTCGGCCCACGACCCGGTGGTCTGCGGGTCGATGGTGATCATCGCCGTCATGCCGGTGTCGGTCGGGAAGACGACCGCCTCCTCGACGTAGGGCGAGAACTTGATCTTGTTCTCGATGAAGGCGCTGGAGAAGCGCGTGCCGTCCTTGGTCGTGAGGACGTCCTTGGCCCGGTCGATGACGACGAGGTGACCCGCGTCGTCGATGTAACCGGCGTCGCCGGTGTGGAGCCAGCCCTCCCCGTCGACAGTCTCGGCAGTCGCGTCGGGGTTGCGGTGGTAGCCACGGAACACCGATGCGGACCGGAGGAGGATCTCGCCGTCGTCGCTGATCCGCAGCTCGGTGCCCGGGATGGGGGTGCCGACTGAGGAGAACGCGATGTCGTCATCGCGGTGCACGACGGCGATGCCGCAGATCTCCGTCTGACCGTAGATCTGCTTGAGGTTGACGCCGATCGCATGGAAGAACCGGAAGACGTCCGGCCCGAGCGGCGCACCACCGGTGTAGGCGTGGTCGATCCGGGCCAGGCCGAGCTGGTCGCGCACCGGTCGGAGGGACACCTGGTCGGCCAGCCAGTGGAGCGCGGCCAGGGTGCCGACGCTGCGGCCCTGGATCCGTCGCTCGGCGACCGTGTCACCGATGGCGTAGCCCCAGCCGAAGATCTTGCGCTTGAGCCACCCCGCCTCGTCGATCCGCACCTGGACCTCCGAGAGCATGGACTCCCAGATCCGCGGCGGCGAGAACATGACGTTGGGGCCGATCTCCCGGAGGTCGGTCTTCTGCGTCGCGCTGTCCTCGGGGAAGGAGAGGGTCAGGCCGCGCGAGAGGCCGCAGGCAACCGCGAGCATCTGCTCGCCGATCCAGGCGAAGGGCAGGAAGGAGACGTAGCGGTCCTTGGCCCGGATCGGGTCGACAGACGTCAGGTGCTCCGCCATGGCGAGCAGGTTGGCGTGGGAGAGCTCGGCGAGCTTGGGTTTGCTCGTCGTTCCTGAGGTCGTGCAGATGACGGCGACGTCGGACTCCCGGCCGGCCGCGACCTGCTCGTCGAGCCAGCCCTGGTGGCCCTCGGACCACTGCCGGCCGGTGGCTTCTACCTCGGTGAAGTCGAGCAGCCACGGCTCGGTGTACTCCTCGAGGCCGTGCGGGTCGTAGTAGATGACGGTCTCGACGCGGAGCGGGTCGCCCTCGCGACCGGCGGCCTCCGCGCGGAGTCGGATCAGCTTGTCGACCTGCTCCTGATCCTCGGCGATGACGACCCGGACGGCGGCCACGGAGAGGATGTGCTGCAGCTCCTCGCCGATGCTCGTCGGGTAGATCCCGACGACGGCAGCCCCGATGCTCTGCGTGGCCAGCTCGGCGATGAGCCACTCGGGCCGGTTGTCGCCGATGACCGCGACCACGTCACCGCGCCGGACGCCGAGGCTCGCGAGGCCGTGGGCGAAGTCGCGGACGCGGGACCAGTACTGAGCCCAGGTGAGGGGCTGCCAGATGCCGTAGCGCTTCTCCTGCAGAGCCGTCCCGTCGACGCGCTCCACGGCGAGCCGGGCGAGCAGCCGGGGGAACGTCTCGCCCGTGGTGACCGGACCCTGGGCCGGCTTCTCGACCACCCGCGTCGTACCGGCGTCCACGGGGGGTGCGACGCCGTGGGTGTCCAAGCGGCTCGTCTCGGGGTTCACGGGCGGCGTAGTCCCCTGTGTGTCGTCGTTGGTCATCAGTGCTCCTCCGCGCCGAGGTAGGCCTCGACGACCCTGGGGTTGGCCTTGACCTCGTCGGGTGTTCCGTCGGCGATGAGGCGACCGAAGTCAAGGACGCTGACGCGGTTCGAGATGTCCATGACGACGGCCATGTCGTGCTCGATGAGCACGACCGTGACCCCAGCGAGCTCGTGGACGTCGAGGACGTAGCGGGCCATGTCCTCCTTCTCCTCGGCGTTCATCCCGGCCATCGGCTCGTCGAGGAGGAGCAGAGCGGGCTGGAGGCACAGGGCCCGGCCGAGCTCGACGCGCTTCTGGATGCCGTAGGCGAGCGAGCCGACGGGCTTGTGGCGGAACGGCTGCAGCGAGAGCAGGTCGATGACCTCCTCGACGAGCGCCCGGTGCTCGATCTCCTGACGCCGGGCCGGCCCGAACCACAGCAGGGACGCCGCGACGCTCTTGCGCATGTGGATGTGGCGCCCGAGCATGAGGTTCTCGAGGACCGTGAGGTGCGAGAACAGCTCGATGTTCTGGAACGACCGGGCGACGCCGAGCCGCGCGATCCGGTGCGGCGCCAGCTTGGTGAGCTCGTGCGAGGTGCCCTCGGCCCCGGTGTGGAGCACGATGCTGCCGTGCTGCGGGTGGTAGAGCCCGCTGACGCAGTTGAGCAGGCTCGACTTGCCGGCGCCGTTGGGGCCGATGACGGCGTGGATGTGGCCCTGGGTGACGGTGAACCCGACCTCCTGGAGGGCGTGCACCCCGCCGAACCGGAGGCCGACGTCCTTGACCTCGAGCGCTGGCTGGCCGGGCGGGACGGTCGAGGAGTTCAGCGAGTGCTGGTAAGCCCTGGTCAGACCGGTGGTCACGCTGGGTCCCCTCCTTCGTTGGCGGCTGGACAGGTGGAGACTATGTTTCCACTATCTGGAAAGGCAAGCCCTTCTTGTGAAATCGTTATCCACGCAGTTACAGTCGCTTTTCGGATCGGAGTGCGATCCACCGGGACTGGTGAAAGAGGAGACGCGTTGCCGTCGACGGAGCTCGGGGAGCGGGACTCGAGGGGGAGCCTCGGCACGGTCCGCAACGCCGTCACCCTTCTCGAGCTGCTCGGGGAGGGCCCGGCCTACCAGCAGCTGACAGACCTGGCAGAGCGGTCGGGCATGTCGGTCCCCACGGTCCACCGGCTCCTGCGCTCGCTCGTCCTCGCGGACCTCGTCGAGCAGGACCCGCGGTCGTCGCGCTACAGCCTCGGCCCCGAGCTGGTCCGCCTCTCGCATCGCTACCTTGCGCGGTTGCCCATCCTGGGGGCGCTCGCCCCTTTCCTCTCCCAGCTGCGCGACCTCGTCCGGTCGACCATCGTCGTGCAGACCCTGGTGCGCTCTGCCGTCGTGACGGTCGACCGGGTCGACGGTCCCGATGCCGGCCTCTACCGGGAGCCGCACACCGTGCCGCAGGCCTTGACGACCGCGACCGGCCGGCTGTTGGGGGCCCGCGCGAGCGACGACGAGTGGAAGGCGATCCTCGAGTCCTGCTCGGAGCAGCAGCGAGCCGTAGCGGAGGCTTCGCGGGACCAGTGGGCGGCGGCGTCCTGGCTCGTGGTCGAGGGCCAACCGTTCGGACCACCCGGCCACGTGGCGGTGCCCCTCGTCGACGGTCAGAGGAGCGCCCTCGGCGCCCTGGTCGCCACCGTGCCGCCGGGGGCGTCTCGCGAGGAGATCGAGGCCGTGGCGGGCCACCTCATCCGGGCCGGCACGGCTGCCGTGAGGACCCTGGGCCATGCCTGAGCCCAGCTGGGCGCCC
>NZ_DATEEY010000065.1:0-2643 GCF_035280925.1 Intrasporangium sp. | reverse complement strand
CTGAGGCGTGGCAGCCCGGCCTCGATCCGGGCCTGGACCACGGCCCTCGGTGAGTACGCCAGGATCGCCTTGCCGACCCCTGTCGCGTGCGCCGGGAAGCGGCCACCGGTGCGCGAGCCGACGTGCATCAGGTTGGCACCGAGGATCTCGACGTAGACCACGTCCACGCCGTCGAGCACGGCGAGGTGGATGCGCTGTCGCGTTGCCTCCCTCAGGTCCTCCATGATGGGCAGGGCTGCGTCTGAGAGCGTGCGATTGGTCTGGAGGCGCTCCCCGATCTCGAAGAGTCGCATGCCGAGCCGGTAGGTGCCGTCGTCGAGCCGCTCGAGCATCCGTTCTCGGGTCATCTCGGCGACCATGCGGTGGACCGTCGGCTTGGGCAGGCCGGACCGCCTCGACAGCTCGGCCAGCGAGAGGCTCGCGTCCGCTGCCTCGAACGTCTCCAGGAGCGTGAGCGTGCGGCTGAGGACGCCCGGCCGGGTACCCGGCGTGAGTTCGCTCACTCCATTCCGCCCAGTGGAACGCATTCATTGATTGAACCTCATCAGGACCGGCACTGTCAGTGCGAGCCCACGACGAGAGAGGCCGGTCGATGACGATCGCAGACGACGCCTGGTGCGCCACCACTCCGAGGAAGCGCGCGACCGACACGGACGTGACGCTCGGATCGGGTCTCAAGTCGGTGGGTTCCGCGCTCGACGTCCTCGAGTGCTTCGCGACCGACGGCGAGCTCGGCGTCTCCGACATCGCCCGCCGGCTCGGCGTCGCCAAGTCGACCGCGCACCGGCTGCTCCAGACGCTGGTGTCCCGTGGTTTCGTCGAGCAGGACCACTCCAGCGGCCTCTACCGGCTCGGCATCCACATCTATGAGCTGGGTCAGCTCGCTCAGGCACGCAACGAGCTGCGCCACGCGGCCTTGCCGACGCTCCGAGGGGTGGCCAGGTCGACCGGGCTGACCGTGAACTTCTCAGTCCCCGAGGGCCCCGACGTCGTCTTCGTCGAGCGGCTCGAGAACACCGACGGCGTCCGTATCCTCGGCCACTTCGGTCGCCGGCTGCCGGCCCACTGCACCAGCTCCGGGAAGGTGCTCGCTGCCTTCAACGAGTCGGTCTACCAGGCGCGGGTCGCAGCCGGCTTTCCGCCCCGGCTGAGCAACACCGTGCGAACTGCCGCGGACTGGGAAGCCGTGGTGCAGAAGGCCCGTAGCCAGGGATACGCCGAGTCGCACGGCGAGTCCTTCGACGGCGCCTCGTCGGTCGCCGTGCCCGTGATCGTCCGCAAGGTCGCCATCGCCTCCGTCTCCGTCTTCGGGCCGACCCTGCAGGTCCAGCCCGCGGTGGGCCAGCTCGTGCCACTGCTGACCGCCGCCTCGCGCCGCATCGCCAAGGCTGTCGGGAACTGACGCACCGGGCGTTTCTGCGCACTCGACCATGCCCGGCGGCGGGAGCTCCTGGGGACTCGACGAGGCCTTGGCGCGGGAGTTTCTGGGCACTCGACTGGGGCTGTGCGGCACTTCGGCCACTTTCGATCAGAACCGAGCCCAGCGGCATACGGCCTCCCGATTGACGTGCCACTGCCCCGCTTCGTTCCCGCACGCGGAACGAGGCGCGACCAGACTCTCCCAGGCACCTACCGTGAATCGTGAGGCCAGCGCACTCATGTCGTGCATTCATTCGGCCCGGCTCTCACCGGACCCAGAGCGAAGGAAAAGAGCAGTGGACTCTCCCTCTCGGTCCAAGGCAGCGGAAGCGCTGCTCGCGGCCTACAGCTCACGCGAGCCGATCGACCCACTCACGTCGACGTATGACGACCTCACGCTCGAGGACGCCTACGCCATCCAGCTGCACCAGATCGACACCCTCGTCGGACAAGGTCGGACGATCAAGGGCCACAAGGTCGGGCTGACGTCCGCCGCGATGCAGAAGATGCTCGGCGTGAGCGAGCCCGACTACGGGCACCTCCTCGACGACTTCTTCCACCTCGAGCACGCGCCGATCCCGGTTGAGCGCTTCCTCCAGCCGAGGATCGAGCCCGAGGTCGCGTTCGTGCTGAAGAAGCCGCTGCGCGGTCCGGGCGTGACGGTCCACGAGGCCATCGCCGCGGTGGACTTCGTGCTGCCGGCCCTGGAGGTCGTCGACTCGCGCATCCGGGACTGGAAGATCGGGCTGTTCGACACCATCGCCGACAACGCCTCCTCCGGGGCCGTCGTGCTCGGCTCCACGCCGACCGCGGTCGATGCCGTGGACCTGCGTCTGGCCGGGGCGACCTTCCACCGCAACGGGCAGGTCGTGGGCACCGGTGCCGGCGGCGCGGTCCTCGGGTCCCCGCTCAACTCGCTGGTGTGGCTCGCCAACACGGTCGGCGCCCGCGGCGTCACGCTCGAGGCCGGCCACGTCGTGCTCCCCGGCTCGGTGTGCGCCATGGTGCCCATCGCCGCCGGCGACACCTTCACCGCAACCTTCGCCGGGCTCGGCTCGGTGACCGCCCGCTTCTCGACCACCTCGTCCCCGAGCTCGAACCCCAAGGAGTAGCCAGATGGCGAATGAGACGTCACGGACCAAGGGCACCGCTGCCATCGTCGGCCCCGGCAACATCGGCACGGACCTCATGTTCAAGCTCATGCGTCGCAGCGACGTCATCGAG
>NZ_DATEEY010000064.1:0-46949 GCF_035280925.1 Intrasporangium sp. | reverse complement strand
CCGCTGCCGCCATCGCGATGCACGCGTGGGTGCGCCGCCACGTCTTCGGCCAGCTGCCGTAGCGCCCCATCGCAGCTGCAACCCCCCAGCCTCAGTCGAGTGTGCAGTAGACGCCGGCTCAGCTTCAGTCGAGTGTGCACTGGACGCCTGCTCAGCCTCAGTCGAGTGATCCTCAGTCGAGTGTGCAGTGAACGTCATTCCTGACGGGACGATTGACGGGAGGAGGTGCGGCTTCACCGTCGGCATGTGGTGGGACGCGGGTGCGGCCAGTCATTCCTCCCGGGCGGAGCAGCGGGAAGTGCACACTCGACGAAAAGAGGGGTTTGGCGCGGGTGCGTCAGCCGGTGGCCTCTCGGCCGCGCCAGCGCAGCGGCGTCTCCGCGTCCTCCTCGAGGACGTGCGCGGTGAGCCCATGGGAGCGGGCGACCTGGAAGACGACTTCGCCGGCCGCGGCCGGCAGGCCGAGCGCGCGCACGACTGCCGCGCTCGCGAGGTCGATGTTGGGCCGCTGGCCCGAGTGGGCGGCGACGACCTCGGACAGCTCCTCGACCCGGCGACGCAGCCGAGCTGTGCCGCGGCGCCGCCAGAGAGTGGCCAGGACGAGCTCGGCGCGCGGGTCGCCGTCGGGGTAGAGGAAGTGGCCGAACCCGGGCACCCCGCCGTGGCTGCGCATCGCCGCCGCCACGGCCTCGGCGCCACGCCGGTCGTCGTCGAGCAGCGCTCGCGCCGCGATGGGGGCCGCGCCGTGGAGCGGTCCGGACATCACGGCGAAGCCGGCGCAGAGGCAGTCGTGGATCCCGGCCCGCGTCGACGCCGCGACCCTGGCCGCGATCGTCGATGCCGTGAGGCCGTGGTCGAGCAGCGTCGTGAGCAGCACCCTCATCAGCTCGCCGTCGGCGCGGCTGGCCGGCGCCCGGAGCAGGGCGGCCACCAGCAGGTTCGGCACCTCCTCGCGGACCCCGAGTCCCGCCGCTGCCTCGTTGAAGGCCACCAGCGCCTGTCGGACGGAGGCGGCGACGAGCTGTCGGGTTCGGTCCGGGTCCGTGTCGACGGTGAGGGGATCCGCCGCGGCGAGGAGCTGCATGGCGACAGGCAGGCGCCGCTCGAGCGGCAGAGACGGCAGTATGCCGCTGAGCTGGGTCCCAGGGTCGCGCGGGGTCCCGCTCGGGGCGGAGGTCGAACCGAGCACGAGGGCGGCGGCCTCGTCGAAGGACAGCCCGTCGACGACCTCGGCGAGTGGGACGCCGCGATACAGGAGGTCGCCGTCGAGCTGACTGCTGACCGAGGTGGCGACGCTCCGAAAACGCAGGAGCGGCTGGGCTTCGCCCGAGGCGCGGGTCGTCGAGGCCAACGCGTCGATCTCCGCGCGGTCGAAGAGGCTCTCCTGCTGGCCCGGCCGGCGCTCGCTGTGGATCAGGCCGCGGCTGACGTAGGCGTAGAGGGTTGCCCGCTTGACGCCGAGTCGTTGCGCGGCCTCGCTCGTCGTGATCCAGCGGCTGCCGCCCTCGCTCACCGGTCTCCCTTTGATGTGGCCTCGATCAACATGGACTCGATCAACATGGACTCGATCAACATTGACGCTGTTGATCAATATCGTTCACGCTGGCACAGGCGACCGCCAGAGTCAACATCGCAAGGAGCACGACATGAGCGACACCATCACCGTCCCCCGCGGGCTCGCCGGCGTCGAGGTCACCGACACGGAGATCGGCGACGTGCTGGGCGAAGAGGGGTTCTACCACTACCGCGGCCTGTCCGCCGTCGATCTCGCGACCACGCGGAGCTTCGAGGAGGTTTGGCACCTGCTCGCGGTCGGCCACCTGCCGACCGATGCCGAGATCGAGTCCTTCCTGCGCCGAGTGGGGCCGCTGCGGGTGCTTCCCGCGGTGGTGTCCGACGTCCTTCCCGCGATCTGCGCGGCGACGTCTGAGCCCCTCCAGGTCCTTCGGACGGCCCTCTCGCTGTGGGGATCCGCGAGCGGTCAGGCGCCGCTGTATGACTCACCTGAAGACGAGCGCCTCCAGTCGGCCCTTGCGGTCGCTTCGGTCACCCCGACGATCGTCGCTGCTGCGCACCGGCTCCAGAAGGGCCTCGAGCCCCTGGACCCGGATCCAGCACTCGGTCTCGCCGAGGACTACCTGCGCATGGTGACCGGCCGGGTCCCGGAGCCGCGCGATGCCCGCGCGGTCGAGAGCTACCTCGTCTCGACGATGGACCACGGATTCAACGCCTCGACCTTCACGGCTCGCGTCGTGGCATCGACCGGGGCGGACCTCGCTGCCTGCGTCGTCGCCGCCCTCGGGTCCTTCTCCGGGCCGAAGCACGGCGGCGCACCCAGTCGCGCGCTGGAGGCCCTCGACGAGATCGGCTCGGCGGATCGCGCGGAGGGGTACGTCAGGGACCACCTGCTCCGGGGCGAGCGGATCATGGGCTTCGGTCATGCGGTCTACCGGACCCGCGACCCCCGGTCCGAGATGCTCCGCGGCATCGCCCAGCGCTACGACCATCCCCTCGTCGACCTCGCGGTGCAGGTCGAGGAGATCTTCGAACGCACCCTGGCCGAGCTCAAGCCGGGTCGCGAGCTCCACGCGAATGTCGAGTTCTACGCCGGAGTGGTGATGAAGGTGGCTGGGCTCGAGCCCGCCATGTTCACCCCGACCTTCTGTGTTGCCCGGATGGTCGGCTGGACGGCGAACATCCTCGAACAGGCCCGGGACACGAAGATCATCCGCCCGTCGGCCCGCTACGTCGGTCCCAGCCCGGCGCTGGCGGCCACGTAGGCGCGAGAGCTGGCTCAGCGGCATACGGCCGAGATGACACGAGCCCGCCCCCCGATGAAGGGGACGGGCCCGCGAAGCTGCGGGAGCGTCAGCTGCCGTAGAGGGCGCGGGCGCCGGCGACGTCGCTCGACGTCATGGACAGGTCGTCGGACGAGCCGTTGCACTGGGGGTAGTGCATGATCGAGGCCGAGTCGTAGGGCGTCAGCGGCCGCCAGTTGTTGTCCTCGAAGCAGGTGCCGGCCTCGGGCCGGGTGTGTTCGTGGCGGAAGCCGAGCGTGTGGCCGAGCTCGTGACCCATGATGTTGGCCGGTGTCCACGAGCCCGCGCTCCAGATCGAGTCGTCGACGAGGACGTTGCGGGAGCGCTTGGGCGAGCTCGGGAAGAAGGCACGGGCGATGTACTGGGTCGTCTGGACCGGCTCGACCGAGAAGACGACGTTCTTGTTGCGGGTGTTGCAGCTGCCGTCCTGACTGGGGGCGTAGACGTAGTCGATGGCCGAGGACGCGTTCTCCCAGAGGGCCGTCCCACCCTGCATCGCTGCGACGACGTCACCGTGCCGCGAGCCGAACTTGGTGCTCACGCAGTAGGTCATGTTGCCGACCTGGGCCTGGGACCACGTGTCGTCGCGGCCCTGGACGGTGTTGACGATGAGGCCGTCGTCGATGGTGTGTCTCGGTGTGGCGAGCATGTCATCGTAGAACTGGCGCAGCTCACCGGAGCTGTCCATCGCCTCGTCGCCGTTGACGACGTAGACCTGGCCGTCGTGGTACGTCGAGTCCGCGAACTGCTGGAAGGTCGGGACGGCGCCGGTGTCGTCGGCGAGGGGCACGGCGGCGGCGGAGGTGACCGTGCCGGTCACGGCGAAGGCGACCGCGACGGCCATGGTCAGGCTGGTGAGGGTCCGAGACGAGGTGACGCGCATGGTGTGGACTCCTGGGATTGGGGTCCGCCCGCCTGGTGGGGAGCGGCAGGCAGAACGCTAGGAGCGCAGCGTGCGCAACTTCGTCCGGCGTTTCCCCGGGAATGGTAAGGAACCTCCCCATTCCGGTCAGGAAACCGCAAATCCGGCGTTGGAATGCTGACAAAAGGGAAGGTCGCTGGCGTTGACCGACGCGGCCGTCGCCGCCGACGATGGAGTCCCGACGACGAGGTCGGCGACGATGTGGAGAGGAACCATCATGGCAGCGCACACGTATGGCATCAGTGAGATCGTCGGAACGTCGGAGTCATCGCTGGACGATGCCATCGCCGGGGCGATCGCCCGGGCCAACAGGACGGTGCGCGGCCTGGACTGGTTCGAGGTCGTCAACATCCGGGGCCACCTCGAGGAGGGTCGGATCGGGCACTACCAGGTGACGGTCAAGGTGGGCTTCCGCATCGAGGAGTGAACGCTCGGGGCGCGCCGGTCCCGCTCACTCCTCAGTGGCGAGGGCCTGCCGCCAGGAGAGCCGTCCGCGGGTCTGCATGAGCGACCGTCGGTAGACCTTCTCGCCGAGAATGACGGTTGCGGCGGCGAAGGCAACGGTGATCGCGAGGGCGACGACGGGCTCCCACCACAGCGCGTCGCCGCGGAGGACGCGGGTCGGCATCGAGATGACCGACGCGATCGGCACGAACGAGGCGATGCGTTCGGCCGTGCCCTCGAGGCTGAGGCTGGCGAAGTAGACCAGCATCAGCACTGTCGTCACCGGTGCCGTGGTCGCCTGCAGGTCCTCCGTCCGGGACGCGAGGGCCCCACCGACCGCGAAGATGCAGGCGAGGGCGACGAAGCCCACGGCAAAGAAGGCGATGAACCACCCGACGGCGCCGGAGAGCGCCCCGAGCATGTGGGAGTACTCGGAGAACGACACGGCGACGATACCGACGGCGGTGAAGAGCACGAGCTGTGCGAGCGCGATCGCGGAGTTGCCGATGACCTTGCCGGCGAGCAGCTGCCGCAAGGGAATTGCGGTGGCGATGATCTCGACGAGTCGGGACTGCTTCTCCTCGATGACGCTCGAGGCGATCATCTGTCCGAACATCACGGCGCTGAGGAAGAAGAGCAGCGCGAAGGCGAATCCCATCCCGTACGCGAAGCCAGTCGATCCCGCCTCGCTGTCGACCTCGCTCGCCAGGGTGGCACCCCGCATGAGGTCCTCAACGGTCGTCCCGGCCGCTGCGGCGTTGGCTGCAAGCGCCGCCCGGCTGACGGCTCCAGCCAGCGCCTGTCGCAGCTGGACGTCCGGTTCATCGATGGTCGTCAGCGTCCACTGGTCCCCGCTCCGGTGGAGATACGCGTCGGCTCCTTCGTCGGCCAGCGTCTGTCGCGCCACGGCGTCGTCGCTCACGGTCACCGCCTCGACCCGGACCTTGTCGTCGACCTCGGTGGCCAGGCCGTCGGCAGCCGTGACGACCGAAGCGGCCTGAGAGCTCGCGACGAGAACCCGGTGCGTCGTCGTGGAGTTGCCCTGCATGATCGACCACAGTGCGAAACCCGCGATGAGGACGATCGTCAGCAGAGTGGAGACGACGAAGGCGCGGTTGGTCAGTCGCACGACGATCTCGCGGGTTGCGACGAGCCGCCAGGCCGAGCGGGTCGGCTCAGGGGAGGGTGTCGTATGCCGCTGGGCCGCCTCGCGGGTCGGGGTGGCCGTGCGCTGGCGCTGGGAGGTCGTCATGCTGTCACCTCGCGGTAGATCTCGGCCAGTGTCGGCCGTTCGATGGCGAACTCCACGACCCCGCCTCGCTCCGCGGCAAGGGCGAGGAGCCGGCGTTCCGAGCCGGGCTCGACCACCTCGACGAGTGCTGTCGTCCCGTCCACCTCGACGGTGTCGATGCCGGGCACGCCGCGGACCCACCCGGCGTCGCCGGTGAGGACGAGTCGGTGCCGGAGCGCCTCCTGGCCCTGGAGCTCGTGGGGCGTGCCTGCTGCGACGACCTTGCCCTGGCTGAGGATGACGAGACGTTCGCAGAGGCGCTCGACGAGCTCGAGCTGGTGCGACGAGAAGAGGACGGGGACGCCCCGCGCGGTGTGCTCCCGCAGCAGCTCGGCCATGGTGTCGACGGCCCTGGGGTCGAGGCCGCTGAAGGGCTCGTCGAGGATGAGGGCCTGGGGGCGCCCCATGAGCGCTGCGATGATCTGGACGCGTTGTTGGTTGCCGAGCGAGAGCTTCTCGACGTGGTCCCTGGCGCGGTCGGCGAGGCCGAGTCGCTCGAGGTGCTCGGTGATCGATGTCCTCGCCTCGGCTGTCGACAACCCCTTGAGCCGGCCGAGGTAGACGAGCTGGTCGAGGACCGGCTGCTTGGGGTAGAGGCCGCGCTCCTCGGGCATGTAGCCGAAGCCGCGTCGGTCCTCCTGCGTGATCGGCCGCCCGCGCCACCGGACCTCGCCGGCGGTCATGGACAGCACGCCCATGATCATCCGCATCGTCGTCGTCTTGCCGGCGCCGTTGCCTCCGATGAAGCCCGTCAACGTGCCCGTTTGCACCACGAAGTCGATGTCATCGACGGCGACGATGTCGCCGAAGGTCCTGGTCAGGTGGCGGACGCCGAGGTCCCCACCGTCTCGTCCCCCAAACTCAGCCATGCATCCACCCTAGGAGCCGCCTGTGGCACCACCGGCAACGGTGTGTCGAATCAGACCGGATCTGGTGCGTCACGGTGGCAGTCCACGAGCGCGAGGAAGCCACCCAGCTCGAGCAGGCCGGGCACGGTGTGGGGCAGGTAGTGCGTGATCTCGGGGGAGTACACGAGGACCGCCCGCCACTTGGCCCGCGATACGGCGACGTTGAGCCGGTTGCGGTTGAGCAGGAACCCCATGCCGCGGGCCGCCTCCTTGGGCGAGGAGGCAGCCAGCGACACGATCGTGACGGGCGCCTGCTGCCCCTGGAACTTGTCGACCGTCCCGACGCGGACCTCCGTTCGGCCGCGGACCGCGAGCGTCTGGCGGATGAGGGCGACCTGGGCGTTGTAGGGCGCGACGACGAGGATGTCGCGCTCACCCAGTGGGCGGGTGACCTCGTCCTCGCTCCACGAGGCACCGAGGAGCGAGTCGACCTGGTCGGCGACCACGACTGCTTCCTCGACGGAGGACGTCCGGTTGCCGCCGTGGGCCACCTCGATGCAGGTGATGCCGGGCTCGACGCCGGAGAGGGCGCGCGCCGGGGCACTCGAGGCCAGCCGGCCCTCGTACGAGAGGTTGGAGACCGGAGCACACACCTGCTCACACATCCGGTACGAGGTGGCGAGGAAGTAGCCGAACTCCTCCGGCAGGGTCCGGTGCTCGCCCATGAGCCATCCGAGCGCCGACTCGTTGACCGGCTCCGGGTGTTGGCCCTGGGAGACCTGGGGGAGCTGCTGGGGGTCGCCGAGCATCAGCAGATTGCGTCCGGCAGTGCTCACGGCGACGGTGTTGGCGAGCGAGAACTGGCCGGCCTCGTCGACCACGACGAGGTCGAAGGCGTCCGCGAGGGTTTCCGCGGAGAAGGTCCACGCCGTGCCGCCAAGGACACAGCCGCGTCCCTCGGCCCGGTGGCCGGCGACCCAGCGGGCGCGCTCGGGGCCGCTGTCGCGGACCTCGACCCATGGCTGCCGATGCGACCTCCGCTTGCTCTTGCCGACGAGAGCGGGCTCGAGGCCGTGGTCGACGATGCCGTCGAGGAGGTGCTCGACGACCGCATGCGACTGGGCGACGACCGCGACGCGCCAGCCATGGTGCTGCACGAGGTCACGGATGACCTGCGCAGCGGTCCACGACTTGCCGCTCCCGGGCGGACCCTGGATGGCGAGGTAGGAGCGGTCGAGGGACAGCGCAGCCCGCGTGACGACCGCGACGGCGTCCCCGCCGGCCTCGAGCGGCGGGAGTGCCAGCCCACCCACGAGGCGAGGCGGCCGGCAGGTGAGCAGGTCCCATGCCGAGTCCACCGGCTCGTCGTCCCCAGCCAGTGCCGCGCCGGCGTAGCGGTGGAGCGCCTGCTCGACGGTCTTGGTCGGGACCGAGGTCGGCGTCAGCGCTACGGGAAGGTCGTCGCAGTCCTCACCCGGCCGGCAGGTCTCCTCGACCTCGAGGACGTCGGGGTCGTCGGGATCCGGGAGGGAGACCTTGAGCTCTTTGGTCTGCCAGGCGTACTGGTCGTGCTCCTGCATTCCCGGCGGCGTCGGAAGGGCGTAGGCGGCGTAGAACGCCGGTGCCAAGGAGCTGCCCGGACCCCAGGTGCCGGTGAGCCGGATCCTCCGTCGCGGGTTCGTCTGGCGCCCCCTCGTGGCCCAGTCGCTGATCACCTCAGCGCGCGTCACGACGAACACGTCGCGGTCCTCGCCCCACTCGGTGAGATCTCGGTTGAGCCGGCTGAAGTGGTCCCACCAGAAGGGCAGGTCCTCGCGCCGGTGGTAGCCGATGGCAGCGGAGAGCAGCCGCCAGGCGTGGGCGCAACACCGGTCATGCACGGTCTCCGCCCGTTCCGAGAGCTCGTGGGTCAGGCGCGCTCGCTCGAACGCGAGCGGCGACTCGGGCTGCTCGGTGCCGTCGCCCTCGGGCCCGACAGGTGCCCCGACGGGCACCTCGGCGGCGTCGAGCAGCCAGTCGCGCAGCCGCTGCGTCGACAGGCAGTCGTAGGCGTTGTACTCCTGCAGCTCCTTGAGGCGGGTCGCCGCGGACTCCACGTCACCGATCTCGCGGTCCAGCCGGTAGAGGTGGTACTCCGCGATGGAGACGTCACCCTTCTGCACGTCGCCCTCGCGGAGCTCGTCGCCCATGTAGAGCGGCTCGAGCCTCTTGATCGAGTAGGAGGGCTGGGAGACGACGACCGCGCGCCGCACCACGGAGTAGAGGTCGACGAAGACCTTGCTGCGGAGCAGGTCGTCGAGCTCCGCCTCGAGCATCCCGTAGCGGCCGGCCAGCCGCTTCAGCGCCGTCGTCTCGTAGGGGGCGTAATGGTAGATGTGCAGGTCCGGCCACTGCGTGCGTCGGTCGGCCACGATCCGCATGAACTCCGCGAACGCCTCCCGCTCCTGCGCGTAGTCGTGGGCCCAGAGCGGCAGGAACCGCTCCTGCCCCGCATCGTCGGTCGCGAGCCGCAGACCCCAGAGGTACTCCAGCCCGGCGACCGCGGGGTCGTCCTCGCTGTAGAGCGGGTCGCCCTCGAAGTCGAAGAAGATGTCCCCCGGTGAGGGCGCGGGCAGCGTGACCGGCGGCTCCCCGGCTGCCCGCTCCGCCCGCGTGAAGCGGACCTCGCCGGACTCGAGCTGCCCGACCTGCGCGACTGCCTGCGTGCGCAGGGTGGTGAAGGCCGACGCGCTCAGGGCGGCCGGGCACTCCGTCGCTGCGGCGAGGTCCTGAAGGGTCCGGATCCCGGCCTCGCGCAGCTTGCGCCGCTGGTCCCGGCGCAGACCGGCCACGAGAAGCAGGTCGTGATGGGCAGCGATCGCATCCACGCACTCCGGGCAGTAGCCGCAGATGGAGTGCGAGTCGTCACCCCACGCGAGCGCCACTCCGGCTGACATGCGCTCGGCGATCATGGCGCGCAACCGGTCCCGTCGCGCGCGGAAGACCGGCATCACGTCGTGCAGCGGCACCACCTCGCGCCGCCCGTCCCCGAGCAACAGGGCCCCCTGCGGCGCGACCGGCAGGCCGGCCCTCGCCAGCTGGTCGGCGTAGGACGCGACCTGCAGCATCGCCTTGGGCTTGGCGCTCCGGGCGAGCTTGGCATCGGCGACGACCCAGCCCGAGGCCGAGGGCTCGACGAAGTCGGCGTAGCCGAAGAACTCCCCGTCGAAGAACCCCGGCTGGTAGACGACACCGCCCTGCGAGAACCTGCCGATGCTCGCGGCGTGCAGGTCCCGGAGCCGCTCGTCGGTGTGGGCGCCGGTGAGTCGATCAACCATCGCCACCTCGCCCTCGGCGACGTAGCGGCGGAGCAGGCGCTGCTCGTGCTCGTCACCGAGCGTCGCGATGCGCTCCTGCAGGGGGTCCTCCGGCTCGGCCACCGCCCTGACCCGGCCGAGCTTCACGTCGAGGCGCCGTGCGACGCGGTACTCGCACTCCGTCGACGCGGCCAGGTCGGACGCCGACCACACCACCCGCTCTCCCAGCAGGAACACAGCGACCCTCCCGATCGACCCAGCTTCTCCTGAGCCATTGATAGCACCGGGCACTGACGGTCCGATCGACGCCCGGCCACGCGCCGCCGGACCGAGGTGTCGGAAGGAGGGTGACCGTCAGCGGGAGTACGTGCCCTCGAGGGTGCCGGACGCGACGGCGAACCCGCGGATCGCCGCCAGCGCCCGCTCGAGCGGCGCGCCATCGGGGACGCCGGTCGCCCGCGACAGGGCGTGCACGGTGAACCGGTACCGATGTGTCCCGCTCGGTGGGCAGGGCGGGTACCAGCCCGTGCGCCCACCCGAGTTCACTGCCTGCGGCGTCCCCGCCGGGAGTCGCCCGTCCGGGAGCTCCCGCGTGTCAACGGGCAGGTCGAGCACGACCCAGTGGGTGAAGGTGCCGCTCGGGGCGTCGGGGTCGTCCACGACGAGCGCGAGCGCGCCAGCGTCATCCGGCACGTCGCTCCACGCGAGGGACGGGACCCGGCCCGCGCCATCGCAGGTGTGGTCGCGCGGGATCGCCTCCCCGTCGGCAAACGCGCTGCTCGTCACGGTGATCGGGGTCGGCACGGTCACGAGTACCTCCTGGTCGCCTGTGGGCGCGCCGCATCCGGTCGCTGCCGCGGCCAGCGCCACGACCACCAGCATCCGCCTCCGGCCGACCACCAGTCCACCCTCCCACCTAGGGTCAGGAACATGGGTGTCACCTCCTCGACGATCGACGTCCCGACGGCACGTGACCGGCTGCACCGGCTCAGGGCCCTGACCGAGGCAGCGGGTGTGTCGGCCGTCGTGGTGTCGCCGGGCTCGGACCTGCGTTACCTCATCGGGATCGGTGGCGCCTCCCACGAGCGCCTCACCGCCCTCGTCGTGCCCACGGACCCGGGGCTGCCACCCCACTTCGTCGTCCCGAAGCTCGAGTACGCCGGTCTCGGCCACGTCCCCTTCGCCGAGCTCTGTATCGAGGTTCGTCCGTGGGTCGACGGCGAGAACGCCCACACGCTCGCCCTGGCCGGCCTCCGCCCCGGACCACTGGCGTTCTCCGACACGACGCCGGCGCTCCACCTGTTCCAGCTGCGCGACGCGGGGGCCGTCGACCAGCGCCCGGCCTGGCCGATCGTCAGAGAGCTCCGGATGCGCAAGACGCCGGCCGAGCTCGCCGAGCTGCGGGCTGCCGGGGCGGCCATCGACCGGGTCCACGCGCGGGTGGCGGAGTGGCTCCGTCCTGGTCGGACCGAGCGCGAGGTCGCTGGCGACATCGCCGCCGCGATCGTCGACGAGGGCCATGCCACAGCTGAGTTCGTCATCGTCGGCTCGGGTCCCAACGGGTCGAGTCCGCACCACGCGGTCTCCGACCGGGTGGTCGAGCGCGGAGACGTCATCGTGGTGGACATCGGCGGCCCGCTTCCCTCGGGCTACTGCTCGGACAGCACGAGGACGTATGCCGCTGGGCCGGCTTCCCGGGCCGACGTGCCCTCCGCGTACGCCGCCTTGCTCGCCTCGCAACAGGCCGCGGTCGATGCGGTGCGCCCCGGGGTGAGCTGTCAGGAGGTCGACCGCGCGGCTCGCCGCGTCCTCGTCGAGGCTGGGCTGGGTGACCACTTCATCCATCGGACCGGGCACGGCATCGGACTGGACGTTCACGAAGAGCCCTACATCGTCGAGGGCAACGAGCTCCCCCTCGAGGTGGGGATGACGTTCAGCATCGAGCCGTGCATCGTCTTCCCCGGCCGCTGGGGGGCGCGCATCGAGGACATCGTCGCGGTGACCGACGCCGGCGTCGAGCGCCTCAACCACCGCCCCCGCGACCTCACCGTCCTCTGACCTCTCGTCGAGTGTGCAGTGCGCGCCGCGCCCGTTCCCGTCGAGTGTGCCGTCAGCGTCGCGCCCCGTCCCGTCGAGTGTGCAGTGCGCGTCGCGCCCGTTCCCGTCGAGTGTGCAGTGCGCGCGCCGCCCCCGTCCCGTCGAGTGTGCCGTCAGCGTCGCGGCCTGACTGAGACGTAGCACCCTCGACGAAATGGGCGGCAGGACCGCGTCCGACCGTCGGCTGGGAGCCAGCTCAGCGGCATACGGCATCGTCGTGCCACGGGCACCTCCCACTACTCACGCGCGGCGCACGTGGCGGCGGGAGCTGCACACTCGACGAAAAGGGCGGCAGTACGCGCCGTCCGAGACCGACGCAAAGGGCACACTCGACGGGTTCGTGAGCACTCTCAGAGTGATTGGTCCGTGCTGCCCGGTGTGGTTCCCGGCGCGGTTCCCGCTCCTCCGGTGGTGCCGGCGGGGGCTGTCGTGGCGAGCGCGGCCTCGAGCTCGCCGGCGATCTCGTCCAGGTCGATGGCCAGGGTCTCGTCGGTGCCGGACGACGCAGCGGCATCGAGGCGTGCATGGGCGTCGCGCACCGCGTCGCGCAGGATGCGCGATCGCTCAAGGGTCACGTCGTCGGGAGCCGACGCGATGAGGGCCGTGAGCCGGTCCTCGGCCGCGACAATCCTGGCGGACGACACCTCGAGCCCTCCGGCCGCAAGTTGCCGCGCACCGAACTGGCGGAGCTGAGGTATGAGCTCCCTTGCGAGCCAAGCGACTTCGGCTCTCACCCTCGCGAACTCGTCCAGCCAACGGTCCATCCGGCGTCGGCGGAGCAGCACGGGAACGGCGATCGCGAGGGCAATGACCATCGCCGCGAGCAGCCACCAGACCCACGCGGGAACGCCCTGGGACTCTGCGGCCACGCTCTCCGAGGCGACCGTCGTGCTCGGCGCCGAGGGCAGGGCGACGGCGGTGGTCTCGGACGTTGTGGGTGACGAGGTATCCGACGCCGGACTCGTGGTCTCCGCCGGGGTGGGGGTCGATGGGGTGGGTGTTGCGGTCGGCTCAGTCGGGCTCGAGGTCTGTGTCGGCTCCGTGGGTGTCGACGTCGGTGGAGTGGTCGTGGTCTGGGGTAGCGATGTGGGCTCAGCAGTCCCGGACGTGGTCCTCGTGGGCAGGGTCTGGGTCGGAAGGCTCACCGTCGGCAGCGTCACGGTGGTTCGCGTCGCCGTGGGTGCTGTCGCGGTCGGGGACACGTCTGCCGTTCGCGACGGACTGAGGGTGGGCAGGTTCCCCCCGCCGTCGGAGGTGCACGCGGCCAGCAGGAAGGCGCCGCCGACGGTCAGGGCGGCGAGCCTCGCCGACAACTCCAGCTTCATCAGACGATCCTTCCTGGGCCGAGCTGTGAACGTTCGGCTGGCTACGGCGTGACGGACCCCGCAGACCACATGGTGCCCTGTCCCGTGTCGCCCCGACCCGGTTTTCCTCCGGGACGCGCCGGAGCAGCTCGGCTTCGTGTGATCCTGGAGGGTCAGGAGTCGAAGCCGACGCCGAGTCGGTCGAGAGCCTTGAGCCACAGCCCGCGGCGGCCGGTGCGGTCCTCGGCTGCGAGGGCCGCCCGCGTGGCGCGCACGGCGGCGTAGCGAATCGGCTCCGGCGGGAAGGGAATCGGCTTGTCCCGGACCATGCGCAGCCGCGTCGCCTCGGTGTCACGACCGTCGACCAGATCGAGCGCCACGCGGGCCCCGAAGCGCGTTGACCCGACACCCAGGCCGGTGTAGCCGATCGCATAGGCCAGACGGCCGCCGAGAGCAGTCCCGAAGACGGGGGTGAATCGCGACGTGGTGTCGATCACCCCGGCCCACCGGTGGGTGAAGCGCAGCCCCTCGAGCTGCGGGAAGATGCCGAAGAAGTGCTGGGCCAGCAGCCGGTGCGACCCCTCCGCCTGCTCCAGCGCCGGGTCGATGCGCCCGGGGAAGTGGTAGTTGGCGTCGTAGCCGCCGAAGAGGATCCGGTCGTCGAGCGTCCTTCGGTAGTAGTGGAACTGGTTGCCCGCATCGGTGAGCCCCTCCCTACCCTGCCACCCGATCGAGTCGAGCTGCCCATGGCTCAGCGGCTCGGACATGAGCACGTGGTCGTAGACCGGTAGCACCCACGCCCGGAACCGGCGAAGCACCCCGGGCGCAGCCCCGGTCCCGACGACGACCCGGCCTGCCACCAGGCTGCCCCACTCGGTCGCCACCCGGACGCCGGCCCCGTCGACATCGAACCCCGTGACGCGCGTGTCCTCGTGCAGCCGTACGCCCAACCCTTCCGCGGCCGCAGCCAGTCCCCACACCAGACGGGCCGGGTCGACCAGTCCGACCTCCGGGTCGAGGAACCCGGCCCGGTAGAGCGGCGAGTCGACCCTGGAGCGAGCCCCGGCAGCATCGAACAGCTCGACCGCCTTGCCATGGTCGAGGTGCAGGTCGTGGGCATCCCGGACCGCAGTCACCTGGTGCTCGGTCAGCGCAAGGGTCAGCTCGCCGGGCAGGTGGAAGTCGGCGTCGATGCCGTGCCTCACGAGCGCCGCCTGCCATCCGGCGAAGTTCTCCGATGCCAGGCGCTCGAGGGTCGTGATCTCGTCCGGCCACTGGGCCACGCCCTGCGCCAACCCATGAGTCAGCGAGGGCGACACGAACCCACCGTTCCGACCGCTCGCTCCCACCCCCAGCCGGCCGGCCTCGAGCAGCACCACGTCGCGGGACGGGTCGTCCTCCTTCGCCTGGATCGCGGCCCAGAGGCCGGTGAAGCCGCCGCCGACGATGACGAGGTCGGCGCCGCCTCCGTGTCCCGTGAGGGCGGGGCGAGGGGTTGGGCGCAGCTCTGGGCGATCCGTCCAGAAGACGTCCGGGCGGGCATCGGCGAGGCTGGTGGCGAGGGCAGAGGAGAAAGCCATGGTGCACCGGATTCGACCATGGTTGGGTGTCGCTGTGAAGGGCACTTCGATCCAGAGCGAACCGCTACGGGTCTTCCACGAGTCCTCCCGTCTCGAGTGCCTCGTCCGTCAAGACATCAGTAGACGTTCACCCCGTAGACGTTCACGGCCTCGCGGACGGGCTGGAAGTAGGTCGTTCCTCCCGTCCTGCAGTCGCCGCTGCCGCCGGACGTGAGCCCCAAGGCCCTCGTGCCGTCATAGAGCGGCCCGCCCGAGTCCCCGGGCTCGGCGCAGACGTTGGTCCTGATGAGCCCGGACACCGTGCCGCCGCCCTGGTAGCGGACCGTGGCGTTGAGCCCGGTGACCGAGCCGGAGTGGACGCCGGTCGTCGAGCCGTCCCGGGTCACCCGCTCGCCGACGTAGGCGTCCGCGACGGAGAACCCGCCGGGGTGCGACAGCGAGAGGTTGCTGTAGCGCACCAGCGCGTAGTCGTTTCCGGGGAAGCTCGAGCCCACCGTCGGGCCGATGAGCGTCGTGCGGCTGGCGCTGGTGTACCAGTTCTTCTCGGACTTTCCGCAGTGGCCGGCGGTGAGGAAGTAGTAGGTGCTGCCCTGGACGACGTTGAAGCCCAGCGAGCACCGGTACCGCGAGCCGTAGATCGCGTCGCCGGCCGACACGAGGGGACGCAGCACGCCGGGCGTCCGCTCGAACCGGATGGCACCGGCGTCGGAGCCGGCCGCGCGCTTGATCGTGGCGACCTCGCCGGCCGACACGGTGCTGTCGGTGGTCACGACGACGCGCTTCGCCGCGGAGTCGACGTGCCAGCTGATGCCGTCGACGCCGGACCTCTCGACCGCGTTGCTCAGCGCGGCCAGCCCATCGGCACCGGAGCCGGCGGGTGCGGCGGGAGCGACCGCAGGAACCGACAGGGCCAGGGCGCCGCCGGCGCCGAGCGCGATGGCGAGCAGCCGGCCCGCTCGCCGTGCGGGACGCTTGGGCTGTTTCGATCCAGTGCTCACGGGTCCTCCTCGAGTGGTGGTCGAGTGCTGCGGAGGGGCAGGCGCCGGCCTCCTCCACCACTGTGAACCAGGTCACACGCCACCGCATCCCGAAACGGCGGCAGCCGGCCAAACGGACCCCACGCCCGACCTCACCTGGGCACCCATGCCGGCTCAGCGGCATACGTGGCAGGATTCTTGACGGGCCGACAAAGGTGCCCCCAACCCCCAGCGCAGGAGAAGCAATGCCCATCGCCACCCCTGAGGTGTACGCCGACATGCTCGACCGCGCGAAGGCCGGGTCCTTCGCGTACCCCGCGATCAACGTCTCGTCCTCCCAGACCCTCAACGCCGCCCTCAAGGGCTTCGCCGACGCGGGGTCGGACGGCATCATCCAGGTCTCGACCGGCGGCGCCGAGTACCTCTCCGGACCGTCGGTCAAGAACATGGTCAGCGGCTCCCTCGGCTTTGCCGCCTTCGCCGAGGAGGTCGCGAAGAACTACCCGGTCAACATCGCGCTGCACACCGACCACTGCCCGAAGGACAAGCTGGACGGCTTCGTCCGCCCACTCCTCGCCGCGTCGGCCGAGCGCGTCAAGGCGGGCGGCAACCCGTGGTTCCAGTCGCACATGTGGGACGGCTCGGCCGTCCCGATCGACGAGAACCTCGAGATCGCGCGTGACCTGCTTGCCCTCGCCAAGGCCGCCAACGTCGTCCTCGAGATCGAGGTCGGCGTCGTCGGCGGCGAGGAGGACGGCGTCGTCGGCGCGATGGACGACAAGCTCTACTCGACCCCCGAGGACGCCATCGCGACGATCAGGGCCCTCGGCGCCGGGGAGAACGGCCGCTACCTGACGGCCCTGACCTTCGGCAACGTCCACGGCGTCTACAAGCCGGGCAACGTCAAGCTCCGCCCCGAGATCCTCCTGCAGGCGCAGCAGGCCGCCGCCAAGGAGCTCGGCCTCGCCGACGACGCGCACCCGTTCGACCTCGTCTTCCACGGCGGGTCGGGGTCGCTGCCCGAGGAGATCTCGGCAGCGGTCGACTACGGCGTCGTCAAGATGAACGTCGACACCGACACGCAGTACGCCTACACCCGTCCCGTCGCGAACTGGATGCTGTCCAACTACGCCGGCGTCCTCAAGGTCGACGGCGACGTCGGCAACAAGAAGCAGTACGACCCCCGCTCGTGGGGCAAGGAGGCCGAGGCCGGCATGGCCGCCCGTGTCGTGGAGGCGTGTGAGGCGCTCCGCTCGGCCGGGCAGCACGCATGACCGGCACACCATTCCGTATGCCGCTGGGCTGGGTGGTCTCGTGAGCGCGGACAACCTGTTGGGAGTTCCGGAGACCCGGCTGCCCGAGGACCCGGCGACCGCGCGCTTGGCGGCGGGGGAGGACCCCGCCTCCGTCGCCGCGGCCATCCCGACGTCGTCGGCCGCGTGGGCGACCCTCGCCGAGCTGGCGCTCGCTGCCGGCCGTGATGTCGAGGCCTACGCCTATGCCCGGACCGGCTACCACCGGGCGCTCGACCAGCTGCGCAAGTCCGGGTGGCGGGGCCAGGGCCCGGTCCCGTGGTCCCACGAGCCGAACCGGGGCTTCCTCCGCTCCCTCGCCGCGCTCGCCCGAGCCGCCCGGGCGATCGGCGAGACCGACGAGGAGCGGCGCTGCGTCCAGTTCCTCCGGGACTCCTCGACCGAGGGAGCCCGCGCGCTCGGTGTGTAGCCGGCGACAGCCGGGGGTCGGCGTCTCGAGGCGGAGCTGGGCGTGCTTTGGCCTAGGGTCGAGAGGGTCGTCAAGGGAGAGGAACCTGTCATGCCCAAGCCGCCGCTGCCCGCACCTGTCGAGGAGCTGCTCGCCCAGCCGAACCACGCGACGATCAGCTCGCTGCGACCGGACGGGCACCCGGTCTCGGTGCCGACCTGGTACCTCTACGAGAATGGCCGGATCCTCGTCAACATGGACGGCGGCCGCAAGCGCATCGAGTACCTGCGCAACGACCCCAGGGTCAGCCTCAGCGCGATGGACCCGCAGGACTGGATCACCCACGTCAGCGTCCAGGGCCGCGTCGCCGAGTGGGTCGATGACGAGGACCTCGCCGACATCGACCGGATCGCCCGGCACTACACGGGCCAGCCGTACGGGGTCCGCAATCGCCAGCGCGTCAGCGCGTGGATCGAGATCGACCGGTGGCACGCCTGGGGGCGGCTGAAGAACCTGGGCTGACGAGCCGTGCAGGGGCAGACCTGCGCCACGCCCACAATCCCACAAGAACGGGTGCCCGTTTATCTTTACTTCAGTCCGTATGTGTGGTCTCCTTGAGTGAACAGCCGGCGTCGTCGAGCGCCGCCACGAGGACCAAGGAGTCCGATGTACGCAGCGGAGCGGCAGCAACGGATCATTGCCGAGGCGCGACGCGCGGGCCGGGTCGAGGTGACCGCTCTCGCGGACGACCTCGGCGTGGCGACGGAGACGATCCGCCGCGACCTGACGGCCCTGGAGCGGCGTGGTTCTCTGCGCCGGGTGCATGGAGGCGCGATCCCCGTCGAGCGGCTCGAGGTCGAGCCGTCGCTCGCGACCCGTTCCGGACGCCTCACGGAGGTCAAGCGCCGCATCGCCGCCCGCGCCCTCGACCAGCTGCCCTCGGGCGGCAGCATCATCCTCGACTCGGGCACGACAACCGGAGCGGTCGCCGAGCTGCTCCCGCCGGACCTCGACCTCACCGTCCTGACGAACAGCCTCTCGGCCGCGTCCGTGCTCGCGACCCATCCGGGCGTGTCCCTGTACCTGCTCGGGGGACGCGTGCGAGGCCAGACCGGAGCTGCCGTCGGGGACTGGACGGTCCGAGCGCTCACCGATGTCGTCGTCGACGTCGCCTTCATGGGTACCAATGGATTCTCGGTCGCCCGGGGCCTGACGACCCCTGACCAGTCCGAGGCGCTCGTCAAGCGCGCCATGGTGGCATCCGCCCGCACCGCGATCGTCCTCTCCGACTCGAGCAAGGCGGGCGACGACCACCTGCACCGGTTCGCCCCGCTCGACGACATCGACATCCTCATCACCGACACGGACCTCGACGACGACGTGGCCGCGGAGATCCGCGCCGCGGGCCCCGAGGTGGTGACGGCATGATCACGACGCTGACGCCCAACCCCAGCATCGACCGTGCCGTCTTCGTCGATGCCCTCGACCGCGGCGAGGTGCATCGGGCCGCGGGAAGCCGCGTCGACCCGGGCGGCAAGGGCGTCAACGTGTCGCGGGCCCTGGCGGCCCAGGGCGCAGCCACCACTGCGGTCCTGCCCGTCGGCGGACCGGAGGGACGGCTGCTCGAGGAGCTGCTCGACGAGGCCGGCGTCGACCACGTCGGCGTCCCGGTCGCGGGCATGGTCCGGATGAACATCAGCATCCTGGAGCCCGACGGGACCACGACGAAGCTCAACGAGCCCGGCCCGGATCTCACGACCGCCGAGGTCGACGCACTGTTGGCGGCGACGCTCGGGCGCTCGGCCGACGCCGACTGGGTCGTCGCCTGCGGCAGCCTCTCCCCGGGCGCCCCCGCCGACCTCTATGCCGCCCTCGTGAGCCGAGTTCGTGGGCGCGGCGGGCGCGTGGCGATCGACTCGTCCGGCGCTCCGATGGCCGCTGCGGTCGCCGCACGACCCCACCTGATCAAGCCGAACCACGAGGAGCTCGCCGAGCTCGTCGGGCACTCACTGCCGACCCTCGACGACGTCCACCGGGCGGCCAAGGACCTCATCTCGGCCGGCATCGAGGTCGTCGCGGTCAGCCTCGGTGCTGACGGCGCGCTCCTCGTCACCGACGCGGAGGTCATCCATGCTCGGGCCACGATCCCGGCCCCCCTGTCCACCGTGGGCGCCGGCGACTGCATGCTCGCCGGCCTGCTCCACGGCCTGTCGAGCGGCCGCACCAACGGAGAGGCCCTGTCGACCGGAGTCCTCTGGGGCGCAGCCGCCGTCACCCTCCCCGGCAGCCGCGTGCCGTCCCCCGCGGACCTCCGGGGCATCCCCGTGGAGCTCAGCCACACCCCCGACCTGACCCGATCCCTGGCTCACTGAAGTGCCGAAAGGAACCACCATGTCCCTCATCACCGCAGACCAGGTCGTCCTCGACCTCACCGGCGCCGACCGCCACGCGGCGACCAGGACGCTCGCAGAGCGCCTCGTCGCCACGGGCCGCTGCACCGACCTCGACACCTTCCTCGCCGACGTGCGCACGCGGGAGGAGACGATGGCGACCGGGCTGCCCGGAGGCATCGGCATCCCCCATGCCCGCAGCGCCGCGATCACGGAGCCCTCACTCGTGTTCGGCCGCGCCACCGATGGGATCGACTGGGGCGCCAAGGACGGCCCGGCCAATCTCGTCTTCCTCATCGCCGCGCCTGAGGGCGGCGGCGAGGCCCACATGCAGATGCTGCCGAAGCTCGCCCGGGCGCTGATGAAGAAGGACTTCAAGGCGGCGCTCGCCGCGGCAACGTCCGAGGCAGAGGTCGCGCGCATCGTGAACGACGAGGTCCAGCTCGACGCGCCGCCCGCGAGCCGGCCACAGGCGAAGGAGGCGTATGCCGCTGAGCCGGCTGAGCGGCATACGGCACCTGCTGCTCCTCCCGTCGTCTCGACCGCCACCGCCACCGCCACGGCCACGCGACGTGGCCTGCGTCTCATTGGTGTCACGTCGTGCCCGACGGGAATCGCCCACACCTACATGGCCGCCGAGGGCCTCGAGAACGCCGCCAAGGCGGCCGGGCACACCATCATCGTGGAGACCCAGGGATCGGCCGGCTCGAAGCCGATCCCCGCCGCGGACATCGCCGCCGCCGACGCCGTGATCTTCGCGCACGACCTGCCTGTCAAGGACGCTGGCCGCTTCGCCGGCAAGCCGATCGTGGACGTGGGCGTCAAGAAGGGCATCTCCGACGGTCCGGCCCTGGTCACCCGGGCCGAAGAGCTCGTCGCCGCGTGGGACGCCGACCCGAGCAAGGCGCAGGCAGCGGCTGGGGCCGCTGGTGCCAGCTCGTCCGGCGGACTCGTCTCGAAGGTCGAGGAGGGAGCGAGCACCGCGACCCAGGTGCGCCAGTGGCTCATGACCGGCGTGTCCTACATGATCCCGTTCGTCGCGGCGGGCGGCATCCTCATTGCCCTGTCGTTCATGCTCGCCCAGGTTGCGCTCGGGGAGCAGGGCGCGATCGAGATCGTCAAGTACGGCCTCACCGCCGAGGGCGACTACAACATCACGCAGAGCTTCAACCCGCTCAGCCTCACGTCCTGGGCCGCACTCCTCTTCGTCATCGGGGGCGCCTCGTTCGGGTTCCTCGTGCCGATCCTGTCCGGGTTCATCGCTTTCGCGATCGCCGATCGTCCGGGTCTCGTCCCGGGCATCGTCGGCGGCTCGGTGGCGGCCACCATGGGCGCCGGGTTCCTCGGTGGTCTCGTGACGGGCCTGGTCGGCGGCCTCGTCGCCCGATGGGTCTCCAGCTGGAACGTCGCCAAGGGGGTGCGCGGTGTCATGCCGGTCGTCGTCATCCCGCTCGTGTCCTCGTTCATCACGGTCGGGCTGTTCATCACGGTCCTCGGCCGGCCGATCACGGCGCTCACCGACGGGCTCAACAGCTGGCTGACCGGAATGTCGGGCGCGAGCGCGATCATCCTCGGCATCATCCTCGGCGCGATGATGGGCTTCGACCTCGGTGGCCCGGTGAACAAGGTCGCCTACGCCTTCGCCACGGGTGGTCTGGCCGCAGCCGGGACGGTGACCGACGCGCCGCAGCTGAAGATCATGGCCGCCGTCATGGCCGCCGGCATGGTGGCCCCGCTCGCGATGGCCCTCGCGACCACCGTGCGACCGCAGCTCTTCTCCGAGCCGGAGCGCGAGAACGGCAAGGCGGCCTGGCTGCTGGGCTTCTCGTTCATCTCCGAAGGGGCGATCCCGTTCGCCGCCGCCGACCCGGTCCGCATCATCGCCAGCTCGGTCGTGGGCTCCGCCGTCACCGGTGCCCTCGTCATGTTGTTCGGGGCGACGCTGCGTGCGCCGCACGGCGGCATCTGGGTCGTGCCGCTCATCGGCAGCTTCCTGCTCTTCCTCGCCGCCCTCGCGGCGGGCGTCCTCGTCATGGCGGCGACCGTCATCGCCCTCAAGTCCCGCGACCACAATCTCGCAGCCGTCGACGCCAGCGCCACCGTCTGACCCACTTCCGACCCTGCCCGCCAGAACTCAAGGAGCACTCCCATGGCAACGCGCACCGTCACCATCGCCTCGTCCGTCGGGCTGCACGCCCGCCCCGCAGCCCTCTTCGTCGAGGCGGCAAGCAACACCGGCCTCGACGTCGAGATCGCCCGCCCGGGAGAGGACTCGGTCGATGCCACCAGCATCCTCGGCGTCATGGCCCTCGGTGCCACGTTCGGCGAGGAGGTCGTTCTGACCGCCGACGGCGACGGCGCCGAGGCGGCCCTCGACTCCTTGGTCGCGCTGCTGTCGCGCGACCTCGACGCGGAGTAGCCGACATGTCTGCGTCCGAGACGAGGCCCGAGACCAAGCACGGCATCGGTGTCAGCCCGGGAACGGCTCACGGACCGGTGGTGCAGGTCGCGCCACCAGTCCGCCCGCCGGCCGACGAGCCCGCACCGGTCGACGCGGAGGCCGCCTTGGCCGACGTCAAGGCCGCGTTCGAGACGGTCGCCCAGTCCCTCGAGACCAGGGCCGCCACGGCCGACGACACGGCCCAACAGATTCTCAAGGCGACGGCGCTCATCGCCCGTGACAAGGGGCTGGCCAAGGCCGCCGGCAAGCTGATCCACGCCGGCCGGGGTCCGGCTCACGCCATCGACGGCGCCGTCGAGGAGTACGCGGCGCAGTTCGAGGCTCTCGGCGGCCTCTTCGCCGAGCGCGTGACCGACCTGCGCGACGTCGGGTCCCGGGCCGTTGCAGCGGTCCTCGGGGTTCCGCCGCCCGGCGTCCCGCGGATCACGGTGCCGAGCGTCGTTGTCGCCGAGGACCTCGCTCCCGCCGAGACCGCAACGCTCGACCGGGCTCTCGTCGTGGGCCTCATCACCGAGGCCGGCGGACGGACCAGCCACACGGCCATCCTTGCCGCGCAGATGGGGATCCCGGCCGTGGTCCAGCTGCCGGGGGCGACGCAGATCCCGGCCGGCGTCCACGTCGCGCTCGATGGCGACGCAGGCGAGGTGACGATCAACCCCGACCCTGCGCTGGTCGAGGCCCAGTGGGTCAGGGGAGAGCGTCGCAAGGAGGCGCTCGCGACGCACTCCGGACCGGGGCTGACGCGCGACGGCAAGCAGGTCGCCCTGCTCGCCAACATCGGCGGCGTTGCAGACGCCGTGGGGGCCGCGGCGCTCGACCTCGAGGGAGTGGGGCTCTTCCGGACCGAGTTCGTTTTCCTCTCTGCGTCGAAGGCGCCCACGGTCGCGGAACAGACAGAGATCTACCGTCAGGTCTTCGCGCCATTCGGCTCGCGCCGGGTCGTCGTGCGGACGCTCGACGCCGGGGCGGACAAGCCGCTCGCCTTCGCCGACCTCGGGCCTGAGGAGAACCCCGCGCTCGGCCGCAGGGGACTGCGCCTGACGGCCGAGCGTCCCGAGCTGCTCGATGCGCAGCTCGAGGCCCTCGCCATCGCGGCTCGCGAGACGGGCGCCGACGTGCGAGTCATGGCGCCCATGGTGGCCACCGCCGAGGAGGCCGCGTGGTTCACGCGTCGGGTCCGCGAGAACGGCCTGCCCACGGCGGGCGTCATGATCGAGGTGCCCGGGGCCGCGCTGCGTGCAAGGGACGTGCTCGCTGAGGTGGACTTCGGCAGCCTCGGCACGAACGACCTCGCGCAGTACACGATGGCGGCGGACCGGATGCAGGGGGCGCTGTCCGAGCTGCTCGACCCGTGGCAGCCGGCCGTCCTCGACGTCATCGCCGCCGCCTGTGCGGGTGCCGACCTGGCTGGTCGGCCGATCGGGGTGTGCGGAGAGTCGGCCGGTGACCCGCTGCTCGCACTGGTCCTCGTCGGGCTCGGTGCATCCAGCCTGTCGATGGCGCCGAGCAAGGTCCCCGTCGTGCGGTTCGCGCTGTCCGTCCACTCGCTGGCCGAGTGCCAGCACCTGGCCGTCGCGGCTCGAGAGGCACGCACCGCACAGGAGGCCCTCCAGTACGTGCGGGAACGAGCGAACGGCGAGCTCACCGAGCTGCTCTGAACCCGGTCGGGCCGGCACTAGCCTGAAAGCATGACGCCCAAGGACGCGGCCGCACCCGACGAAGTGTCCGAGGCCACGAGGTTCCGGACGACGAAGATCCCCAACCGGGTCTACAACGCGGAGCTCTACCGGCTCCAGGGTGAGCTGGGCAAGCTGCAGACGTGGATCAAGGAGACGGGAGCCCGCGTCGTCGTGGTCTTCGAGGGCCGCGATGCCGCAGGCAAGGGCGGCACCATCAAGCGGATCACCGAGTACCTGTCGCCGCGTGCCGTCCGGATCGCCGCCCTGCCCGCGCCCACCGAGCGCGAGAGGACCCAGTGGTACTTCCAGCGCTACATCGAGCACCTGCCGGCGGCCGGCGAGATGGTGCTGTTCGACCGCTCCTGGTACAACCGCGCCGGCGTCGAGAAGGTCATGGGCTTCTGCACCCCGGAGCAGCACCAGCGCTTCCTGCGCGAGTGCCCGATCTTCGAGCAGATGCTCGTCGACGACGGCATCCAGCTGCGCAAGTACTGGTTCTCGGTGTCGGACGAGGTCCAGCTCGAACGGTTCCGGAAGCGACTGCACGACCCGCTCCGCCAGTGGAAGCTCTCGCCGATCGATCTCGAGTCGATCACCCGGTGGGAGGACTTCTCGCGGGCCAAGGACGAGATGATGGTGCACACCGACACGCACTCCGCGCCGTGGCACCACGTGGCCTCCGACTCGAAGAAGCAGGCCCGGCTCAACATGATCCAACACCTGCTCTCGTCGCTCCCATACGACAGCGAGCTCGCGAGGCGTCCCGAGGTCGAGCTGCCCAAGCGGCTGCCGAGCACGGGATACCAGCGCCCGCCCATCGCGGTCTCGAAGTATGTCCCCGACTGGGCCTCGACGCTGGTGGCGGACCTGTCCGACCACTCCTCCCGGACCGACTGAACAGCTTTTGGGCCAGATGTTGTTCACTCGATTGCGAGGATCGGAGGCTTGATCTGGGTCAAGGCGCGCCCGGCTCGTTCGCGATGAACTGAGGGTGCCCGGGAATCCTCCGGGAACCCGCACCACGCGACACCAAGGAGCACCCCCATGCGCACCGCCCGCCTCACCACCGAGCCGTTCACCTGCCCCAGCTGCGTCACGAAGATCGAGGGCGCCCTCGGGCGCACCCCCGGGGTCGAGGACGTGTCTGTCCTGTTCAACTCCAACAAGGTCAAGGTCACCTTCGACGAGGACACCGTCTCGGCCACGGAGCTCGCCGAGGTCGTCACGGGTCTCGGCTACCCGGTCCTGGCCACCAAGGTGGCCTGACATGGCCCTGACCATCACCCAGCGGACGAGGAGCCGCATCGCGCTCGTCTCGGGCGTGCTCCTCGTCCTCGCGTTGGCGGCGGCGCAGCTCGCCGCCCCGGTCGGGACGGTCTGGCGAGACGTGGCCCTCGTCGTGGCCAGCGTCCTGGCCGGCTTCCCCATCGCGGTCCGTGCGTGGGCCGCCTTGCGTGTCAAGGCCTTCAGCATCGACCTGCTCGTCACGATCGCGGTCATCGGTGCGCTCGTCATCGGTGAGTACGTCGAGTCCGCCGTCGTCTCGTTCCTCTTCCTCTTCGGTGCCTGGCTCGAGGTGCGCAGTCTCGAGCGCACCCGTGCGTCGCTGCGCGAGCTCGTCGACCTCGCCCCGACGCGTGCCACCGTCGTCCGCGACGGCGAGCGCGTCACGGTCGACGCCGACGACGTCCAGGTCGGGGAGACGGTCATCGTCACGAGCGGCGAGCGGATCGCCGTCGACGGCATCGTCGCGTCCGGCACGGCGTCGGTGACGGAGGCGTCCATCACCGGTGAGTCCGTGCCGGTGCGCAAGGAGGCGGGGGACCGCGTCTTCGCCGGCACCGTGGCCGAGGCCGGCTACCTCGAGGTCGAGGCCGACCACGTCGGCGACGACACGACCTTCGCCCGGATCATCGAGCTGGTCGAGGAGGCCCAGGAGTCGCGCACCCGTCGTCAGCGCTTCCTCGAGCGCTTCGCCCAGTTCTACACGCCGGCCGTCGTCATCGTCGCGGTCATCGTCCTCGCGTGGACCCGCGACCTCGCCTTCGCGCTGACCTTCCTCGTGATCGCCTGCCCCGGTGCCCTCGTCATCTCCGTCCCGGTTGCGGCGGTCGCTGGCCTGGGCAACATCGCCAGGCACGGAGTCCTCGTCAAGGACGGCGAGGCGCTCGAGGACCTTGCCTCGGCCGACACCCTCGTGCTCGACAAGACGGGCACGCTGACCGTGGGCCGGCCGGTCGTCACCTCCGTCCACACCATCGGCGACCTTCCGGAGCAGGAGCTGCTCGGCCTCACGGCCTCGCTGGAGTCGACGTCGGAGCACCACCTCGGGCGCGCCATCGTCGGCGAGGCAACATCACGTCGTATGCCGGTGAGCTCGGATCTCTCGGACGTGGAGGTGGTCCCGGGGCTGGGCCTGCAGGCACGCGTCGACGGCCATGTCGTCATGGCGGGACGTGCCGGGCTGCTCACCGAGCGCGGGGTCGCCACCAAGCCGCACGCGGTGGAGCAGGCGACGCAGCTCGAGCAGCAGGGCGCCACGGTCGTCCATGTCGCCGTGGACGGACGCCATGCCGGCCTCATCGGCATCGCGGACGAGGTGCGCGACGAGGCAGCGAGCGCGATCGCCGGGCTGCGGGAGGGCGGCATACGGCACATCGCGATGCTCACCGGGGACAACGAGCACGCTGCTCGCCTGGTGGCCAGACGGCTCGGCATCGACGAGGTGCACGCCGGGCTCCTGCCCGCCGACAAGGCACGCATCGTCGGTGACCTCAAGGCCCAGGGCCGACGCGTCGTCATGGTCGGTGACGGAGTCAACGACGCACCCGCGCTGGCAACCGCAGATGTTGGGGTGGCCATGGGTGGCGCCGGGACCGACGTGTCCATGGAGACCGCCGACGTCGTCATCATGACCGACCGGCTCGACCAGCTCGCCCACGCCCGGAGGGTGGCCCGCGCCACGTTGCGGGTCATGAAGCAGAACACCGCCCTGGCGCTGGGCACCGTGTTCCTGCTCGTCGCCGCGGTGCTGCTCCAGCTCATCCAGCTGGCCGGTGGCATGCTGGTGCACGAGATCAGCGTCCTGCTCGTCATCCTCAACGCCCTGCGGTTGGTCCGGCTCGCCGGGCCGCGCTCGAGGGGCGAGGCTGACGCGCGGATCCACGCAGGGGCTGACGTGCCGGTTGCAGCGGATGCTGGCACGCCGGCCGACCGCACCGAGGAGAAGGAGCCCGCACTGTGAGTCACCGGCCCGGGACGTCGTGCGTGGCGATCGTGCCGCTCTTCAAGGGGCTGTCGCCCGAGGAGCAGGACGAGGTCGCCACGCACGCCAGGCCGATCCGCCGCCGGAGGGGCGAGGCGATCCATCGTCCCGGGGACGACGTCTCGCACCTGCTCGTCGTCCACAAGGGTCGGGTCAAGATCAGCCACCTCGCCCCGAACGGCCACGAGCAGCTCCTCCGCGTCCTCGAGCCGGGTGACTTCATCGGCGAGACGGCCTTCGTGACCGGGTCCCGGCCGGACGACTGGGCCACGGCCCTCAGCGACGTCGAGCTGTGCAGCTTCGACCACTCCGACCTGGGCGGCCTCGTGACGCAGTACCCCGACATCGCGGTGCGGATGCTGCACGCGGTGACCAGCCGGCTCGACGCTGCCGAGCGGCTCATCGCCGACCTGACCTCCGCCGATGTGGAGGCACGGCTCGCCGGCTACCTCATGGGCCTGCCCGCGAACCACGAGGACGGGCGGCTCGTCGTGCGCCTACCGCTGGCCAAGAAGGACATCGCCTCCCTGCTCGGCACGACGCCCGAGACGCTGAGCCGGAAGCTGGCCGCCTTCACGGACGCCGGGCTCATCACCGTCCGGGGCAGCGACGTCGTCATCACGGACCCTGCGGGGCTGGAGTCCACTGCGGAGGCCGCGGTTTCCTGACCGCCCGTGTGGGAGCAGACTGGGCTGATCGTTGTCGCGCAGGCCAGCACCTGAGGAGGGCCCATGTCCCGCGTGGTTCACTTCGAGATCCAGGCCGACGACGTCGAGCGCGCCAAGGCCTTCTATGGCGCCGTCTTCGACTGGTCCTTCGAGGACTACGGCCAGGTCACCGGCTCGCCCTACTGGGGTGTCGTCACCGGCCCCGACGACCAACCGGGGATCAACGGGGGGCTGCTGCAGCGGCCTGCTGCGACGCCTGGTGCGGGCCAGGGCACCAACGCCTTCGTGTGCACGATGCAGGTCGACGACTACGACGCGACGGAGCGGCGGATCCTCGACGCAGGCGGTCAGGTGGCCCTGCCCAAGGCGGCGCTGACGGGGATGGCCTGGCAGGGCTACTACCTCGACCCGGAGGGGAACACCTTCGGCATCCACCAGCCCGACCCTGAGGCGAAGTAGCGCTCGATCAGGCCGGCGCCGGACCGTCGACGTTGATCGTCGGAGTGCCATGGCCGCAGCGGACGATGACGGCGTGGGACGAGTCGTCGCCCGGGTTCGACTCACGGTGGATCGCGCCGGCGGGCACCCGGACGAAGTCCCCGGGACCTGCCTCGATGACGGCCTGTCCGCCGGGGCCCGACTCGAGCCGCATCCGACCCGACACGACGTAGATCGTCGTGTCGTGGTCGCCGTGGTGGTGCCAGCCGCTGATGGCGCCGGCCTCGGTGTCGACGGTGCCGGACCACATGCCCTGCGAGTGGATCGCCACCTGCCGGGCCATGCCCGGCGTGGGGTCGCCCGGCCGGAGCTCGTCGGCGCCGACGCGGTCGCACGGGAGGGCGGGGTCGTGCTCGGTCATGAGATCACCTCCGCTCGTCCATCAGCGTACGCAGGTTCGCCGGGACCGGAAGTGCAGGGGAAACCCTGACGAGGACCGGGGTCGACCCCAATGTCGCGCGGCCGCGGTTGGGCGGAGGGTGGAGATGTGGCCGCGGGAACCAGCTTACGTACCAACACGTGCGAGGCAGGTATCAGGCGGTCTCACCAGCAGCTCCTGAAGGCCGAAGCCGATCTCGAAAGAGTGCCCTCCGCATGACCACCCAGACCCTGTCGCCAGACGTGCGCCCCAACCTGCGCCCTGACATGCCCTGTGACGTGCCCCGTCCTGTGCAGCCGCAGCGCCCCGTGACATCACGCTCGGCCCTCCCCGTCCGCCGCGCGCTACAGGTCGGCGTCTCCCTGGCGGTCCTCGCGGCGCTGCTCGTCCTTGTCCTTCCCTCGGTCACCGGCGCCTCCTGGGAGTCGGCGACCCAGGCCCTTGCCTCGGTCTCGTGGTGGCAGCTCGCCGGGCTCACCGCGCTCTGGCTCGTCGGGCTCTGGGCCTACTCCTTCGTCCTCGCGGCCTCGCTGCCCGGACTCAGCAAGGGCCAGGGTTTCGTCCTCAACCTCGTCGGCAGCGGGGTCTCGAACCTGGCGCCCCTCGGCGGCGCCGTCGGTGTCGGCGTCACCTGGACCATGGCCAGGCAGTACGGCTTCACGCACCGCGCCATCGGCCTCTACACGGCCGTCACCGGCATCTGGAACATCCTCGCCCGGCTCGCCCTCCCGCTCGCCGGACTCGTGGGGCTGCTCGTCGTCGGGGCCCATGTCAGCGGCCCCGTGCTCGTGGCGGCCGGCGCCGGGGCAGCAGTCTGCGCCCTCCTCGTCGCCGTCGTCGTCGCGGCACTCGCGAACGACCGCTTCGCCGCGCGCCTCATCGCCGTCGTCGTCCGGTCCACTGGCTCGATCGCCCGGCTCGCCGGCCGGCCCGAGCCTGGGGGACTGGAGGCCTCGCTGGCGAGCCAGCGGGTCAGCGCCGTCGAGCTGCTCAAGCGCGGACGCGGCGGGCTCGTCGTCGGCATGCTCGCCTACCTCGTCCTCCAGGGCATCCTCATGTGGGCCTGCCTCGCGGCGGTCGGCAGCGATCTCGGCTGGGCCGAGGTGACCGCGGCCTACGCGTGTGGCCGGATGCTGACGACGGTCGTCCTCACGCCCGGTGGCACCGGTTTCGCCGAGACCGGGACCGCCGCCGTGCTCATCGCGCTCGGCGGCCACCCGGTCGTGTCGGTTGCAGGCGTGCTGCTCTTCAGCTTCTTCACGTTCGTCTGCGAGATCCCCGGAGGGGCCCTGGCCTACCTGTGGCACCTACGCGCCCGCGGCTGGCGGCGGCAGCCCCTGTCCCACAGGACGGTCAGCGAGTGCGCTGCTGGTTGAACCGGAGCATGTTGCCGGCCGGGTCCCGGAAGGCGCAGTCACGGACTCCGTAGGGCTGGTCGATCGGCTCCTGGAGGACCTCGCCACCAGCCGCGCGGATGCGCTCGAAGGTGGCGTCGACGTCGTCGGTGGAGAAGATGACGGCCCGCAGCAGGCCCTTGGCCAGCAGTTCGGCCATGACCTCCCGGTCCTTCGCAGAGGCGTTCGGGTCGGCGAGGGGCGGCTCGAGGACGATGGCGACGTCGGGCTGGGACGGCGAGCCGACGGTCACCCAGCGCATCCCCTCGTAGGAGACGTCGTTGCGGACCTCGAGCCCGAGCACGTCGCGGTAGAAGGCGAGGGCCTTGTCGTGGTCGTCGACGGCGATGAAGCAGGTCGAGAGCGTGATGTTCATGCGCTTCAACCTAGGGTCGCGCAGCGGGTTTCGCTTCTCCGTTCCTGACCGGTCTGGTGTGGATCTTGGCGATGCACGGCGGGATGGCGGCGCTCGCCTCGTGGTCGCGCGCGCGGTAGGCGCTCGGGCTCTCGCCGACCAGCTCGGTGAACCGGGAGCTGAACGAGCCCAGCGAGGTACACCCGACGGCGAAGCACACGTCCGTCACCGACAGGTCACCGCGGCGCAGCAGCGCCTTGGCCCGCTCGATCCGCCGCGTCATGAGGTAGCTGTACGGGGTCTCCCCGAAGGCAGCGCGGAAGCTGCGCGAGAAGTGGCCGGGGGACATCAGCGCGACGCGCGCGAGGGCCGCCACGTCAAGAGGGCTGGCGTAGTCACGGTCCATCGCGTCACGCGCGCGGCGCAACCGGACCAGATCGTCCAAGGTCACCCGACCACCATCCCACAGGCCGGTCAGCTAGGCCGTCGTGATTGCCTTGCGCCCCTTGGCGAAGTAGGTCAGGGGTCCGACGAAGTTGACCGCGATGATCGCGGCCCACTTCACCTTGCTGCCGTCGATCTCGCTCGCATCGCGCGTCGCGAGGTCCACCCACGCCGTCGCGGCCAGCGCGAGCTGGACCGATCCGGCCACGAGGACCACCGCCTGCTCCGCCGTCGTCAGGTCCGACCACTTCTTCCTGGCCATCCGCACTCCCTCCAGAACAGGTCCCCCGCACCCATCTTGCCCTGCCATATCCGGTCGCGCGTCAGCGCCGTGACGTGAAACGTTGGGACGGTGAAGATCTCGAATGGATCAGCCGAGCTCGCCACCGAGGTCGTGGGGGAGGGGCCCGATCTGCTCCTGCTCCATGCCGGTGTCGCAGATCGCCGGGCTTGGCGGCCGCTCGTGGAGCGGCTCGCACCGACGAACCGGTGCATCTCGTTCGACGCCCGAGGCCACGGCCAGACCACCTACCAACCCGAGCCCTTCTCGAGGGTGGGTGACGCCCTGGCCGTGCTCGAGGCCCTCGGCTCGGGCAGCGCGGTCGTCATCGGGAACTCGATGGGGGGACGGACGGCGCTCGACCTCGCCCTCGACCACCCGGAGCGGGCGAAGGCACTGGTCCTCATCGCACCCGCCATCAGCGGCGCTCCGCAGGGCGAGGACTCACTCGAGGTCCAGGCCATCGACGACCAGCTCGAGTCGGCCGAGGAGGCTGGCGACCTCGACCTGCTCAACCGGCTCGAGGCGCGGTTCTGGCTCGACGGCATCAATGGCGGTGTGGAGGGACGCGTCGGTGGGGAGTGCCGTGAGCTGTTTCTCGACATGAACCGACGGGCGCTGGCCGCGGAGCCGACGGGCGACGAGGACCGCAGCACGAACGCCTGGGAGCGCCTTGAGCAGGTCGCGGTGCCGACCTTCGTCGTCGTGGGTGACCTCGACTACGACGTGTCCACGGCCAACGCCCTGACGGCGGCACAGCGCATCCCCGGTGCCCAGGTCCTGCGGCTGCACGATGCCGCCCACCTGCCGGTTCTCGAGGCGAACGAGGCCTGCCTTCGGGCGGTCACCGAGTTCGTCACCGCCCACCGTTCGTAGGGACGTGCACCCGGAGCACCCGGCTCTCGATCATGGCCTCCAGCCACACGACGCCGGAGTGCTCGTCGCCGTCGACGTGGATCGTCAGGGGCGCCTCGGTGTCGACGCGGACCGATGTCGCTGTCCGGTAGCCGAGCCCGGCCACGTCCCGTGGCCAGTGCAGCAGGCCCTTCAGGGCGATCGGCACCCATCCCACGACGCGAGCCGGGGCGACGGCAGCGAGGTGGAGCAGTCCGTCATCGACCCGGGCGCCGGGCAGGACCTCGATGCCGAGCGGGATCCGACCGACGTTGCCGGCGAGCAGGCACCAGAGCTTGCGCTGCTCGGGTGGTCCTCCGTCGCGGCTGATCGTCATGGGCAGCAGGGATGCCCCGAGCGTCGCGAGCGCGGGAATGAAGTACGCGACCCACTGGGTGTGCTTCTTCAAGGCTGGCCTGACGAGCTCCACGGTTCGAGCGTCATGACCGATGCCTGCCAGGACGACGAAGGCTCCCTCGCGGACCTGGCCATCTCGTCGTCCCCATCGCGCCCGGCCCAGGTCCGCCTCGTGCGGCTCCCCGTCGAGTGCGACGTCGAGGGAGCGCTCGACGGACCCGAGCGGAAGGCGGAGGTTCCGGGCGTACAGGTTGGCGGTCCCGCGTGGCACGATGCCCATCGCCACCCCGGTCCCCGCGAGGGCGCTGGCTGCCTCACGGACGGTGCCGTCGCCGCCGGAGACGACAACAAGGTCGCTGCCGTCCCTCACCGCCGCAGCGGCCTGACCCGCGCCGGGGTCCTCGATCGTCGTCGCACGGATCCTCGGTGCGGGCCAGCCGCGGGACCGGCAGGCGGCCTCGACCGCGGCGTCGACGCGACCGGCCGGGTCCCGGACCGGGTTCGCAACGACGGCAACGCGCACTCATCGAGTGTGCCCGACTGGCGAGGCACCGTCCTGGCCAGCCCGGCACGGAGTCCACACTCGACGCCAGCCCGGCGCGAACCTTCCCGCCGTCCCCCTCGACTGTGCACCTCGCGCCACCGTGAAGGGAGCAACAACGGGACCGGCCGCGGTCACGACGGGTGCCCACGCAAGAGGCGCATGGCCTCGTCCCGTCACTCGTCCCCGACTGGAGTGGCACCAGCGGCAGGAAGTGCACACTCGACGAGAACCAGCCCGGCGCGGAGTGCACACTCGACGCGACCGAGCCCAGCGGCATACGGCCCCCTCTTCTTGGGGACGGCGGAAGGGGCCGAGGGCGAGCCTCGACCCCTTCCACTGTTCGACGATCACATGGTGGATGGCATGTGATCCGCGTCCGGGGCGGGCGCTTTGAAGTTGCCCTTCCCCTTCTCGCCGTTGATGAGACTCGTGTCCATCGCGTAGCTGAGCACGGCGTACGCCACTGCGTCCGAGTTCGCCTCGAGCGCCGCGAGGTTGACGTTGTCGAAGGTGTCGCAGGCCTGGTGGTAGCACGGGTCGTACGCCACGCCTGCCGTGCCGCCGTAGAGCTGTGCTTCCGCTGCGGTCTTGATCCCCTCGGCGCCGGTGAACAGTCCACCGGACGGGATGCCGATTGCGATGAACGGCCCGTAGTCAGAGCGTCCAGTGAAGTCGGTTCCCTGGTAGGGCAGGCCGCGCATCTCGAAGAACTCCTCGAAGGTCTGCTCGATCTGGGCCGAGCCCTCCGGTCCGGGGCCGGATCCGACGTCGTCCGAGTCGTCGCCGTCGTAGATCCCGAAGATGTGGTTCGGCGAGCCGATCATGTCGAAGTTGAGGTAGAGCGCGATCTTGTCCCGCTCCGCTTGGGGCAGGTTGTTGACGTAGAACGTGGATCCGACGAGGTTCGCCTCCTCAGCGCCCCACCACGCGAGGCGGATGGTGTTCTGCGGCTTCACCTTGGCCAGCTGCTGGCCGACCTCGAGCAGAGCCGCGGAGCCGCTGCCGTTGTCGTTGATGCCGGGTCCGGCGTTGACCGAGTCGAGGTGTGCGCCGGCCATGACGACGTTGTTCGGGTTCTTCCCGGGAAGTTCGGCAAGGACGTTCTCCGTCGTCGCGATCCCGCGGAACGTCGAGGTGGACACCCGGACGACCAGACCTGGGATCTTGGCAGCGAGCTGCGTACCGACCTCCAGCGAGGTCTGCACTACGGGGATGTCGAGGGTGAAGGAATTGCCCAAGGTTCCGCTGAGCTGCCCCGGAACGTTGTTGTAGATGATGACCCCGACCGCTCCCGCGTTGTAGGCATTCGTGGCCTTGAGGCCGAAGGTGCAGGAGAAGGTGTCGGTCGAGCCGCCGCGCTGGATGAGGGCGATGTTGCCTGCCGGGAAGCCCGCGAAGTCCGACTCGAAGCAGCCGGTGGCGACGCTCGGTGCGCTGACGGAGGCCGTCACGTCACCACTGCCGGAGTAGGTCATCACGGTTGCAGGAATGGTGCCGGGATTCGGCGCCACCTCTTCGACCACCGCCGGCTCGAGGCTGACGAAGGTCTGGAACTGGAACGCCTGACGGGTCACCTTCCACCCGGCCGCCTTCATGGTGTCGTCCACGTAGTCCACCGACAGGTCATAGCCGGGTGAACCGGACACGCGGGTGTTGCCGTTGGCAGTGGCGATCCTCTGGAACTCAGCCTGGTGCTCACGGACGCCCTCGACCGTCACGCACTCGAGGAGGTTGCTCATGCTGTTGTTGGTCCGGGGCTCGCAGGCCGGTGACGCCGCCGAGGCGGACATGGCGGCGACGGTGCCGCCGGTGGCGACGAGTGCGGCCGCCGCGAGGGCGGCAGCGGTGCGTTGCAAACGACTCATGTGGGTGCTCTCTCTCGATCGGGACCGCCGGGCGGTGGCGCCGACGGCATGCGACAGGTCTGTTGGGTGGTCAGGCATGAGAGTGCGAGACGTGGGTCAATCGGCGACTCGGATCCGCGCGGAGGGATGGGCGGCGCCGCGCCGCGCCGTCTGGAGGCTCGCTGACATCGTCGTCCGCATTCCCTTCGCCCCGAGGGGTCTGGTCGTTGGCCCAACCTAGCGACGGAGCGCGGGCCTGGGAAGGGCGCCGGGATCGGCGTCCGGGCGGGACATCCCGAACCGCTAGCCTTGCCGGTGGCTCAGCAGGCAAAGGGAAGGCGGGACTGATGCCGGCAATCGTGCTCGTCGGAGCGCAGTGGGGCGACGAGGGCAAGGGCAAGGCCACCGACCTGCTCGGCAGCACCGTCGACTACGTCGTCAAGTTCAACGGCGGCAACAACGCCGGCCACACCGTCGTCATCGAGCAGGACGGCAAGCGCGAGAAGTACGCGCTCCACCTGCTGCCGTCCGGCATCCTGTCCCCCAACTGCACGCCGGTGATCGGCAACGGCGTCGTCATCGACCTCGCGGTGCTCTTCGAGGAGATCGACGGCCTCGAGGCGCGCGGCGTCGACACGAGCAAGCTGCGGGTCAGCGCCAACGCGCACCTCATCCCGCCCTACAACCGGACGCTCGACAAGGTCGCCGAGCGCTTCCTCGGCAGCCGGCGGATCGGCACGACCGGCCGCGGTATCGGCCCCACCTACGCCGACAAGATGAGCCGCATCGGCATCCGCGTCCAGGACCTCTACGACGAGCACATCCTGCGACAGAAGGTCGAGGGCGCCCTCGCGTTCAAGAACCAGGTCCTCGTCAAGATCTACAACACGCGTGCGGCCGACGTCGACGAGGTGGTGACCGAGCTGTTGTCGTATGCCGCTCGGCTCGCTCCCATGGTCAGCGACGTCTCGCTCGAGCTGGGCCAGGCGCTCGACCGCGGCGACACCGTGCTGTTCGAGGCGGGCCAGGCGACGCTGCTCGACGTCGACCACGGCACGTATCCCTATGTCACGTCGAGCAATGCGATCTCGGCCGGGGCGTGCACCGGATCCGGGGTGCCGCCGACCCGGATCGACTCGGTCATCGCGATCCTCAAGGCGTACACGACCAGGGTCGGGGAGGGGCCGTTCCCCACGGAGCTGCACGACGACCACGGCGAGTTCCTCCGGAAGACCGGGGACGAGTACGGGACGACGACCGGGCGACCGCGGCGCTGCGGTTGGCTCGACGTCGTCGTGGGGCGCTACGCGACCCGCGTCAACGGGGTCACCGACTTCGTCATCACCAAGCTCGACGTGCTCACCGGCCTGGACAAGGTGCCCGTCTGCGTGGCCTACGACGTCGACGGGGTGCGGCACGACGAGATGCCGGTCAACCAGAGCGACTTCCACCACGCGAGGCCGATCTACGAGGAGCTGCCCGGGTGGTGGGAGGACATCTCCCGGTGCCGCACCTTCGACCAGCTGCCCGAGAACGCCCGGCGCTATGTGCTGCGCGTCGAGGAGCTCATCGGTGCCCGCGTTTCTGCCATCGGCGTCGGTCCCGGCCGTGACGAGATCATCGGGCGCCACCCGCTCAACCCCAGGCCCCCGCAACACACCGAATAGGTCACGACACCCCGTGGTCGGATCCCGGTTGGTCGTGACCTGCTCGGTGTGTTGCGGAGCAGAGCCGAATGGATGCAGAAGGAAGTCCCATGACTGAGCAGGTTGTCGCCGAGGACTGGGTCACTCGTCTGGCCGACGAGGTGATCTCGGAAGCAGAGCGGCGGGGGCTCCGAGGCCCGATCGTGTGCGCGTCGGGGATCAGCCCCTCGGGTCCGATCCACCTCGGCAACTTCCGCGAGCTCATCACGCCGCACCTCGTGGCGGACGAGATCAAGCGTCGGGGGATCCCGTGCGAGCACATCCTCTCCTGGGACGACTTCGACCGGTTCCGGCGGGTGCCAAAGGCTCTCGATGGCGTCGACGAGTCGTGGGAGGAGCACGTCGGCAAGCCGCTGTCCTCGGTACCGGCGCCGCACGGGTCGCCCCACCCGAACTGGGCGGACCACTTCAAGGCGCCCCTCCTCGAGGCGATGGAGGCGACGGGGATCGAGGTCCGGCAGATCAGCCAGACGGAGCAGTACCGCGCCGGCGCCTACCGCGAGCAGATCCTGCTCGCCATGCGTGAGCGAGCGGCGATCGACACGGTGCTCGCGCAGTACCGGACGCTGGAGGCCGTGGCCGACGCGCAGCAACGGGCGACGGGCAAGCGCAGGCGCCATGACTCCACCGGGAGGAGGCAGGCCACACTGACCGAGGAACAGGCCGCCGCGGCGACGGAGGCGGAGCGAGGCTCCGGCGCGGCGACGGAGGACGACGGCAGCGAGGGCACCGCCGGCTACTTCCCCTACAAGCCCTTCTGCTCCGTGTGCGGCACCGACTTCACGACGGTCACCGGGTGGTCCGGCGACTCCGGAGACGGCTCCCACCTGCTGACCTACGTGTGCACCAGGTGCGGCCACAGCGAGCAGGTCGACCTGGACACCTTCACCAACGGCAAGCTCGTCTGGAAGGTCGACTGGCCCATGCGGTGGGGCCACGAGCACGTGCTCTTCGAGCCGTCCGGCGTCGACCACCAGAGCCCGGGTTCGAGCTTCGTCGTCGGCAAGGACCTCGCGCCGCTGTTCGGCTGGGAGCGGCCGATCGGCCCGATGTACGCCTTCGTCGGCATCGCCGGGATGGCGAAGATGAGCTCCTCGAAGGGCGGCGTCCCGATCCCCAACGACGCGCTCGACGTCATGGAGCCCCAGGTCCTGCGCTGGCTCTACGCCCGGCGCCGGCCCAACCAGAGCTTCGACGTGGCCTTCGGCCCGGAGCTGCAGCGGCTCTACGACGAGTGGGACGCGCTGGTGCGCAAGGTCGCTGCCGGTCCGGAGGGCGGTGCCCAGCCGGGTGACCTCGCAGCGCATCTGCGCGCGACGTCAGTGGCCACGGCGACCGGTGTGCGCGAGCTGCCGACGACGCCGCGGCCCATGCCCTTCCGGACCATCGCCTCGGTGATCGACGTGACGCAGGGCGATGAGGCCCAGGCGGTGCGGATCCTGTCCCAGCTCGAGCCCGACAACCCGGTGCTCTCGATCGACGACCTTCGTCCCCGTCTCGACTGCGCCGAGCGCTGGATGCTCGGCTACGTGCCGGCCGAGGACCGCACCATCGTCCGGTCCGAGCCCGATGCCGAGCTGCTGGCCGGCCTCGACGACGAGCAGCGTGAGTCGCTGCGGCTCCTCGCGCAAGGCCTCGACGAGCACTGGTCGCTCGACGGCCTGACCCACCTCGTCTATGCCGTGCCCAAGATCCAGCGGGGCCTCGACCCGTCGGCCAAGGTGAAGGATCCCGAGCTGTCCCGGGCGCAGCGGGCGTTCTTCGTCCTCGTCTACCGGCTCCTCGTCTCCAAGGACACCGGCCCACGGCTGCCCACCCTGCTCCTGGCTGTCGGCGCCGACCGCACCAAGCACCTCCTCGGCCGCTGACACCCGAACTGCCCAGCCGACGCGGGGCATGCGAACGCCCCGGTCACGTCGTTGTGATCCGGGGCTTCGACTTTGGGTGGTGGTGATGCTGGGCGGGGGGCGAGATGCAGGGGGGTGCATCACGTCCCCCGCCCGGTGCGAGTCACGGGAACCGAGACTGCGCCGGACGTCGATGGGGCCTCGGGGGGAGAGACCGGCGGGGAGGGTGGGTGGTTCGCACGCCGTCGACGTCCCCCTAATCATCCCTCCCGCCACGGGTGAAGTCGACGGATCTCGCATTCCTTGAACAAGTCTTTACCTTGCCCGAATCGGACCTCCGGACAGCACGGTCATCCGGTGCGCTGCCCGCGTCAACGCGACGTAGAGCACCCGAATGCCGCCGGGGGACTCCCGGGCGATCTCGCGCGGGTCGACGACGACGACGGCGTCGTACTCGAGGCCCTTGGTCGACATCGGGTCGACGACCTGGACCCGCCCGTCAGGCGAGCCGGCGAGCGGAGCCAGCTCAGCGGCATACCGGTGCGGAGTGACGACGGCGATCGCGCCGGCCACCTGCTCGAGCAGTGCATCGACGGCACCCCGGACGGAGCTCCGTGCGTCCCGGCCGAGGGAACCCTCGACCACGTCGTGTCCCGTATCGCGAACCGCCTCGGGGATGTCCGCGTCCGGCACCTCACGACGGATGATGGCGGCGGCGTAGTCGAAGATCTCCCGCGCGTTGCGGTAGTTCGTGGCCATGTGGAAGGTGCGGCGCTGCTGCGTGCCGAAGGCCTCGTCGCGCGCGGCCCGGGCCTCCTCCGCGTCGGTCCACGAGGCCTGCGCGGCGTCCCCGACAACCGTCCACGACGCGTGGCGCCCGCGGCGGCCGATCATCCGCCACTGCATGGGGGACAGGTCCTGGGCCTCGTCGACGAGGATGTGCGCGTACTCGTCCGGCTTCCCGATCCGGCCCGCGAGCAGTCGCCCGCGCGGGTCCTCCGCGACGACCTCGGCGCGGGTCTCGCGGATGGCCGAGACGGGCTGCACCTCGGTGACGCCGTACTGGCTGAGGTCGTCGAGCTCCTCGATCTCGTAGAACCCGCGCTCCTCCCGGGGTGCGTCCTGGACCGGGCCCACCTTGGCGGACAGGTCGTCGATGAGGGCGACGTCGGCGACCGACCAGGTCCCGACCCCGAGGGCTGTGGCGAAGGACGCGGCGAGCAGGTCGACGGCATGGTCATCGAGGACGCCTCGGCCATGGCGACGCAGGAGGTCGGGGTCGGCGAGCCAGGTCAGCACCTCGCGGGGGTCGACCTGCGGCCACCAGACCGCCATGAACGCCTCGACGTCCAAGTGGTCCTCCCACCTGTCGAGGAACTCGGCCTTGGCGTCGCGGTCGCCGGTGATGCCGAGCGACGACCAGGCGGCCTCGCCCAGGGCCGCCCGTGCAGCCGCGGTCGCGAGGTTGCGCTGGTGCTGCCTCAACACCTGCGACCGCACGCGGTCGAGGGTCGGGGCCTCGAGGCGGACGGCACGTCCGGCGACGAACGCCCGGAACTCGGTCGGCGCTTCCGGCACGCGGCCGCGGGCCGCCTTGCCGAGGACGGTCCGGATGCGCGTGGAGCCCTTGATGCGGGCCACCTCGGGCGGGTCGAGACGCTCGGTGTCCACCGCGTCGACGACCTCTCCGACCGCGCGCAGGGTCACGGACTCCTCGCCGAGCGAGGGCAGCACCCGCTCGATGTACGCGGTGTAGGCACCGGACGGTCCGATGACGAGAATGCCGCCCGACTCGAAGCGTCGCCGCTCCGAGTAGAGCAGGTACGCGGCTCGGTGCAGGGCGACGACCGTCTTGCCCGTGCCCGGCCCACCCGAGATCTCGGTGACGCCGCGCGCGGTGGCGCGGATCGCCTCGTCCTGATGGGCCTGGATCGTCGCGACGATGTCGCGCATCCGCCCGCTCCGGGACCGCGTGAGCGCGGCCATGAGGGCGCCGTCGCCCACGACGACGATGTCGTCCGGCACCTCGGGCACCATGAGGTCGTCCTCGACGCCGATGACGGTGGACCCTCGGCTGCGCAGGACCCGACGTCGCAGCACGCCCATGGGCTCGACGGGCGTGGCTCGGTAGAACGGTGAGGCCGCCGGGGCGCGCCAGTCGATGACGAGCGGCTCGTAGTCGTCGTCGCGCACCCCGAGTCGGCCGATGTAGCGCACCTCGCGGTCCTCCGGACGCGAGGTCGCCCCGTTGCCGCCTTGCCGGAGCATGCCGTGGTCGATGTCGAGCCGCCCGAAGACGAGACCCTCGTGCTCCGTGTCCAGCATGCTGCGCCGCTTGGCCGCGTGGTACATCAGCGCGTCCCGCTCGAAGAGACCGGCTCCCTCGGCGTCACCGACCTCGACCGTGCGGCCGAACTGGCCGCGGGCCAGGCCTTCGGCCTGGACGACGTCCGCGCGACGGCCGGCCTTCTCGAGCTCGGCCATGACCCGGTCGACATGGTCCTGCTCGACCGCGATCTGCTCCGCCACCACGTCCGGCACGGCGGTCAGGGGGTCCGGAGGGGCGGCGGGTCGAGTCTGGGAGGACGAGGAGCTCACAGCCATCCAATGGTTCGACGGTGCGCCCGGAATGGACGCGGGAACCATCAAGTCTAGTGTCATGGCATGGCGCGACCTGACTGCATTCCACCAACCGGTGATCCGCTGGTCGGTCGCGTCGTGCGGCTCGACGTCACGCGCCCGGAGGACGTGGAGGGCCTCTTCCCGGTGTACTCGGACCCCGTCGTCTACACGCAGGGCTATGCGATGGCGCTGCCGCCCGCCTCGCCGGCAGAGCTGCAACCCCTCGTGAAGAACGCGATCGGCGCCAGACAACCCGATGGCACCGGGCGCACGGCCTACACCATCCGCCTCGTCGAGGACTCGGTCCTCGGGGCGGCCGGCACCATCGTCGGCACGAGCTCGCTCGGCGACGTGGACGTGCAGCGTGAGCACGTCCACCTCGGCTGGACGATGTACGGCTCACGCTGGTGGGGCTCGGCGGTCAACCCGGAGTCCAAGCTCCTCCTGCTCGCCCATGCCTTCGAGACCTGCGGCTTCGGACGCGTCAAGCTGCAGACCGACGTCATCAACGCCCGGTCCCGCGCCGCGATCCGGGGGCTCGGCGCCACCTTCGAGGGCATCACCCGGCGGGACCTCCGTCGTGCGGACGGGACCTGGCGCGACTCGGCGGTCTACTCGATCCTCGTCGACGACTGGCCTGCGATCCGCGCCGCCCTTCAGGCCCGATTGTCCCGAAGCTCAGCGCAGGCCGGCGTGTGAGCTCCACAGGGCCCCGGCCCGGTGGGCTGCCTCGACGACGAGAGCCGAGAGCTCCGGCCTGTCCGGCACCCTGAACGAGACGTAGTTGCCGCGCCCGCCAGCGACCGGCCGCCCGTAGGCCTTCGCGGCGAGGTGGCCGTCGGGCAGGAGTCGCACGTTGAGGGTGGTGAGCACGAACTCCTCGCCGCGTCGCGTGTCCGTCCAGCGCAGGGGCTCCGGGATGGTGACGTTGATCGCGAGCGCGCTGACCTCGACCGATGTGTCACCGCTCATGGAGGCAATGCTGTCACCGGGCCGTCCCGACGAGCCAATAGGCTGGCCGCCGTGAAGGTCCTCGTCCTCGGCTCCGGCGCCCGTGAGCACGCACTCGTCAAGGCGATCGCCGCCGACCCCGAGGTGGATGCGGTCATCGCAGCGCCCGGCAACCCCGGCATCGACGCGACCGCGCTCTGCGTCCCCGTGGACATCCTCGACGGCGAGGCCGTCGCCTCGCTCGCCCGAGAGCACGACGTGGACCTCGTGGTCGTCGGGCCGGAGGCGCCGCTCGTGGCGGGAGTTGCTGACGTATGCCGCTCAGCCGGGTTCCCGGTCTTCGGACCTTCCGCGGGGGCTGCGTTGCTCGAGGGCAGCAAGTCGTTCGCCAAGGAGATCATGGCCGCCGCCGAGGTGCCCACGGCCCTCGCGCACATCTGCACGACGCTCGAGGAGGTCGCATCCGCGCTCGACGCCTTCGGGCCGCCGTACGTCGTCAAGGACGACGGCCTGGCCGCCGGCAAGGGTGTCGTCGTCACCGACTCCCGCGAAGAGGCCCTCCGGCACGGCGAGCGGTCCCTCGCCAAGGCCGGCGGGCGGGTCGTCGTCGAGGAGTACCTCGAGGGGCCCGAGCTGTCGGTGTTCTGCATCTCCGATGGGACACACGTCGTGGCCCTGGAGCCGGCCCAGGACTACAAGCGGGTCGGTGACGGCGACGTCGGGCCGAACACCGGCGGCATGGGCGCCTACTCGCCGCTCGACTGGGCCCCACCCGGCTTGGCGGAGGACGTCGTCGCACGCGTGGCCCAGCCGACGATCGACGAGATGCATCGGCGCGGGACGCCCTTCGTCGGCGTCCTCTACATCGGGTTGGCCCTGACCAGGCGTGGACCCAGGGTGATCGAGTTCAACGTCCGCTTCGGGGACCCGGACGGGCACGCGAGCTTCGTCCGGCTCGAGTCGCCCTTCGCGCAGCTGCTCCTCGCCGCCGCCACGGGCGAGCTCGAGGGCTTCGGCCGCCTTCGCTGGGCAGACGACTACGCCGTCGTCGTCGTCATCGCCTCCGAGGGCTACCCCGCGGCGCCGCGAACCGGTGACCCGATCACGGGGCTCGACGCAGCGGGCGAGGTGCCCGGAGTCGTGGTGCTGCACGCCGGTACCCGGCGTGACGACTCCGGCGCGCTCGTCTCAGCCGGGGGGCGGGTCCTCAACGTCGTCGCGGTGGGCAGCGACCTCGGGAAGGCAAGGTCAGCGGCATACGACGCGGTCTCGGTGGTGGAGCTCCCCGGTTCTCACCATCGCAGGGACATCGCGCTCCGGGCAGAGCTCGGCGAGATCACGGTCTGACCGGGGACCGGCGCAGCGCCCGCGGCGCGGCGGCGGCGCGCCCTTGGTGGGTGCACCACGGCTGCGGCCACCGCTCGGTGGGCGTCGTGCCACTCGGCGAGCCGCCCGCCCCGACTCACCTCGCGCAGGCGGGCCTCTGTCCGGGCCCGGTCCTGCTCATCGGTGACGATGATGAGCTGGTCGTGCGTGCGGAGCCTGGTGCCCGGTCGCGGACGAGCTCGTCATCAGCCTCAAGACCGTCGAGCGGCACCGAGCCAACGTGCTCGGCAAGCTCGGGATGCGAGACCGCGTCGAGCTCACTCGTTATGCCATCCGGGCCGGCCTCGTCGAGCCGTGACCACCTGAGACCGACTGTGACCGGACCCTGCTGCTGACGCGGTGGGAGGATGTGCGGCGTGACGACGAGCGACGCGCCCTCGGACCTGCCTCTGGACCTGCCGGGCTACCAGCACGTCTACTCCGGCAAGGTCCGTGACCTCTACGCGCCGGTCGACTCGCAGGGCGAGGTGGATCCCGACCGACTGCTCCTCGTCGCCTCGAACAGGCTGTCCGCCTACGACTGGATGATGGCGCCGGAGATCCCCGACAAGGGTGCGGTGCTGACGAGGCTGTCGCTGTGGTGGTTCGACCAGCTCTCCGACCTCGTCCCCAACCACGTCGTCTCCACGGACGTGCCGGCGGTGGTGGCAGGCCGCGCCCTGCTCGTCCGCAGGCTCGAGATGCTCAGGGTCGAGGCCATCGCGCGCGCCTACCTGACCGGGGGTGGCCTCGAGGAGTACCGGGCCAAGGGCTCGGTCTCCGGGGCGCGACTGCCGGAGGGGCTCGTCGACGGCTCGCGCCTACCGGAACCGGTCTTCACACCGACGACCAAGGCCCCCGTCGGGGAGCATGACCTGCCCATGACACCGGCCCAGGTCGAGGCCGAGCTCGGAGTCGAGGTGGCGGCGGAGATGTCGCGTCTGACCAGGGCCATCCTCGTCCGGGGGAACGAGATCGCCTCGCAGCGAGGGATCCTCATCGCCGACACAAAGGTCGAGTTCGGCCTGCGCCCAGACGGATCCGGCGGCCTGGTCCTGGCCGACGAGGTCCTGACGCCCGACTCCTCGCGATTCTGGCCCGCCGACCAGTGGGAGCCCGGACACCCGCAGCCGTCCTACGACAAGCAGTTCGTCCGTGACTGGCTGACCTCGCCCGAGTCGGGCTGGGACCGCAGCAGCGGCGAGCCCCCACCGGAGCTGCCGCCCCACGTGGTCGAGCAGACCCGGGCGAAGTACATCGAGGCCTACGAGCGAGTCACCGGCGCGCCCTTCTGAGCGGAGTCGCCGGCACCCCTCAGACAATTGGTCCCGAGTCCGATGGTCGGTGGCCTGGCGCCCGAAACTGCACCACAATCGGTCCACGGCCCGATTGTCGGAGCGAGGCCGGTCAGCGGTCAGCCGAGCCCGATCAGGCCGGCTCGGCGACGTCCCCCATCCGTCCGGGGAAGTGCAACCGCCACTCGTCAGACAGCCGCGGCACCGCCATTCCCTTGTCCCGCATCGCCGAGATGATGCGCTGCAGCGTCTGCCCGGGAGTGTTGTAGATGTCCTTGGACCTGACGATGACGATGCGCCAGTTATCGCCGTCCATCCATTCGCGACGGTCGATGTCGCCGTCCCACTGCCGATCCGACTCGGCGTGCTGCCGACCGTCGTACTCGATGACGAGCCGGAACCGTGGATAGCTGAGGTCGAACCGGTATCGCACCGAGCCGTCCGGCCACAGGATCTTGTGGTTGATGGTCGGCTCCGGCAGGCCGGCGAGGACCATGAGCATGCGGACGCGGGACTCCATCGGTGAGTCGACGTCACGTCGGACGAGACTCGCGGCCCGACGCAACAGCCGCTGTCCGCGACCCCGAAAGGTCTTCGCCGCGGCGACGAGCTCTTCGGGCGTGACGCGTGCGGCCTTGACGAGCGAGTCACCCAGCACCACGAGGTCGACGAGGCCGAGTTCGCCCCCGAGGTCGAGGAAGCTCTGCCTCGGCGACGTCAGCCGGAGCCCATTGAGCCTGCTGCACTCCTGCCCGCCGACCTTCACCCGGTGCGCATGGATGCCGAGAACCTTGCGTCTCGACCCGTCGATGGACAGATGGACGTGCCCATCGTCCGGGACGACGCCTCCCCAGATACGTGCCGCGGTGTGGTGGGATGCGGCAGCGTTCTCGGCGCACAGGAGCAACGCCCCAAAGGCCTTCATCCACTCGGTGATCGTGGTGTCACGGTGGACGTACACGCCGTGGAACAGCTTCCGGTACCTGCGGTTCCGGAGCTCCCACTCCGTGACCCCGGGGGGCAGGTGGAGAGAGCGCTTCACACGCCCCGTGGACTCGTCGCGGTTCCTGGTGACCGTCACGCGGAACGGCATGGTCGGGGGCAGCGGCAGCGGACGCGAGGGCATGGGATGAACGATGGCCAACCCCAAAGGTCCGGTGCCGCGGTCATCCACAGCCTCCGAAGCGTCCGGACAGTCTCCGACTATCGGACCGAGGCCCGACTGTCGCGGCCACTCCGCCGCATCCGACGCCGACTGTCGGACCGGGGCCCGACAGTCGGTGCCTTCCCCGGGCCCCGACGCCGACAATCGGACTGCGGCCCGATTGTCGGCGGTCCGAGTGGGAACCCGACGCGTCACACGATGCGTGACACGCCAGGCAGCCTGGTCAGGAACCAGCCGAGGGCGAACGAGATGCCCACCCCGAGCGCCGAGACCGTGAGGTACGCCGCCTCCGGTGGCCAGGGCAGCAGCCGGACCCCGAGCACGAGCGCCACCAGGCCGCCCTGGTGGACGAGGAAGGCGCCGAACGCCGAGCGCCTGAGCACCCAACCGAACCGACCTGGCTGCTCGTCGAAGCGTCGCCAGAACAGGTCCACGAGCCAGAGCGGGACCGTGACGAGAATGACGCCCTCGACCACCGAGAGCACGCCTGACTGCCAGGTTCCGTGACCGAGGAAGAGGGCCAGGTCCATCCCCGACACCCCAGCGAGCCCCATGATGGCGACGCTGGCAGACATGCCGACCCAGGCGATCCACCTCATGCGGCGGCCCAGCCCAGCCCCGAGCGGAAGCCATCCGCGTTCGGCAGCGAGCACGCCGAGGGCGAATCCGACCACCCATCCCGGTGCCTGGGCCAGGGCCAGGCGCCAGAGCTCCTCGCCGAGTGGCGTCTCGGTCCTGATGAGGAAGGACATCCCGGCGATGGCGAGCGCAAGAACAGCCAGCTGGGACGGGCGCAAGGGACGCGGCACGGGCTCCGGGCGAGGACGCCACGTGCGCAGGCCGGCGTAGGCGACCGAGAAGAGGAAGAGGACGCCGAGGAACCAGGTGGGCCCGGGAGCCGGAGGCCACCAGATCTCCGGGACGAACGCCCAGAAGCCGTCGGTCCAGCCGGCGTTGTCGGGGTCCACGTACTCGATCGGCGGACTGAGGAGGACGACGAACGCCAGCATCGGGACGAGCAGCCGCACCACCCGGTCGAGGATGAAACGCCGCGCGCCCTTCCGCTCGAGGGACCGCGGCGTGAAGTAGCCGGCGATGAGGAAGAACAAGGACATCCCGAACAGTGCCCCCAGGGCGGCGACCACGGTGAGCAGCGTCAGGAGTGGCTCGCGGACCGGGGTCTCCCGGAACACCCAGTTGCCGACGCCGGTCCAGGCCATCGTCGTGTGGGCGACAATGACCCCCGCGACGAGCACGACCTTGAGGT
>NZ_DATEEY010000063.1:0-28906 GCF_035280925.1 Intrasporangium sp. | reverse complement strand
ACCATCAACACTGTCCTGGGTCCGGTCCCCGCTCGTGACCTGGGCGTCGTCGCGGTGCACGAGGCATTGCTGTCGGTGGTCCCGGGAGCCGAGCACGCGTTCGACGTCACGATGGATCGCGCGGAGATCTTCGAGACGCTGGCGCGGAAGCTGACGGACTTCCGGGACCAGGGTGGGACCACGATCGTGGACAGCACCGGCATGTTCCACGGCCGGGACGTGGCGCTGTACGAGGCGCTCTCGCGCTCCACCGGCGTGCACATCATCGCGTCGACGGGCATGGGTCCGGAGGAGATGCTCGGCGGATACTTCCTGACGCCACAGACCAACCCGCCAACGCCGTGGCCGGCGGAGAAGTTCGCCGACCTCTTCACCCAGGAGGTCGTCGACGGCATGGTGGTTCCCCGCGTCGAACGCCGCGGCGCCGCGGGCCTCGTGGCCACTGCCGCGAGTCGCGAGGGCATGACGGCCACCGACGAGAGCCTCTTCCGCGGGGCTGCCCGAACGGCCCTGAGGACCGGCGTCCCGATCTCCATCCGGTACGGGATGGACGCGGTGCACGACCTCGAGATCGTCCTCGACGAGAACCTGCCGGCAGAGCGCGTCATCGTCGGCGGACTCGACCGCAAGGACGCGGTCGCCGCTGGCGCACCACTCGAGATCGCCCGTCGAGGGGCCTTCGCGGCCCTCGACCACGTGGGTCTCGAGGATGCTGCCCACGTCACCGACCGCGAGCGCGCTGGGCTGGTGCTCGAGCTGGTCACGGCTGGCCGTGCAGACCGGATCATCCTGTCCAGCAACGCGATCGGCGTGGCCAAGGGCCAGCCTGACGCCGACCCCACCCGTGACCTGCCCTTCGGCCATGTCCTGTCGACGTTCGTCCCCGTCCTCAGGTCACAGGGGGTCAGCGACGAGGACGTCCAGCGCATTCTGGTGGAGAACCCGCGCGCCCTGCTGACGATTTCTCAAAGGTGACTGTTGTGTCGAGAGTGAACACCGTCCTGGGACCGATCCCGACCGAGGAGCTGGGGTTCGTGGCCGTCCACGAGCACATCGGGTACGGCATGCCCGGTTCCGAGCTGGACTCGAGATGGTGGAAGACCCCAGAGGAGCGGTATGAGCAGACCGTGCCCAAGCTCCGGGCCTTCCACGAGTACGGGGGCGGGACCTTCGTCGACGCGACCGGCATCTGCAACGGCCGCGACGTCGACCACTACAAGTCGTTGTCGGCGAAGACCGGGGTTCACATCGTCGCCTGCACCGGCTTCGTCGGAGGCGACACCGCCCTGCCGTTCTTCGCTCGGGCGAGTGTCGACTACCTGACCCGGCAGTTCATCCACGAGATCACCGTCGGCATCGGGGACACCGGCAGCCGCGCCGGCGTCATCAAGGTCGGCGTGAGCCGCGGCGGCCGCATGACGGACCTTGACAAGCGCATCTACCGGGCTGCCGCTCGCGCCGCCCTGAGCACGGGCGTGCCGGTCCTGACCCATCTGGCCATCGACGCCGAGACGGCGATCGCCATCTTCGGGGAGGAGGGACTCCCGCTGGACCGAGTGCTGTTCGGGCACGCCGACGACGGCGTGAACGCGGAGAAGACGCGCGACACGTGGATCGCCGAGCAGGGAGGTCGGGTCGGCTTCGACACCTTCGGCTACGAGACCGAGCTCGAGGACCCGCCGTTCTGGGCGCGCCCGCGGAAGGAGCGGCTGGACCACTTCCTCCGCTTCATCGACCAGCACCTGGACAAGGCGCTCGCCTCGGCCGACGCCAACTGCAGCCCCTTGGGCTGGCCGGGCGTCAAGGGCCACACCGTCAACTACATCTTCAAGGACCTGATCCCCGACCTGCGCACGGCCGGCGTCGACGAGGCCACGATCACGCGGCTCTTCGTCGACAACCCCGCTGAGTTCCTCACCATCCAGAACTGACCCACCCTGATCCACCCAGAGCTCAGGACGCAGACCCACCCGCGGCGCAAAGAGGCGCCCAGCCCAGAGAGAGACACCACCATGCAGACCTCAGACCTGAAGGACCTGACCGTCGCGATCGTCGGCGCCGGATATGCCGGCGCAGCCACGGCCAAGGCCCTGAGCCTGCTCGGCGCCGAGGTCAACGTGTACGAGCAGGCGACCCAGATCCGGGAGGTCGGCGCCGGCATCGGTCTGCGTCCCTCCACGATGGGCCGGTTCCGCGAGTGGGGCATCTTCGACGCCATCGCCAAGGTCAGCTCCCCGAGCGACTACTTCGAGATCCTCACCGCCACCGGTGACCCGATCATGAAGGAGGCGTGGCCGGAGATCGACACCTTCGGCGCGAAGACCCACCTGATCCACCGCGGCGACTTCATCGACGCCTTGGTCGGTGTGCTCCCGGAGGGCATGGTGCACTGCGGTCACAAGCTCGAGACCGTCGAGGACGGGGGGGATCGCTCCGTCCTCACCTTCGCCAACGGCGCCACCGTCGAAGCCGACCTGGTCGTCGGGGCGGACGGCATCAGGTCCGTGGTGCGCCAGCAGCTCTTCAGCGACAAGGAACCGGTGTTCTCGGGTGAGCGCGCCTACCGCGTGGTGATCGACGTCGCGGACGCCCATGGGATGGCCGTCGACGACAACCTGCGGATGTACATCGGGCACGGCACGAAGGTCTACTTCCTGCCGCTGCGCCACCGCAACCAGGTGTCGTTCGACGTCACCAGCCTGTGCCCGGACAGCACCTGGACGCCGAAGGTCACGAAGGACGAGCTGCTCGCTGAGGTGGAGGGCTTCGACGAGCGGATCGTCAACATCACCCGTGACCTCGACCTGGACGCCGTCAACGTCCGGGCGGTCTACGACATCGACCCGGTCGACACGTGGCACTCGGACTCCGTCGCCCTCGTCGGCGACGCGGCCCACTCGATGCTGCACCACCAGGGCCAGGGAGCGAACTCCGCGATCCTGGACGCCGGCGGCCTCGCCGACGCCCTGGCCCAGGCCGACTCCGTCAAGGAGGCGCTGGCCCAGTACCAGCAAGCGCGCAAGCCGGTCACGGACGAGCTGCAGCGCATCTCACGCCAGGGGTGGCGCGAGGACGAGGTCGACGAGGTCTTCCCCGGGCAGAAGCCCGTGTCCCAGCAGCCCCAGGCCTGACGCCGTGCCGCTGCACCCGGAGATCGCGAAGGTCCTGGCCTCCCTGCCCGCGCCTGCTGGTGAGCCACTCGACCCGACCGCCATGCGAGCGGCCGAGGAGGCGCAGGTCCCTCCCGTCGAGGAGCGCCTGCCCCTGCACGCAGTCGAGAACCTGACCGCATCCACCCCAGTGGGGGACGTGCCCGTCCGGGTGTACACGCCAAGGGACTCAGCGGCATACGGCCTGATGGTGTACTTCCACGGCGGCGCGTTCATGCTGGGGAGCCTGGACACGCACGACCACCTCGCGCGGTCGCTGGCGAAGGCGACCGGTCTCAAGGTCGTCTCCGTCGGCTACCGCCTGGCGCCGGAGGCCGCCTATCCGGCCGGTCTGGAGGACTGCTACGAGGCGGTCCGCTGGGCGGCGGAGAACGGCGAGAGCCTGCAGTGGGACGGGCGGACCCTGGCCATCGCCGGCGACAGCTCGGGAGGCACGTTCGTCGCTGCCGTGGCTGCCATGGCCCACGACGAGGGGTTCGAGCGCATCACCCACCAGGTGATGTTCTACCCCTCGCTGGACCAGGACTTCGACGTCGACCGCTATCCGTCCTTGCGGGAGAACGCCGAGGGGTACGGCCTCGAGACGGCGTTGCTGAAGCCCTTCAACGCCTTCTACCTCGACAGCGGGGCGGACCCGGCCGATCCGCTCGTGTCGCCGATCAAGCGCGAGCACCTCTCCGGCTTGCCGCGCGCCCTGGTCATCACGGCGGAGTACGACCCGCTGCGTGACGAGGGCGAGCGCTACGCCGAGAGACTCAGGGAGGACGGGGTGGAAGCGACGGTCAGCCGCTACGCAGGTGCCAACCACGGGTTCGTCTCGAACTTCTCCTGGATCCCGGAGTTCCACCGCGCCTTCGACGAGACCGCCGACTTCCTGAGAAGAGAGCCATGACGCACGACGTCGCCGTCCATCCCCTGGTCTCCCCGTGGGGCCGATTCGGGCTGTACACCTTCTTCATCGATGCTCCCGAACCGGCCATCGTCGACACTGGCATCGCCTCGTCCCCGGCCGAGGGGATGGCTCCGGCGCTGGACGCCCTTGGGCGCCGGATCGAGGACGTGCGCTGGATCCTGCTCACCCACGGCCACATCGACCACATCGGCGGTGCCCACGCCCTGTGGGAGCTGACCGGCCGGAAGGCCGAGGTCGTCATCCACGAGGCCGACGCGACGATGCTGCGGTCGCGGCGTGCCCACGTCGAGGAGTACCTCGCCGGCCGGGGCGGATTCGTGGATGACCCGCAGGGCGAGGCGCAGGTGACGGCCGCGGGTGACGCCGTCATCTCAGGCGAGATGGAACCCTCTGTGCTCGTCAAGGGCGGCGAGACCCTGTCCCTCGGTGATGACGTGACGGTCTCCGTCCACTCCATCCCCGGCCACACGCCCGGCTCGGTCGCCTATGTCATCGACGGGCAGCGCTCCGTCTTCGTCGGTGATGCCGTCCAGGTACACGGAGCGGCCAACGGGTTCCCCGGGTACGTGGACCCGGTGCCCTACCGCACGAGCCTGGAGTACCTGCGCGACGAGATCCGTCCGCAACACCTCTATCTCGGGCATCCGTACCGCACCGCCGACGGGGTTCCCTACGGTGTGGAGCTCGACGGCGAGCTGGCGCAGCTGGCGCTCCAGGAGAGCCTGGACATCGAGGCACGGATCAGCGCCGCCGCCCAGCGGTACCTGCAGCAGGGCGTCCGGGTCACCGAGTCTGCCTACTCACCATTCGCGTGGGTGGCCAAGGAGCTCGGCTACGAGGGCGATCCAACGCTGGAGCCGGCGCCGTTCTTCACGACGATGCACGGCTACCTCACACAGTTCACGCGGACCCTCTTGGGACAGGACAAGGAGCGGACAGGCGATGGCTGACCTCCGGACGTGGGACGCGGGCGGACGGACCATCCGCATCCGGAAGGACCTCCGGGTCCCCATGCGGGACGGCGTCGAGCTCGCCGCCGACGCCTACGAGGGTGTCGAGGACAGGCCGCGCCCGGCGCTCGTGGCGCTGAGCCCGTACGGCAAGGAGCTGCAGGCCCTCGCCCTGACCACGCCACCGCAGCGCCGTCCCAGCCCGATGTGGGACGGCTGCATCGAGGCCGGTGACATCGCCCGGGTCGTCGCGGAGGACTACGCGCACGTCATCGGAGACCTGCGGGGCTCCGGGGGCTCCGGCGGCGAGCACATCGGCAACTACAACGCCGGAGGCGTGCCGCTCGGCCAGGACGCCTACGACTTCATCGAGTGGGTCGCCGCGCAGCCCTGGTGCGACGGGAACGTCGGCATGGTCGGCATCTCCTACTTCGGCTCGATGCAGGTGCTGGCCGCGGCGGAGCGTCCTCCGAGCCTGAAGGCGATCTTCGTCTCCGGAGGTCACTACGACTTCTACGAGACGACCTACCACGGCGGCATCATGTGGCTCATGCCGCGTGCGGCCCGGGAGGGTCGCGGCGGAGACTCTGGTTGGGCGTTCACCGACCGGGTCAAGTCGCGGATGCTCGAGACCTACTCCTCGGAGGAGATCAGGGAGCGGGTCGCGGCGCGCCTCCAGGATCCGGACATCGCCGCCTGGCCGAACCTGGTGCACGTGTTGCACTATCCGAACAACCACGAGGCCTGGTTCGACATCGTCATGAACGAGCTCGACGGGGAGTGGTACGAGGAGCGCAACCCGGTCACGCTCGCCGCCAACATCGAGATCCCGGTGTGGCTGCAGCTCGACCACGGCCGCGGGTGGACCCTGGACGGCACGATCGAGCTCTACAACACCCTCAAGGGTCCCAAGAAGCTCGACATCGGCCCCTACCCGCCCATGCAGTCGCGCCCGTTCATCGAGGAGCACGACAAGATGTTCCGCTGGTACGAGTACTGGCTCAAGGGCATCGACAACGGCGTGATGGACGAGCCGCCGGTGACGGTCTTCGTGGAGGGCTCGCGCGAGAGCGTGACCGCGCAGCAGTGGCCGCCGAGGCCGGTGGATTACCGGCCGTTCTACCTGCGGCCGCGCCACCAGCTGTCAGCCGAGCCGGAACCGTTGGGGGCCGAGTTCGTTGCACCAGACGGGTTCTACCAGGCGCCACTCACGGTGACCGACCAGGTGCAGCTGCTCACCTGGGGCACCACGCCGTTCGACGAGGACACCGAGATGATCGGCACGGGCGCGGCCCACCTCTTCGCGGAGATCGACCAGGAGGACACCAACTTCATCCTCCGTCTCTGGGACGCCGCCCCGAACGGTAAGCGCCAGCTGATCACCACCGGCTACCTCAAGGCGTCGCACCGCGAGCTCGACGTGCGCACCACCGAGGGCAACCCGTACCACCCGCACACCCGCACCGAGCCGGTCGAACCGGGCAAGGTCGAGGAGTACGTGCTCCGCCTCTACCCGTTCGCGAACGTGTTCAAGAAGGGGCACCGCCTGGTCGTGGAGCTGTCCAACTGCGAGCCCATGGCCGACGAGCACAACGCGCTGCTGCCGCCCGACGCCTTCCACCTGCCGGTAGGCCGGCCCGTCACCCACAAGATCTACCGTGACGCCGCCCACCCGTCCCGGCTCGTGCTGCCGTACACGACGCGAGCAGGCAAGGGGGAGTGACAGCGGCCGTCCAACCGCGGGCGGACGTGCCGGTGGAGTGTGCAGTTGATGCCCACTCGGTCGTCACTCCGTGAGCAGGTGACACCAGGAGGCGGTCAGCTCGGCCAGGCAGATGCGCCGGTCCGTGAGCCAGCCGACGGCGAAGTAGCGCCGCGCCAAGTACTCGAACTGGCCGAAGGCGAGCACGCAGCGGATCCGCCGGTTGACGGGCTCGAAGCGTCCGGCCTGGGTCAGGCCATCAGTCATCTGCCTGACCACGTCCTCGTACCACTGCTCGGTCTGCCGTGCGACGTCCGGCTCGTCGGACGCCTGGTAGCTCACCGTGAGGTAGGGCTTGATGGTGTCCCACTGGTCGAGCTTCGAGTCCAACCAGGTTCCGATCAGCCTTGCGTCGCCGGATCGGACGACCTCGGTCAGCGAGGGGTCATCCACCGACGTGAGGATCTCGTCGGCCCGCTTCAGCAGCTCGCTGACCAGCTCCGCCTTGGAGGAGAAGTGCAGGTAGAACGTCGTGCGCGTCGTGCCGGCGGCCGTGGCGATGTCGTCGATGGTGGTCGCGGGATACCCCTTGCGTTCGAGCACTTCCAGCCCGCTGTCCAGCAGGAGCTCGTGGGTCATCCGTTTCTGGACCTCGCGCAACGTCGCCATGACGCCAATCTCAGCGTGTACAAATAATGTCCTAGGTGTTCAGTGAATCATCATCGCGGCCACTGACGTGATCCCAGTTCGCCGTGAGTGACCGGCACGTGCACCAGGCCGCCGGTGATGATGACGTCACCTGGTACCAGTTCGAGATCGAGACTGTGAAGGAGCACGGCGGTCCAGCGAAGGAGACCGACGAAGTCTCGTTCGATCGGCGCGGCGTCGATCAAGCCGCCGTTGACGTAGATGCTGGCCGCACCACAAGGGGTGGCAGGCTCTGCGGGCCCCAGCGCCAGGCCGTTGTGGAACACGTTCTCCTCGACGATGAGTGCTGCGTCCTCGCCTCTCGGTCGGGCGATGTCGCAGATCTCCAAGGCAGTTCGGAAGCCCGCGATGGCCGACCAGATAGACCTGTCGCGATCGCTCCGCTTGATGGGTGCCCCTAGCTCCACGGCGACCTCGACCTCGGCCCTGGGCTCCTCCATCGCGTCCTCGATGACGCCGCCGTCCGGGTGGAGCGAATCTGAAGTGAGATAGCCGATGACCACCTGGCCGCCAATGCGCTCTCGGCGACCGTCTCCGATCTTCCACCCGACATGCGCGGCGCCCGAATCCAGCAGCGCCCTCCTGCGAATCTGCTGCCTCTGTAGAGCCTGGACGAGCCGGGGATCGATCGTTGAATCCACCGGCTCAGGGTCCTCTTCTCTGCGCCCCCGCACAATGCAACCTGGGCGCTACCCCAGTCACGAGAGCTTTCGGGTGGCCTGAGCAGAAGGAGTGGCCCCCGACCGCACGATCGAGGGCCGCTGCCGGACGGCGTCGGTGGTCGGTCACCCGTGGGTGGCGGCCAACCTGTTGACCGACTCTCGGGTCACCGGAACGGGGCTGAACATCGGGGGCAGCTCCTCGGGCGTCAGCGCCGTCGGGCCGTAGAGCCAGTCCACGAAGCCATAGTCCAGCGTGCTGCGCTCGCGGAGGATCTCGTTGCGGATCTTCCGCTTCTCGCCGTCGAGGTGCCAGAGCTCGCCCCATTTGCGGCTGGTCTCGAGCACGCGAGCCGTGTGCCTCGTGCGGACGTCGCTGTAGGCGCGTAGGACCGGGTCCCAGCCGATGGTCGCGCCCGTGGCACCCGCCCGGAGCTCCTTCTCCGCGTGGGAGCCGAGCACCCAGGCGTCCTCGATCGCCATGATCGCGCCCTGGGCGATGTACTGGAGCGGGGCGTGTGCCGAGTCGCCCAGGAGGATGACGCGGCCGGCGACCCAGTCCGGCAGCGGCTCGCGGTCGAACATCCGCCACCAGCGGTCGCGCCACATGAGCGGCAACCCCGCCTGAATGTTCTCGTGCATGCCCTCGAAGGCAGCGTCCAGCTCGTCCGGAGTGCCCCAGTCCTCCTCGCCCGCGACGGCCTTGGGCGACTGGAAGACGGCGACCTGGTTGAACATCTCGCCCTGGCGCAGTGGGTACTGCACGAAGTGGCAGCCGGGGCCGATGTAGACGACGACGGCGTCGGTCATCACGTTCAGCTCGGCCACGGCCTCGATCGGCACGGCACCCCGGTAGGCGACGTAGGTGGAGCTCACCGGAGCGTCGTCACGGAGCATCGGGCGGGCCACCGAACGGATTCCGTCGGCGGCCACGACGAGGCGCGCCTCCTGGCGGCCACCCTCGGTGATGACGGCAGCGCCGTCCTCGACGTTCTCGTATGCGGTCACCGTCGTGCTGGTGACGAGGTCGACACCGGACCGCTGGCAGGCGCGCAACAGCGTGCCGTGGAGGTCGCTGCGGTGGATGACCATGTACGGGTATCCGTACCGGTCGTGGAGGTCGCGCAGGTCCAGGCGGGTCAGCTCCCTGCCGTCCAGGGCGTCCTTCATGACCATGTGGTCGGGCAGCACGCCGAGGCTGATCACCTCGTCGAGGAGGCCGAGCTGGTCGAGGATGCGCGTGCAGTTCGGGGCGATCTGCAGGCCGGCGCCGACCTCACCGAACTCCGCCGCCTGCTCCAGCACCCGAACGGTGAGGCCGAGCTGGGTGAGGCGCAGGGCTGCGGCCAGTCCACCGATACCGCCGCCGACGACGATGACGTCCTTGTCTCGATGTGTCATGGGGTGTTCCTGTTCGTGCGTCGCCGGCTCACAGCCAGCGGGGGAGGGTGGGTGACGGTGCGCCGTCCGCGGTCGCGAGAGCCGAGCCGTCGCTGCGTCCGGCCAGATAGGCCGCGAGCTGGGCGAGCGCACCGCTCACCTGCGGCGCGTCTGGACCCGGTTGTGCGACGGGCCACGTCCCGGGGCCGTCCGCCTCGCGGACCATGAGCGGCGGGTGGTCGGCCGTGCCCGACCGCTTGACTGTGATGTCGTCGAGCAGGTCGCGGAGGAACCCCTCGGGCAGGTCGGCGAACGTGGTCCCGCTGCCGAGGTCGACGGCGTGGACCATGACCTCTCGGGCGCGCAGCCATGGCACCTCGGTGGCAGCCACGGTCCGACCCTGGGCGGTGCGCACCGGGTGAGACCACTGCTCGGGTGACAGGGCGTCCAGGTCGGCCCGCAGGGCCGCGGCCGACGCGGCGTACCAGTCGCGCAGGTCACCAACCGGTCGGGTCGAGCCGGCCTCGATGTCTCGGTCGCGTTGCCCGGGAGAGGCGTACATCGGCGTCTCGGTGCCGGTGCGCGCCCAGGTCGCGAGGTTGCGCAGCGCGTCCGCGTTGGCCGCGACATGGGCGAGCAGGTGCCGTCCCGTCCAGCCGTCCAGCTCGGTGGCGTCGTTGAGCAGCTCGTCGTCGGCCGCCGCGAGGGCGGCGTCGAAGATGACCGTGCCCTCCTCCATCCAGATCCGCGAGCGGTCCAGCGACGGCGCCATCAGGCGGCCGCCTCCGACGCGCCGTCGGCGACCACGAGGTTGTCGCACCGGCCGAGGCCGTCGATCTCGGTGCCGACCCGCTGGCCCGGCTGGAGGTAGACGGCGGGCTTGCGGGCGTGGCCGACTCCGCCCGGCGTGCCGCTGGCGATGATGTCGCCGGGGCGCAGGGTGATCATCGTCGAGAGGTAGGCGACGAGCGCGACCGGGTCGAACAGGAGGTCGCCCGTGTTGTCCTCCTGCCTGACCTCGCCGTCGACGAGGGTGCGGATCGCCAGAGCCGGACGCGACCCTCCGACCTCGTCGGGGGTGACGAGCCAGGGGCCGAGCGGCGTCGTGGCCTCCCAGTTCTTGCCCTGCAGCCACTCGCGAGTGCGGAACTGCCAGTCCCGGCAGGTGATGTCGTTGAGGACGGCGAACCCAGCGATCGCGGCCGCGGCGGTCGTCTCGTCGGCGCGCCGGACGGTGCTGCCGATGACGATGGCGAGCTCGCACTCCCAGTCGAGCTCCTCCGTCTCCACCGGGCGGCGGATGTCGTCGCTGGCGCCGATCAGGGTGTCGGCGAACTTGGCGAAGACGGTCGGGTACTCCGGCAGGTCGCGGCCCATCTCGAGGATGTGGTTGCGGTAGTTCAGGCCGATGCAGAGGATCTTGCCGGGCTGGGGGACGAGGGGGGCGTACTCGACCTCCTCCAACGCCACGGTCTCGCCCGCGGCGGATGCGCGCGCCGTGAGGTCGCCGGCTGACAACAGCGCTCCGACGTCGGGGGCCTCGAGCAGCACCGCCTGTCCGGCCGCCTCGTCGATCCGGGCCGCACGAGTGCCGTCGGCGGTGCGCAGGGTGGCCAGCTTCATCGGGTGGTCTCCATCCGGTAGAGGTTGAGCTTCTCGAAGATCGGGGTGTCCGAGAAACGGAAGAGGTCGAGCGCGCCGGAGTCCGAGTCGGAGGCGCTGGCCTCGGACCTGACCGACAGCGGCTGCCACGACGGCACGACGAACAGGTCGCCGCGCTGCACGCTCCAGGAGTGCTCGCCGACGGTCACGCGTCCGGTGCCGTCGAACACCTGGTAGACCGAGGAGCCGACCTCGCGCACCGGTGCGGTCTCGGTGCCGCTGACGATGCGGTGGAACTCGGTGCGGATCGTGGGCAGCACGTCCTTGGCGTTCGTCGGGTTGGTGAAGCGGATGGCCGCGTGGCCCGGCTCGAGGGTGCCGGCGAAGCCCTCGGCCTCCAGCTCCAGCTGGTCGGTGAGCGCGGCGTCGGTGGCGGCCCACGGGTAGCGCAGCAGCGGGCTGCCCAGGCTCTCGTCCAGCATCGACACCGGGCGCATTCCAGGGTGGCCCCAGAGCCGCTCTGACCTGGAGCGCTCGGGTGTGGCGTGCTCGGCCTCGCTGATCTCATCGCGGCCGAACTCGAAGAACTGACTCTCCGTGACGTACTGGAAAGGGATGTCAAGGCCGTCGATCCAGGCCATCGGCGTGCTTGCCCCGTTGTGGTGGGCGTGCCAGTTCCAGCCCGCCTGCGGCAGGAAGTCCCCCCGCGTCATCGGGATCGGGTCCTCGCCGACGACCGTCCACACTCCCTCACCCTCGACGACGAAGCGGAAGGCGTTCTGGGTGTGCCGGTGCTCCGGGGCGTCCTCGCCCGGCATGAGGTACTGGATCGCCGCCCACAGCGTCGGGGTGGCGTAGGGCTTCCCCTCGAGGGAGGGGTTCGCGAGCGCGATGGCGCGCCGCTCACCGCCGCGGCCGACGGGAACGAGGTGTCCGGCCTGGTCGGCGAGGTCGAGCAGGGTGTCCCATCGCCACAGGTGCGCGGTTGCCTTCGACTGGGGATGCGCAGGCATGAGGTCACCGATCTCGGTCCACAGCGGCACCAGCAGCTCCTTCTCGAAACCGCGGTAGAGCACGTCGAGCTCGGGGCTCGGGATGGGCTGGTCGGGGGCGTCGCTCGCCGTGATCCGGACCGGCGACACCGGGCGCGCGCTGTCCGAGTTCACCGAGTTCACCGGGTTCACCGAGTTCACCAGCTCGTCCGTCATGGGCTCTCTCCTTGTCATGGTGCCGTCCGAGCAGGAAACCAGTCTTTCCACATAGGCGACTAGGATGTTCTGCTATGAGGAAGAAGCCGCCCTATCCGCTCGCCAGCGTGGACAACGCCCTGGTGCTCGCGACGGTGCTGCGGACCGAGGGCTCCCTCACCGTGACGGAGGCAGCGAGCCGGCTCGGCGTCGCCCCGTCGACGGCACATCGGCTCCTCGCGATGCTGGTCTACCGCGACTTCGCCGTCCGCGACTCGTCCCGGCGCTACCGTCCCGGCCCGGCCTTCGCGCTCGAGGCTCACCGGGGACTGGGCACCGGCCTGCTTCGCGAGGTGGCCGCGCCGCACCTCGAGGGGCTGGCGCGCCGGACCGGGGAGTCGGTCAACATGGTGGTGCTCGTCGGCGCGTTCGTGCACTTCATCGCCTCGTGGGAGAGCACCAAGCCGCTGCGGGTCGGCAGCCGTGAGGGCATGACGTTCCTGGCCCACCTGACCTCCGGCGGCCTCGTGCTGCTCTCCCAGCTGTCCGATGACGTCGTCGCCGATCTCTACTCGGACGCGCGCTGGTCCGGCCGCCCGGAGCAGCGTCCCGACGTGGTCGAGCTGCAGCGCGAGCTGGCCCGGGTCCGCCGGATCGGTGCTGCGGTGCAGCGCAACCGCAGCGAGGCCGGCGTCTCGGCCGTCGGGGTCCCGGTCGAGGTGCCGGGGGTGACGCCGAGCGCGGTCACCATCGCGATGCCGACCCTTCGCTACGACCCCACCGAGCTGCAGAGCTGGTTGCGTGAGCTGCGGGTCACCGTGGCCGACGTGCGGGAAGCGCTCGCGCGGGAGGTCGCGGCGATGCGGCTCGCGGACGCCCCCGCTCCGGAAGCCGCGCGACAGCCGGCGATGGATGGGTAAGAGCACGAGTACCCCGGACCGGAGGAGGACGCCGTGACCGAGTTCGACCACACACCCACCGACCCACCGACCGCCGACCCCACCAAGGAGCCGACCACGGCCGGTGGTGACCCCTCCGCCAACGACGTGCCCCACGAGCCCGACGAGGGGGACCTCCGGCGGGGCGACGCCGACGGCAGCACCGGCGGGAAGCCCGCCCTCGAGGAGTCGCTCGATGACGCAGGTGACATCGCGGGCGTGCAGACCCACGGCGAGGAGGACTCCTCGGTCAGCTGACGACGTCCCGATCAGGGCCGGTTCCCGGGCACACGCAGCCCCCGGGAGCCGGCCCGCTGTCGTGCGCACGACGACCCGGACCCCTGCCCGCGCGACCCGGCCCCCGCGCGCCGTCACGTCCCGACGGAAGCCGGCTCAGCGGCGTACGGCATGGGTCTGACGGTCCTGACGGGCCGTTTGTGCGCTCAGGGCGAACACGGCGTGGTCCGGGAAATCGCACCCCACCCGCGGGCGTTAGGGTCAGTGACGAGCCAGCCGACCGGGCATACTCCGGCCGGCCAGGTACAACTTCGACGATGGAGACTTGGGTGACTTCGGACATCTCCGCCAACGGCAGCAACGGCCTGGGCGGTCTCGACGACCACATCTACAACCGCCTGCTCAAGGAACGGATCATCTTCCTCGGCTCGGACGTGCGCGACGAGAACGCGAACGCCATCTGCGCGCAGCTGCTGCTGCTCTCGGCGGAGGACCCGGACAAGGACATCTGGCTCTACATCAACAGCCCCGGTGGCTCGATCTCGGCCGGCATGGCCATCTACGACACGATGAACTGGATCCCCAACGACGTCGCCACCGTCGCGATGGGCATGGCCGCCTCGATGGGCCAGTTCCTGCTCTCCGCCGGGACGCAGGGCAAGCGCTACGCCACCCCGCACGCCCGCGTCATGATGCACCAGCCGTCGGGCGGCATCGGTGGCACGGCGACGGACATCAAGATCCAGGCCGAGCAGATGCTCTACATCAAGAACCAGATGGCCCGGCTCATCGCCGAGCACACCGGCCAGACGATCGAGCAGATCACCAAGGACTCCGACCGCGACCGCTGGTTCAGCGCCGAGGAGGCCAAGGAGTACGGCTTCGTCGACCACGTGTTCACCAGCTCCGGCCAGGCCACCGAGGGCGAGAGCATCGGCCAGGCGGACGCGAAGACCGACGGCACGAGCGAGAAGTGAGAGACCCGATGATGATCAACCCGACGAACCGCCTGGCCGTCCCGGCCCCCCAGAGCCGCTACATCCTGCCGCAGTTCGAGGAGCGCACCTCCTACGGCATGAAGCGGTCGGACCCCTACAACAAGCTCTTCGAGGACCGCATCATCTTCCTCGGCGTCCAGGTCGACGACGCGTCGGCCGACGACATCATCGCGCAGCTGCTGGTGCTGGAGTCTCTCGACCCGGACCGCGACATCCTCATGTACATCAACAGCCCCGGTGGCTCGTTCACGGCGATGACCGCCATCTACGACACGATGCAGTTCGTCCGGCCGGACATCCAGACCTTCTGCATCGGGCAGGCGGCGTCGGCGGCGGCGGTGCTCCTCGGCGCGGGTGCGGAGGGCAAGCGGTTCGCGCTGCCGAACTCCCGGATCCTGATCCACCAGCCCGCGTTGCAGGGCGGCGACTACGGCCAGGCGTCCGACATCGAGATCCAGGCCAACGAGGTGCTGCGCATGCGCACGTGGCTCGAGGACACCCTGGCCAAGCACACCGGCCGCACGTCCGAGACAGTCCGTGAGGACATCGAGCGCGACAAGATCCTCTCCGCGGAGGACGCCCGGCAGTACGGCCTCATCGACGAGGTGCTCGCCTCGCGCAAGGCCTCGCTCGAGGTGTGAGCCTCAGTCCACGAGCACGAGTCCGTATGCCGCTCAGCCCGGTGCCGCATGGAAGGTGACCTTGCGCTGGGGCTGGGCGGCATACGGCTAGGTTGGGGTGCATGGCGAGCACTGAGTTCGAGTCGGCCGTGGCATCGGTCAAGGAGCTGACCGAGGACCCCGGCAACGACGTCAAGCTGAAGCTGTACGCGCTCTACAAGCAGGTGACCGAGGGCGACGTGTCGGGCAAGCGTCCCGGCTTCACCGACTTCGTCGGGCGGGCCAAGTACGACGCGTGGGCCAAGCTGTCGGGGACGCCCGCCGAGGACGCCGAGAGCCAGTACATCGCGATCGTCCAGGACCTCACCGCCCCCTGATCCAGCCCGCCGCACCGCGCCGGTCTCATGCCGAGCGGTGCGCTGCGCCCGGGGATCGTGCTGCTCGTGGTCGGCGCGGTCAACGTCGGGAAGCGAGCGTGCGTGCGGCAGTGGCTCAGCGGCATACGGGCTGATGGGTCCTGACACGTGCAGGAGTGACACGTGCGTGGTTTGTCAGCCGACAGCGGACAAAGGCGGGTTGCACGCGCGAGGGTGGGTCGCTCCGTCGTCTAATAGGAGGCGACCCCTTAGATTGGGGTCGTTGTCGACGTCAGGAGCAAATCGGTGGCACGCATCGGAGAAGGCGGAGACCTGCTCAAGTGCTCTTTCTGCGGGAAGAGCCAGAAGCAGGTCAAGAAGCTCATCGCGGGCCCCGGTGTCTACATCTGCGACGAGTGCATCGACCTGTGCAACGAGATCATCGAGGAGGAGCTCGCCGAGTCGAGTGAGCTCGGGCTCGACCACCTGCCGAAGCCGCGGGAGATCTTCGAGTTCCTCGAGCACTACGTCGTCGGCCAGGACAATGCCAAGAAGTCCCTGGCCGTCGCGGTCTACAACCACTACAAGCGGATCCAGGCGGGGGAGGGCCCCAAGCGCGACGAGGACCACGTCGACATCGCCAAGTCCAACATCCTGCTCATCGGGCCGACCGGCTCGGGCAAGACCTACCTGGCCCAGACCCTCGCCAAGATGCTCAACGTCCCGTTCGCGATCGCCGACGCGACGGCGCTGACCGAGGCCGGCTACGTCGGCGAGGACGTCGAGAACATCCTGCTCAAGCTCATCCAGGCCGCCGACTACGACGTCAAGAAGGCCGAGACGGGGATCATCTACATCGACGAGGTCGACAAGATCGCCCGCAAGTCGGAGAACCCGTCCATCACGCGCGACGTCTCGGGCGAGGGCGTCCAGCAGGCACTCCTGAAGATCCTCGAGGGGACCACCGCGTCGGTGCCACCCCAGGGCGGGCGCAAGCACCCGCACCAGGAGTTCATCCAGATCGACACGACGAACGTGCTCTTCATCGTCGGCGGCGCCTTCGCCGGCCTGGAGAAGATCATCGAGAGCCGCTCGGGGCGCAAGGGCCTCGGCTTCGGCCAGCCGCTGCACACCGCCAAGGACCTCGGCGACAGCTTCGCCGACGTCATGCCCGAGGACCTGCTCAAGTTCGGCCTCATCCCCGAGTTCATCGGTCGGCTGCCCGTCCTCACCACCTTGGCGCCCCTCGACCAGCAGGCGCTCGTCAACATCCTCACGCAGCCGCGGAACGCGCTCGTCAAGCAGTACGAGAAGATGTTCGAGATCGACGGCGTCGAGCTCGAGTTCACCGACGACGCGCTCGAGTCCGTCGCCGACCAGGCCCTGCTGCGCGGCACCGGTGCGCGCGGGCTGCGCGCGATCATGGAGGAGGTCCTCCTCCCGGTCATGTTCGACGTGCCGAGCGACGACGGCATCGCCCGCGTCGTCGTGAGCCGCGAGGTCGTCCTCGACAACGTCAACCCGACCATCGTGCGGCGTGAGGCGGAGCCGCGGCCCAAGCGACAGCGCAAGGAGTCCGCCTGACCTCAGGGCGGCAACACCAGAGGGGGAGCGATGATCGCGCCCTTCCGCCTCCAGGCAGGCGACCGGGTGCCCGTCCAACAGTCGACGACGACCTGCGGGTCGGCGTCGCTCACGGTCGCCCGCATGCTCATCGACCCCGCGTTCGCTCGGTGGATCCGCCTCGGTGTGGACAAGGACGCCAAGGACGACGACGTTCCGGACGCGCAGACGGTCGAGGAGCGCTTCGCCGCCCACGAGCAGGTCGTCGCGCGACGGACCAACGCGCTGGTCGGCGCGGGCGGCCGCATCCAGCTCCCGTGGCCGCGGGCGCTCGGGACCCCGCCCTGGGGCGCCATCGGCGAGCTCGAGTACGGAGCGGCGGTGGCGTGGGCCGACTACGACATCGAGTGGTTCCGGTTCGTCCGGAGCAGCACCCTCGAGGAGTCCTACGCCTCCCTCCAGCGGCGCGTGCGCGACGGCCGGCCCGCCCTGCTCTACATCGGCAACGCCTGGCTGCCCCGCCACGTCGTGCTCGTCATGCCGGCGACCCGTGGTCAGCAGCTCGACGTCTACGAGCCGTCCATCGGGCGGGTCGTCGACCTGCCGAAGGACGGGTTCGTCGGGCGCCGCCTCCGGATGGCTGGCTGGGACGTGCCGTGGGGCGCCGTCTGGGACGACGCCCCACCGTGATGCACGCTGCAGAGCGACCTCAGCCGACGTGGACCGGCTCGGCCCCGTCGTGGGCCAGCTCGCGGTGCCGGACATGGAGGAACGCGACCGTGACCACCGCACCGACGGCGAACATGACGGCCGCGACGAGGTAGGCGCGACTGGCGCCGAAGGTCCACGCCGCCGCCTCGATCGCCGCCTTGGCCGCGGCCACCTGCTCCGCGGTCGGCGACGGCCCTCCAGCCGCGGGCGCCACCCGGGATGACAGCTCTGCGACCTTGTCCTGCAGGTTGTTGACGAACACTGTGCTGAGGGCCGCGAGGCCGATCGTCCCGCCGACCTGCTGCATCGTGTTGAGGACCGCCGAGGCGACGGACCAGTCCTCGTGAGCGACGCCGTGCACGGCGGTCAGGGTGAGCGGCACGAAGACGAGACCCATCCCGAGCGCCAGGGTGACGATCCAGGGGAGGAGGTCAGCGGCATACGTGCTCTGTGGGTCGAGGCCCGAGAATCCCCACATGCCGACGGCCGCCAGCGTGGCTCCGGCGCCGGCCGTCCACCGCGGGCCATGCGGGACATCAGGGCGGACGCCACCTGTGCGGAGATGACGATGCCGACCGAGAAGGGCAGGAAGGCCAGGCCCGCTCGGAGCGACGAGTAGCCCAGGGTGTTCTGGACGTAGATCCCGAGGAAGTAGAACATCGCGAAGAGGGCCGCGCCGACGATCAGCATGACGAAGTACGACGTGGCGCGAGTGCGGTCAGCCGTGATCCGCAGCGGGACCAGTGGGTGCGTCGTGCGGCGCTCGATGACGACGAACGCGGCGAGCAGCACCGCCCCGACCGCGAGGTAGGCGATCGTCGCTGCGTCGCTCCACGACGTCGTCGCCGCGTGGGTCAGGCGTAGACCAGGGCCGAAAGGCCGGCGATCGACGTGACGGCTCCGGGCACGTCGAGCGAGCCCCGGCCGTCCTCGGACTCGGTCAGCACGCGGGGCGCGAGCCAGGCGACGAGCACCCCGATCGGGAGGTTGATGTAGAAGTTCCACCGCCAGTCGAGCTCGGTCAGCGCGCCGCCGAGGATGAGCCCGACGGCAGCTCCTGCGCCGGACATCGCGGCGAAGACGCCCATGGCCCGATTCCGCTCCCGCCCGGCGGGGAAGGTGGTCGTGATCAGGGCGAGGGCGTTCGGGGCGGCGAGCGCTCCGGCCAGGCCCTGCAGCCCGCGTGGCCGTGACATCATCGTCTCGTTCTGCGCCAGACCGCCGCCCAACGAGGCGATGGCGTTTTACTTGGGGACAAGCCGTGGGGGCTCTCAGCTGCCCTGGATGGGTGGCTCACTGCGCATCAGGAAGATGCCGATCGCGAGACCACCCAAACCGATGACGTATGCCGCTGGGCCGGGTTCCAGCCCGTCGCCCGCAAGCGTGTCGGCCAGGAGGGCAACCGCTGGCGCGGCGACCGCGGCGACCAACACCCAGCGAAGCCACCGGCGCAGCGTCCGAGCCGGGAACTCACCGGTGGGCGGGGTCGTCGCGGACAAGGCGGCGGTCGAGTGACCGAAGAGGAGCGCGAGGGCTGCCGGAACCGACCAGGCCGAGAAGCTCCCCGACGGCGTGAGGACGAACCAGCCCACCAACATCAGGCCCCAGAAGGCGAGCGGCGCGCCCGACCCGGCGTACGTGATCGTCACGAGAGGGACGAGGACGAGCGACCACCAGATGGGGTCAAAGCCGCCCGATGCCTGCCACAGGGACTGGAGGAAGACCGCGGCACAGGCCACACCGAGCACCGCGAGGCCGAGCTGCGGCAGGGACCACCGGCGGCCGCGGCCGAAGCTGACCGTCCGCCGGGTCCGGCTCACGGACTCGGCATCACCCGACGCGTGTCCGGCGCTCGGCATCGGTTCGGTCGTCATCGTCTCCGCCCCATCCGCGGGGCCGAGGCCCGCCGTGCGATGTCGCGCAGGACGTGGTCCAGCGATCCGGGCCCGTGCCACGGCACGACGGGGACGCCGCGCGTGATGAGCGAGTGGACCTGGGCCTGCCGGGAAAGAAGGCGAATGCGCCAGGCAAGCGCCTCGTAGATGCTGCCGGGGTTGTCGGCCAGATGCTCGGGGAACGTGTCGACGACGACCGTCGTCATGCCCCGGGCGGCCAGCGTGTGGGCCAACCCCACCATGGCCTGGTCGACGAGCGGGGTCAGGACGAGGCACAGCGCATTGGCGTCGACGCCTCGAACGGCCCGCTCGCCGTCGTCCCGGCGTTCGCTCGCGGGCGAGATCGAGGCCAGCGTCTCGAGGACTCGCCGCAGGTGCTTGGCGCCGGAACCGGCGCCGAGACGAGGGACATGGGCCGCCCCGACCGTCCGCAGCGTGAGGCGATCGCCGCTGCTGAGGAAGTGCTCGCTGATGGCGCCCGCTGCGCGCACGGTGAGGTCGAGACTCGTGGGTCGACCATCGATCCCCTCACGTGGCCCGAGATCGCTGAAGGCGTCGACGAGCAGCACGACGTGGGCATCCTCGTCGGCGTAGGTCGAGGTGACGTGCAGCTCCCCGGTCCGCAGCGACACCGGCCAGTGGATCCGCCGCAGGCGGTCGCCGGGGTGGAACTGGCGGATCGTGTTGAACTCGCTGCCGGAGCCGGACCGGGCCGAGCGGTTGAGGCCGATGAGGCCGCGCGGGTGCGGGGTTGGGGCGCTGGCGTCGAACGCAGCCGGGACCGGCAGCGTCGCCGTGGCCAGGTCCGGCACGTCGGTGGGGCCGACCCGGTAGGCGCCCCAGTCGGTCGACAGCGACACACTGACGGTGCCGACCTCGCGCCGCCCCCATCGGGTGGTGCGCAGGGCGAGGGAGCCCACGCCGTCCACGATGGGGGCCACGCCGCTGCGCGGCTTGCGCTCGACCCATCGTGACGAGGCGAGGGTCACGACCCCGTCGGCGCTCGGCGCCTGGTCCACGCGGACGACGATCGAGGCGACCTCGCCCTCACGTAGGGTCCCGCTGCTGAGCGTGACCACGGCGACCGCCTCCTCTCGAGGGCGGGAGAGCTGACCCCAGATCGCAGCGACCACAAGGGGGGCGGCGATGACGAGCAGGTCGGGACGGCTGCCCACGACGGCGGCCAGCGCCGCCCCGGCGGACAGGGTCACGGCCCGCACGTGCGCCGCCGACGCGGTCCACTCGCCGAGTGGGCGAGCGGACGTCGTCCTTGGCAGCAGGATCGGCACGTCAGGCCTCGAGAGCGCCCGTGGTGCCCGACATGCTCGCCGCGCCTCGCTGCTGTCGCTGGGTTGGCGGCGGAGTCGGCACGGACCGGAGGAGCCGGGTCACGACGTTGCTTCCGCTGACGTCGCTCATCCACAGCTCGGGCTTGACCGTGACGCGATGGGAGAGGACCGGCCCGGCGACCGCCTTGACATCCTCGGGAGTCACGTAGTCCCGTCCGTCAATGATCGCGTAGGCGCGCGAGCAGAGCAGCAGTCCGAGCGCCCCACGCGGCGAGGCTCCCATGAGGACGTCTCTGTGGGTCCGGGTCGCAGCCGTCAGCGCGACGCAGTAACGGCCGACGGACTCGTCGACGACGACTCGCTCCACCGCCGCCTGCATGGCGAGCAGCTCACTGGGGGTCACGACGGCGTCCAGGGTCTGCTCCTCCTGCTGGCGCGCCATCCGTTTGGCGAGGATCTCCCACTCCTCGTCGACGGACGGATACCCGAAGGACACCCGCATGAGGAAGCGGTCGAGCTGTGCCTCCGGGAGCGGGTACGTGCCTTCGTACTCGACCGGGTTGGCGGTGGCGAGCACGTGGAACGGGCGCGGGAGTGGGAAGGTCCGGCCCTCGACCGTCACCTGCTTCTCCTGCATGGCCTCGAGGAGCGCAGCCTGGGTCTTGGGCGGGGTGCGGTTGATCTCGTCCGCAAGCAGCAGCCCGGCGAAGATCGGGCCTTGCCGGAACTCGAAGTCGCCGGTCCGCTGGTCGAAGACGAACGAGCCAGTGATGTCACCGGGCAGCAGGTCAGGCGTGAACTGGGCGCGCTTGAAGGTCAGGCCGAGGGTCTGCGCGAAGCTCCGGGCGGCCAGCGTCTTGCCCAGCCCAGGGAAGTCCTCCATGAGGACATGACCCCCGGCCAGCACGCCGGCCAGGACGAGGCGCAGCGGCTCCCGCTTGCCGACGATGGCGCGTTCGACCTCGGTGAGCACGGCATTGCTGAGGTCGCTGACGCGGCCGATGTCGAGGTCGCCGGCGTCCGGGTCACTGAGGTTGGTCATCGTCACCACTGCTCGATTCGTCGAAGGATCTGGTCAAGTCGGTCCGGGCGGTACAGGTCCGGTGGTGGGAGGGTCACGAGGAAGTCCCACAGCTCCCGGGGCATGACACCCTCGGCCCACCTGGGCTCCTCCTCGATGACGATGCCGTGCTTGGCGAAGAGACGTTCGCGGATGATCTCGCTCAACCGCGTGTGCAGGTGGTGCACCAGTTCCGCGCGGCCCTCCGGGCGTGCGTTGGCGCCCTCGAGCCGCGTGGCGAGCCCCATCACGTGGTAGTCGTTGCCCCGGTTGCCAGCACTGAGCTCGGTATCGGTCAGCGGCCAGACGACCAGCTGCTGACTGGCGATGTGGTCGACGGCGAACCAGATGAGCGCACCAGTGGTGACGAGGACGACTGCGAGCCTCGGGACGTCGGGGCGCAGCCCAATCAGCCCGGTGAACAGCGCGATGACCGCCCAGACGATGACGATCGCCACGACGCGCCGGCGCCAGGGACGCAGGGCGGCGACCACCGACCGTGTGAACCTGGGCTGGCTGCTCATCGCGGGTGCCCTTCCGCGTGGGCCGGGTCAGGGTGCCCCGCGACCTCGTCGGCGCCGATCCGCTCACGTCCGAGGTCGCTCCGGATCGTGGCCAGCGCCATGATGGCGCGCCGTCGATGTGCCTCGGTCAGTGGGTGGGTGGAGAAGCGGGCCTCCCGGTAGAGGGCGGCCAGCTCGGCGAGGGCGCGAGGGTCCACATCCCAGACCCGCAGTACCCGGGTGACGTACTCGGTCGAGGTCTCCGCCGGATGACGGGGGAGACCGGCTGCCCCCGCGGCGCCTTCGAGGCTGACCCAGGCAGCGACGATGGCGTTGCGTGGCGCCCCGCGCTCGAGGGCCTCGAGGCCGTGATCCGCGCCTTCGAGGACGGCCGGGGGCACGTCCGAACTGGCGAAGCCGGCCTCCCCCTCACCGGTGACTCGAGGTGTGACCCGGCGGAGCAGGTCGCGCATCGCGAGCGCGAAGAGGAGAAGCACAGCGACGACGACGAGGACGACCAGGAGCTGGACCAGCACAGCGAACAGGCCATCGGGGTCCCAGCCCGAGACGCCCTCCGGGGCTGTGGACTCCTGGGGCACCGGGCTGATCTCCACCTCGGTCGTCGGTGGGGGCTCGGAGCCGACCGTCGTCCGAGGGCGGCTCATGAGGTCGGGTGACTGTCCCGAGGCAGCGACGACGAGCGCGGCCATGACGACGGCGGCACCAGTCGCGACGCCGGCGACCCCAATCGCCCCCCTGCGAGCCATGCCGTCAATCGTAGTGATCGTCACCGACGATCCTGTACGGCCCCGATCGAGGGGTCAGGCCGGCGATCTGTCGGTGTGCGACGACTTCTGGTCGACCGGGATCAGCTCGGCCTCGCGGACCTCGATGCCGTCGCCGTCACCGTAGGACAGGTCGCCGATCCGGCCGGTGGCCCTCAGGTCTCCCTCCGCGGCGCGGACGCGGGCGAGCTGCTCGGCTGGGCCGACCAGCGTCATGGTCCGCACCTCGGCGCGCATCCCGAGCTTGGCCTCGGACTTGACCTTCCGGACGCCCGCCAGTGCCTCGCCGACCGACGCCAGGACCGCGGCGTCGCCACCGGTCGGCAGCTCGTCCGGGGTCGGCCAGGACTGGCGGTGCACCGAGCCGGACCCGAACCATGACCAGACCTCCTCCGTCGCATACGGGATGAACGGCGCGAGGAGGCGAAGGAGGGTCTCGAGCGCGATCCGCAGCGCCGCCCGGGCGCTCGCGGCCTCCGCCTCGCCTCGACCGCCGTAGGCGCGGTCCTTGACGAGCTCGAGGTAGTCGTCGCAGAAGGTCCAGAAGAAGGACTCGGTGACCTCGAGCGAGCGGGTGTAGTCCCACGACTCGAAGCCGTGGGTCGCCTTCTCGACGACGTCGCCGAGTGCGGCAAGCATCGACAGGTCGAGGGGATTCGTGACCGCGGCACGCAGGTCACCGGACACGTCACCGAAGCCCAGTGCGAACTTCGACGCGTTGAGCACCTTGATGGCGAGGCGGCGGCCGACCTTCATCTGGCCGGTGTCGTACGCGGCATCCGTGCCGAGGCGACCCGACGCCGCCCAGTACCGCACCGCGTCGGAGCTGTGCGCCTTGACGACGTCCTCGGGCGTCTCGGCGTTGCCCTTGGACTTGCTCATCTTCTTGCGGTCCGGGTCGAGGATCCAGCCGCTGATGGCCGCATTGCGCCACGGGACGGTGCCGTGCTCGAAGTGCGCCCGTGTCACCGTCGAGAACAGCCAGGTCCGGATGATGTCGTGGGCCTGCGGGCGCATGTCCATGGGGAAGATCGCCTCGAACAGCTTGGGGTCCGACCCCAGGCCCTCGCCCCCGCGCACGGGCCACCCGGCCGCGATCTGCGGCGACAGGGACGACGTCGCCCACGTGTCCATGATGTCGGGGTCCGCGACGAAGCCCCCTGGCCTCCCGCGCTGCGACTCGTCGTAGCCCTCCGGCACGTCGATCTGCGGGTCGACGGGAAGCGCCGACTCGGGCGCGAGGAGCGGGTGGTCGTAGTCCGTCTCACCGTCGGAGGTCAGCGGATACCACACCGGGAACGGCACGCCGAAGAACCTCTGGCGGGAGATGAGCCAGTCGCCGTTGAGGCCCTCGACCCAGTTGCGGTAGCGAGCCCGCATGAACGACGGGTGGAAGTCGATCTCCTCGCCACGCGCCACGAGTGCCGCCCGGAGGTCCTCCTCGCGACCGCCGTTGCGGATGTACCACTGTCTGGAGGTGACGATCTCGAGCGGCTTGTCGCCCTTCTCGTAGAAGTTGGCCTTCCGCTGGGTCTTGACCGGCTCGCCGTCGAGGTCACCCGACTCGCGAAGCGCCTTGACCACCGCCTCACGCGCACTGAACGTGGTCCGGGTAGCCAGCTCAGCGGCATACAGCTGCTCTCCCGGGCCACCCGCGATCCACTCGGGCATCTCTGCCTGCAGGCGACCGTTGCGCGTGATGAGCGAGCGGATGGGCAGCTGCAGCTCACGCCACCACATCACGTCGGTGAGGTCACCGAACGTGCAGCACATGGCGATGCCGGCACCCTTGTCCATCTCGGCGGCCTGATGGGCGAGCACCGGCACCTCGACGCCGAAGAGGGGGGAGCGCACGGTCGAGCCGAAGAGCGGCTGGTAACGCTCGTCGTCCGGGTGCGCGATGAGCGCGACGACGGACGGGATGAGCTCGGGTCGCGTCGTCTCGATGTACACGGGCTGCCCGCCATCCCCATGGAAGGCAACCCGGTGGTAGGCACCCGGGTAGTCGCGCGCTTCGAGCTCCGCCTGCGCGACAGCCGTCTGGAACGTGACGTCCCAGAGGCCGGGCGCCTCGCTCTGGTAGGCCTCGTCGCGCGCGAGGTTGCGCAGGAAGGCCTGCTGCGCCACGGCGCGTGAGCGCTCGTCGATGGTGCGGTAGGAGATGGTCCAGTCGAGCGAGAAGCCGAGTCGTCGCCACAGCGACTCGAAGGTCACCTCGTCCTTGACGGTGAGGATGTCGCACAGCTCGATGAAGTTCTTGCGGCTGATCGGCTGCTGGTCCGCCGGTTTGATCGCCTTGCCCTTGGCGTCGACGCCCTCGCTGAAGGGCGGCTCGTAGTCCTCGACGTACGGCAGCGTCGCGTCGCCGCGCACGCCGTAGTAGTTCTGGACCCGGCGCTCGGTCGGCAGGCCGTTGTCGTCCCATCCGATCGGGTAGAACACCTCGAGCCCCTGCATCCGCTTGTAGCGCGCCATGCAGTCCGTGTGGGTGTAGGAGAAGACGTGGCCGACGTGGAGCGAGCCGGACGCGGTCGGCGGCGGGGTGTCGATGGCGAACACCCGGTCGCGCGGCAGTGAGAGGGCGCGGTCCCGGTCGAAGGCGTAGGTCTGCTCGTCCTCCCATACCTGCATCCACTTCTCCTCGAGGCCGTCGAGCGTCGGGCGCTCGGGGATCCGCGAGGTCGTGCGTGCAGGTGCGTCAGTCATGCGGCAATCCTTCCAGACGTGGGGCAGGGACCTGCACCGCATTCCGTATGCCGCTGGGCTCGCTCCCGGGGATCCCTGCGGCGACCGCCCCCCGCCTGGTGGTCGCGTGTGCAGTTGGTGCCGGCGCGTGCTGCACACTCGACGCGAGAGGCGTATGCCGCTGGGCTCGCTCGCGGGACCGGCTCAGTTCGTCTCGGTGACCCCTTCGTACAGGCCCATCTGGTTCCCCTCGCTGTCCTCGAAGGCTGCGTACCAGCTCGTGTCGGAGATGGGAGCCTTGGCCATCACGACCCGGCCGCCGTTCTCCTCCACCTTCGACAGGGTGTCGTCGATCGAGTCGACCTCGATGTAGCTGCGTGGGTGCGTCAGTCCGTCCTCGCGGGCCGTGAGTCCGCCGCCGCTGACCTGGTTGGGGGCCTGCCACATCGGGTAGCCCTCGTAGCCCGGCACCTCGTCGATGGTCCACCCGATGACGGTCTGGTAGAACCGCCTTGCCCGCTCCAGGTCGTCGACCGGGATGTCGATGTGCGTGATGTCGCCGTGTGCCATGGTTCACACTAGCGCCGCTTGGCAATGTGTGGCTTCGCAGCGATGGCGGCTGCGGACACGGCAGAGTGTGCTCCATGGAACTGGTCTACTCGCCTGTCATCGCGTTTGCCCGGGGCATCTTCGCCATGCAGGGACTGCGGTTCACGATCGTCGGCGACGAGAACGTCCCGACGACCGGGGGGGCCGTCATGGTGGTCAACCACATCGGCTACATGGACTTCACCTACGCCGGGCTCGCGGCGCAGGGGTCGGGGCGGCTGGTCCGGTTCATGGCCAAGGACAGCGTCTTCAAGCACCCGGTCAGCGGCCCGCTGATGCGGGGCATGCACCACATCCCGGTGGACCGGACGGCCGGGGCCGCCTCCTACCGGGCCGCCGTCGACGCACTGCGCGCTGGTGAGATCGTCGGTGTGTTCCCCGAGGCCACGATCAGTCGGTCGTTCGAGCTCAAGGGCTTCAAGAACGGCGCCGCCCGGATGGCGCAGGAGGCCGGCGTCCCGATCCTGCCGGTCGTCATCTGGGGCTCGCAGCGCGTCTGGACCAAGGGCCACCCCAAGCGGCTGGGCCGCACCAACACCCCCATCTCGATCTCCGTGGGGGAGCCGATCCCCGTTCCCGCGGACGCCGACCCCGACCAGGTCACCGCCGAGTACAAGGCCGTCATGCAGCACATGCTCGACGTGCTCCGCTCGACGTACGAGCCACTCACCGGCGCGGACCTCAAGTTCCTCCCCGCAGCAATGGGCGGAACCGCACCGACCCTGGCCGAAGCGACGCGCCTCGACGACGAGGAGTTCGCCGAGCGCCAGCGCAAGGCCGACGAGCGCAGGAACCGCGGCGACTGACTCTCCCTCGAGACGCATTTGGCAGTTGTGTGGAACTTCACCCGTATCGCGACGCGGGCAAGGTTCCACACTCGAACGCCCCGTTCGCCCCCGGATAGCCTGCGCGCATGGCCCCACCCCGTCAGCGCGTCCCCGAGGGCCCAGCTCCCGACCCGGCCGTCCAGAAGCTGCGCGTCCGCTATGCCAAGCGCGGCCGGCTGCGTTTCACGTCGAGTCGTGACTTCCAGCGGGCGCTCGAGCGGGCACTGCGGCGGGCCGACGTGCCGATGGCCTTCTCGGCGGGCTTCCACCCGCACCCGAAGATCAGCTACGCCAACGCCGCGTCGACCGGCACCGCGAGCGAGGCGGAGTATTTCGAGGTGCAGGTGACCGAGCGGGTGGACCCGGAGTCCGTGAGGGCCGCGCTCGACGAGGCGTTGCCGGGCGGGATCGACATCGTCCAGGTCGTCGAGGCCGGCCAGGGAGCGCTCGCGGACCGTCTGCAGGCGAGCGACTGGCTGGTGGAGGTCAGCGGAGTCTCGGTCAACGAGCTGCGCGAGGCGGTCGACCGGCTGCTCGAGCGGGAGACGGTTGAGGTGACCCGCATCACGAAGTCCGGTCCGCGGACCTTCGACGTGCGCCGTGCAATCGTCTCGGCGCGGGTCCAGGGGCCCGGCGAGGCGGCTCGCGACGCCGCGGCGAATCACGAGATCCGGCCCGACTGTGCGATACTGCGGATGGTCGTACGGCACACCACACCTGCCGTCCGCCCCGACGACATTCTGACCGCGCTGCGTGAGATTGCCGACTTGGTGCCGCCGCGTCCACCCTTGGTGACACGGCTGGCCCAGGGACCGCTCGACACCGCAACCGCGAGGGTGACCGACCCGTTGGACCCAGGCCCTGCCTGACCGGCGAACCGGTTGCCGACAAGAGCGCCGACGGCATCAGAACATGGGGCCGCGCCCACGCGCGAACCATTTTCCGGTGTAACAAGACGACTTCCGTCCGCCACCCCTGGCGTGACGACCAGACGACAGACGAACCGTGCTCGTGCGGCGGTGGCGGCTCCGGCCGAGGGTGTGGGTCACCCCGCATCAGACGAGAGGTTGCCTGATGGCACCCAACGAGACCACCCCCACCGACTCGGCCGACGAAGGCACCACCTCTACCGGCGCCGAGTCAAGCACCATGCCGGATGCCGCTGAGCTCGCTCCCGAGGACGCTGCCGTTCCGACGGGGCCTGCTCCGCGCAAGCGCGCCACCCGCCGCACCACGAAGAAGGCAGCAGTCGCCGCCGAAGCGGACGCGAGCGTGGCGGCCCCGACCTCCGACTCGGTGGAGACCGACGAGGAGACGGTTGCCCCGGTGCGCAAGCGTGCGACGCGCAAGGCCGCGGCACCCCGAAAGCGGGCGCCGAAGAAGGCCGCCGTCGACACGAGTGACGCGCTCGAGTCGGTCGTCGTCACCGAGGCCAGCGCCGGCGCGGACCGTGCTGCCACCGTGGCCGCCGTGCCCGAGGCCGAGCCGGACGAGGCCGCCGAGGTGCGCCCGGTGGTTCCGAGCTTCAGCGTGCTGTTCCAGGCCCCGGACGCCGAGGC
>NZ_DATEEY010000062.1:0-9051 GCF_035280925.1 Intrasporangium sp. | reverse complement strand
CCCGGCCACTACAGTGGTCGCCGTGCATCGCTGGTACGCCCTCGAGGACATCCCATCGGACCTGGGACCGACGGTCGTCACGCTGGGCAACTTCGACGGCGTGCACCGAGGGCATCGCGAGGTGCTCGGGCGGGTCGTCCGTGAGGCCCGGGATCGGGGCGCGACGCCGGTGGCGGTGACCTTCGAGCCGCATCCCGTGACCGTGCTCTACCCCGAACGGGCACCAGCCCTGATCATGTCGCTCGAGCAGCGCCTCGAGGCGCTCGACTCCGTCGGTGTGGGCGCCACCCTCGTGCTGCAGTTCACCCGCGAGTTCGCACAGCAGACGCCGGAGGAGTTCGTCGAGACAACCTTCGTCGAGGCACTGGGCGCCGTCGCCGTCGTCGTCGGCAAGGACACCCGGTTCGGCGTGCGCAACTCCGGGGACGTCGGCACGCTCACCGAGCTGGGAGAGAAGCACGGGTTCGACGTCATCGCACTCGACGACATCGGGGAGGCCGCGCCCGAGGGCCGTCGCTGGAGCTCGACCCAGCTGCGTGCGGAGATCCTGGACGGCAAGGTGCGGCATGCTGCCGAGATCCTGGGTCGCCCGCATCGCGTCAGCGGGACCGTGGTCCATGGAGACCACCGCGGTCGCGACCTCGGCTTCCCCACCGCGAACCTCTCCTCCGACCACGCGGGCCTCGTCCCGAGCGACGGCGTCTATGCCGGCTGGCTCGTGCGCCTCGACCTGGACCCCGGCACGGTGGACCGCACCCTGCCCGCCGCCATCTCCATCGGCACCAACCCGACCTTCGACGGGCACCAACGCCGGGTGGAGGCCTACGTCCTCGACCGGACGGATCTGGACCTCTACGGCGAGCGGGTCGCCATGGACTTCGTCTCCCGCCTGCGGCCGACCCTGAGGTTCGACTCGGTCGAGGCGCTCATCGACCAGATGCGCGAGGACGTCGCCAGGTGCCGCGAGATCCTGTCCGCGACCGTGCCCGCCTAGGCGGCGCCGCCGGCCCCGCCGAGCCGTGGGCGCCCGCGTGGCTGCGGGTCGATCTCGGCCTGTTCATCGGCGCAGCCGGCCTGTCGGTGGTGGGGGTGGTCCTCGTGTGGTCGTCCACGAGGGCCGAGAGCGGGGCTGCGATGGCGCTCAAGCAGGCCGTCGCGGTCGTCGTCGGGATGGCAGCGGCCGCCCTGATCACGCGGCTCGACGTCCGGCTCATCCGTGCCGTGGCGCCTCTCGTGTACGTGGCCGCCCTCCTCGGCCTGGTCGCCGTCCTGTCACCACTGGGGCGGCAGGTCAACGGATCGCGGTCGTGGATCGGGCTGCCGGGTGGCTTCACCATCCAGCCCTCCGAGCTGATGAAGGTGGCCCTCGCGATCGGCCTGGCGATGCTCCTCGCCGACCGGGCCGACCGGGGTGAACGCCAGCGCCACCGCGACATCGCCCTGGCGTGGGTGCTCGCCGGTCTGCCCATCGCTCTCGTGCTGGCGCAGCCGGACCTCGGCTCGGCCCTCGTGCTCGTCGCGATGTCGGCGGCCGTCATCGCCTCGGCGGGCGGCCCGGCCGTGTGGACGGTCGGCGTCGCAGCGGTTGGAGCCGCCACCGTCGTGGCGGCGTTCACGAGCCCCCTGCTCAGCCCGTATCAGCGAGATCGGCTGCGCGCCTTCCTCGACCCGTCGCTCGACCCCCAGGGCATCGGCTACCAGACGACGCAGGTGCGGGCCGCCGTCGCCTCGGGTGGATGGGACGGGCAGGGGCTCTTCGCCGGTCGGCAGACCCAGGCGGGGCTGATCCCGTACCAGGAGTCCGACTTCATCTTCTCGGTTGCGGGCGAGGAGCTCGGCTTCCTCGGCGCATCGGGCGTCGTCATCCTGCTTGGCTTCGTCGTGCTGCGCGCTCTTGTCGTCGCCCGCCGCGCGGACGCGTTCGGTCGTCTGCTCAGCACCGGGATCGGGGTCTGGCTCGGCGTCCAGGCCATCGAGAACGTCGGGATGAACCTCGGGCTCCTGCCCGTCACCGGACTCCCGCTGCCGTTCCTGTCCTATGGCGGCACCTCCATGATCGCCGCCTGGGTAGCGATCGGCCTCGTCGGAAACGTCGCCGCGGAGTCAGCGAACCGGCGTCTGGCCGGCCGACGTTAAGTTACCCATCGGTCACGGAGTGATGCCGATCTGCGTCGACGGGGTGACGTTTGGCGGCGATTGCGGCATCATCCGGCTCAAAGCGGGAGCCACGCCGTCGCCGAGGACGGGCCCCGCTGCGACGAAGGAGTCCGAATGCCCCTGAACGCCCTCGCCGACCGCGTTGTCGAGCAGTCCCTGCTCGACAACCGTGCCCCCAGTGTGGGAGCCCTCTTCCGCAACAGAGTCGCTGCGACGCCCGACGCACCCGCCTACCTCTACTTCAAGGACGGCGCCCCCGAGCTGACCACCCTGACGTGGAAGCAGACCGAGGAGATCGTCAACGAGTGGGCGGCCGGGCTCATCGCGCTCGGGGTCGAGCTCGAGGACCGCGTCGCGATCGCGTCGACGACACGCCTCGAGTGGGTCGTCGCCGACCTCGCCATCGTCTGCGCGGGGGGCGCGACGACGACGGTCTACCCGACGACCATCACCGAGGACGTGGCCTACATCCTCGAGGACTCGGGCAGCGCGATCATCTTCGCCGAGGACGCCGGTCAGGTGGCCAAGCTGGAGGCCTGCCGATCCCAGATCCCCCACGTCAAGCAGGTCGTCGTGTTGTCGGGGGAGGCCGGCGGCGACGGTTGGGTCATGACGACCGACGACCTCGCCGCCAAGGGCCGCGAGCTCCTCGCAGCCGACCCGGGCGCGGTCGACGCACGGATCGACCAGCTCGGTCCCGACAGCCTTGCCACCGTGATCTACACGTCCGGCACGACGGGCCGGCCCAAGGGCGTTCGTCTCGCCCAGGACAGCGTCGTGTACGAGGGCGCCATCATCGAGGCGACGGGAACGCTCAACCGGGACGACCTCCAGTTCCTCTGGCTGCCCCTCTCGCACGTCTTCGGCAAGATGCTGCTCGCCATCGGCCTGCAGATCGGCTTCCCGACCGCGGTCGACGGCCGGATCGACAAGATCGTCGACAACATGGCGGCCATCCGGCCGACGTTCATGGCGGGACCGCCACGCATCTTCGAGAAGGCCAGGGGCCGGGTCGAGCTGATGCTCGGCGAGGAGACCGGCATCAAGCGCAAGCTCATCGACTGGGCGCTCAAGGTCGGAGCCGACATGCGGGACACGCTCGAGCGCGGCGAGACCCCGTCCTCCGGCCTGACACGCAGGCACAACCTCGCGACCAAGCTCGTGCTCCACAAGATCCAGGATCGCTTCGGCGGTCGGGTCCGCTTCATGATCAGCGGCTCCGCGCCCCTGAACGCAGACGTGTCCAAGTGGTTCGGGTCGGTCGGCATGCTCCTGCTCGAGGGCTACGGCCTCACCGAGACGTCGTCGGGCACCACCGTCAACCTGCCCGTTCCGGGCAACTACCGTTACGGGTCGGTGGGCTGGCCGATGCCCGGCACCGAGGTTCGGATCGCAGAGGAGGACGGCGAGATCCTGGTGAAGGGCCCCGGTGTCATGCGCGGCTACCACAACAACTCGGAGGCCACCCGCGAGGTGATCACCGAGGACGGCTGGTTCCACACGGGTGACATCGGCCGCATCGACGAGCGCGGCTTCGTCTACGTCACCGACCGGAAGAAGGACTTCTTCAAGACCTCGGGCGGCAAGTTCATCGCCCCCGCCGAGATCGAGGCGAAGTTCAAGGGCATGTGCCCCTTCGTGAGCCAGTTCCTCGTCCACGGCGCGGGCCACAACTACGCGACGGCGCTGGTCACGCTCGACCCGGACGCGATCACGGCGTGGGCCGCCGCGAACGGGATGGCCGGGAAGTCCTATGCCGAGATCGTCACGTCTGACGCTGCTCGCGAGCTCGTCCAGGGCTACGTCGACAAGCTCAACGACAGCCTCAACCGGTGGGAGACGATCAAGAAGTTCACCATCCTCGACCACGACCTGACCGTGGAGATGGGTGACCTGACCCCGAGCATGAAGCTCCGCCGGCGCGCCGTGACCGAGAAGTACCAGCCCCAGCTCGACGCCTTGTACGAGGACAACTGAGCTGAGTCGAGAGTGCACCTTCGGCCTGAGTCGCAGGTGGGCGAGCCCGAGCGGCTGGCCGAAGGTGCACGCTCGATCTGCACGTACCATTGACGGATGCCCGGCGAGTCGATGTTCCATGCCCTCGAGCCACTGCTGGAGAGGGTCACCAAGCCCATCCAGTACGTCGGCGGTGAGCTGAACTCCACCGTCAAGGACTGGCACGTCGCCGGCCAGGGGCCGTCCGGCGAGGACCTGACGACCCGGTGGGCGTTGATGTACCCCGACGCGTACGAGGTCGGGTTGCCGAACCAGGGCGTCATGATCCTCTACGAGGTCATCAACGAGCGCCCCGATGCCCTGGCCGAGCGCACGTACGCCGTGTGGCCCGACATGGAGGCCGCCCTCCGCGAAGCCGGCCTGCCGCAGTTCACCGTCGACGGACACCGCGCGGTCGGCGACTTCGATCTCCTCGGCGTCTCGTTCTCGACCGAGCTCGGCTACACCAACCTGCTCACGGCCCTCGACCTGGCCGGCATCCCGCTCCACGCGACGGATCGCACACTCCAGCACCCCCTCGTCATCGCGGGTGGGCACGCGGCGTTCAACCCCGAGCCCGTGGCTGACTTCATCGACGCTGCGGTCATCGGCGACGGCGAGCAGGCGGTGCTGGCGATCACCGACATCGTCTCCGGGTGGAAGGCCACCGGTCGCCCCGGCGGCCGGCGCGAGCTGCTCCTGCGGCTCGCCCGCACGGGCGGCGTCTACGTGCCCTCGTTGTACGACGTGTCCTACCTGCCGGACGGACGCATCCAGCGCGTCGCCCCGTCAGCCGACGCGCACGGCGTGCCCTGGCGTGTCTCGAAGCACACCGTGATGGACCTCGACGCGTGGCCGTACCCGAAGCAGCCCCTCGTGCCGCTCGCCGAGTCGGTCCACGAGCGGATGTCGGTCGAGATCTTCCGAGGCTGCACCCGTGGCTGCCGGTTCTGCCAGGCGGGCATGATCACCCGCCCCGTGCGCGAGCGTTCCATCACCGGCATCGGCGAGATGGTCGAGCGCGGCCTCGCGGCGACGGGCTTCGAGGAGGTCGGGCTGCTGTCGCTCTCGTCGGCGGACCACTCCGAGATCGCCGACCTCACCAAGGGTCTCGCGGACCGGTACGAGGGCACCCAGACGGGGCTGTCCCTCCCGTCCACACGCGTCGACGCCTTCAACATCGATCTCGCGAACGAGCTGACCCGCAACGGCCGCCGCTCCGGCCTGACCTTCGCTCCCGAGGGTGGCTCCGAGCGGATCCGACGCGTGATCAACAAGATGGTGACCGAGGAGGACCTCATCAACACGGTCGCCGCCGCCTACGGGGCCGGCTGGCGGCAGGTGAAGCTCTACTTCATGTGCGGCCTGCCGACCGAGACCGACGAGGATGTGCTCCAGATCGCCGAGGTGGCGCGGCGCGTCATCGAGACAGGGCGCAAGGTGTCGGGGCGCCGTGACATCCGGTGCACGGTGTCGATCGGTGGGTTCATCCCCAAGCCGCACACCCCGTTCCAGTGGGCGGCCCAGCTCGGTCCGGAGGAGACGGACGCCCGGCTGCTCAAGCTCCGGGACGCGATCCGGGCTGACCGCAACTACGGGTCGTCAATCGGGTTCCGCTACCACGACGGCCAACCCGGCGTCGTCGAAGGACTGCTCTCCCGCGGCGACCGGCGGGTTGGCCGGGTGGTCGAGCAGGTCTGGCGCGACGGGGGGCGCTTCGACGGCTGGTCCGAGCACTTCTCCTACGAGCGCTGGATGAGGGCCGCCGAGCGGTGCTTCGCCGACGAGCCGGTCGACGTGGCCTGGTACACGACCCGCGAGCGCGAGGAGAACGAGGTGCTCCCGTGGGACCACCTCGACTCCGGCCTCGACAAGGACTGGCTCTGGGAGGACTGGCAGGACGCCCTCGACGAGCGGGAGGTCGACGACTGTCGCTGGACGCCGTGCTTCGACTGCGGCGTGTGCCCGCAGATGGGGACCGATATCGAGATCGGCCCCACCGGCAAGACCCTGCTGCCGCTCACCGTCCTTGGTGCCGGCCGCCAGGACCTGCTCGAACACCAGCACTAGCCCGTATGCCGCTGGGCTCGCGCCCATACCCACGCTCACTCCCAGCGTGGCCAACTCTTCGTCGAGTGTGCAGTTCGTGCGCATCCCGGGGCCGCACGAAAGTGCACACTCGATCTCGAGGAGTGGCGCGGACTGGGCACTCGACGAAGGTGAAGCGGCGCGAACTGCACACTCGACGAGGAGCCAGCCCGGCGGCATACGGCTTGATGCGGGCGGGGGGACACGGGCGTGGGCTCGGCCGACGTGGTCGACCGGGCCCAGCATGTGTGATGGATTCTCAGCAGGGTGTCCCTGTGGGGTCTCCACCGAGCGTGTAGTTCCAGCAGAAGAGCGTGGCGCCCTCCTGTGTGACGACGAACTGCGCGGCCGTGGCCGTCAGGCTGTCGAGGACGACGGTCCACTGGGTGCTGCCCTGCCCGCCGCAGCCCACTTCCTGGGCGGTCGGGGTAGGAGGTGCCGTAACGGTTGCCGTGATGTCCGGGACCGTGGCCCGGCCGTTCTTGCTGGTGGGCAGCTCAACCGGCCCGGACGATCCGCCCTGTGCTTCGACCGGGTTCTGGCCGGGCGATGGGTGTCCCTGCGGGTTGAAGCAGGTGTACTCCGCAATGCCGGTCACGGTCAGTTCTCCGAAGAGCGGGATGTTGCCAAGCCCGCTGAAGTTGCCGCCGGAAACGGTGGCGCTCGCGCCATCGAACTCGATGGTGGGTTCGGACTTCGCGGTCACGGCCGCGAAGGCCGAGGTGGTTCCAAGAGCGACAGCCGCGATACACGCGACGATCGCCACCAGTAGCGACTTGAGGTACTTCATGGTGCTTCCTTGCTGGTGTGCAATGGGCCCGAGCCCCCGATCTCGGGCCCGGTTTTCCATGCCGTCAAGCGGCGGCACGGTACAGGAGAGGCCGCGATCTCCGCTTGGACATCACACGGCCCGAAGGTGGGGACTGTCAGGAAAGGTCCTTGGACCCGCGCCCGGGGGCGCGGGTCCACGAACGTGTGTCACATCACGGGGACGAGATCGTTCCGCCGTTGGTGACCGTCAGCGCCGACGTCTCGTGGCAGCTTGCGGGGATGTCCCGCTGTGACGCGTTGGTGCTGTCGTAGTTGACTCGCCATGAGAACGAGCCGGTGGCCGTCTGCGCAGGCGCATTCCCAGACGTGACGGTCTGTGGTGAGGCTCCCGAGACGGTCCTCAGCGGCGATGTGTAGGCGGCCGTGCCGTTGCAGGTGCCGTTCGTGAAGAACTCGAACAAGACCGTGCCAGCCAGGTTTCCGCCAGCGGGTGCCGAGACCGTGACCGAGTCACTGGGGACCCAGGTCTGCGCGCTCGTCAGGGACGAGGCAACCGTGTTGACCACGACGTCCTCGTTCGTGTCAGTGCAGGCGGTGTTGTGCGAGGTGGCGTTGTTGTTCGGCAGGTTGCCGCTGTATTCGGCGACCCAGTGGTACGTTCCCGGAGCCGTCGGGGTGAACGATGCGGGTCCGTACGTGCCGTTGCCGCTCACTGCGAAGGTGCTCGAGGTGAACGCCAAGGTCGTGCAGTTGTCAGGCCCGTACAGCTTGAACGTGATGGTCCCGCCCGCGGCCGGACCGGCGGTGCCGGTCAGGTTGATCACCGGGTTGGCCGGCTGGGTCGCGAGGTCCGTGAGGGTGGCGGTGTCAGTCACGGGGCTGCCCAGGAAGACATCCGCTCCCGCAGTCGTGGCGAGCCCAGGGGTGACCGGGTTGACGGTGAAGCACTCAGTGGCAGCGGAGTCGTTCGAGCCGCCGATGCCGTTGTCCGGGTCGCCGGTGTAGACGGCGCGCCAGCAGTACCGGCCTGCCGAGGTGACATAGGCCGTTGCAGACTGAACCGTGACCGGGTACGACGCACCCGTCAGGTTCACCGAGCCCACACTCGTCCCGCCACTGGTGCACAGTGCGGGCGCGTCGAGCTTGCACAGGAAGAACGAGACGGAACCAGCCGGGGTGGCGGTGCCGCCGGTGATGCTGATGAGGGCGGAATCCGCCACGGCCAGCACGCCGGAGCCTATCGATGCGCCACCTGCGGGCACATCGTCGGTCGTGTCCGGGTTGGTCGACGTGTCGGTGACGACCCGGGGCGTGGTCTTTGTGGTCGACTCACAGTTCCCGATCGGGACGGTCGGCTGCAGGATCGTGTCCTTGTAGTCCGCCGTGTCCGAGTTGCCGGTCACGGTGCTCGGGATGATGTTGGCGAAGGACCGACACGCCTGCGACCCGCCGAAGACGGTGTCGGTCAGGTTGAGTGCCGCCTCGCCGCGGAACCCGTCGGCGCTGTAGGCGGCCGCCGACACGGCTGGGTCGAGCGGGTCGCCAGTAGGGCTCAGGACGAGGTTGCCATTGGCGTCCTCGGACCACACGCGCAGGTACAGGTCCCTGCTGCCGCCCTGCTGGTCCCACAGGATCATGAAGTCGCCAGCCTGACGGTTGGCCCATGGGTTGCAGTTCGCGATGAGGTTGGCCGTGGTGTCGCTGTAGTCACAGGCGGCGGGCGCCTGGTCCTGCATGAATTCGTAGGCGATGAAGCCGCTGCCGTTCGCCGCGTCACGCTCCCACGCGAAGTAGAGCCAGTCGTCCCCGTCGGCGTCGCTTGCCGAGCCGATCCAGGCCTGTCTCAGGTCCACCTGGCCGTTGGGGTTGGTATCGCCGAGAGTCGGCAGCGCGTCGTTGTGGATCACGCCGATCTTCGTCGTGTTGGAGTTCAGCGGGCCCAGCTCTTTGACGTTTCCAAATACGTCAGGAAGGTTCTGGTCGGCGTCGGCCCCCGGCACAACGGCCTGGCCGTTCGGGCCGATGGTGAAGGGTGGTGTG
>NZ_DATEEY010000061.1:0-12157 GCF_035280925.1 Intrasporangium sp. | reverse complement strand
GTCATGAGTGCACTGGAACGTCACGGAGGTCAGCGGCATGGGACCACTCTCCCAAGGCGCCGGCCGGGTGCTCCACCGAGTTCTGCGCCGATCGCACCCGGTTCACCGGGACACGCGGGCGATGACCTCGCCATGGGTCATGGCGAACCAGGCGTCCGGGTGCCCGGACCAGTCCAGCCATGCCTCGCTGATCCGCTGGAGCTGATCCCGAGAGGCGAACCCCCGCTCGAGGGCCTGCGTCGCAAAGGTGGAGTCGAGCGCTCGATGTGCCCAAGCGCTGCCCCACCACGCGCACTGCTCCGGCGTCGCGTACGTCCAGAGGGAGGCGGACGGAGTCAGCCACTCCAGGCCCGCCGCGTGAGCCCAAGCCTTGAGGCGGCGGCCGGCATCGGGCTCGGCGTGGTTGGCCCGCGCGAGCCGCCGGTAGAGGTCGAGCCACAGGGCCATGCCGTCGGTCTCTGGGTACCAGACCATCGAGGCGTAGTCGACGTCCCGGAAGGCCACGATGCCGCCCGACCGGCTGACCCGGGCCATCTCGCGCAAGGCGGCGACGGGGTCGACCAGGTGCTGGAGGACCTGGTGTGCGTGCACCACGTCGAACGTGCCAGTGTCCCAAGGAAGCTCATGGACGTCGGCGCGCACGAACTCTGTCCGCGGGTCCCGTCGCGCAGCCGCATTGTGGCGGGCCGCGATGAGCGGTTGCTCGACCGGCTCGATCCCGATCACCTGTCCGGTCCCGACGGCCTCGGCGAGGTCGAGCGTGATGGTCGCAGGGCCACAGCCGACGTCGAGCACGGACATGCCCTCTCGCAGGTGGGGGAGCAGGTATGCCGCTGAGTCCGCGGCGGTGCGAACACCGTGGGACGCGATGACGCTGGGATGGTGGCCATGGAGGTAGACGTCGTCCATGACCCCCGACGCTAGGGCGGCGCAGGCCTCGACAGCGGTCGAGTCCACCTGGCGACGCAGTCCTCGGGGGTCCACGGGGGCGCAGGCCGCTCGCGGCCGCGAGCTCCCGTGTGTGCGGATATCCTTCCGTCGTCAACGTCCCTGCCCCGTCACCGAGGAGCCAGCCCGTGGTCCTGCACATGTCGTCCCTGTTCCTGCGCACCCTGCGCGAGGACCCGGCGGACGCTGAGGTCCCGAGCCACCGGCTCCTTGTCCGCGCCGGCTACATCCGGCGGGTCAGCCCGGGTGTCTACACCTGGCTGCCGCTCGGCCTGCGGGTGCTGCGCAACGTCGAGCAGATCGTGCGCGAGGAGATGGACGCGATCGGCTCCCAGGAGCTGCTCTTCCCGGCCCTGCTGCCCAGGGAGCCCTTCGAGACGACCGGCCGTTGGCTGGAGTACGGCGACAACATCTTCCGGCTCAAGGACCGCAAGCAGGCCGACCACCTGCTCGGGCCGACGCACGAGGAGATGTTCACCCTCACGGTGAAGGACCTGTACTCGTCCTACAAGGACCTGCCGCTGTCGATCTACCAGATCCAGACGAAGTACCGCGACGAGGCCCGCCCGCGCGCCGGACTGCTCCGCGCCCGTGAGTTCGTCATGAAGGACAGCTACTCGTTCGACGTCGACGAGGCGGGACTGGACAAGAGCTACCAGGCCCACCGAGACGCCTACGTGCGGATCTTCGACCGGCTCGGGTTCCACTACGTCATCGTCGCGGCGATGGCCGGCGCGATGGGCGGGTCCAAGAGCGAGGAGTTCCTCGCCACCGCCGAGGTGGGCGAGGACACCTACGTCCGCTGCACCAACTGCGGCTATGCCGCCAACGTCGAGGCGGTCCGGGTCCCGGCCCCGGAGCCGGTGGGGTGGGAGGGCGTGCCGGCTGCCCATGTCGAGGACACGCCGGACACACCGACGATCGAGAGCCTCGTCGCCCACCTCAACGAGCACTTCCCACGGGACGACCGGGCCTGGACGGCAGGCGACACGCTGAAGAACGTCGTCGTCACGCTCGTGCACCCCGACGGCACGCGCGAGCCGCTCGCCATCGGCATTCCCGGCGACCGCGACGTCGACGAGAAGCGGCTCGGTGCCCAGGTCGAGCCGGCCGAGGTCGAGGCCTTCGACGAGAAGGCGTTCGCCGGGCACCCCGGCCTCGTCAAGGGGTACATCGGGCCCGGCGCGCTGGGGACCGAGGGCTCGACGGGCATCCGCTATGTGCTCGACCCCCGGGTCTCCGAGGGCACCCGGTGGGTGACCGGCGCGAACGAGCCGGGGCGCCACGTCATCGACCTCGTCGTCGGGCGGGACTTCACGGGCGACGGGACGATCGAGGCGGCCGAGGTGCGCTTCGGTGACCCCTGTCCGAACTGCGACCACGTCCTCGAGGGGGCGCGCGGCATCGAGATGGGCCACGTCTTCCAGCTCGGCAAGAAGTACGCGGAGGCGCTCGACCTGCGGGTGCTCGACCAGAACGGCAAGCTGACGACGGTCGTGATGGGGTCCTACGGCGTCGGCGTCTCGCGTGCCGTGGCCTGCGTCGTCGAGGGAAACCACGACGACGCCGGCATCATCTGGCCTCGTGAGCTCACGCCGGCCGATGTCCACATCGTCGCCGCGGGCAAGGACGAGCCGCTCTTCTCCGCCGCGGAGGACCTCGCGCGAGAGCTCGAGGCGCGGGGTCTGACGTGCATCGTCGACGACCGCCGGGGCGTCAGTCCGGGCGTCAAGTTCAAGGACTCCGAGCTCATCGGGGTGCCGACCATCATCGTCGTCGGCCGCGGCCTCGCCGAGGGCAGGGTCGAGATCAAGGACCGCCGCTCGGGCGAGCGCCGTGAGGTGGCTCTGGACTCGGCCGTCGAGTCGGTGCTCGCCGAGGTGCGGGGGTCGTGACCGAGACCGGATCGGCGTCGTCCCGCCCCTTCGAGGCGCCCGGCAAGGCGCCCGTCAAGGCTGTCATCTTCGACTGGGGCGGCACGATCACGCCATGGCACACGGTCGACCTGCGAGCACAGTGGACCGCGTTCGCCGACGGCGCGGGTCTCGCGGCGCGCTCGCGCGACGACCTCGTGAGCGCGCTGTCCGCCGCTGAGGACCTCGCCTGGAAACGCGGCCGATCCGAGGGGCTGAGCGCACGCCTCCACGAGATCCTCGAGTCGTGCGGGCTGCCACACGGCGACTCCCGGACGGAGGCCGGGACCGCGGCCTACCGTGCGTTCTGGGAGCCGCACACCTTCACCCACCCATCCATCGGTCCACTCTGGGAGACACTGCGAGCAACCGGGATCCGGATAGGCGTGCTGTCCAACACGATCTGGGACCGCGACTACCACCGGGGCATCTTCGAGCGCGACGGCGTGCTCGAGCTCATCGACGCAGACGTCTACTCGAGCGAGGTGCCGTGGGTGAAGCCCCAGGCGGAGATCTTCGCCCATGCCGCTGGTGCCTTGGGAGTCGCCGCCGAGGAGTGCGCCTACGTCGGGGACCGTTCCTTCGAGGACGTGCACGGCCCCCAGCAGGTCGGGATGCGGGCCATCTGGATCCCGCACTCCGAGATCCCGGTCGACCAGCAGGTGTCTCATGAGGCGACTCCCGACGCCGTTGCGCACGACCTCGTCGACATCGCGACGATCGTCGACGCGTGGAACCTCCTTTGACGGAGGACCTCACGCCCGGCGTCATCGCCCTGCTGGGCGTCGCTGCCCTCGCCGCGGGCTGGATCGACGCCGTCGTCGGCGGTGGCGGCCTGATCCAGCTGCCTGCCCTGCTCATCGGGATCCCTTCCGCGACTCCTGCGCAGCTGCTCGCCACGAACAAGGTGAGCTCGATCTTCGGCACGGCGACGAGCTCGGTGACCTACTTCCGGCGCGTGGGCGCCGACCTGCGAACGGCGCTGCCCATGGCGGGAGTCGCCTACCTGGGAGCCATCGGGGGCGCGGTCATCGGGCTGCACATCCCCAAGTCGGCGTTCAACCCGATCATCCTCGTCCTCCTCGTCGTGGTGGGCGCCTACACCATCCTCCGGCCGGACCTGGGCCGGGAGTCGATCAAGCGGTTCCACGGGCACAAGCACGTTGCCCTCGCGATGCTCACCGGCTTCGTCGTCGGGGTCTACGACGGGGCCCTCGGTCCAGGTACCGGCTCGTTCCTCGTCTTCTCGCTCGTCGGCCTGCTCGGCTACACCTTCCTCGAGGCCAGCGTCAAGGCGAAGATCACCAACTTCGCAACCAACCTCGGCGCGTTGACGGTCTTCGCGCCGGGCGGGCACGTCCTCTGGCAGGTCGGCCTCGTCATGGCGGTGGGCAACATCGCGGGCGGCTACATCGGGGCTCGCACGGCGGTGGCCAGAGGCAGCGGCTTCGTACGGGCCGTCTTCGTCTTGATCGTCTCGGCCTTCATCGTCCGGATCGGCGGCAGCCTCCTCGGCTGGTGGACCTGAACCGATCCATCTATTTCGCTCTTGACTTAATTAAGCCAGAGCGCAAATATGGAGTGCATGCACGCGCTCGACGTCCTCGGTGATCCTGTTCGCCGACGGCTGCTCGTCCTCCTGTCCGAGGGAGAGCTGTCGTCAGGCGAGCTGGCCCGCGCCATTGGCGACGAGTTCGGCATCTCGCACCCCGCGGTCTCACAGCACCTGAAAGTGCTGCGTGACAACGGGTTCACCACGGTCCGCGCCGAGGGCACCCGGCGGATCTATGCCGTTGACCCCGCTCCCCTGGAGGAGCTCGACATGTGGCTCTCGCACTTCCGTGCCTTCTGGTCGCAACGGCTCGATGCCTTGGGTACCGAGCTGCGGCGTGGTCGACGCACATCCGCACCGCAACCACCTCACGACGAAGGAGTCCCCAATGGACACGCTCAACCCTCTGGACCAGCTCCCGGCCGTCGACCGCGCCGTCGCGACGGGAAGCCGTGACGGGCAGGAGACGAAGTCGGTCGTCCTGACCCAGACCTACCCGGTGCCTCTCGCCGACCTGTGGGCCGCCTGCACCGAGGCAGAGCGCATCTCGCGCTGGCTCATGCCGGTCACGGGGGACCTGCGAGAGGGCGGCCAGTACCAGCTCCAGGGCAACGCCGGCGGCACCATCGAGGAGTGCGTGCCGCAGGATCGCATCCGCCTCACCTGGGAGTTCGGCGGAATGGGCGTCTCCTGGGTCGTCGCCACCTTCAGCACGGCTGGCGAGGGCTCCCAGCTCCGCGTCGAGCACATCGCACACGTCGACGAGCGGTGGCCTGACTTCGGTCCCGGTGCGGTCGGCATCGGCTGGGACATGATGCTGCTCGGCCTCTCGATGCACCTGACCACAGGCGAGCACCTCGACGACGCCCAGGCGCTCGAATGGCAGATGAGCGCCGAGGGCCTCGAGTTCATGAAGCGCAGCGTCGCCGCCTGGACCGAGGCACAGGTCGCATCGGGCGAGGACCGTGCGGCCGCCGAGGCTGCCGCTCAGCGGTGTCTGGCCGCCTACACCGGCAGCTGACAACCGGGGGACAGGCCGAGCCCGTTCAGTCGAGTGTGCAGTTCGCGTCGCTGGGGTGCGGGCGCTTACTGCACATTCGATGTAGACGGTGGAGCAGTCAGGTCAGCGACTGGCTGAGTTCCTCGATCGTCGTGACTGGGCGGTCGCAGACGAATCCACGGCAGACGTATGCCGCTGGGTTGCCTTCCACAAGAGGGCGATCCGTGAGTAGGGGGATCCCGGGCGTATCGGGGTCGCCGTGGACGAGCACGAGCCCGGGGCTCATCGCGAGCCGCGCGGTCCGCGCCAGTGCGTCCCCGTCGGGCCCGTCGCCCACGATGGCGACCTGGAGCGGCCCGGCCGCGAGGGCCTCTGCGATCGCGAGGGTCCAGCCCCCGAACCGAGGCTCACGGACGGCGACGGCCATGCCCGCCTCGACGGCACGGCGCCCGGCCTCGAGGTGGTCCGAGGAGCCGGTCAGGGCGCCGAGTGTCACGAGCGCCCCGGCGAGAGCGGACTGGCCGGACGGTTCGGCGTTGTCTGCGCCGCTGCGCGGGCGCAGGAAGAGCTGCTCCGCGTCCGAGGCGGTGTCGTGGAAGCCTCCCTCCTCGGCGCCGAAGCGGTCCCGCGCCTGTGTCAGCAACCGACCCGCGATGCTGAGCCAGCGCGCCTCACCCGTCGCCTGGTGGAGCGCGAGCAGGCCCTCCGAGAGGTTGCCGTAGTCATCCGCCACACCGGACGCATCCCCGATCCGGCCGTCCCTCGAGGCGCGCCGTAGGTGGCCGTCGACCACATGCAGCTCCAGCACGAGGTCGGCACAGCGGACCGCCGAGGCAATCCAGTCAGGCTCGTCGAGGATCGCGCCGGCCTCCGCGAGAGCGGCGATGGCCAAGCCGTTCCACGACGTCACGACCTTGTCGTCCCGGGCAGGCTGGGGCCGCCCCGCCCTGGCCCGGGCGAGCCGGGAGCGCACCGTGTCGAACCAGGCTGGGTCGTCGGGATCCGAGAGCAGCTGCAGGGTCGACGTGCCGTGCTCGAACGTGCCGGTGTCGGTCACCGTGAGCAGCCGGGCGGCCCGGGCCCCGTCCTCCTCGCCCAGCACGTCCGCCAGCTGTGCCGGGGTCCAGACGTAGGTCAGGCCCTCGACGCCGTTCGTGTCGGCATCCAGGGAAGACGCGAACCCGCCCTCGGCGGTGCGTAGCTCATCGAGCAGGAAGGAAGCCGTCTCGCGAACCACCTTGTCCGCCAAGGGCTTCCGAGTCGTCCGCCACCAGTGGGCATAGACCCGCAACAGCAGCGCGTTGTCGTAGAGCATCTTCTCGAAGTGCGGCACGACCCAGTTCGCGTCGACCGAGTAGCGCGCGAACCCGCCGCCGACCTGGTCGTACATGCCGCTGCGGGCCATCGCCTCGAGGGTCCGGTCTGCCATGGCGAGCGACCCGTCGTCCGCGGTCCGGGCGTGGTGACGCAGCAGGAACTCGAGCACCATCGACGGCGGGAACTTCGGCGCCGTCCCGAATCCGCCGGCGGACGCGTCGAACTGAGCCGACAACACGGAGACTGCACGATCGAGATCAGCGAGCTCAGCGGCATACGGCTGGGGGCTGCCGACCGCCTCGCGAAGGGCACCGGCGATGTGGAGGCCGGAGGCGCGCACCTCGTCCTCTCTGGTGCGCCACGCCTCGTCGATGGCGTCGACGAGGCGCAGGAAGTGTTCGCGGGGGAAGTAGGTGCCGGCGAAGAAGGGCTGTCCGTCCGGAGTGAGGAAGACGGTCATCGGCCACCCGCCCTGGCCCGTCAGGGCGGTGACCGCGGACATGTAGACCGCGTCGATGTCGGGCCGCTCCTCGCGATCCACCTTGACGGGGACGAAGCGGTCGTTGAGCGCTCGGGCCACACGCTCGTCCTCGAAGGACTCGTGGGCCATGACGTGGCACCAGTGGCACGCGGCATAACCGACGGAGAGGAGAACGGGGACGTTGCGCTCGCGTGCCTCGGCAAAGGCCGGCTCACCCCACTCCTGCCAGTGGACCGGGTTGTCCCGGTGCTGGAGGAGGTACGGGCTGGTGGCCTCGCTGAGTCGGTTGCTCATCACCCCACGCTAGGCGATCCCTACGTGGCGTCGGAGACACGGCCGTCGCGGTCGTCCAGCCGAAGGCGATGCAGGTCGCACTGGCGAGGTGACCCGCGATGACGGGACTCGCATCCTGCTCCGATTTGCGGAGCAGGCTGCGAGTAGCGGACACAGGCAGGATGGCTCCGTCAGCTGCGGGTCAGTCGTTCATCGCCTTGATGATCACCACCGCCAGGCTGACGCGGTCGCGCGCCGACGGGTCGTCCGCGACCTCGAGCGCGTTGTCTGCCTCGCGCACGATGGTCCAGGCCCGGGCGCGTCCCTCGTCGAGGTCCGCTCGCTCACAGATGATCTCGAGGCGCCGACGGAGGGACCAGCGCACCTGCGAGCCGGTGCCCAGCTCGTCGGCCCGGTTCCAGAGCGCCGGCGCGACCTCGAAGGCCGGGTCCCCGGCCATCGGCTTCGGGTCGATCGCGAGCCAGGGCGCGCGATCGGCGGCCAGGACGTTCGCGAAGTGGAGGTCCGTGTGGAGGAGGCGTTCCTCGGACGGCGGCCGGGCCACGAGCTCACGAGCGAGGGCAGCCGCCTGGTCAAGGTAGCGCCGAGGGATCACCGGCGGCGCGGCGCGCAGTTCCTCTGCCTGCCGGGCGGCGTAGTCCGCGAGGCGGGGGACACGAGGGTGCGGCGGTCTGCGGAGCGTGGTCAGGAGGTCTCCGACGACGGCGCAGGCGTCGTCGATGGGCGCCTCGGTCAGGTCCCGGGTGTCGAGCCGCTCGAGGAGCAGCGCGAAACGAGCCGGGTCCGCCCGGACGAGACGGACGGCGCCATGGCCATTCCAGGTTTGTAGCGCGAGGGCCTCCGTGGCCGCCTCGGGATGTGGCCACGACACCTTGAGGACGGCTGCGTCGCCGGTCGTGAGGATCCGGACGGGAATGACCACAGAGCAGAAACCGCTCATGCTCCGGCCGGTCGGCTCGAGCTGCCACTCGTCCAGCAGGTCACGGAGCAGCCCGGGAAGCATCTGGAGCCAGTCCTCGCCGGAGACGTAGCCATCCGGCTCGAAGCCCGCGATGTGATGGGCGAAGTGCAGCGGGATGAGGTCAATCACCGGTCCGGCTGCTCCATCCCGGGGAACGCAACCGGCTCGAGACCCCACGTGTCCGCCGCGAGCTGGACGGCCGCGACCCAGCGCGCCACGTCGTCCAGCGACTCGGCCGTCGGCGCTCTGCCGGGCACCTCTCCCAGAGCGCCCACGGCCCGCTTCAGCACGGTGTCTCCGAGGCGGCGGGCACTGCCCGGGTCGGTCACGGGGAAGGGGAGGGACCACCCGCTCGTCGCGTCGTCGCGCCCGATGAGTCGCTCGAGGCCGCGCAGGCGCTCGAGCGTGTCGAGGGCACGGCTGCGCTGGGTCCCTGAGGACTGCGCCGCGACCACCTCGAAGGCGTAGACGAGCGGCGACGTGCGCTCCGCGAGCCGGGGCCGCACGGGGCTTGCCTCGGCGGCGGGCGCGACGTCCGCTCCGAGTAGCCCCGCGGCGGTGAAGATCGTGCCGTATGCCGCTGTCAGCAGTTCCCGCGTCTCTGCAGTCGCGCTCGTCGTCGAGTCCAGATGCGCGGACGGCAGGGCGGCCAGCCTCTTCCTGAGCTCCCCGACCGACAGCGGCCCGCTCGTCGGCGTCCCGGTCGGTGTCGGGGCGGCCGAGGGGTCGGCTGCTGCCGGGGCGATCTCCTCGGTCGGCACCCCCTCGTTCGTCAGGCGGCCGACCAGCGTTGCCCGCAGCTCGGTGAGGAGGGCACGGGAGTGCTTGAGCACGGCAGGTTTGGCGGCGGCCGGCCACGCGCGGAGCAGTTCGTCGAGGTCCCCGACGACCCCGATGATCAGGGCCTCGTCGGGAGCGCGGCGCCTCGTCGGGCTCGGCGGGGGAGGCTGGGGGAGGTCCATGCGCACCCCGCATCCCGTGACTGCCGCCAGGAGGGCCGCGCCGCCCCCCACGAGGAACAGGCGTCGGGTCGTGGACACCGGCGGGTGGTGCACCCGGGACCCGCGCGCCCGGGTGTCGCCATTCATGGGGCAGATCCTCCCACGCGACCTGCGGCGCCGGTGCGCGGCTAGAGTAGATCCACGCGGCGCGCATCCCAGACGGTGTGCGCCCGGATTCGAGAAGAGCAGGAGGTGTGGGCGATGAGCACGGCCGAACAGATCAGAGCCACCATCGAGCCCGCTCTCGCGCCGCTCGGGCTCGTCATCGAGGACGTCACCATCAGCCCGGCCGGCAAGCGCAGGGTGGTCCGCGTCCTCGTCGACACCGACATCGCCGATCTGGACCCAGCCGACACCTCCAGCCCTGTCCCGCCCATCTCCCTCGACGACGTCGCCGACGCGACTCGCGCCGTGAGCGACCGCCTCGACGAATCGGACGTCATGGGGCGGGCGCCCTACGTGCTGGAGGTCAGCTCGCCCGGTATCGGTCGGGCCATGAAGTCCCGTGACCAGTTCCGCCGCCAGGTCGGTCGGCTCGTCGAGGTCCTCCACGAGCGTGGCTCGGTGACGGGCCGCCTCACCGAGGTGGGCGCGGACCGCCTGACCCTCGAGGTCCCCGCCGCGAAGAAGGCTGCCGCCCGCATCGAGGAGATCGAGCTGGACGCGGTCCACCGGGGAACCGTTCAGGTCGAGTTCAAGCGGCCGGACGAGTCGGGCGCGTCGGCTCCCGACGCCGCTGACACGGATGCCGGAGCCGCCGGCTCGGAGGAGGACACCTGATGGACATCGACCTTGCCGCCCTCCGAGCCCTGGAGCGCGAGCGGGACCTCAGCCTCGACGTGCTCATCCCCGCGATCGAGCAGGCTCTCCTCGTCGCCTACCACCGCACCGAGGGCAGCTACCGCCTGGCCCGGGTCGAGCTGGACCGCAAGACCGGGCACGTCATCGTCTGGGCGCGCGAGGAGGGTGAGCTGCTCCCCGCGGACGAGGGCGAGCGCCCGGAGCGAGGCGAGCCCGGTCCGGAGTTCGACGACACCCCGGAGGGCTTCGGCCGGATCGCTGCGTCGACGGCCCGTCAGGTGATCGTCCAGCGACTGCGCGACCTGGAGGACGAGGCGATCCTCGGCGACTTCAAGGGCCGCGAGGGCGACGTGATCTCCGGCATCATCCAGCAGAGCCAGGACCCTCGGAACGTCCTCGTCGACTTCGGCAGCGTCGAGGGGATCCTCCCGCTCGCCGAGCAGGTGCCGGGGGAGCGGTACGTCCACGGCGAGCGCCTCCGCTGCTATGTCGTCAGCGTCAAGCGCGGCCCGAGGGGGCCACAGGTCGGGCTGTCCCGGACGCACCCCAACCTCGTCCGCACGCTCTTCAAGTTCGAGGTGCCGGAGATCGCGGACGGCACGGTCGAGATCGCGGCCCTCGCTCGGGAGGCGGGCCACCGGACGAAGATCGCGGTCCGCTCCAAGGTGTCGGGCGTCAACGCCAAGGGCGCGTGCATCGGCCCCATGGGGGCTCGGGTGCGTGCCGTCATGACGGAGCTACGAGGCGAGAAGATCGACATCGTCGACTACTCGGACGAGCCGTCCCAGTTCGTCGCCGCGGCCCTCTCGCCGGCACGGGTCCAGTCCGTCGAGATCGTCGACGCCGCCGCCCGCACGGCGAGGGTCATCGTGCCCGACTACCAGCTCAGCCTCGCGATCGGCAAGGAGGGCCAGAATGCCCGCCTCGCCGCCAAGCTGACCGGCTGGCGCATCGACATCCGCCCCGACACCGAGGCCCCGCCCCCGATCGAGTGAACAGCTTTCGGTCCCCGCGGCGAAGCCGCGTCCCCGAAAGCTGTTCACTCGATCAAGGGGAGGGGGTCAAGGGGAGGGGGTCAAGGGCAGGAGTGGTGACGGGCGGGAGGAGCGGAGCCCGGCCAGCCCCCGGGGACTCAGCTCAGCGGCATACGGGTTAGACTGTTCTGTGGCCGACCGGACTGGACTCCGCGCCGAGCCGTCCCGCACCTGTGTGGGATGTCGAGGAACGGATAGCTGGTCGGCCCTGCTGCGAGTGGTCGCGGCGAAGGACGCAGATGCGCCGGGAAGCACTCCGGTTCACCTCCGGCCGGACCCGGGACACCGACTGCCGGGGCGGGGTGCGTGGCTGCATCCCCGACCCGGGTGTTTCGAGCTGGCAGTGCGCCGCAAGGCGTTCGGACGTGCCCTGCGCCTGCAGGCCGCGGTCGACACCAGCGAGGTGGCACAGCATCTCGGGATCCAGCACCCGTAGCAGCATGAGGTCGGTCGTCATCCGACGGCCGTGCACCACACGTCAACGAACCAAGGCGGGTCAAACGCTATGAGCCTCCGATGAGTCCTCAGCGATGAGCAAGCCCCAGCAATAACCCACGGTTCGGCCTCCTGTCAGGTCCGGACCAAGACAGGAGAAATGTGGCCAAGGTCCGGGTCTACGAGCTCGCGAAAGAGCTCGGAGTCGAGAGCAAGGTGCTACTCGCACACCTGAAGAGCCAGGGAGAGTTCGTCCGGTCGGCGTCGTCCACCATCGAGCCCCCCGTCGTCCGCAAGATCAAGGAAACGTTCCCGACGGAGCTCCGCTCCGGAGGCGACGGCAAGGCCGCGGCGAAGACGGCCGTCAAGGCCCCGCCCGCACCCAGCGGTGCCGCTCCGGCGAAGGCGACGCCGTCGTCC
>NZ_DATEEY010000060.1:0-20989 GCF_035280925.1 Intrasporangium sp. | reverse complement strand
AGGAGCGAGCTCAGCGGCATACGGCCAAAGGCGTTGCGCAACCCAGGCACAGCGAGAGGCGCCGCTCCATCTGGAACGGCGCCTCACAACAAAGCGACCCCGACCGGGCTCGAACCGGCGACCTCCGCCGTGACAGGGCGGCGCGCTAACCAACTGCGCTACGGGGCCTTGCTATTGATTTGTCGTGCGTATCCCCAACGGGATTCGAACCCGTGCTGCCGCCGTGAAAGGGCGGAGTCCTAGGCCGCTAGACGATGGGGACGCATCCCGACCTGTTCCGTTTGGGACGTCGAAACTATAGGGGAGTTTCCGCGCGCCACCAAATCGGCTCGCGCCCTCTGGCACCCCCTCGAGCCGGGCCGGTTCAGCCCTTCGCCCACGCCAGCAGGTCCTCGACCGGCCACGTCGTGACGATGCGCTCGGCCGGGATCCCGAGCCGTTCGGCACGCTCGCAGCCGAGCAGCTTCATGTCGAGCTGACCGGGCGCGTGGGCGTCTGAGTCGATCGCGAACAGGCAGCCGAGGTCCCGGGCAAGCTCGATCAGCGCGTCGGGCGGGTCCTGCCGCTCCGGGCGGGAGTTGATCTCGACGGCCACGTCGTTCTGGGCGCAGGCCCGGAAGACCTTCTCCGCGTCGAACTGCGACTCCGGACGCTTCCCGCGCCCGCCCGTGACGAGCCGCCCGGTGCAGTGGCCGAGGACGTTGGTGCGCGGATTGCGAACGGCCGCAAGCATTCGCGGGGTCATCTCAAAGGCGGGCTGGCGCAGCTTCGAGTGGACCGAGGCGGTGACGACGTCGAGCTGCTCGAGCATGTCCGGGTCCTGGTCGAGCGTCCCGTCGAGGTTGATGTCGACCTCGATCCCCTTGAGCAGGCGGAACGTGTCGCCGAGCGACGCGTTGATGGCGTCGACCCGCTGCAGCTGCAGGGCGAGGCGCTCGCGCGACAGCCCGTTGGCGATCGTGAGGCGGGGGGAGTGGTCGGTGAGGGCCATCCACTCCTGCCCGAGCTCGACCGCCGTGAGGACCATCTCCTCGATCGGGCTGCCGCCGTCGCTCCAGTCGGAGTGGACGTGGAGGTCGCCGGTCAGCGCGGTGTACAGCTCCGCCCCGTCCCAGCTGAGCGGCGCGCCGTGCTGCTCCTCCAGAGTGGCGAGGTAGGCCGGCATGACCCCCCGCACGGCCTGCACGATGATGGCCGCGGTCGAGTCCCCGATGCCCTTGATCTGCTTGAGCGTGCCCTCCCGGACGCGCTCCTCCAGCTCCTCCTCGGGGACGAGCCGGATCGCCTCGGCCGCCCGCCGGAACGCAGCCACCCGGTAGGGGCTCTCCCGCGCCCGCTCGAGCAGGAAGCCGATGCGGCGCAGGGCGTCCTGCGGGCTCATGGGCGCCTTCGGCGGGCGTGGTGCCTCCATCCGGTGATCGTAGGTGGAGATGCCGTATGCCGCTGAGCCCGGTCGCGCTCGCCTGCTCCCTCCGCCCGTGGCCGGGTCAGCGCGGGGTCAGCGCGGGGTCAGCGCGCGGTCAGCGCGGGGTCAGCGCGGGGTCAGCTCGGGGTCAGCGCGGGGGCGGCGTCGAGAACGTGTCGTTCGGACCCTTCGGCAGGAGCGTGACCGTGACCCAGTCGGCGCCGTACCGTTCCTGGAGCCGGGCTCCGACGTCGCTGCCGGAGGCGGCCACCGCGACGCGGTCCGCGCGAGGGTCCTGCGTGACGGTCGAGATGGCGATGCCCTCCCTCGCCAGCGCGGGGGAGTCCGCCCGGATCCGTTGCACCAGAGCGGCCTTGTCGGCGTAGGAGTGCTCGGACCGGGCGAACTCGACGTCCTCGGGGTCGGGCATCGCGGACCGGATGCGGTCCTCGAGGGTGTCGTCCGGACGGGTCAGGGCGACGACGATCGAGGTGTTGGTCGGGTCCGTCGCGTAGGCGCCGGAGAAGACGGCACCCCACCTCGTCGTCAGCTCGGGGGCGAGTCGTTCCACCGCGGTCCGCTGGGCCGTGAGGGGGCCGACGAACCAGTCGCTCCCAACCTGGGACGGAGGCACCGGTACGTTGTCGGGGCCGTTTGAGGGCGTCGGCTGCTCGCGGCCTGCGCTTCCTCCCGCAGCACTCCCATCGCCGCTCTGGGAGCCTTGGTCGCCCATCACCTCGGGGGCGGATGCCGGGGAGGCGGTTTGGGCGCCTGGCAGGCCACCCTGGAGCAGCCACGCACCGCCTCCACCGGCGACGACCACGAGGGCTGCGGCCACGGCGAGGAGGCCGTTGCGACGCCGGTTCGTGCGGGCCCGACCGCGGATGACGGCGCGCTGCACGAACAGCTCGTCCGTTGGTGGCTTGAGGTCGTTCATGGTGCGGAGCGCCCTTCTCAGCTGCTGCTCGCTCTGGTCCGGATGCGTCATGGCAGGGCTCCTGCTCCGGTCAGGGGTGGTTCGGCGAGCCGGTCCCGCAGCGCGGCGAGCGCCCTGGAGATCTGGCTCTTGATGGTGCCCTCGGCGACGCCCGTGCACTCGGCGATCTGCGGCACCGTGAGGTCCTCCCAGAACCGGAGCACGATGACGGCTCGCTGCTTGTCCGGCAGGTCCTTGAGCAGCTCGGTCAGCGTGAGGGCGAGCTCACGGTCGTGGTCGGTGACCGCGGGCTCGGGCGTCTGGTCGGTGAGGACCTCGCGGCGCCGTTTGCGCTGGTCGTTGAGGTAGACGTTCATCATGGTGCGTCGGGTGTAGGCCGCCTCGGCCCCAGCGGTGATCCGAGGCCAGGCGACGTACACGCGGGCGAGGGCCTCCTGGACGAGCTCGTCGCCGTCGGCCCAGTTGCCGCAGAGCAGGAACGCGCGTCGTCGCAGCACCGTCTGCCGCTCGGTGACGAACGCGCGGAACGCCTCCTCGTCCGTGCGTCGCATCAGCTCCCCGGTCCGGTCGTAGGGATGGGCCCAGTGTCGTACACGAGATGAGACACGTGGGCTCCACCAACCGTTGCATGACCGTTCGAGGTATTCCCGGTCGAGGTATCGCGTCGCTCTCGAGAGCGAGGTCCAACCTCGCACCGAAGACCTCGCACGGACTGCCTCGAACGGTCAGGCAGCCTGCTCGAGGTCGAGCAGGAACCGCTTGGCGCCGAGCCCACCGACGTAGCCGCCGAGTCCGCCGCCGGTCCGCACCACTCGGTGGCACGGGATGACGATGGGCATCGGGTTGGTCGCACAGGCCGAGCCGACCGCCCGAACGGCACGCGGGCTCCCCGACGCGGCGGCGACCTCGGCATAGCTCTCGGTCCGGCCGAACGGGATCTGCCGTAGGTGGCCGAGCACGTCGCGACGGAAGCCTCGGGTCAGGCGCAGGTCGAGCGGCACATCGATCACTGCAAGGCCGCGGGCGAAGTACGCCTCGAGCTGGCGAGCGACGTCATCCAGACCCGACGGGCTGAGCAGGACCCGGGAGCCGATGCGGTCGGACAGCTCCTGGAGGACGGCGTCGTGGTCCTGCGCGGCGTAGGCGACGCGCACGAGGCCGGCGGGGGTGGCAGCGAGGAGCAGTCGGCCGAGGGGCGAGTCGACGATGCGGTACGTGACGTCGAGCAGCTGCTCGGCCGAGGCCTGCGCCACCAGGCGGTCGCGCAGCAGGCTGGGCAGCTCGTCGGGCCGCAGCGGGTCGGTGGCCAGCGCCTGGAAGAGCTGGTCGTGCAGGGACTCAGACATGGGTGATCACGTCCTCAGTGGCGAGGTAGGTACGGCGTAGTGCGGCTATGCCATCGGCCGCGGCACGGCGGGCCGCGGCCTCCGTGCCGCCGATGATGGCGGCGACCTCCGCGTAGGGCAGGCCGGCCACGTGGTGGTAGGCGACGCACTGGCGTTGCTTCGGTGGGAGGGCGGCCAACGACTGCCAGAGCGCGTCGTCCGACAGTGACTCCTCGGGGGCGGCCGTGGAGGCGCCGCGCGGCTCGGGGAGCTCGTCGACCGGGAGGGGGCGCCGGGCGGTGGCCCGGTGCACATCGATCGCCTTGCGGTGCGCGATGGTGACGAGCCACCCCCTGACGTTGGCGTCCTCCGGGAGGTCGGGCCACGCGCGCAGGGCGGCGAGGAAGGTCTCCGACCACGCGTCGTCGGCGTCGGCCGGCCCGAGGGTCGCGCGGCACACCCGGAGCACGACTGGTCCGTGCTCGGTGACGGCCCGCTCGAACGGTGGCTTCATGTCAGGAGAACGCTCCTCGGGCCAGGTCTGTGAGATCGCACCCCACCCCACCCCACCCAACCCAATCGAGTGAACGGCTTTTGCGCCCGATTCTTGTTCACTCGATGGGGTTGGGCGGGTGCCCTGACCGAGTGAACAGCTCTTGGGCCCGATTCTTGTTCACTCGATGAGGTTGGGCGGGTGCCCCAATGGAGTGAACGGCTTTTGCGCCCGATTCTTGTTCACTCGATCGGTCAGAAGAGGCGGCCTGCGTGGTCGGCCGGGGGCTCCTCCAGCGTGAGCAGGAACCGCTTGCGGTGAAGTCCGCCCGCGTAGCCGACGAGCGAGCCGTCCCTGCCGATGACACGGTGACACGGGATGACGACGGCGATGGGGTTGCGCCCGTTGGCCGTGCCGACGGCTTGGGCGAGGTTGCGGTCCCCGAGGGCCCCGGCGAGGTCGCCGTAGCTTCGGGTCTCGCCGTAGGGGATGGCGCGCAGCAAGGTCCAGACCCGCAGCTGGAACTCGTCGCCGCGCGGGGCCAGCGGCAGGTCGAAGTCGTGCAGCTCACCGGCGAAGTAGGCGCGCAGCTGCACCGCCGCCGCGGCGAACGGCTCCTCGTCCGGGAAGGCCTCGTCGCCGAAGACGTCCGGGTCAGCGGGCCGGTACTTCGCCGCGTCCATGAGCAGGTGGGTCAGGGCGCCGTCTTCCGCAACGACCGTGAGCTCGCCAATGGGGGAGGGAAGCACGATGTGCCGCGGGCTCATCACGGGCTCATCACGGGCTCATGGTGCTGGACGCGCCGGGTGGTGGGTGCGGAGCAGGTCCTCATGCGTCGGCACCGGGAACTCGGCCGTGTAGTCGCCGTAGGCGCGCGGGTCCTCGGCGGGCTCCAGGTGACAGGTGATGGAGAGGTCGGCGAACTCCCCACGGATCGCCGCCTCGACCTCCTCGACCAGGTCATGGCCGCGCTGCACCGACCACTGGCCGGGCACGAGCACATGGACCTCCGCGAACCGGTGGTGCCCCGAGACGCGGGTCCGCAACGCGTGGAAGTGGACGTCCTTGCTGACGAACCGGGCCAGGATCTCGGCGATACCCCGGTTCTCCTCCTTGCTCAACGCGACGTCCATGAGGCCCTCGGTGGACTCGCGGATCAGCTTCCACCCGGTCCAGATGATGTTGAGGCCGACCAGGAAGGCGATGACCGGGTCGAGCCGGTCGATCCCCGTGAGGGCGACCACGATGACGCCGGTGATGACCCCGACGGAGGTCCAGACGTCCGTGTAGAGGTGCTTGCCGTCCGCGGTCAGGGTCAGCGACCGGTACCTCCGCCCGGCACGGACGAGGACGAACGCGACGACGCCGTTGACGACGGAGGCGACGACCGAGACGGCGAGGCCGATGCCGACGTTCTCGATGGGGCGCGGGTTGAGGAACCGCTCGACCGACGTGTAGAGGATGACGAGGGCCGCGACGAAGATCATCATGCCCTCGAGCGCAGCCGAGAAGTACTCGGCCTTGGCATGCCCGAAATGGTGGTTCTTGTCCGCCGGCATCGCGGCGACGCGCAGGGCGATGAGAACCGCGACGGCGGCCACGAGGTTGACGACCGACTCGGCCGCGTCGGACAGGAGGCCGACCGATCCGGTGAGCTGCCAGGCAACCGTCTTGAGCGTGATCGTCACCAGTGCGGCTGCGATGGACAGCCAGGCGAAACGGCTCAGGTTGCGAGTCTCTTGGGGCACCCATCCAGTCTGCCAAACATCGCGGACACTACCGGCACGGTGTTTCGGCTGCCGGGAGTGGGTATGGACTGGGGTGACCCCAGCTCGTGCAACGGAAGGAGCGGACGTGGGTGCGAAGGACAAGGCCAAGAACGTCACCGAGGACCTCGGTGGCAAGGCCAAGGAAGCCGCCGGCAAGGTGACGGACAACGAGCGCCTCGAGGCCGAGGGCCGGATGGACCAGACCGAGGCCGACGTCAAGCAGCGTGGCGAGCAGTTGAAGGATGCGGGCGAGGACGTCAAGGACGCGTTCCGCCGCTGAACCCAAGGACTGGTGGGTCGGGCTTCGTGGAGGGGGCCCGGCCCACCATCATGTCCGCGACCGGTCAACCACTCGTCCCGGACCGCCCATCCGCCGCCCGCCGCAACACAGCCGCTCATCGTCTGCACGCCCTGCTGCAGGTCAGGCAACCAGACGGCGAGCGGGTGTGTTGCGGATTGGGGAGGACGGAGGCGGGAGGGGAAGGGCGGGAGGGAGCTGGGCGCGGTTGACCGTGGGAGCCAGCCCAGCGGCATACGGAATGATCTGCCCCGGGGGTGTGAAGAACACGGGCGAACGGACATCAATGGGTATGGCGACGGGTGGTGACGCGTCGGACCAGCAACGGTTCGCGCAGATCTACCGGCGGCACTACGCACCGATCCACGCGTATGTGGCGCGTCGTCTACGTGATCGGGGCCTGGCAGACGACGTGACGGCGGACGTCTTCACGGTTGCCTGGCGGCGCCTCGATGACATACCGAGTCCCATCGGGGGATGGCTCTTCGGGGTGGCCCGGCACGTCGTCATGGCGACGAACCGGGCCACACTCCCGGATCCGCTCGGGCTCGTCGACGATGCAGTGGTCGCCCGGGAGGCCGATCCTTCCGCGCGTGCGGTCGACCGTGCCGAGCTGGAACGGGTGTCGGCGGCGCTGGGAACGCTCAGCGAGTCCGACCGGGAGATCCTTCTCCTCATGGCGTGGGAGGGCTTGCCCCTCGCCCAGCTCGCCGAAGCGCTCGAGTGCAGTGTGGCCGCCGCAGGGGTTCGGCTCCATCGCGCGAGGCAGCGGCTTCGGCGGGCTGTGGACCGCTCCGGTAACTCGGCACATCGGCAGTCGGCATCGGGCCTGGGCACCGCCCTCGGAGCCGATCGGGACGGGGGAGGTCGGTCATGATCGAGCAGGTGTTGCGGGATCTCAACCCCGTCCCGGACCCTCGGGCGGGCCACGATGCCAAGCGAGCTGCCGCCGACCTCGAGCAGATCCTCGGACTCCCCAGGGAAACGGCGCAGGCACGTCCGAAGCCGCATCACCCCCACGGCCGGCGCCTCGCGGTCATTGGCGTGGCGAGCTGCATCGCTCTCGCCCTCATCCTCGGCCTGCCCTTCCTGCCATGGCGCTCGGGGCCGCCCGCGGCGGCTGCCACACCACCCCTTCTGACGGGGCAGCTGGCCACCGGGACGAGCGGTCCGGCCGTCGCGGGAGAGCTCGACCAGCTGGCGTCCACCGCGGCCGGCTCCGACGCGCCGGGCCGCCCGGGCAGTCGGTATGCCACCTGGGACCTGACGACGCGGGTCCACGGTGCCGAGCCGGTGCGGTCCGCCGTCGTGCCGCTCGAGGTGACCCTGGACGTGCGGCCAGATGGGTCCTGGCACCGGCGGGCGACCTACGGAGCACCGGTGGCGGGGGACCTCGCCGCCACGGACCTGCCCGCTGTCGGCGCGGTCGAGTCGGACGACGTCTTCCCGGCGGACCGCGTGCCACGGATGTTCCCCGAGCGGCTGGCGACGGGCCCGGCCGGACTACGCGCGCAGCTCGAGGCGGCCCACCCGATCGGCACTCTCGGCACGGCGGAGCTCTTCGTCGCGTTGACCGACCTCGCCAAGGAGCAGACTCCCGCTCCAGAGACCCGAGCCGCGATGCTCGGCATGCTGGCCCAGCCGCGTGACGTGCGGGGGCTCGGTGCCATGACGGACCGCGACGGCAGGGTGGGACGGGCCTTCGCCGTCGACTCGGACATGAGCGGCCTGCCGACGCGGTACGTCCTCATCGTCGACCCGCAGAGCGGGCGGTTGCTCGCCTCCGAGCAGGTCCTCACCACGCGGGCCGGTCGTCTGGCGGTCGAGATACCGGCTGTGGTCTCCTACGTCGTCTTCCGCTGAGTGGCGGTACCAGCCCGGTCTCAGCAGTTGGTGCGCGTCCAGTAGGACATGCGGTCGTTGACCGCCGAGCCAACCCAGTTGTCGGAGGAGACCCCATAGCCCTCGACCCACAGGGCCGAACCACCCCGGTAGTCCCAGGCGACGACGCGGCTGTTGGGGTTGGTGTTGACCCATGACGAGGTCGAGTTGTTGAAGCCCCAGTCCGCCGCATTGTCCGCACACGTGTTGAGGAACTGGAGGCGCCGGCCACCGAAGTTCGAGTCGGTGTAGAAGCAGTACCAGCGGTCGAAGGTGCCAGACGGGCAACCGGCGACCGCCGCCACGGCCAGGTCCAGGTCCTCGGCGACACTCGCCGCCAAGGCGGTGCTCCTGACGTTGCGCCCGAGCCCCTCTGGCGCCCGCCGCTCGCCCGGGCTCGGGAAGACGACCACGACTTGCCCATCCCGGTAGGCGACGGCGTTGTCGCTCACCTGGGCGCCCCCGGGGTGCGTCCGCAGATAGGCATCGATCTCCGCTTGCGGACCGGCGGTGGACGCGAGCTGCGCCGTGGACGCGAGCTGTGGCGTGGACGCGAGCTGTGGCGTGGACGCGAGCTGCGGCGCGGCCGCTGTTGCGGTGCCACCCAGCAGCACGAGGGCGGCGACCATTGACGTGATGCTGCTGATGCGACTGAACGTTGACATCCGCGTCTCCCCTGTCGACGGTTGACGCCCAGACTACGCAGTGGCTACGACATTCGCCCCGGGGAAAAGGCGCCGCAGCAGGTCCGCGAGGGTCACGACGCCCGAGACGCGCTCGCCCTCGACGACGACGGCGAGATGGTTCCGGGTCTGCCGCATGTCCCTCAGCGCGGTGTACACCGGCGTGTCGCCATCGAGGTGCAGCACGGGGCGCATGAGCGACCTCGTCGGCGTCTCCGGCGCGACGGCCAGCGTGTCCCGCACGTGCACGACACCCTCGGCGATGCCGGCAGCTCCGACGAGGATCCGCCGGTGGCCCGAGTCCATCGACGCCTGTTGGACGTCGCGGGCCGTGGACGATCCCGCCACAGCGGTCGGCCGGGAGTCAGGCCCGAGCAGCTCACCCACGGTCAGGGTCTCCAGCTCGAGCGCGCTCGTCAGGTGGGTGACGTATCCGGCGTCGAGCGCGCCCACGTTGGCGGAGTGCTCCACCAGGTGCAGCAGCGCGGCGGGGCTCTGGCCGATGGCCACGTGGTCCGCGGGCTCGATGCCGAAGCGGCGCAGCACCGCGTTCGCCATCGAGTTGAGGGACCGGAGCACCGGACGGGTCAGCCACATGAACCCCCGCATCGGAAGGGCGAGCAGGGTCGCAGAACGCTCCGGGTGGGCGATCGCCCAGGACTTCGGCGCCATCTCTCCGATGACGAGGTGCAGGAAGGTGACGATCACCAGGGCGAGGACGAATCCGACGACCTCAGCGGACCACTGCGGCAGGCCCCAGGACGCGAGCATCGGGGTGAGCCAATGATGCACGGCCGGCTTGGTGATCGCCCCGAGCGCGAGGGTGCAGATCGTGATGCCGAGCTGGGACCCGGCGAGCAGGAGGGTCAGCTCGTTGGCGCTGCGGAGGGCGGCCCGGGCTGCACGGCTGGACCCGGCTGCGTCCTCGAGCCGGTGCCGCTTCGCCGCGATGAGGGCGAACTCGACCGCGACGAAGAATGCGCTGAGCGCGATGATGGCCAAGGTCGCGACGATCACGACCCAGGTCTGGCTCATCGCCCCGCCCCATCCGGCGCGTCCGGCGCGTCGGGCGCCTCCGCGCGGTCCGCCCCGTCCGCCCCGTCCGGCGGGTCCCGCCCCTCTGCCAGACGGACCCGCACGAGCGACGGCACCCGGCGACGGACCTCGACGACCTCGACGCGGAGCCGCCCACCCGCCGCCTCATCCGTCAGCAGGTCGGCTGGGTCCGGCCCGAGGTCGACGTCGACGACGGCGCCGACGTCCGGCAGCGTGCCCAGCCGACTGAGGACCAACCCTGCGATGGTCTCGTAGTCGCCCTGCGGCAGGTCGCGACCGACGGCGCGCTCGACCTCGTCGATGTGGGTGTCGCCGGACATGACCCACTTGCCGTCGTCGTCGAGCACTGGTGCGTCCGGCTCGAGCGGATCGTGCTCGTCGGTGATCTCGCCGACGAGCTCCTCGGCGAGGTCCTCGACCGTGACGATGCCGGCCAGGCCGCCGTACTCGTCGACGACGCAGGCGAGCTTGTCACCGGCCGCCGACAGCTCGCGCAGCACGTCTGGCAGCGGCATCACCGTCGGGACGACCAGGACATCGCGCGCAATGGTCCCCGCGGTCACCTGGTCGGGGTCCCTGGTGGCCAGCACGTCCTCCAGGTGCACGACGCCGACGACGTCCCCCTCGGTGTCGAGCACGGGGTACCGGCTGTGCCCCGAGGCCATCCGCTCTCGCACCCGGTCGATCAGGTCGGTCTCACGGACCACGTCGACGCGCGGCCGCGGGATCATCGCGTGCTCGGCATCCTGGGCAGGGAAGTCGAGGATCCGGTCGAGCAGGACCGACAGGTCGTCGGGCAGCTCGCCGCTCTCGCGTGACTCGGCGACGATGTGCTCGAGGTCGCGCGGCGTGGCGGAGTGCTCGACGTCGTGCACCGGCTCGATGCCCAGCGCCCGCAGCAGCAGGTTGGACGCCTGGTCGAAGACCCACACGAGCCACCCGAAAGCCGTGAGGTAGATGAGGGTGGACATCGACAGCGCCTTGGCGACAGGTTCGGCCCGGGCGATGGCGAGGTTCTTGGGGACGAGCTCACCGAAGAGCATCTGGACGATGGTGGAGACGAGGAGCGCGAGGACGGTCCCGACCGCGATGCCGACGCCGCTCGGGACGCTGGCCCACCCGAGCATCTCCGCGAGCGCCGTGCCGATGAGCGGCTCGGCCACGTAGCCGACGAGCAGCCCCGTGACCGTGATGCCCAGCTGCGCGCCGGACAGCATGAACGACGTGCGCTTCGTGACCTTCAGGGCCCGCGCGGCCGCGGCGTCACCCGAGGCGGACAGGGCCCCGAGCCGGGAGCGGTCCACGGCCATGTAGGCGAACTCCTGGGCGACGAAGTACCCCGTCACCGCCGTGATCGCAACGACCACCACGAGGCCCACCAGGACCGAGAGCACGGCGGCCACGGCAGTACTCCCCTCGCACGTTCCCCCGGGATGTCCGGCGCCCCGATCTTCTCATTGACGGCCCGCCACGCAGGGAGGGAGCCAGTCTGCGGGCGCGCGCCCAGCGGCATACGCATCATGCCGTATGCCGCTGAGCCGGCTTCCGGGGGAACGTTCCGTCCCGCACGTGGTGGGGCCTCTGGCAGCAGTATTCGTTCCGACAGAAGACGCGGCCGTCTCCCTTTGCGAAGGCACGCACCTCTGCCTGCGTCGAGGTATCCCGTCTCCCCATCCCAGTCCGGCGCCGCGCTCGAGCACGTGCACCACGGTCACGTCTGGTGTGCCGGAGAGCTCCTCGATGCGGCCGTCATGGCGCCCTCACTCCACGACCAACGCCATGAGCATGATCACTCCCGGTTGCCGTGCGACTCGAAGGACAGCTTGAGTGCGTCCATGGTCGCCGTGCGCTCCTTGGCGGCGATTCGGCGCAGGAGCGGGCTCGCGAACCGGTAGAGGCCGTGGGTGTGGATGATCGCGTGGTGGCGCACGACCGTGGTGCTGGGATCGGTGGCCTCCAGCGTGTAGCCGGGCCAACCCTCGAGCCTCACCTTGCCCGCCTTGGAGTGGTCCCACCAGTGGTACACCAGCCGGTGCGGCGGATTGAACTCGACGACCTCGCCGGGTGTCGGCCCGAGGGACGTCTCGTCGAGGTAGGTCGTTCCGAGGGCGGGCTCTCCGGGCGACGTCTGTTGCGTCCGCCGCAGGATGCTGCCCTTCTGGGGCATCCAGTCGTTGTGTCCCTCGATGTCGGCCAGTCGAGCGAAGACCTGCTCCATGGGTGCGCCGATCGTGCGTACCACCTCGAACTCGACGATGCCCACGAGCGTCACGATGGCCGGGAACCGCGCGGCCGTCAATGCTGCTCCGCGTGCGGAGCTGACCATTGCAGCGAGCCGCGGTCGTCCGTGCGGGAATCACTCCCCGGGGACGAGGCGGTCACGGTGACCAGCGACCACGATGACTGGAGCAGACGACCGGAGGTAGCGATGGTGACGAGAGCCCTTTCCAGACTTCTGGTGGCTGCGCTGACGGCACTGCTCCTGGTGGCCTGCTCGGCCAACGACGGCACGAACGCCGGTGACGGCTCGCAAGCGACCGGCACGACTCCCGCCAGCGCTCCCGCCAGCACCGCACGACCCACCGATGGCACCGTCTGCACGGCGCTGTCCAACGTCAGGACCTCAGCCTCGACTTTGGCGTCGGACCTGCAGTCCAGGAATCTCGCAGCTGTGAGAGGTCACGTCAGCGAGCTCGACGCGGCGGTCAAAGACCTTGTCGATGGGATGTCATCGGGCGCTCAGGAAGGCGCCGACGAGCTCCGGTCGGCATGGGGCAACGTCAAGAGCACCTTCGAAGGTTTGGACAAGTCGGACATCGGCCAGGTGCGGACCAAGATGCAGGCCCCGGTGGACCAGCTGAGGACCACTCTCGACAGCCTGAGTTCTGGGCAGAGCTGCCCGTAGCCTCTCCGCGTTCCGAGCATGAGGGAAGGACTTCGGCTCGTGCGTCAGCCCCTGCTCATCGTTCCGACGTCGCTTCGGCCGCCGCCGCACCTCCGCGCGAGCCCGTCACAGCACCTCTGCCGGTCATCTCGCCACTGTCGCGGGTGGCCCGGAAGTCAAACCAGACGGCGTTGACGACCGCGCTCCACACGACGAGCTGTCCGAACAGCAACAGCCAGACGAGCATGACCGCGGCGATGCCGAGTGAGCCGTACAGCGCGGACGAGTGCTCGAACCGTGCAGGCAGGTAGACCCTGCTGACCAGATGCATGAGCGCGAGGCCGGCCCCGAAGAGCAGCGCGCCGGGAACGAGGTCGGTCCAGTGGGACCGTCGGTCGGGCAGCTGCCACATGACTGCCAGCCAGCAGGCGGCGGCAAGAGCGGCCTGCCCGAGCACTGTCAGCAGCAGGCCTCCCGGGAAGAGGCCGTCGAGGCGGGCGACCACTCGCGAGCTGAACCCGAGGAGCGCAACGAGCGCGATGAAGAAGAGGACAGAGAGGATGAGCTGCCGCGTGTGGGGCTTCACGAACGTCGTCGCCCACAGGTGGGCATTGACGAGGGCGAGGGCGCGCCGCAGCAGCATCGTGGTCCACAGCACGCCGAACAGGCTGACGACGGCCAGGATCCACCACGACTGACGGCCCTGCGACAGCGCCTGCAGCACCTCGGCCCGGGCCGCGCCTGAGATGCCGGTGGCGTCGGTGGCCGCTGCATCCATGCCGGCTCGGCCGAGGCCCGAGAGCAGCGAGACGCCGAGCAGGGCCACGGGCAGCACCCAGAAGAACAGGCGAAACGCGATGGCACTCGCGAGCAGCATTCCCTGCCGGGCCGCGTACGTGGCCAGGCAGGTCAGGGGAAGGCCGTAGAGAGGCTGGCGCTGGGCCTGCTCCTCATAGCGCCGTCGGGCCGCCTCGGCGCGCGCGCGGAAGTGGTCGATGCGTCCTCCGGACGTCCCGGCCGGCATGCCGCTCGGGGGCTCGACGGCTGTGCCCATGACTGAGGATCGCACGGATGCGTCGCACAGGTCGCCGGAGAGGCGAAGTTCCCCGTCCGGGCCGCGACCTTCGCCTCCGTCCGGGGCGAGCTCGGCTCGGGGCCTTCGTCCGCACGCACATGCTGGGAGAGACGCCCGCAGGCGCGGGAGGCCACCGTCACTGGGAAGTGAGCTCAGCGGCATACGCCATTGGTCGTGTGTCGCGAAGCTCCACCCGCGTCGGTCGAGCGCTCCCGAGGCGATGACGATGGCGTGATCGGCCTCGGAAGGGCACGATGGGTGCCATCTGCCCGTGACGATGAGGCCCCCACTGCCTCGCCTGAGGACCCAGAGCGCTGATGATGCGGATTCCCCGCTTGGCCAAGGTGATTGGTGTCGTCTTCGCGGTGGTCCTCGCGGCCTGTCTCGTGGTCGCGGCAAGCCGCTCGCTTCCCGATGACCAGTGCAGCCGTCCCGTTTCCGAGCGGGTCGGGGGGTGGGTCTGTCCCGGTGGCGATCCGTCTGCACCGGCGAGCACCCGGTAGGTATTGGGCGCGCGGGTCTGGGGGCCGACCCAGAATGACTCGACTCGCCGCTCCAGGAGGTCGGCCGAAGAGTCATTCGGTGCTTCTCGGTCTCGGGGCGGCACCGTGGCCCTAGTGTGGCTTCGTTCAACCAAGTTGTCCGGGAGGTCAAAGTGGTACGTGAGGCCGCTGCCTCCACATCGGAGAGCACCTCGGGGTCGGGCCCCGACTCGCGCTTGAGCGCGGAACCGGCTGGGGTCGGGCGACGGGCGCGCGGCTTGACCCGCGCCAACCTGACCCTGCCGGGGTGCTGGGGTGCCGTCATCTTCGCGGCGGTGTCGTTCACGCCGTCGTTGCTCCCTCGCGGCGGGCTCCTCCAGGGGATCGTGTGCGGCATCACCGCGGCGATCGGCTACGGCCTCGGCGTCCTGGCGGCGTGGATCTGGCGGGCCTTCGCCGACCGCGGCGTTCGCGCCACGCGCCCTCGCTCGTGGCAGGTCTTCGCGATCTCGGCGGCTGTGCTGCTCGCGGTCTCGTTCGGGCTGGGCCAGTACTGGCAGTACGAGATCCGCCGGCTCATGGGGATCGACGAGTACAACATCGCCCTCGTCGTCGCGTCGCCCTTCATCGCTGTGCTGCTGTTCGGCCTGCTCCTCATGGCCGGACGCGGTGTCCGCCGGCTCTACCGCTGGCTCGCTCGTACCCTGCGCCGGTGGATTGGGCCGAGGGCGGCGGCAGTGGTCGGCTGGGCAGTGGCCGCCGCGACGGTCTACCTGCTGCTGACCGGCGTGCTGCTCCAAGGCCTGTCGAACGCCGCCGACGCGGCGTTCTCGGTGCGCGACACGATCACCGAGGAAGGCGTCACGCAGCCGACCACCGGGCTGCGGTCCGGTGGCCCGGGCTCCGTCGTGCCGTGGGACACGTTGGGTCGCGAGGGGCGCACCTTCGCCGCCTCGGGCCCTTCGGCCGACGACATCGAGCGCGTCGTGAACCATGCGGCGCAGGAGCCGATCCGCGCCTACGCCGGGCTCGAATCGGCTGAGGACGCCGAGACGCAGGCCCGGCTGGCCGTCGACGACCTCGCCCGGGCCGGCGGTTTCGACCGGGCCGACCTGCTCGTCATCACGACGACCGGCAGCGGCTGGGTCGACCCCGCACTGATCGACAGCTTCGAGTACCTCAGCGGCGACTCGGCCGCAGTGGCCATGCAGTACTCCTATCTGCCCTCGTGGATCTCGTATCTCGTCGACCAGTCCAAGGCGCGCGAGGCGGGTCGGGCGCTGTTCGACGCCGTGTACGAGCACTGGATCGGGCTGCCTGCCGACGCCCGGCCCAGGCTGTTCGTCGCGGGCGAGAGCCTGGGCTCCTTCGGCGGGGAGACGGCGTTCAGCGGCGAGTTCGACCTGCGCAACCGGACCGCGGGCACCCTGTTCGTCGGGCCGCCGAACTTCAACACCCTCTTCCGTGAGTTCAGCGACCACCGCGACAGCGGCAGCCCCGAGATCCAGCCGGTCTACAAGCAGGGCCGGACGGTCCGCTTCGCGAGCGACGCCATTGCGGAGATCCCGCCCGGCGGCCAGCCATGGGAGGGCAACCGGGTGCTCTACCTCATGCACGGGTCGGACCCGATCGTCTGGTGGAGCCCGAACCTCATCTTCAGCGAGCCCGACTGGATCAGCGAGCCGCCCGGCGAGGACGTGCTCGACATGGTGTGGATCCCGTTCGTGACCTTCTGGCAGATCACCGCCGACCTCCCGTTCTCCACGGGCGTCCCGGGCGGTTTCGGCCACAAGTACACGGAGGAGCAGGTCGACGCGTGGCATGCAGTCATGCGTCCCGAGGGCGTCACCCCCGACGTCCTGGCCACGCTCCGCGACACGATCGGCAAGGACTGATCGCTCCAGCGAGCGCCGGATCCCAGCAACGGGCCACCAGAGGGTCGTATGCCGCTGAGCTGGCCCCGCGGCATACGACCTGTTTGGCGTGGGCTGGGTCTGAGAAGCCGACGGCAAGGTCCTCAGCGCGTGACGACGTCGGGCCGGCCGTCCGACGAGGCGGAGTCGTAGACCGCGACGAGCTCCGCGACCTGCTGCGCCAGCGGGCCGGCGAGCAGGGGTTTGTCGGCCACGTGCGCCTCGACCAGCTCGGCGATCAACTCGGGGGAGCTGAAGTTGAGCGCGTGTGCCCCCGGGACCTTGACCGCGGTCACATGCGGCATCGCAGCCAGCACGAAGGCCCGCGACAGCTTCACCAGGGGATCACGCGCACCGGCGATGACCAGGGTCGGGGCATCCAGCAGGTGCAGGTTGTCAAGCGTGGGGTAGCGCGTCATCGCCTTGAACAGCGACAGACTCTGCAAGGCGCCGAAGCGCAGATAGTCGCGCACGGCGATCGGCAGCATCGACGGCGGCTCGCGGAGCCCGTCCTGGGCCATCTGCCGCAGGGCGTGTGCCATCGGCTGGTTGTTGGGACCGCCGGCGGGCGAGACCAGCACGGCGCTGGCGATCCGTCCGGGGAAGCTCGCTGCCACCTCGACGATGATCGGACAGCCCAGCGAGTTGCCCACCAGCACAGGCTTTTCCAAACCCATGGCGTCGCAGTATGTGACGAGCGCGCGCGCCAGTCCGGCCAGGTCGAGCCCGTGCTTCGGGCGCAGGCTGCGACCCATCCCCGGAAGGTCGGGCACGTAGGTCGGGTGCTCTGCCGCGAGCACCGCTGCAGTCGGCTCCAGATAGGTCCCCGAGATCCCGAAGCCGTGCACGTGCACGATCGGAACGCCGCGGTGATCGTCTCGGACGTGGACCCGGTGGAACAGCGGCAGGTGATCGACGATCAGCCACTCGGGCTCGAGCGGCGGCAGCGGGACGCGGCCCGGGATCCGCACTCTTGAGCGAGACACGTCCTCATCCTCGCCGAAGTCGTGGCGTGGCAGCGTCACCCGCGCCGGGTGACGCGATGATGGGGCCTTTGCCGGACGCCGTTTGAACCACGCCAGCGCATGAGGAACGGCGAGCCCGAAGATGGGGGCCATGGCGACACCGAGGTTCGTCTGGCCCACGCGTTCGTTGAGCCGCTGTTGCTGCTGTGCGGTCGTGGCGTCCGGGTAGAGCAGGAGCGTCGGGGCGAGGCGAGGCAGGTCGCTGCGCCCGGCGAGCTGAGGAGGGGTCGTCTCACAGGACACTGACCCGAGCATGAACTGAGAGGGCCGCCGCAGGATCGACGTCGTCGGGATCATGCGCAACCGCGAGGCCGTCACCGCCTGGTTGGTGCCCTCCTGGCCGAGCAGCACGGCGAATGGGCCGAGCACGCCGCTACCTCGAACTCGAGGTCCTGGCTCCCGCTCCAGGCGGCTGGCCATCGTTCAGCTGGGCACTTCATGGGCGCGGGCGGCGCGCAGCAGGCCAAGGGCCGCCACGCCGCACAGGACGCCGACGAAGATGAGGACGGGACCGTAGGTCCCGGTCGTGGTGCGGGCAGCTCCGACAGTGACGGGGCCGAGCGTCGTGACAAGGGTGATGACCAGGGCCAGGAGGCCGCTGAGCGTCGCGTATCTGGCGACGCCGAAGGCGTGGGCCAGCAGGGCGGGTCGCGCGACGGTGCCGACGCCGAAGCCGATGCCGAAGAGCAGCACGAAGGCGATTGCGCCGACTCGTGAGGAGCCGGCGACGGCAAGGACGATGACGGCGTTGCCCTGAACGGCGAACATCACGGAGGTCACGGCAGCAACCGGGACCCTGCGCGCCGCGCCGGTCAGCACGAGCCGCCCGGTGACCGAGAGCGCCCCCAGCGCTCCGGCCGCCGCGGCCGCGAAGGCTGGGTCGTGCCCGTACTCGAGCAGGAGGGGCACGAGGTGGACCGCCATGATGATCACCGCGGTGGACTGGCACGCGAAGGCGACGGCATACCAGCGGAATGACTTCTGCTTCGCCGCCCACGAGGCGGTGGCCCGGAGACGAGGACGCGCGTCCTGCTCGAAGCCGGCGTCGCCGTGCTCAGGCGGAGGCGGGCCCGCGGCGCCGTCGGGGTGCAGGCCCAGGTCAGCCGGGTCCCGGCGCAGGACCAGCCAGTGGGGCAGGACCGTCAGGACGGCCAGTGCGGCGGCGAGCACCAGCAGCGCGTCCCGCCACCCGAGCGACTCGGTGAGCGCGTTCGCGGTGGGTAGCGCCACCGTGGAGGCGAACCCGGCGACGAGGGTCACGGCGAGGAGCGCGTTGGAGCGCTGGTGGTGAAACCAGCGGACGATCACGGCGAAGGCTGGTTCGTAGAGGACGGTCGCCCGGACCAGGCCGATGGCGGCAAAGACGACGTAAAGCTGCCAGACCGTCTGCACCTGCGACCACGCGGCCACCAGCCCGGCTGACATGAGCGCTCCGGCCGTCATGAGGCCCCGCGGGCCACGCGCGTCGAGGCAGCGGCCCACCCAGACGCCGGCCACGCCGGTCATGAGCACCGCGAGGGAGAACGCCCCTGTCAGCTGGGCCGAGGTCAGGCCGAGCTCCATTCCCATCGGGACCTGGAAGACCGCGAAGGCGTAGTAGAGCACCCCCCAGCTGACCGTCTCGGTGATGGCGAGGACCCCCACGATCCGCCATCCATGGAACCGCCGCTGCGCGGATCTGGTGGATCCGGGTAGCGCGCGAACAGACTGCCGGAGCTCGTTCACCCGCAGCAGGCTGGGGACTTGTCGCTGCTCACCTCCGCCAGCGGCAGGATCTCGCGAGGCTCGGCAGCCTCGCCGGCCCGGCCGTTCGGGACGCCGGTGGCGAAGCCCAGCCGGAGGGTCGTCAGCTGGAGCGGCGCCACCTCGGGGGCGCCGCAGCACGCACCGTCCGGGGAGTCACCGTTGGCGAGCTGCTCGTCGGTCAGGGCGTTGCTCGAGGAGCAGACGCCGGTCTCGGGCAGGACGAGCTGGACCTCGTTGGCCGCCGCGTCGTCGCCGGCCAGGTGGGCGACGATGGAACGCACCTGCTCGTTGCCGGTCGTGATGAGGAAGGTCGGCGCGCGGCCGTAGGACTTCATCCCGACAACGAAGAAGCCGGGCTCGGCCCCGTGGGCGAGTTCACGCCAGCCGTGCGGACGGACCGTGCCGCACGAGTGGGACTCCGGGTCGATGAGCGGGCCGAGCTCCCGCGGGCTCTGCAGGCCGAGGTCGAGGTCGAGGCGCAGCTCGGACAGCATGGCGACATCTGGCCGGAAGCCGGTTGCGGCGGCGACGTTGTGCACGCCGGGGATCTCGCGGATGCCGTCGGGGGTGTCGCCGATGACGGTGACGGCCTGGCCGTCCGGCGCGATCCGCAGCCCACGGGTCGAGAACCCGGTGACGTGCTCAAGGGCACCGGTCGTGACGAGGTCCGCGAGGTCGGACCCGAGCCGACCGCGATCGGGCAGCTGGTCGGCGGTCCCGCCACCGAAGACACGGCGGGCGCTCTGCCCGCGGATGGCCCAGACGATGCGGGTGCCGGGCACCTCGCGGGCGAGCTGGGCCAGGGCGACGAGGGTGTTGGCAGCGGAGTGGCCCATGCCGACGACGAGGGTGACACGTCCGGCGAAGCGCTCGCGGTGGGCGCCGAGGACGTCCGGCAGGGGGCCGACCAGGAAGCCGTGCTCTGCAGCCTCACGCTCGCCGAGGGCGGGCAAGCCCGAGGCCCCCAGCGGGTTCGAGTGCCCCCAGGTGCCAGACGCGTCGATGACGGCTCGCGCGCGCAGGTCCTCGACCGTCCCGTCGGCGCGCTGGACGCGAACGATGAAAACGCGCTCGGCCCGACCCCGCGTCCGGGAGCGGTCGAGGCCCTCTCTGGAGACGGCGAGCACCCGTGACCGGGTCTGGACTTCGTCAGCCAGGACCGCGGCGAGCGGCTGGAGGTAGTGCTGGACGATCTCGCCGCCGGTGGGGGACTGGCGTTGTGCCGGCCGGGTCCAGCCCGTCGGCGCGAGGAGTCGCTCCGCTGCGGCGTCCACGATGTACTGCCACGGGGTGAAGGTACGGATGTGGGACCAGTCCGCCATCGCGGAACCGGCGTGGTCCCCGGCCTCGAGGACGATGAAGGGCATGCTCCGCTCTGTGAGGTGAGCGGCGGCGGCGAGGCCGACGGGGCCGGCGCCGATGACAACGACCGGCAGCAGGGATGGGTCGAGGTGGGGAGAGGTCGTGGCAGGCGTGGTCTGGCTCATGGGTTCTCCTTTGAATGCCGGCCATTTGGCGTGGGCGGGAAGCCGTCTGGATGATTCGACGTTTATCAAATCAGAATTTCGATGCCTGTGGAAGTAGTTCTTCGAACTTCTTCGAAATTGCTGCGACCGGAAGGTAGGCTGCCCTCATGGCGACGAGCACCGCACCCAGCACAGTCAAGCCGTTGACCGTGCTCTCGGCCTGCTGCGCGCCCGCTGCTGCCGTCCCGGACGAGTCCGCGCGAGAGCTGGCCGCGATGTTCAAGGCCCTGGCGGACCCCGCACGGATCAAGATCATGTCGATGCTGCTCAACGCCGACGAGGTCTGCGCCTGCGACTTCTCCAGTGGGATCGGCAAGAGCGCCGCGACCACCAGCCACCACCTCAAGCTCCTGCGGGAGGCCGGGCTCGTCACGAGCGACAGGCGTGGCACGTGGGTCTACTACCGCGCCGTACCTGAACGCCTGAGCTCCGTCCGGGACGCTCTCGTCCTGGGCCACTGAGCGCACCGGGAGACCTCAACCCGCCACGTC
>NZ_DATEEY010000059.1:0-84052 GCF_035280925.1 Intrasporangium sp. | reverse complement strand
GTCGGGCTATCGCTGACCGGAGCAGGCCACGGGGGAGCGACCGCACGTCGGCGTCCGCCGAGACCCCGGTCGGCGGTTGCGTGTCCATGCCCTGCCAACCGGGGTCTGTGCGACGCGTCGCGCCTATCCCACGGCGTTGATCTCTGAACCCACCGCCTCAGCGGCCAGGCGGTCGCGGACGGCCCGGTTCACCGCCGACACCACGGCCTTGAGCGACGCGTTGACGATGGACGGGTCGACACCCACACCCCAGAGCACCCGCTCGCCGATCGCGCACTCGACGTAGGCAGCCGCCCGGGCGTCGCCACCAGCGGAGAGCGCGTGCTCGGCGTAGTCAAGGACCCGCATGTCCGGCGCGCCGTCGATGGTCATGAAGGCGTCGAGGAACGCCGCGATCGGGCCGTTGCCCCGTCCGGAGACAGTGATCGGCTCACCGTTGTCGATGAGGCTCGCCTCGATGCTGCTGTCCCCGTCGACGGTCGAGTCGGTGACGACGTTGACGAGCTCGAAGCGGCCCCAGGGTGCGTCCGGGTTCGGCAGGTACTCGTCCTGGAACCTCGCCCACAGCTCGGCCGGAGTGACCTCTCCCCCATCCTGGTCGACGCCGCGCTGGACGACACCGGAGAACTCGATCTGCAGGCGGCGCGGCAGGTCCATCTGGTGCTCGCTCTTCATGATGTACGAGACGCCGCCCTTACCCGACTGGCTGTTGACGCGGACGACCGCCTCGTAGGAGCGGCCGAGATCGTGCGGGTCGATCGGCAAGTACGGCACGCCCCAGACGAGGTCGTCGACGCTGGTGCCCTTCTCCTTGGCCTCGACCTCCATCGCCTCGAAGCCCTTCTTGATGGCGTCCTGGTGCGAGCCGGAGAAGGCGGTGAAGACGAGGTCGCCGCCGTAGGGGTGCCGCTCACCCACCGGGAGCTGGTTGCAGTACTCGACGGTGCGGCGGATCTCGTCGATCGCGCTGAAGTCGATCTGCGGGTCGATGCCCTGGCTGAACATGTTCATGCCGAGCGTGACGAGGTCGACGTTGCCGGTGCGCTCGCCATTGCCGAACAAACAGCCCTCGATGCGGTCGGCACCCGCGAGGTAGCCCAGCTCGGCCGCCGCCACGCCCGTCCCGCGGTCGTTGTGCGGGTGCAGCGACACGACGACCGACTCGCGCCGGTCGAGGTTGCGGACCATCCACTCGATGGAGTCGGCGTAGACGTTCGGCGTGATCATCTCCACCGTCGCCGGCAGGTTGACGATCATCTTGTGGTCCGGCGTCGGGTCGATCACGTTGATGACCTCGTTGCAGATCCGCACCGCGAAGTCGAGCTCGGTGCCGGTGTAGGACTCGGGCGAGTACTCGTAGTAGACCGTCGTGTCCGGGATCGTCTCCTCGAGCTTCCGGCACAGCCGCGCGGCCTGCAGGGCGATGTCGATGATGCCGTCCTGGTCGAGACCGAAGACGACGCGCCGCTGGAGGACCGAGGTCGAGTTGTAGAAGTGCACGATGGCCTGCTTCGCGCCGCGGATCGCGTCGTAGGTGCGCTCGATCAACTGGTCACGGCACTGCGTCAGCACCTGGATCGTCACGTCGTCGGGGATGTGGCCACCCTCGATGAGCTCGCGGACGAAGTCGTAGTCGGTCTGGCTCGCCGAGGGGAAGCCGACCTCGATCTCCTTGTAGCCCATCGCGACCAGCAGCTGGAACATGCGCAGCTTGCGCTCGGAGTTCATCGGGTCGATGAGGGCCTGGTTGCCGTCCCGCAGGTCAACCGCACACCAACGCGGGGCCTGCTCGATCCGCTTCGTCGGCCAGGTGCGGTCGGGCAGGTCGAACGGAATCTGCTCGTGGAAGGGGACATACTTCTGGAACGGCATCCCGGACGTCTGCTGTGAGTGGATCATCGCTTCGCTCTCTCGTCTCTGTGTCTCTCTTGGGTGTCCGGCCGGACACGAGAAACTCCGCGACGAGGGGGGCCGGGGTCAGGCCTCGTCGCGGCAGCGAAGGAGGAGCAGCGCCGAACGCATGAATTCACCGTATGCCGCTGAGCTCGCTTCGTCCACCACGCGGGCTCGGGCGCCCGGATCCTGAGACCGCCAAGCGTCTCACCGAGCGTTGGGTGCCCGGGTGCGCCCGAGGCGCTTGGCTTTGTCCGCGACCGCCTGCATCTGAGCCGTGACGAGCTCGACCATGAGCTGCGTCGCCGGGGACAGCACCGCATCGCGGCGGTGGACAATCGCGAAGCGGTCGTACTGCCTCGGCCGGATTGGCGCCCAGCCGAGGCGCCGCGGGACCCGCTCGCCGAGCTGGGCCAGGACGCCGAGTGAGACCACCGTGTCGGCCTCCCCGCTCGCGGTGAGCTCGATGGTCGTCTCGAGGTCCTCCACTTCGACCCGAGCCTGCAGGCTGCCGCCGGCCGACTGAACCAGGGTGGCGATTGCCGCGCGGGTCGGGTCGTTGACCCAGCTCGCCCAGGCGAGGGCGAGGGGCGCCTCGCCGAGCCGGGCGCCCGTGACGGGCGCGGCGATCCGGTCCGCGTGGGCGCTGACGTAGACGAGCTCGTCATTGAAGACGGGGTGAACCTCCAGCGTCGGATCGTCGACGGGAAGCGCGGTTGCCGCGGCCTCCATGCGGCCGCGGCGCAGCTGGTCGATGACGTCGGTCGAGTGCCGGCCGACGAGCTCGACCCGAACGCCTGGGTGCCGTCGGAGGAGCTCGAGCACGACGGATGACCCGAGATAGAGCCGCGAGGCGCCGAAGACGCCGAAACGGATCGTGCCCGACTCGAGCTGGTTCACCGATCGGACGGCACCTGCTGCGGCGTCGGCAGCGACGAGGGCGCGCTCGGCGTGGGGGCGCAGGGCGTGGGCTGCCTCCGTGGGAACGAGTCCGCGGCCGACCCGCTCGAAGAGACGTGCGCCGAGCGAGCGCTCGAGCAGCCGTACCTGCTCGGACACGGTCGGCTGGGCGTAGCCCAGTCGTGCCGCCGCTGCAGTGAGCGAGCCGAGCTCGTACGCCGCCAGGAAGACGCGGAACTGATGGATCGTGGCCAAGGTTTTCCCTATGGATGTGAAAGGAAACTCAGGATATCTCGATAGGAGGTGAGCGGCATACGGTCTCCTCGTGAGCCAGCCGACCACCAGACCCCGCGTCGACCCCATGGGCGCAATCCTCGTCATGGGAGCTGCCTGCTGCTATGCGCTGTCCGTCGTCTTCGCCAAGGGCGCCTACGCCAACGACATCGAGGTCGCGACGCTCACGCTGTGGCGCTTCGCCATCGGAGCCGGCGTGTTCTGGTCGCTGGTAGCGCTCCGTCGCCAGGCACGGGTGAGCCGTCGCATCGTGCTCACCTGCATCGGGCTGGGTGCAATCGGCTACGCGGTGCAGGCGCTGACGTACTTCGGCGCCGTCGCCGTGATGGACGCCGGCCTTGCGGCGCTCCTCGTCTACACGTATCCGGCGATCATCGCGCTCATCGGGTTCCTCACTCGCCGGGAGCCACCCCCGCGCCGACGCCTCGTCGCGCTCGGCTGCTCCGGCGCCGGCATGCTCCTGCTCCTCGGGCTCGGCGGCTTCTCGTCGGTCTCCCCCGTCGGCATCGGGCTCGCCCTCACCGCGGCCGTGACCTACGCGGTCTACACGATCGTCGCCTCGTCGCTGCCGGTCGACGCGGATGTGTTCCTGCTCATGGCAATCGTGACAACGTCTGCGCTGGCCTCCGTCACGATCTTCACCGTGGCGTCCGGCCAGCCAATCGCGCTGGAGCCCAACCCGGTCGTGCTCGGCTGGGTCGTCACCTACGTCGTCGTGGGGACGATCCTGGCGATGCTCCTGCATCAACGCGGCATCACCCGCGTGGGCGCCGCGACCGGCGGGATCCTCTCGAGCATCGAGCCGCTCGTCGCGGCCGGGGCCGTCGCCCTGGTCTACGGCGAGTCGATGACGCCTGTCCAGCTGACCGGTGGCCTCGTCATCCTCGCCGGGGTCGTCGTCGTCCAGTTGCCGGTGCTACCCAGGATGGCGCGGCGTCAGCTCAGTGGAGCCGGTGAGAAGGGCAGCGTGTTAGCTTCCGCCCCACCCCTGACCAGGACTCGCACCGGGCCGGGCACCTTGCCGCGGAGGAGGTTTGCAGCCTCGGCGGCGTCACCGGTGACCTCCGTGAGAACGGCCGCCCGGGCGTACGACAGGCCCACCATGACGAATCCAGGTCCGTCTCCGAGCACGGAGATGACGACGTCCCTCGCGCGCCGCAGGTCGCTGACGCTGACCGAGGCCGCGCGCACCTCAACAAAGGGAACCGAGCCGACGCGTTCGGCGACTGTCCCGAGCGCCTCTTCACGCGTCTGACCGACGTAGGCGATGACGAGCCGGTCGCCCTCGCCGTAGACCCCGCCCCATCGGGTGGGTTGCTCGTCGACGAGTGACATGAGCGCACCTCCAATGTCGTCGTCGTCCGGTGGAGGGCTCCCGAGGGGACCCACCGGGAAATCCTGCACGACGACCACATTGGAGTCCGCGTCCGCACGACCGTCCCCGCTCGGCGGCGCGGCGCACGCTCCCGTGCCGAGCACGAGAATGGCGAGGAATGCCTTGAGGGGCAGGAACCGCATGGTCACTCCTTGACGAGACGCGGATGTATGCACCCTCAAGGACACGCCGAGCCCCCACAACGTTGCTCGCGAACCGCGCATCATCCGCCAGCGGCGGGCTCGCTCTCGTCAGGTGGCGGCACGGCCCCGCCTTCCCACGCGCGGCCGGCGTCGGCGATGAGCTCCTCTGGACGCGGTGGAACGCTCTGGTCGTCCTCGAGGACCTCGAACTCATGGTCGGGCTGAACGCTCATGGTGGCCTCCCGCTCCAAGTCTACGAGGCACGTCGCAACCCTGCCTGCCACGCGGAGCGAGCTCAGCGCCATACGGCATGGGCTGTTGTCAGAAACCGAGCCGCTGGAGCTGTTTCGGGTCGCGCTGCCAGTCCTTGGCCACCTTGACGTGGAGGTCGAGGAAGACCTTCTGGCCGAGGAGCGCCTCGATGGCCTTGCGAGCGTTCGTGCCGACCTCGCGCAGTCGCGAGCCACCCCGGCCGATGACGATCGCCTTCTGACTCGGCCGCTCGACGAAGACGTTGACCCGAACGTCGAGCAGCGGGTTGTCCTCCGAGCGCCCTTCGCGCGGCACCATCTCCTCCACGACGACGGCCAACGAGTGCGGCAGCTCGTCACGCACGCCCTCCAGGGCTGCCTCGCGGACGAGCTCGGCGATCATCACCGCCTCCGGCTCGTCGGTGAGGACACCGTCCGGGTAGAGCTGCGGCGACTCCGGCAGGTAGGACGACAGGACGTCGCGCACCACTTCGACCTGCTCGCCCGACACGGCCGAGCACGGGATGATCGCATCCCAGTCCCCGAGCTGGTCGATGGCGATGAGGTGCTCGGCCACGCGCTCCCGGTCGACGGCGTCGGCCTTCGTGGCGACGGCGACGACGGGGCGGCGACGGACCCGACGCAGCTCCGCCAGCTCGTTGGCGATGAACGTGTCCCCCGGGCCGATCCGCTGGTCTGCGGGCAGGCAGAAGCCGATGACGTCGACCTCGAGGAGCGTCTCCCGGACGAGGTCGTTGAGCCGCTCCCCGAGCAGCGTGCGTGGCTTGTGCAGGCCCGGGGTGTCCACGAGGATCAGCTGGGCCGTCGGCGTCGTCGCGATGCCCCGGATCGTGTGCCTCGTCGTCTGCGGCTTCGAGCTGGTGATGGCGACCTTCTGCCCGACGAGGGCGTTGGTCAGGGTCGACTTGCCTGCATTGGGCCGGCCGATGAGGCAGGCAAACCCGGCCCGATACCCCTGCTGGGGGTCTGGAGCAGAGCCGCCTCCGCTGGCCGGCGCACCGTCAGGATCGTGAGTGGCCATGGGCATCCTCCGTCTCCGGGGCCAAGGCGGCCTCGGCCTCCTCCGGTCTGGCGCGGTGGACGATCACCGACGCCACCCGGTGACGGCGGCCCGCCATCCGCTCGGCCGTCAGCGTCAGTCCGGACACGGTGCCGGAGGAGCCGACGATGGGGACCCGACCAATCACCTTGGTGAGCAGGCCGCCGACGGTGTCGACGTCCTCCTCGTCGATCGTCACGTCGAAGATCTCGGCGAGGTCGTCGATGTCCAGCGACGCCGGCACGCGCAGCGTCCCGTCCTCCAGGGCCTCCACGCCGGGCGACTCGCGATCGTGCTCGTCCGCGATCTCGCCGACGATCTCCTCGATGATGTCCTCGATCGTGATGAGGCCGGCAGTACCGCCGTACTCGTCGACGACGATGGCGAAGTGGTTCTGCTCGCGCTGCATCTCCCGCAGGAGGTCGTCGACGGGCTTGCTCTCGGGGATGAAGTGCATCGGCCGCATCACGATGGTCACCGGTCGGCGGGCGTCCTCGGGGGCAGCGTTGAGCCGGCGGGCGACGTCCTTGAAGTACAGCAGGCCAAGGATGTCGTCGGTGTCCTCGCCCACCACGGGGATGCGGGAGAACCCGGAGCGCAGGAAGAGCGACATCGCGCTGCGCAACGGCTTGTCGTGCTCGATGACGACCATGTCGGTGCGCGGGACCATGACGGCACGCGCCACCGTGTCACCGAGCTCGAAGACGGAGTGGATCATCTCGCGCTCCTCCGCCTCGATGACCTCCGACTCCCCGGCCCGGTCGAGCAGGTCACGCAGCTCCGACTCGGTCTGGAACGGGCCGTCGCGATAGCCCTTGCCGGGCGTCACGGCGTTGCCGAGGACGACGAGGAGCCGGGCCAGCGGGCCGAGCACCCGGTGCAGGCCCACGGCGAAGGGCGCGCTCCACAGTGCCACGGCCTCGAAGTTCTGTCGCCCGAGGGTGCGCGGCGAGACGCCGACGATGACGAAGGAGACGACCGCCATGATCGCAATGCTGAGGAGCAGCGCCTTGACCATCGAGTCGGCCGCCTCGGCCACGGCCAGGGTGACGAGGACGGCCGTGGTCGCCTCGGCCACCACACGGACGAACGCGATGACGGAGATGTAGGGCGGCGACTCGGCGACGACCGTCACGAGGGACTTCGCGCCGGAGCGGCCCTCGTCGTAGAGCTCCTGGGCGCGGACGCGCGACATCCGGAAGATGGCTGCCTCGGCGGCCGACAGGAGGAAGGCGACGACGATGCTGATGAGGGCCGTAATGACCAGTTGCGGGAACATCGGGCTCGGGCCTCAGTCGACCGGTCTGTTGCGGGTGGCCAGGTAGGTCAGCAGGAGCTGCCGCTGGAGCTCGAACATCTCGCGCTCCTCCTCCGGTTCCGCGTGGTCGTAGCCGAGCAGATGCAGGATCCCGTGCGTCGTCAGCAGCAGCATCTCCTCGATCGCCGCGTGCCCCGCCTCCGTGGCCTGGCGCCCAGCCACCGACGGGCAGAGCACGATGTCCCCCAGCGTCCCCTCCTCGGGCTCGTGCCCCTCCTTGCCGGGTCGCAGCTCGTCCATGGGGAAGCTCATGACGTCGGTCGGCCCGGGCAGGTCCATCCACTGCTCGTGGAGCACCTCCATCGCGGGCTCGTCGACGAGCTTGATGCAGAGGTCGGCCTGCGGATGCACGCGCATCTGCTCCAAGACGTACCGGGCGCAGGACAGCAGCTCGAGCTCGTCGACCGCTTCGTCGGTCTCGTTGAGGACGTCGATGCTCATGCCAGGTCCTCGTGAGCGGGCGGGGCCTGCGCAGGGGACGATGCCGTATGCCGCTGGGCTCGCCGCCGCTGGCCGGCCGGCTTGGCGGCCGCCTCCTTCGCCGCGCGGGCGTCGCGGCGCCGTGCGCGAGCGTCCTCCCGGTCGTACGCGTCGACGATGGCACTGACGAGCCGGTGACGGACGACGTCGTTGGAGGTCAGCTCGGCGAAGTGGATGTCGTCGATGTCGTCCAGGATGTCGCGGACCACCCGAAGCCCGGACCGGGTGCCGCCCGGCAGGTCCACCTGGGTGATGTCGCCCGTGACGACCATCTTGGATCCGAAGCCCAGCCGGGTCAGGAACATCTTCATCTGCTCCATCGACGTGTTCTGTGCCTCGTCGAGGATGATGAATGCCGAGTTCAGCGTGTTGTGCGTGACGAGGAAGTCATCGGTGACGTAGAGGGAGTCCTGAGACGCGACTTGGATGCATTGCACCTCTTGGACCCCGACGTACTCGATCGATTCGATGTGTCGCATGGGCCGTCCGCCGCCCGTCACGTCGAAGAGATCCCGCTTCCGCCTCAGACGGAAAGCCGGGATGCCGACGGGGAGCCGGATGTCCACGACGAAGGCGTCGTTCCTGTACGGCACCGGTCGACCGTTGGCGTAGCCGGGCTGGCGCCCCGCCGCCGTTCGGGTCCTCCAGTAGGCGACTCCTCCGAGTGAACGCACGAGGAACACCACGTCGTCACGCAACTGCGGCGACGTTGTCGTGTACTGCACTCGACACGATCGGCCCGACTGTACGACCGGTCCGCCGTCGGTGTCGAGCAGGCCCTTCAGCAGCTCGTTGCGAACGGTTGCCGAAGCGTGGAGGTACCGCTTGGGAACGAACTTGGTCGCCGACCGGGCCCCCGCGAGCCCGAGGTCCCGCAGGACGGCTGTCACCGGGTTTGCTGTGGCCAGTCCCCCGCGCCCAACTCCGGGTCTGCGCAGCACATAGTCATGTCCGCTCTTGTGCTGTGGTTCGACGCCATCGATGCGCTCGTCGAGGTACTCGATGAGCTCAGGGTCGGCTGTCGTGAACGACGGCGTCGTCTGCGTCGTCAGGCACCCGTCTCCCAGGAGCAGTCCGAGCGCGTACGGATCCATGGGCAGCTTTCCGGCACTGTAGAACTCCACCGGACCGACCAACGGGAGCTCGTAACGTCGGATGTGGCCACGCCGCAGCTCGCCGATCATGTCCTGGGTCTGGAGGGTGCGCCAGCGGTTGCTGCGCTTGTCCTCCGGCGTGCGCACCGTCCAGAGGTGCTCGCCACAGCAGAGCGTCGACGCGCCATCTTGGGTCGTAACGCGATAGACATCCTTGGCGCCCTGCGGGTACACGCCCAGGACGACCGTGGGCAGGCCGTCGGAGCCGACGACGAGATCGCCCACCTCGAGAGAGCCCATGGGGCGAAAACCCGTCGGCGTGAGCACCTGGCTGTCGAGCGGCTGCGCTCGGCCACGCATGTAGGCCAATGGAGCCACCTCGATCGTTCCGGAGGCCATGAGCTTGGGGATCGTCTCCGGCGCGAGCATGTCGTGGAGCGCGTCATAGAGCGGCCGGAGGTAGGGGTCGATCTTCTCGTTGAGCGTGCCGGGGAGGAAGCCGAGGCGCTCACCGGCCTCGACCGCCGGCCTGGTCAGGATGATGCGGTCGACCTGGTTGGCCTGCAGGGCCGCCACCGCCTTGGCCATCGCGAGGTAGGTCTTGCCGGTGCCGGCGGGACCGATGCCGAAGACGATGGTGTGCTCGTCGATGGCGTCGACGTAGCGCTTCTGGTTCAGCGTCTTCGGCCGGACGGTGCGGCCCCGGTGGCTGACGATGTTCATCGTCAGGACATCGGCAGGCCGCTCCGCCGTCTGGTTGCGGAGCATCGAGATGGAGCGCTCGACGGCGTCGCGGTTGAGTGGCTGGCCCGCCTCGACGATGACGAGCAGCTCGTCGAGGAGCCGGTCGATGATCTCGAGCTCGCCTGCCGGTCCCTGGAAGGTCATCTCGTTGCCGCGCACGTGGGTGTCGACCAGCGGGAACTGACGTTCCATGGTGCGCAGGAGCTCATCGCGCGGTCCGAGCAGGGACACCATCTCGATCGGCGGCGGCATCTCCCTGGTCAGCCGGTGGGCATCGCGGGGGTCCGCCGTGATGGGAAGGTCGGTATCGAACGGATCATCGGCGTCAGTCATCGTGGGTCGAGTCTACGTGGGGTCTACGTGGGGTCTACGTGGGCAGACCGGACGACCTCACCACGAACTCGGCGAGGTCACTGCTCTGCTGGACTCGCGACGGCTCGTGGACGTACATCATGTGGCCCGCCTCGTAATAGGCGTGCTCGATGTTGGCCCGGAGGGAGTCCGGCAGCCGGAGCTTGGCGAAGACGTGCTCGGCCGCGAAGTGAGGGGTCGCGCCGTCGTAGTAGCCGTAGGCGACGTGGACCCGCAGGTGCGGGTTCTGCCGCATCGCGCGCTCGAGGCGGTCCGAGACGTCGACGGGGCGGCCCTCGAAGTCCTTGAACGACCACGGCTGGACCCGCGAGGTGATCTGCTCGTAGTGCAGGTCCGACTGGTAGCCGAGCTCGTCTCGGACGTAGTGGTTCCAGGCCGCGGCATAGGGGCCCATGATCGCGTCGTGGGACGGGTCGGCGTCCATGTTCTCGGCGATGGCGCTCGCGGCCGGCCCGGTGAACCGGGCGTCGAGGCGCCCGACGGCGAGGTGCCGGTCCCGCAGCAGCTCGGTGAAGTAGCGCCAGTGCTCGATCCGCAGGTCGCAGCGATCGACGTAGTCCTCCGACAACCCGGACAGCCTCGCCAGAGTGGAGACGGCCGCAGCACGGTCGTCGGGTCCCAGCCGGGCACCCTGGGACAGGGCCCACGGGAGGTCGCGAGCGGCATACGCCTCGGCCTCCGTGAGGACGGATCGGAGGGAGCGGCGTCCGTGCTTGCCGTGGTAGTGCGCGATCGCGGCGTACGTCGGCAGGTAGAGCGCGTGCGCACGGTCGTTGCGCTGCTTCTCGAAGTCGATGGACGACAGGTCGAGGACGCTGCTGATGAGGATCAGCCCGTTGAGGTACATGCCGTAGCGATCCTGGAGGTGGGCGGCCAGCGCTGCGCCGCGGAGCGTCCCGTAGGACTCGCCCGCGACGAACTTCGGCGACATCCAGCGTCCGTTGCGCGATGTCCAGAGCCGGATGAGCTCGGCGACGTGCTCCACGTCCCGCTGGTACCCGTGGTACTCACCCGGCTTGCCGCCCTCGACCGCACGGCTGAAACCCGTGGACATCGGGTCGATGAAGACCAGGTCCGCGACGGCGAGCAGCGACTCGGGATTGTCGACCAGGTCGTAGGGCGGTGGCTTGAGATCGCCGACATCTCCCATGACGACGCGGCGGGGACCGAGGAGGCCCAGGTGCAGCCACACGCTCGAGCTGCCGGGTCCACCGTTGAACGCGAAGACCACCGGCCGGGTGTGTGGGTCGGCGTCGTCGAGCGTGTAGCTCGTCATGGACAGCTCCGCGCGCGCCGGGTGCCCACCGAAGGTGCCGTCCTTGTGCTCCTCCTCGCGGAGCACGACGCGTCCGGCCAACGCGGTGTACCTGAGCCGCCGTCGTCCGACCCGCAGGACGTGCTTCGTGGTGACGAGGTCGTCCTTCGGCTCCACCTCCGGCTTCTTGCGATCCGTTTCGGTGGTCGAGCCGTCCTTGCCCTGTGTGTCCTTGGCCTGTGTGTCCTTGGACTGTGTGTCCTTGGACTGCGGGTGCTGGGCCTCCGGTCCGGGCTGCTGGGACTCCTTCTCGCCGAGCGGCTTCCCGGCCGGGTTCTCGTCTGGCATCAGCGCTCGGTGAAGGTCTTGCCGCCCAGCACGTGGCCGTGGGCGTGGAAGATCGTCTGCCCGGCGTCGGTGCCCGTGTTGAAGACGAGCCGATGGTGCTCGTCGACACCCTCCTTGGCAGCGACCTCGGCGACGAGCTCGAACAGGGCAGCGAGGTCCGCTGGGGAGGCGGCCGCCAGAGCACCGATGGTCGGTTCGTGCCGCCTCGGCACGACGAGCACGTGGACGGGAGCAGCCGGGTTGATGTCCCGGAAGGCAACGGCATGCTCGCTCTCGGCAACCCGGTCCGACGGGATCTCGCCGGCGATGATCTTGCAGAAGAGGCAGTCGTCCTGCCCTGGAGTGGCGGTCATGATCGCCACCCTAAAGATGTCAACCGAACCACGCACCTGGGCGTCCCCTCATCGTGAGAACGTGGGGCATGGCTGCGACCTCGCACGACGCCGAGGACCGCGCGTCGTCCGGGAGCGACCCCTCGCCCGGAAGGGGCGCGTCCGCGACCGACCTTCCGGACGACCCGGACCGGGCGATCACGGAGCTCTACGCCGCGCACTGGCACCGGCTCGTGCGGCTCGCGTGGCTGCTGCTCCATGACCAGGGCGCAGCGGAGGACGCGGTCCAGGACGCCTTTGTCGCGACGCACCGCAACTGGCGCTCGATCCGGCAGACCGGAGGAGCCGTCGGGTACCTCCACACCGCGGTGGTCAACACCTGCCGCTCGGTACAACGCCACCAGGTCGTCGTCGACCGGCAATGGAAGCGTGACGCCGGCGCTGCGGACCTTCCGGACCGACGGAGCGCCGACAGCGCCGAGACCCAGGTGCTCAACGCGGCCGAACGCGGCGCGATGATCGAGGCGCTGCGCGGGCTACCCGCTCGTCAGCGGGAGGTTCTCGTCCTTCGCTACTACGCCGACCTGTCCGAGGCACAGATCGCGGAAGCGCTCGGGATCGCTCCGGGCTCGGTCAAGGCCCATGCCCACCGGGGCCTCAGCTCGCTCCGGCAGGGCATGCCCCCGCGCGGCCCCCACCAGTACCCCAACCCCGAGGTGGAGCAGTCATGAACCCCGACGACAGCCGTCGACGGACCGACCCCGACGCAGAGCCCGTGGTGATCGGCGCGGACCTCCGGGCCATCGAGGCGGGACTGCGAGACGCGCTGGCCGACGACGCACGGTCCTTCCAGCCCGGCGAGCGCCTTGACGCGATCCTCTCCGCGGCCCATGAGGCCGGCCCGGTGGGGGGCCAGCACCCGTCCGGACAGCAGCGGTGGACGATCCTCGCGGCGGCGGCCGCGGTCGCGCTCGTGGCCGGGGGCACGCTCTGGCTCGCCGGCCGCCCTGACGCCCCGCCGCCGGCTCCCTCGCAGACGACATCCACGAACACGGCTGCACCCTCGCCGTCACCGACGACACCGAGGTCGCCGTCCCCGTCTCCGCCGATCGTGCCCGTCCCCCCGACCGCCCCTCCCACCACCGGCGCTGCGACGACGGATCCGCCACAGGGATCGATCGACGGGATCCCGGTCTACTGGATCGGGCAGACAGGCGGTGCGCCGCGCCTGTTCCGCGAGTTCCGCACCGTGCCGGACACCGGCGGGCAGGTCGACTCGGCGGTGACCGCCATGACGGCGATGCAGCCTCGCGACCCCGACTACCTCACGCCGTGGCGACCTGCGTCCCGCGTGGAGGTCACGCGGCAGGGTGACGGGCTGACCGTGGACCTCTCCGCCGACGCCATCTCGGGGACGAACGTCGGCAGCGAGCTCGCCGACCGGGCCGTCCAGCAGCTCGTCTACACGGCGACCGCTGCGGCCCAAATGGCCGGGACCCCTGTCCGGACCGTGACGATCCTCGTCGACGGTCAGCCGGCTGAGGCCTGGGGTGCGGTACAGCTCGGCGACCCGATCGCCCGGGCGCCCCAGGCCGAGGTCCAGTCGCATGTCTGGGTGCTGGTCCCTGAGGAAGGGCAGAGGCTGTCGACTCGCCGAGTGCAGTTCAGGGGCTTCGGCACCTCGTTCGAGGCCAACTTCCTGTGGCAGATCACCCGGCAGGGCGGGACCGTGGTGGCCGAGGGAAACGCCATGGGTGGTACGGGCACCGGCGGCTTCGGGGAGTTCGCGTTCGAGCACACTCTGCCTGCCGGCGACTATGTCGTCAGGATGTCGACGGATGACCCGTCCGGCGGCGCCGAAGGTGGCGGTGCGCACGTCGACACGAAGTCCTTCACCGTCCGCTGACCCGGCCGCTCCACCCCACCGCCACACACCGAACGATCGAGTGTGCAACTTCTGCGCTACCAGCCCGCCGTGACCGTGGGCAGATCCGGCAGAAGTTGCACGCTCGATCGGCTAGCGCCAGCGCGACCTGGCGTTGAGCACCGCGAGCGTGGCCGGCCCAGCGGACGAGGAACGCAGGATCGTCGAACCGAGCCGCACGGTCCGCGCGCCCGCTGCCTCCAGAGCTTCCAGCTCCCGGTCCGAGATCCCACCCTCCGGTCCGACGACGACCAGCACATCGCCGGACTCCGGCACCTCGACCCCAGCGAGCGGCTCCGTGGCGTCCTCGTGGAGGACGAGGGTCAGCGCCGCCGTGCCGACCCGGCCGACCAGCGAAGGGAGGTCGACCGGGGAGGAGGTGAGCGGCATACGGGCTCGTCGGGACTGCTTCGAGGCCCGGGTCACGACGGAGGCCCACTTCGCCAAGGACTTGGCGGCCCGGTCGCCACGCCACACGACGATCGAGCGCTCGGCTGCCCACGGCACCACCTCGTCGACGCCGAGCTCGGTCGCCGCCTCGATCGCCTGCTCGTCTCGATCACCCTTGGCGAGGGCCTGGACGAGCACGAACCGCACCGCGGGCTCCGGCTCGTCGACGACTTCGAGGACCCTCCCGCGCACCGACGTCCTGTCCACCTGCTCCGCCTCCGCGAGCACGCGACGACCCAGCCCGTCGGCCACGAAGTAGCGCTCCCCCACCCGGACCCGGACGACAGCCGCCGCATGCCGCCCCTCGTCGCCGTCGAGGACGACGGTCGCGCCCGGCGTGGCTGCAGCCAGCCCGGCAGCATCGCCGAGGAAGAGCTGATGGGTCACGCGACCCTCACTTCTCCTTGAAGGCGTCCCTGATCTTGCCGAACAGGCCCTTGTTGGGCGTCAGGCGGCCCTCGGGCCGCTCCTCGCCGCGCAGGGCCGCGAACTGCCGGAGCAGGTCCTCCTGCTCCTCGGTGAGCCGCGTCGGCGTCACGACGGTCGTGTGGACGAGCAGGTCACCGCGTCCGCCGTGCCGCAGGTGGGTGACTCCGAGGCCGCGGAGCGTGATGACGTCACCGCTCTGGGCGCCGGGCTTGATCTCCAGGTCCTGCATCCCGTCGAACGTCGACAGCTTGAGCGTCGTGCCCATCGCGGCAGCCGCCATGGGCAGCTCGATCGTGCAGTGCAGGTCGTCGCCGCGGCGGATGTACGTGTCGTGCCCCGCCACGCGGATCTCGACGTAGAGGTCACCCTGCGGTCCGTTGCCGGTTCCGACCTCGCCCTCGCCGGTCAGCTGGATGCGGGTGCCCGTGTCGACGCCGGCGGGAATCTTGAGCTTGAGGGTGCGACGGGTGCGGACCCGGCCGTCACCGGAGCAGTCGTGGCACGGGTCGGTCAGGGTGGAGCCGTAGCCCTGGCAGTTGACACACGGCCGGGACGTCATGACCTGGCCGAGGAAGCTGCGCTGGACCTGCTGGATCTCGCCGCGACCCCGACAGATCGGGCAGGTCTGGCGACCGGTGCCGGGCTCGGCTCCGTCGCCGCCACAGCGCGAGCAGCCGATGGCCGTGTCGAGGGTCAGCTCCTCCTCGGAGCCGAACACCGCCTTCGCGAGGTCGATGTCGAGCCGGACGAGCGCATCCTGGCCCCGCTGCACCCGTGGACGGGGACCCCGCGTGCCTGCCGCTGCACCCGCCCCGAAGAAGGCGTCCATGACATCGCTGAACGAGAAGCCGGGGCCGGTGCCGAAGCCCGCGCCGGCAGTGGCGAACGGGTCGGCACCGAGGTCGAAGGACCGCCGCTTGTCCGGGTCGGAGAGGACGTCATACGCCTGAGAGACGCGCTTGAACTCCTCCTCCGCCTCGGGCCCGGGGTTCACGTCAGGGTGCAGCTTGCGGGCGAGCCGACGGTAGGCCTTCTTGATCTCCTCCTGACTTGCGTCACGGGAGACACCGAGGACGGCGTAGTAGTCGTTCAAGCGGGTGGTTCCTGTCATCTTCGTCTGGCGTCCAGGTCGTGTGTCGGTGGTGGGTCAGAGGGTTCGGTCAGTCGTCTCTCATGGTGCCGCGCCCGGCCAGGGCCGCTCGCTCACCTGATGCAACGAACGGTCATCCCGTGTGGTTCTCGTCGAGGATCTGCGACACGTAGCGGGCAACGGCCCTGACCGAGGCCATCGTCGTCGGGTAGTCCATGCGGGTCGGACCGAGCACGCCCAAACTGGCCACGCGCTCCAGACCAGACCCGTACCCCACCGAGACAAGTGAGGTCTTCTGCAGTCCGCTGACGGGGTTCTCCGAGCCGATCCGGACCGAGACGGCATCCGGGTCGTCACCGAGCTGTCCGAGCAGGCGCAGCAGCACCACGTGCTCCTCGAGGGCCTCCAGGATCGGACCGATCGACGTCGCGAAGTCGCCACCGGGCCGGGCCAGGTTCGCCTGTCCGGAGAGCACGACGCGCTCCTCCCGCTCCTCGACGAGGGCATCGCTGAGCGCCGACACGATGGCCTCCACGATGGAACGCTCGTCAGCAGGGGCGTCCTCCACGAGGTGGCGCAGCTCCGTCGCCGCGACGGTGAAGGGCACACCGGCAGCCACCTCGTTGAGCGAGGCCCGGAGGCTGGCGACGAGCTGCTCACCGGCGCTGCCAGTGGGCAGGGCCCGGACCTCGACGACCCGCTGCTCGACCCGACCGGTGTTGACGATGAGGATGACCATCAGGTGCATGACGCCGACCGGGACGAGCTCGATGTGCCGGATCGTGGACCGGGTCAGCGAGGGGTACTGCATCACTGCGACCTGGCGCGTCAAGCCGGCGAGCAGGCGGACGGTCCGGTCGACGACATCGTCGAGGTCGACCGCTCCCTCGAGGAACTGGCTGATCGCGCGCCGCTCCCCCGCACTGAGCGGCTTGATCTGGCTCAACCGGTCGACGAAGACCCGGTACCCGGCGTCGGTGGGCACGCGGCCGGCGGAGGTGTGGGGCGCGTGGATCAGCCCCTCCTCCTCGAGCTGGGCCATGTCGTTGCGCACGGTCGCGGCGCTGACGCCGAGGTGGTGGCGGTCGACGAGCGCCTTGCTGCCCACGGGCTCGGAGGTCTGGACGTAGTCCTGCACGATCGCACGGAGCACCATGAGCTTGCGCTCCTCGCTCATTCCTCACCTCCCGCTGGCACTCTCGTCACTCGAGTGCCAAGTCTACGTCGTGGCACGTCCCCTCGCGAAAGCCTCTCCGCCCAGGGCCGTCCTGGTCGAGTGTGCACTTCGCGCCGCGGCGTCACCTGCACACTCGACCGAGAGGAGGGCGGGCGGGGCGGCACGAAGTGCACACTCGACGAGAGGAGGGCGGGCACCCGCGTGGCGGTCCGGCTGGGAGCGAGCCCAGCGGCATACGCTCCATGATCGTGTCGCACCACGATCGTTACGGCTCCGACGTCCTCTCCGGCGACTGGCGAGCGCCCCGGCGGGGGCGCTCGGTCGACGTGCCCGCCGAGCCGGGGGTCGTCGTCGAGGAGGTCGAGACCGGCTGGGTCGGCGCCGTCGTGCGGGTGGAGAAGGCCGGCGGCATGCACGTCGTCACGCTCGAGGACCGCCGCGGGCGGGTGAGGGCGTTCCCGCTCGGGCCCGGATTCCTCGTCGACGGTAGGCCGGTCACGCTGACCAAGCCCCTCGCGGCCGCCTCGGCCGCTCTGGACGCCAGGCGCCAGGCACAGTCCCGTACGGCGAGCGGGTCCGTCGCCGTGCCTGGGGCCGCCGCGCGGGTGGCCAGCGGCTCTCGCATCTACGTCGAGGGCCGCCACGACGCCGAGCTCGTCGAGAAGGTGTGGGGCGACGACCTGCGCATCGAGGGCGTCGTCGTCGAGATGATGGACGGCGTCGACGACCTGGCCGGCATCGTCGCCGAGTTCCAGCCGGGCTCCGGCAGGCGGCTCGGCGTGCTCGTCGACCACCTCGTGCCGGGCACCAAGGAGGCCCGGATCGTGGCGCAGGCCCGGGCGCTGCCCGGGCTCAACGACCACGTCAAGATCCTCGGGCACCCCTACGTCGACGTCTGGCAGTCGGTGCGACCCGCACGCCTGGGGTGGGAGCAGTGGCCCGTCATCCCTCGAGGGCTGTCGTGGAAGCACGGGATCTGCGCGGCGCTGGGCTGGCCCCACGAGTCACAGGCCGACATCGCCCAGGCCTGGAAGCGGATCCTCGGCACCGTGCGGACCTACGCCGACCTGGAGCCGGCCCTCCTGGCCAGCGTCGAGGAGCTCATCGACTTCGTCACCGACGTGGCGGCACGATGAAGCGCCGCACGAGCGTCTCCTTGATCGAGGTGAACGGCGGGTAGATGGCCGCGAGGAGGTCGGGCTTCGCCGGCACGTCCAGCACCGGCTTGGCGTGGCTGAAGAGCGCGATCGACTCCTCACCGTGGTACTTGCCCATCCCGCTTGCACCGACTCCGCCGAAGGGCAGGGACGGTGCCCCCATGTGGACCAACGGCGCGTTGAACGCCAGTGCCCCCGACGAGGTGTCACGGATGAAGCGGCGCTTCGTCTCGCCGCGGGAGGTGAACACGTAGAGGGCGAGCGGCTTGTCCCTCGCGCTGATGAACTCGACCGCTGCGTCGACGCCGCTGACCTCGATGAGGGGCAGGATCGGACCGAAGATCTCCTCCTGCATGGCCAGGTGGTCACCGTCGACGCCATCGAGCACGGTCGGCTCGATGTAGCGGGACCCGGAGTCAGTGCCACCTCCCCGGACCACGTGGTCCCCCGTGATGAGGCGCGAGATCCGGCCGAAGTGGCGCTCGTTGATGATGCGCCCGTAGGCGTCCGACTGTGCGGGGTCCTCTCCGTAGAAGTCGCGGATCGCCTTGTCCAGCAATGGCTTCAGCGCGTCCAGCACGGGTCGGGTGGCGATGACGTAGTCGGGTGCCACGCAGGTCTGCCCCGCGTTGGTGAACTTGCCCCACACGATGCGGCGGGCGGCCGTGTCCAGGTCCACACCTTCATCGACGAACGCCGGCGACTTGCCACCGAGCTCGAGCGTCACCGGCGTGAGGTGGCGAGCCGCCGCTTCGAGAACGACCCGCCCCACGGTGCCGTTGCCGGTGAAGAAGATGTGGTCCCACGGCTGTGTCAGCAGCTCGGTCGTCTCCGGGACGCCACCCTCGACGACGCGAACCGCCGCGGGGTCGACGTAGCGGGGCAGCAGCCGAGCCAGCGTGGCCGACGTCGCCGGGGCCAGCTCGCTCGGCTTGAGGACGACCGCGTTGCCTGCAGCCAGCGCACCGGCGAGGGGAGCGAGGGCGAGCTGGACCGGGTAGTTCCAGGGGCTGATGACGAGCACGACGCCCAGGGGTTCGCGCACCACCTTCGCGCGGGCCGGCCGCATCCAGAGCGGCAACGGAGCCGACCGTGGCCGGGTCCGGGACTTCAGCTCCTTGAGGACGTGGGTGATCTCGTTGGACGTGAACCCGAGCTCGGTGATCCACGACTCGCTCGCGTGCTTGCCGAGATCGGCGTCGAGCGCCTCGATGAAGGCGCCCTCCTGCTCCGAGAGCATCCGTCGCAGTCCCGTCAGCTGGGCCCTTCGCCAGGCGAGCGGCTTGGTCACGCCGGTGCCGAACACACCTCGGAGCTCGTCGACCAGGCGGGCGGCGTCGAGCGGGTCCGGGCCGTCGGCCCCTGCCACTGGTGGTTGGATCGTCTGGGTCATCCTGCTCCTGTCACGTGATCAGTCGGTGCACGACCGTGTCGGCGAGCAACCGGCCTTGTCGGGTCAGTACGACCCGGCCGCCGCCCACCGCCGCCGGTCCATCGACGAGCCCGTCGGCGATCAGTCCCGCAACGGCGGCACGTCCTGATACTCGCAGGTAGTCAAGCGGAAGCCCCTCGATGATCCGTGTGCTGAGCAGCACAGTCTCGTCGTAGCGCTGCACCCCGGTCAGGGTCTCCCGACCCTGCGCCGGCGACTGGCCCGCCGCCAACCGGGCCGCGTAGGCAGCGGGGTGCTTGGCGTTCCACCAGCGCACTCCGCCGACGTGGCTGTGCGCGCCGGGGCCGACCCCCCACCAGTTCGCCCCCGACCAGTATGCGACGTTGTGCCGGCATCGGGCCTGCTCCGTCCGGGACCAGTTGCTCACCTCGTACCAGTCGTAGCCGGCCGCCGACAGCACCTCGTCCGCGAGCTCGTACTTGTCCGCCTCGTCGTCGTCCTCCGGCATCGGCACTTGGCCGCGCCGCACCTGGGCGGCCAGCTTGGTCCCCTCCTCGACGACGAGCGCGTAGGCGGAGATGTGGTCGGGCTCCATCGCGATGGCCACGTCGAGGCTGCGTCGCCAGTCGTCGAGCGACTCCCCCGGCGTCCCGTAGATGAGGTCCACGCTGACCTGCATCCCGGCTGCCCGGACCGCATCGACAGCGCGCGCGACGTTGTCGGGGTCGTGGGTGCGCTCGAGGGTCGCGAGCACGTGCGGCACCGCCGACTGCATCCCCAGCGACACTCGGGTGAAGCCTCCGGCCGCGAGCTCGGCCAGCGAGTCGGGTGTCACGGAGTCGGGGTTGGCCTCCGTCGTGACCTCCGCTTCGGGTGCGAGCCCAAAACGAGTCCGTATGCCGCTGAGCACCCTCACGAGGTCGCTTGACCTCAGCATCGTGGGAGTTCCACCACCCACGAAGACCGTTGAGATCATGGGTGAGTCGGCCCCGAGCACGGTCCGGGCCAGGTCCAGCTCCGCGAGCGCGGCGTCGGCATAGGTGTCGAGGCCGATGGACGGCCCCGACCCGTCGCGGGCGGCCAGCTCGGTCAGCGTGTAGGTGTTGAAGTCGCAGTAGCCGCACCGGATCCGGCAGAACGGCACGTGGACGTAGATGCCCAGGTCCGTGGTGGCGAGGCCCGCCAGGGCCGAGCTCGGAAGCTCGCCCGACGCGGGGGCGGCATCTCCGTCAGGGAGCGAGCTGGGCGGCATACGGCCATTGTCTCAGCCTCGGGAGGCAACTCTCCGCGCGGCGAGGTGGCGCCGTCCCGTCGATGGGACGGCGCCGCCTCCGTTGGACTCAGCTGTCGTCGCTGAACGTACCTCCGAAGATGTCGGAGTTCCCGAACCGCGACGGGCAGTCGTTGTTGGGGCCCGGACGCAGTGCGGTCGAGTGCGTGGCCGGTAGCTCGGCCGCCTGCTCCAGGTCCTCCTTCTCGTCGCCGACGATGGGCGCAACATCACCTGCGACGACGTCCTCGAAGAACGCCTGGCGGTAGGTGTTGATCGCCGTGCACACCTCGCCATTTCGCATGTCGTTCCAGACGGCGTAGCCGAAGTCCCTCGTGGCGACCGCGTAGTTGTAGTCGCCGAGGAACTCCGAGGTGAGGCCGTTTGCGCTCGACGCGCGGCCGTCGCCCACGCCACCACGGTGCTCGGTGGTCCAGCTCGAGATGGCACCCGAAGCCGAGACCTCCGCGTGCTTCACCACGCCGAGCACCCGACGGGATGCCGTGGTGTTGGCACGCCACGGATCGAGCCAGGCGTTGTACGTGAGCCAGACGTCGGTGCCATCGGGCGAGATCGCGATGGCGGGGAAGTTCGCCCGGTCCCCAGCGTCGCTGACGCCCGCGGGACCGGTGTACGAGCCACCGCCGTTGGTCGACGTGATGACGAGGGCCCGCTCCTGGTTCTGCCCGGCCCGGTCGTCCGACCAGGTGACGACGATCTGGTCGGTGGCGTCAGCGCCTGACGGGGCGCCGTTGGCGATGTCAAAGCTCGGGAAGGTGTTCGTCCGGGCGCCGGCGATGCCGTCGATGGTGAAGCGGCCTTGCACCGGGTCGAACTGGCCGATTCCCGCCTGGGTCGCGATGACCCTCGGACGCTCGAACCTGGCGCCGCCGTCGAACGAGCGGGCCTGGAAGAGGACGCTGCCACGGGTGAGGATGTCGGTGCCACCCCAGATGACGTAGACCACACCCTCGCTGTCCGTACGGATGGCGCAGCCCTGGCGCCCACCAGTCTGGTTGTTGTTCGTGGCGGCGGTCAGCTGCCGGGTCCGCCACGTGTCGCCACCGTCGGTCGACCGGGCGAACAGGACCGGTTCGGACCCCGCGGCGCCGCGGAAGCCGACGTTGCACACGTAGACGTTGCCGAAGTGGGCACTGGACTCCGCGTTGTCCGCCCAGATCTGCTCCTTGTCGCTGAACAGGGCGGAGTTCTGCCTCGTGACCACCACCGGGGGCATCCACGCCGAGTTCTCGCCGGCGATGGCGCCTGCGAGGTCGTCGGTCCGGGACACCGCGATCGCTGCCGCACCGGCAAACGGTGCGCGACCGGGGAAGGGCGTGGCGATGTTCGAGTAGTACAGGCGCTGGCCATTGGCCCAGGAGAACGAGCCGTCCGCTGCGGGCTGGGGCCCGAACACGAGCTCCGGATCGCCGTTGGAGACCATGCCGGCCTCGAAGTAGCCGGGCAGCGTCCCGATCGGCCCGGACGGGTCAGGGACGCACCCCGTGTCGCCGGGCGGCGGTACGCCGGGCGAGAGATCCTCCACGCCGAGACAGCTCGGTGCCGTCCGTGCCGAGAATCCCGTGTACTCCGGCTGCAGCCAGCTCACGCCGTTGTCCGTCGAGAACTGCACCCCGGACACGCCGACGCCCGGGGTGAACGGACAGGTGCGGTCGTCACCGGCGTTGCAGGCCTCCATGTCGATGTTGTCGTTGGCACCCGCCGCCAGGAGTCCCGGAGTGATCGGACTGACGGTGAGGCCGGGCTCGTTCTGCTTGTTCTGCGAGAACAGGTTGTCATTGCTTCCGACGGTCACCTCGGTGGAGCCACCGGGTGTGACAGGGGCGGCCTGGGCCAGCCCCGGAACCAGTACAGCGATTGCAGCGGCTGCGGTGAAGGCAGCCAACCGTGTGATGCGCATGGCACTCCTAGGTAGTGGGAACAGGCATGCGCGGCGCGCCCCGGTCGGCACAGGTGTTGCCTGTCTGGCCGCGGTGGTCGCACTGAGCATCGTGCAACCGCAACGAGCGCCGAGCAACCCCCCGAGGCGTTCGAAGCCACCCGTTGGCGGCCCGCCTCCGGACGAGGAGCGCCGCAAGGTGCTGCCGCGAAGATGAGCCGCAGTGGCTGGCCACGAGGGCGAGGCAAGCGATCCAGCCGGATCGCCTATCGTCGTAAGGGTGTACCAACCAAGCTGGATCGACCTCAGCGGCGTCGTCAACATGCGCGACCTCGGCGGTCTGCCGACCGATGGCGGCGAGGTCGTCCGCCACCGCCGCCTGCTGCGGTCCGACAACCTGCAGGACCTGGCAGCGCCCTCGGTCACGGCGCTGCTCGAGGAGTACCGCCTGACCGACGTCGTCGACCTGCGCACCCACGTCGAGGTGGCCAAGGAGGGAGACGGACCGCTCCGCGCCACGGCGGTGCACCACCACCACTTCACCCTCTACCGCGAGGAAAGCGACGAGTCCGGCATCCCGGCGGCGGAGCGCGTGCTCCCGTGGGAGCGGGACGAGGCCGAGGCAGCGGCGCGACGGGGGGAGCGCGAGAAGCGCCGCCGGAGCCACGACGAGTTCTGGTCCGAGCACTACCTGTCGTATCTCTCGACGCGGCCGGACTCCGTCGTCGCCGCCCTGCACGCCATCGCCAGCAGCGAGGGCGCAGCCATCGTGCACTGCGCGGCCGGCAAGGACCGGACGGGCACCATCATCGGCCTCGCCCTCAAGATCGTCGGCGTGCCGGACGACGTCGTGATCGCCGACTTCGCCGCCTCCGCGCAGAAGGTCCCGTTGATCCTCGAGCGGCTGCGCCTCAAGCCGGCCTACGCCGAGAACATGCGGAACAAGACCGTCGCGCAGCAGTCACCGACGACCGACACGATGCGGATGCTGCTGGGCGCGCTCGAGACGCGGCACGGGGGCGTCCACTGCTGGCTGAGCGACCAGGGCTGGACGAGCCGGGACACCGACCGGATGCGCCGCAAACTGCTCGACTGAGCCGACGCCAGCCAGCACCCGGTTCGAGGTATTCCACGGCTCCATGGAGCGGATTGTTACCTCGAACCGATCACCTCGAACCGATCAGCTCACCTCACGGTGAACTGCTTGGTGTCCACGGCTGGTCCGTCGCCCTCCGCACTCCCGGACGGGTCGTCCGTATACAGCTCCACGAGGTACAAGCCGGGCGAGAGCTTGGCGGAGAACCGCACGGGCCCGAAGGTCCCCATTGAGCCACCCATCGCGGTGCCACTGAGGTTGGTCCGGTTGTCCATGCCAAGGACTCGCCACCTGAACGTCGCCTCGAATGAGGTTCCGTAGCCCGTGAACTGCACCGTGCCGGCTCGCACCGCGGCGCCCTCCTGCGGCTCGACGATCCAGGACTGCGCCTGTACCTCAACCATGGGAGCGCGCTGCCAGCGACCCTCGAGGTGAACGGCACCCCATGCGTCGTACCTACCGCCGTTGACCGTGATGACCACCGAGTGCGCGTCGTTGCCCGTGACCTCCCCCGCTGCGAGCGCGGTGTACACGAGTTGCTGGACTGCCACCGAGGCCAGCTCACTGCCGACGTTCGTGTTGCGGAAGGCGTCGGCCGATATGTCCACAGTGAGGGTGGCGGCCTCGTCGGACACCTTCACCCAGCTGGCCGAACGCCACGGGTTGACGTAGTCCGGGTCCATTGGCGTGAGGCGGGTCATCGCCGAGATCGTCGACGAGATCGGTCCATCGATACGGGGAACGGTTCGGAACTCGCGGTAGAGCTTGAGCCCAGGGCCTGAACTTGCACCGACGAAGTAGACCGGCATCCCGGTCAGCATCGTGCGGGTGGTCGGCGAGGTCGTCGGGCGCGGCGAGGTCGGGGTCGTCGTGGGCTCCGATGTGCTCGTGCTCGGTTCTGTGCTCGGTTCGGTTGTCGGGGACGTCGATGTGGAGGTGGGGGCGACGGTCGCCGTTGCTCCCGGGGTGGCCGGCGACCTGCCGCACCCTGCCAGAGCGACGAGGGCTACGGCGAGGACCCCCATCCACATCCGCATCGCACGCCGTCCCTTGGCCTCCATGGCCCCTCCTGTCCTCGAGTCCCTCACTTCCAGTGCAGCGCTGCTGGTGTGGTGACGCCAGAGTCGAAGGTCCGCCTTTCTGCGCGCGAGCGGGCTACCCGCCGGCGTAGGTGCCGAAGCTCCAGCGGTTGCCCTCGCCGTCGGCGATGGAGAAGCCGCGTGAGCCGTAGTCCGTGTCCTCCATCGGCCGGACGACCTTCGCGGCCAGCTCCTGGGCACGCGCCCACACCGCGTCGGGGTCGTCCACGACGACATAGACGTTGGCCCCACCAGGGGGCGTCGCGAACGCGTCGTTCTCCTTGCCGCTCGAGTGGACCATGACTCGGCCGCCCTCCGGCCACATCATCTCGCTGTGGGTCACGGTTCCGTCATGGTCCTGCATGAGGATGCCGTCCGAGAAGCCGAGCGCCCGCAGCCAGGCCCGTGCCCCGACTGCGTCGTCGTAGCTGATCCCCGCCCAGATGTTGTGGTCAGTGCGGGTGGTGGTTCCCTGTGTCTGAGTAGCCATGACGAAACGCTCCCACGGAGCGGGCGCCGGGTCTTGGACGAATGCGAACCACACCAGCAAGCAGATCAGGCCGTATGCCGCTGTGCCGGGTCGGTCTCGCGAGTGGCCTTCGCGAGGGCGTCCTGGCGCCGCCACCGCGCCGGCGACGTCCCGGCGAGGGCGCGCCAGTCACGCGTCAGATGGCCCTGGTCCGCATAGCCGCACTCAACGGCCACGTCGGCGAGCGGGGTGCCACCTGAGGCGACGAGCCGCACCGACCTCTCGAACCTGCTCACCTTCGCAACCGCCTTCGGGGCCAGGCCGAACTCGGCCGAGAACTGCTGCTGGAGGTGGCGCATGGACCAGCCGAGGTGGCGCGCGACGTCGGTGATCGCGACCGATCCGCGACTGCGGCGGATGAGCCGCCACGCCTCGGCCACCTCGCCGCGGGGAACGCTGTCGCGCCCTCCCCCAGTACGGCTGTCCCCGAGCCGGGCGAGAAGCAGCTGCTCGACGAGCTCGAGGCGCCGGCCCCACGAGTCCGTCTCGTGGAGCCGCTCCCGCAGCCGCTCCGCATCTGCGCCGAGGACGTCAGCGAGCTCGAAAGACCCGTCCGCGAGCTCCGCCGCCCGGCAGCCGAAGATGGCCCGCGCCGCTCCCGGGCGGAGCGCGAGCTGCACGCCGTGCTGGTTGCCGTCGTGGTGGACATGGGTCGGCGCGGCCGACAGCCCGGCGAGGACAGAGCCGTAGGCACTGGGGTCACCCGGCGGGTCTGACACGGTCAGCGGGGCATCGAGGGGGATGACGAGCGTGAGCGAGCCCGACGGCATACCGACATGGACTCCCGGTCGGAAGCCGGACAGTCGGTAGCCCACCGCACGCTCCACCCACGGCGCAAGGGCCGGGCTGACGACGTGCTCGTGGTGCTCGGCATGGGGCGGCACCACTCCACCGTAACGGCGGGGTTGACGTCGGCGCGGCTACTTCTTCGCCTGGTCGCCGCCGTCGCTGGAGAGCGCGGCGATGAACGCCTCCTGCGGGACCTCGACGCGCCCGACCATCTTCATCCGCTTCTTGCCCTCCTTCTGCTTCTCGAGCAGCTTGCGCTTGCGGCTGATGTCGCCGCCGTAGCACTTGGCGAGCACGTCCTTGCGGATCGCGCGGATGTTCTCGCGGGCGATGATCCGGGAGCCGATCGCGGCCTGGATCGGCACCTCGAACTGCTGCCGCGGGATGAGCTCCTTGAGCTTGGTCGCCATCATGACGCCGTAGGAGTACGCCTTGTCCTTGTGGACGATCGCCGAGAAGGCGTCGACGGGCTCGCCCTGCAGGAGGATCTGCACCTTGACGAGGTCGGCGACCTGCTCGCCGTCGGGCTCGTAGTCGAGCGAGGCATAACCACGGGTCCGCGACTTCAGCTGGTCGAAGAAGTCGAAGACGATCTCCGCAAGCGGCAGCGTGTAGCGCATCTCGACCCGGTCCTCGGACAGGTAGTCCATGCCGCGCAGCTGCCCGCGCTTCTGCTGGCAGAGCTCCATGATCGCCCCGATGAACTCGCTCGGGGCGAGGATCGTCGCCCGGACGATCGGCTCGCTCACCGAGGCGATCTTGCCCTCGGGGAACTCGCTCGGGTTGGTGACGTGGACCTCGGATCCGTCATCCATCATCACGTCGTAGACGACGTTGGGCTGGGTCGAGATGAGGTCGAGGTTGAACTCCCGCTCGAGCCGCTCGCGGACGATCTCGAGGTGGAGCAGGCCGAGGAAGCCGCACCGGAAGCCGAAGCCCAGCGCGGCCGACGTCTCCGGCTCGTAGACGAGCGCGGCGTCGTTGAGCTTGAGCTTGTCGAGGGCGTCGCGCAGGTCGGGGTAGTCGGACCCGTCGAGCGGGTAGAGCCCGGAGAAGACCATCGGCTTGGGATCGCGGTACCCGCCGAGCGACGCCTTGGCCGGCTTGCTCGCATTGGTCACCGTGTCACCGACCCGGGACTGGCGCACGTCCTTGACGCCGGTGATGAGGTAGCCGACCTCGCCCACGCCGAGGCCCTTGGACGGGATCGGCTCGGGGCTGATGACGCCGATCTCGAGCAGCTCGTGCGTCGCCCTGGTCGACATCATGACGATGCGCTCACGCGGGTTGAGGTTGCCGTCGACGACGCGGACGTAGGTGACCACGCCCCGGTACGTGTCGTAGACGGAGTCGAAGATCATCGCCCGGGCGGGTGCGTCCGAGTCACCGACGGGGTGCGGGATCTGGGCGACGATCTGGTCGAGCAGCGGCTCGACCCCCTCCCCGGTCTTGCCGGACACGCGGAGGCAGTCGGCGGGGTCGCCGCCGATGAGCTTGGCCAGCTCCTCGGCGTACTTCTCCGGCTGTGCGGCGGGCAGGTCGATCTTGTTGAGGACCGGGATGATCGTGAGGTCGTTCTCCATCGCCAGGTAGAGGTTCGCGAGGGTCTGCGCCTCGATCCCCTGCGCGGCGTCGACGAGCAGCACGGCGCCCTCGCAGGCGGCGAGGCTGCGCGAGACCTCGTAGGTGAAGTCGACGTGGCCGGGCGTGTCGATCATGTTCAGCGCAAAGGTCGACTCGGCCCCGTCCCGCTCGACAGCCCAGGGCATCCGCACCGCCTGGCTCTTGATGGTGATGCCCCGCTCGCGCTCGATGTCCATCCGGTCGAGGTACTGCGCACGCATCTGACGCGCCTCCACCACCCCGGTCAGCTGGAGCATCCGGTCGGCGAGGGTCGACTTGCCGTGGTCGATGTGCGCGATGATGCAGAAGTTGCGGATCAGGTCCGGCGGCGTTGCGTGGGGCGCCAACGCGGAGCGGGCCATGGGCGACACGGTGGGAAGAACCTCGCAGGTCGTGGGGATGGTCTGTCGGGGGCGTAGCGGTGCGCCACGGTCCCGTGGGTCAGTCTCCCACGCTTTGCCGGACCGCTTTTCACGTATGCCGCTGGGCTGGCTCCCGCACGCCGGTGACCGAACGGGTCGAAAAGGTCTCGAGCCGATCGACGTCCGGGTGAGAGGTTGGTGGACGACCGACCGCGACGAGAGGGGAAGACCCATGGAGACCCTGATCACCCGCGCTGATGGGCGAGAGGACGGCGAGGAGTGGACCGAGAACTACGAGCGGCTCCCTGGCGGCGCAGGCATCTCGATCATCCTCGAGTCGACGACGAAGGAGGGCGTCGGGCCGCGGCTGCACCGGCATCCCTACGCGGAGACGTTCATCATCCGCCGCGGCTCAGCGACCTTCACCGTCGGTGCGGGCGAGGACGCGCGCCACATCATCGGCCGCGGCGGCCAGGTCCTCGTCGTCCCGGCGCAGACGCCGCACCGCTTCCGGACCGGCCCCGGGGGCTACGAGGCCGTGCACATCCACGCCAACTCCGAGTTCGTCACCGAGTGGCTCGAGTGACCGCTCCACCGCCCTGCCGTGCGACGCCCTGCCCTGACGCCTTTCCCACGATCGAGTGAACGGCTTTCGGGCAGGGACGAGTCGAGATCGGCCCGAAAGCGGTTCACTCGATCGATGGGTCAGGCGGGGTAGACGAGGGCCGGGCCGATGACGCGGATGGCGACGTCGTCGCCGCGCTGGAGCGGTGCGACCGTCCGGGCCAGGACCCGGACCGGGACGTCGCCGGACCGGACGGTCAGGCGGGCCAGGGCGTCGTGCCCGAAGAAGCTGACGTCGTCGACATGGGCGCCCGTTGCTCCGCGCTCGACCCGGGCGTCGACCCGGATCTGCTCCGGACGGACGACGGCGACGACCGGGCCGTCGGCGGGCAGCACGCTGCCGTGGATCGGGAGCCGGCCCAGGACCGTGTCGACGGTGGGGCCGGACTTGGTGCCGGGCAGCTCGACGAGGTCACCGACGAAGCGGGCGACGTCGAGGTCGACGGGTCGGTAGTAGACCTCCGTCGGGCTGCCGTGCATGACGAGCCGGCCGGCCTCCATGACGGCGACCGAATCGGCCATGGACAGGGCCTCCTCCTGGTCGTGCGTGACGATGATGGCGGTGGCGTCTATGGTCCGCAGCACCTGGCTCACCTCGTCACGGACCTGGGCGCGCAGTCCGGCGTCGAGGGCGGAGAACGGCTCGTCGAGCACGACGACTCGTGGGCTGGGGGCCAGCGCCCGGGCCAGGGCGACCCGCTGCTGCTGGCCACCGGAGAGCTGGTCGGGCCGGCGCGTGCCGAGTCCGGCGAGGCCGACGAGCTCGAGCATCTCGTCGACCCGCCGTCGGCTCGCACCCGAGCGGGGCAGGCCGTAGCCGACGTTCCGGGCGACGTCGAGGTGCGGGAAGAGCGCGCCCTCCTGCGGCACGACGGCCACGCCGCGCCGCTCGGGCGCGACGACGCTGACCTCGTCGACGACCGCGCGGCCCTCGATCTCCACCCGGCCCCGGTCGGGGCGGATGAACCCGGCAACGATCCGCAGCAGCGTCGTCTTGCCACAACCGGACGGCCCGAGGACCGCCGTGAGCTCGCCCGAGGACACGGTCAGGTCCACGTCCGCCAGCGCGGTCGTCGAGCCGAAGTCCTTCGACACGCCAGAGAGCTTTACCTCACTCACAGGTCCTCCGTTGCGGTGAATCGGCCCTGCGTCCGCATGAGCCACAGCGTGGGCAGCACGGCGAGCAGGACGAGGGCGAGCGCATAGGGCGCGGCGGCCGCGTAGGCGGCCACGCCCGTCTCGGTCCACAGGCTGGTGGCCAAGGTGTTGGCGCCGGTGGGGCGCAGGAGCAGCGTCGCGGGCAGCTCCTTCATGATCGTCAGCATGACCAGGGCGGTTCCCGCGGCGATGCCGGGGGCGGCGAGCGGGATGGTGACCCGCCGCAGCACCGTCAGCGGTGCGCTGCCGAGGGACCGGGCGACCTCCTCGATCCGCGGAGGGCTCATCGCCACGGCACCCCGCACCGCACCGATGCCGGCCGGAAGGAAGAGGACCGCATAGGCGATGAGCAGCAGCGGCGTCTGCTGGTAGATCGGCTGGGCAACCCGGACGCCGAAGAAGACGAGGGCGAGCGCGACGACGATGCCCGGCAGCGCATGACCAGCCCAGGTCGCGGTCTCGATGACGGCGCTCGACCGGCTGCGGTGCCGCGCCACGAGGACCCCGATCGGGATCGCCAGGGCCATGGTCGCCACGGCGCCGAGGACGGCCAGGAACAGCGTCGTCCCGGTGCTCGTCAGCAGCCGCTCGGTGTCGATGCCGGCGGACAGGCCGGTCGCGAACCAGTAGAGCAGCGACGCGACCGGGAAGGCCAGGGCGACGACGAGCAGGACCCCGGCGAGCCCCGACGCGACCGGTCCCAGCGGGCCGAGCCGCTGCAGCTCAGGTCGCCTCGAGACCCCACCACCAATCCGGGTGTGCTCGACCGGCCGGCGGGTCCACCGCTCCCCCACGGCGATGATCACCGTGATGACGACCAGCAGCGTCGAGAGGACCGCGGCGGGCGTCCGGTCGAAGGTCGCGGTGTAGGAGGTGTGGATGACCCGGGTGAACACGTCGTACTGCAGGATCGAGACTGCGCCGAAATCACTGAGCGTGTAGAGCGCCACGAGCAGGCCACCCGACGCCGCCGCCGGCCACACCTGCCGCGCCGTCACGGTCCAGAAGGTGCGCCACGCGGACCTTCCCAAGCTGCGGGAGACCTCCTCCTGCGCCGGGTCCACCGACCGCATCGCGGCCATCACCGGCAGGTACACGTACGGGTAGGTGCAGGCGGTCAGCACGATGACCGCACCCATGAAGCCGCGCGCCCACGGGACGGCGGCCACCCAGGCGAACGCGGCCACGTAGCTCGGGATGGCCAGCGGCAGCGGCGCCAGCACCGCGATGGACCGACGTGCCGGCATCGCGGTGCGGGTCACGAGTGCGGCCAGACCGATCCCGATGAACAGGCACAGCCCGGTCACAACGGCGGCCAGCCCCAGGCTGCGGCCGATCAGAGGCAGCGTTCCGGGACGGCCCAGGATCTCGAGGATCCGGTTCGGGCCAGCCTCGAAGGTGCGCGCCAGCAGGTACCCGAGCGGCAGCACGGCGAGCGCCGCACCCGCGATAGCCGGGAGGACGAGCCACCACGGAGGACGTCCGAGGCCCGCACGAGCCGTGGCAGCGCCGACCGGACCGGTGGCAGGGTCGGCCACCGGGCGCTCGGTCGTCGTCAGCTCGCTCAGGTCAGTCCCACCTCGCCCAGCATGGCCAGGGTGGTCTCCAACGAGTCGAGGTCGTTGAGGTCGATGCTCGACTTCCTCAGGTCAGCGAGCGGCGGGAGGTCGTGCTTCGAGGCGATGCCCTCGATGACCGGATACTCCGCCGTCTCGTCGGCGAAGTACTGCTGCGCCTCCTCGGACAGCAGGTAGCTCGCCGCCTTCGCGGCGGCCTCCTTCTGGTCGGTGCCCTTGAGGATCCCAACGCCCGCGACGTTGATGAGGGCGCCCGGGTCGTCGGCATCGAGGAAGTGGATCTTGGCCGTGACCGCGTCGGCGCCCTTCTCGGCGACCCGCTCATACCAGTAGTAGTGGTTGATCAGACCCAGCGCGACCTCGCCCTTGTCGACTCCGTCCAGGACGAGAACATTGTTGTCGTACTTGCGCGGCTCGTTCGCCTTGAACTTCGTCAGCCACTCCTTGGCCCCGTCCTCGCCCTTCGCGACGCGCAGCGCGGTGACGAAGGCGTGGAAGGAGGCATTGGAGGGCGCGTAGCCGATCTTCCCCTTGTACCTGGGGTCGAGCACCTCGTCGACCGAGGTCATCTGCTCGACCTCTGGAGCCTGCTCAGGGTTGAACGCGATGACCCGGGCCCGAGCCGACGTCCCGACCCAGAGCCCGTTGGGGTCCGCGAAGCCGTCGATGACCTGCTCCGACACCGCCGGGTCGAGCGGCTCGAGCCGGCCCGCCTTCGCGAGCGCCCCCAGGGCGCCGGCGTCCTGGCTGAAGAAGACGTCGGCCTTGGTCGCGTCGCCCTCCTCGAGCAGCTGGGCCGCAAGCTCACTCGAGCCCGCATAGCGGACCCCCACCTTCACCCCGGTCTGCTGCTCCAGGTCCTCCAGCACACCGGCGACCAACGCCTCGCTGCGGCCGCTGTAGATGACCAGGTCCGCACCCTCGGTCGTGTCTGTCGGGCCGTCGCTGCCACCGCACGCTGCGGCACCAAGAACGGCGAGCGCCGCGACGGACGCGGTGAGGAAACGACGAAGGTGCACGTGCTGCTCCTGCCACAGGGTCAAGTTAGGACATGCTTACCTTAGTGCACCCCGAGTGGTGCCTCGACAGCTGTTCCTCAAAGCGGAACAACGACCCGCCGACCGGCGCCGGACTCGCCCATGACGACGGGACACTACGGTGACTCCATGTCGTCGACCCTTGGACGGATCAAGGCTGCACTGCGCAGCCTCACCCGAGCGACGACGAAGCGTGGCCGGGCACCCGCCCGGCAGGCGTCGAAAGCGAGCCCAGCGGCATACGCCCCCTATGTCGGAGACGCGACGACGCTGCCCGACATGACGTACGCCCCGCGTTCCGACGGCGCGCCGGACCCGGGTGAGATCGTCTGGTCCTGGGTGCCCTACGAGGAGGACCACACCCGCGGCAAGGACCGTCCCGTCCTCGTCATCGGGCGGGAAGGGAACCAGCTCATCGGGCTGCAGCTGACGAGCCAGGACCACGACAGGGACGCGAACCAGGAGCGTCGCGTCGGTCGCGAGTGGGTCGACATCGGGACCGGGGCCTGGGACCACCGCAAACGCCCGAGCGAGGTGCGCGTCAACCGCCTGCTCCGACTCGACCCGGCACACGTGCGCCGGGAGGGCGCGGTCCTGTCACGCGACCGCTACGAGGACGTCATCGCGGCCGTGCGCACGCACTACACCTGAGCCCGGTATGCACTGAGCCCCCCACCCGATCGGGCGAGGGGCTCGGTGAAGCGTTCGATGGTCGCGTCAGAGGGACGCGGCCTTCCTGGCCATGGTCGACTTCTTGTTGGCGGCCTGGTTCTTGTGGATGACACCCTTCGACACGGCCTTGTCGAGCTTCTTCGAGGCGGTCTTCAGGGCGTCGGCGGCGGCGTCCTTGTCGCCGGAGGCGGCAGCCTCGCGGAACTTGCGGACCCACGTGCGAAGCTCGCTCTTGACCGCCTTGTTGCGCTCGGTGCGCTTCTGGTTGGTCTTGATGCGCTTGAGCTGCGACTTGATGTTTGCCACGTGATGTACTTTCTGGGTCGGAATGGTTGCCGTTAGAGGGCGGCAAAGCTGCTCGGGACCGGGCGTGGGGCACCCTTGCGTGAGCCGCTCTGGATGGTGCATGCATGCGCGCACGACCTGAGCGCGCACGCAAGGCACAAAGTTACCAGCGTGGCGAGCACCCAGCCAAACCGGCCGGGTGCCTTCTGGCTTCTGGGCGGATCGCCTGTCCACTGGCCGGACACGCCGGATACTTCGAAGGGCAGCCCATCCCCTGGGGGAGCTGCAGCCGTTGCCGCGCGCCAGACGGCCCGGTCATCGACCGCTTCACGTCCGTCGACACGGTCCCGGACGACTTCATCCGCGACTGCCGATCGAAAAGCAGGCCGACACACGATTCTTCGCCCCGGACGGCACGCTGACGGTCGTCGGCAAGCCGGTCCAGCTCATCGGCCGCGACGGCGGAGTGGTCGTCATCGACGCTGGACGGGTCGTCATCGGCGAAGATCTCGTCGTCAATGGTCCCCACCCGTACCTGGAGACACGGTTCGCGGAGGGGTGACCTCGCACTCGCCAAGTACTACTGTCCGACCACCTTGTCCGGATGTCCAAGGCTCGGCTCCCGCGCGTAGTCAGGTGTCGATCGCACCCAGGAGGCGGTCACGTGCGGCTGTGGCGAGTCACTGCGCCGCCCGGGCTCGGGTAATGGTGAGGATCGCCCGCTCCACTGCGTACACGGGATCTCGCCCACCACCCTTGACCTCGAAGTCGGCGGCCGCGACGGCCTGTACGGCGACCGCCAGGCCCTCTGGGCTCCAGTGCGCCACGGCACGACGGGCCCGGTCGACCTGCCAAGGCGCCAGGCCCAAGGACTTGGCGACCTGCGCGGAGCTGCCCCGCCCGGCCGAGCCGACCTTGATCAGCTGGCGCAGCTGGGAGGCGAGCACCGCCACGATGGGCACCGGGTCCAGCCCGGTGGCGATGGCGTGGCGGAGCAGCCGAAGCGCCTCGCCGGCCTGGCCGGCGATCGCTGCGTCGGCGACCCGGAAGCCGCTGGCCTCCACCTTGCCGCCGTGGTAGGTGTCGACGATGGCGTCATCGACGGTGCCCTCGGTGTCCGCCATGAGCTGGCTGCAGGCCGCGGCGAGCTCGCGCAGGTCCTTGCCAACGGCCTCGACGAGGGCCCGGACACCGTCGCTCGTGATCCTGCGCCGCGCCTCCGCGAACTCCTTCATGACGAAGTCGGACTTGTCGCGGTCGGACTTGATCGCTGGGCACTCGAAGATCGCTGCGCGCTGCTTCCTGAGTGTGTCGAGGACCTTCTTGCCCTTCATCCCACCCCCATGGGACACCACGAGGGACACGTCCTCCAGGGGCGCGTCAAGCAGGGTGAGCAGGTCGAGCTGGAGCTCGTCCGGCGCCTCGTGGAGCCCCTTGACGACGATGCACTTGGTCCCGCCGAAGAGGGACGGGCTCGCGTGGAGGATGAGCGAGCCGGGCTCGTAGCCGGCGGCGTCGACCCGGATCACCTCGGCGCCCACCGCCTTGGCCCGTGTCACAACGCTCGCGACAGCCCGCTCGACGAGCACTTCCTCAGGACCACTGACGAGGACGAGAGAGGGGGCGGCCGCATCGGTCATGGCGCCAACCCTGCCATGCGGTTCTGACAGTTCGATCTCCCCGTTCGTACCGAGTGGCGAGCCACGGAGACGCCATGTTCGTGGTGCCACTGCCGAACTGGCGCCGTGAACGGCCATGACATGACTCGCGGCGCGGGCTCGGCTTCATTCACCGCCGCTGGCACGGTAAGTCGCATGGGTCAGGTGACGTTGACGGGCGTGTCGTGCCGTAGCCGGTGGCTTGCGCGGTCGTGGACGCGCTGGATGCGCACCTCCCCAGTGCCCTTCGACGGAGCCGTGCGCTGGCCCTTCGCCGAGCCGCTCGTGCCTTCCAACCACGTCCCGTTGGCGACTCCGTGTTCGGACCACATCCATGGCCCACCTACGTCGTTCGTATGGCTCTCCCTCTCGGTTGACTGGCAGGGACCAACGTGGCCACAGCGCATCAGGGGGTCTGTACCAGGTCGAGCATCGCGAGTGACCACCGGTGGACCCGGTCAAGGCGCGCGGAGAACGCGCTGTTGACCTGAGCGGTGCCGGTGTACCACAGGTCGAACGCCACCTGGCGGAGGCCGATGAAGTCGTCCAGGTGCCTGACGTCGACGTCTCGCCGGGCACGGTAGCCCGACAAGAGCGCGTCCCGGAACGCCGGATAGTCGGGACCATCCCGCAGCTCCCACAGGGCGACGGCGAGGTCGTAGAGGCGGGGCCCCGTCCCGCAGTCGTCGAAGTCGATGAGCTTGACCGCGCCGCGATGGAAGAGCGCATTGCCGAGATGCAGATCGGCATGGATGAGCCCGGCGTCGCCGACGGCCGCGAAGATGCCGACCATGCGCTCATCCACCGCCCGGAACCGCGCACGGACCTCCTCGGGCAGAAGGTCCCAGCACGCGGCCGCCGGGATACCGCCATAAATCATGACGTCCCCGAAGAAGGCCTCGTGGTCCCACCGGATGCGCACGAAATCGGCCGGCGGCCGCCACCCGTCGGCGTGGTCGTGCAGGCAGGCCATCGCGTCCCCCAGCCGGCGCAGGTGTACCGGACGAGCAGACGTCTCATGGATGCGCCCGTCCATCCAGCGCAGCACGGAGCAGACCCGGGTCGCACCCTCCACGCCCACCGTGACGGTCGGCGCACCGTCGAGGGCCGCGACCGGTTCTGGAACGGCCAGATCCGTGTCCTTCCGGATGGCCCGAAGCCAGTCAATCTCGGAACGGATCGCCGCCGCCGAGTCGACCGCGCGGCCGTGTCGTCGCGGCCGGTGCACCCGCACGAGGTGGCTGCCGTCGGCGCCGTCGTGCCGAAACGTGGTGTTCTCGCCATGGGAGACGAAGGCAAGCCGACCCGCCGCAAGCGGATACCGGGCAAGCGCCGCCACGGCCACCTGACGGAGCCGGGCCAGCTCCGCGCGTCTGGTCACCATCCCCCTACTGTGCCCGGTGTGGGAGGACCCAACAGTCCGTTCCACCGACACGGCAGCACTGTTCGGCCGGTGACCTCCCCGGCATGGTCACACGGGCTTAGGCAGGCAACCTGCGTTCGAGTTGGCAGTGCGGTCAGTCGAACAGCTGGCCCGTCGCCAGCTTGAGGCCGAGCTGGTCGGCACGTGCCGCGATGGCTGCCTCGGGAAGCTCAAAGTGGTCGACGAGCTCGTCGAGGAGCATCCCGGACTCGGCCGCGTCACGGAGCTCCTCGTCCTGCTCGTCGGTCCAGGCGTGACCGCTCGTCACACCGCTCCGCGCCGAGTCGGCGACTGGGGGTGGAGGCGCGATGGGGCGCGGGTGCTCCGTCCCGTCCTGGTCGGTGCGGGCCCCCGTCAGCGAGCGCAGGGCCGGTTCCTCGACTGGCAGAGGCGCGGGGGCCGTCTCGTCCAGCCGCGTCAGCGCCGCGAGGACCATCGCCTTGTCGGTCGTCGGCCAGAAGGGCGGGAGGGACCGCTGGAGGAAGCCGGCGTATCGCGCCGTCATCATCCGCGAGTCGAGGAACGCGACCACGCCGCGGTCGTCGCCTCGGCGCACGAGGCGGCCGGCACCCTGGGCGAGGCGCAGCGCGGCGTGGGTGGCAGAGACGGCCATGAAGCCGTTCCCGCCCATCCGCGCGATGGCCTGCGATCGCGCCGACGCGAGCGGGTCGTCGGGCCGCGGGAACGGAATGCGGTCGATGATGACCAGTTGGCACGACGAGCCCGGCACGTCCACGCCCTGCCACAAGGTCAAGGTGCCAAACAGGCACGTGCGCGGCTCGCGGGCGAACTGGCGCACGAGCGTGGAGATCTGGTCCTCCCCCTGGCAGAGGACCGGGATGTCCTTGCCGAGCCGGGCACGCATGACCTCGGCGGCGGTCTGGGCCGCTCGCATTGACGAGAACAGCCCCAGGGTCCGGCCTCCCGCTGCCCGGACGAGCTGCTCGATCTCGGCCAGGCTCTCGTCACTCGCGCCGTCCCGCCCGGGAGGTGGCAGGTGGGCGGCCACGTAGGCGATGGCCTGCTTCGGGTAGTTGAACGGACTGCCCACGTCCAGCCCACGCCACTCCGGCCCGCCCTCGCCTCGCAGCCCGATCGTTCCGGCAACGGCATCGAAGGTGCCCCCGAGCTCGAGGGTGGCAGAGGTGAGCACCACGGTGCGGTCACTGAAGATCTTGTCGCGCACGAGCATGGCAACGCTCATCGGGGCGACCCGCAGGACCGGCCCGCGTCGTGGGTCCTGGCCGAGCCAGACGACGTCGAGCTCTCGCTCCTCGAGGATCCGCTCCGCGTTCTCGTGCACCTCCTCGACCGCGGCGCGGGCGACCTGCTGGGCACCGTCCGCATCCTGCCCGGGGGTCGGCTTGAGATCGGACTGGACGACGCGGGCCGAGTCGCGGATGCGCGCCAGCGCGAGGGACACCGATTCGGGCAGCCCGATGAGCCGGCCGTCCTCCAGCGGGTCGAGAGCCGAGCTGAGCAGGTCGCCCGCCTCGTCGAGCGGCTGGGTGTTCTCCGATAGGCGACCGGCCTTCTTCGCCGCGGTCCTCACCATCGCTCCGGTGAGCTCATCGGTGATCGTCGCGGTCACGCGGTCGACGAGCTCATGGGCCTCATCGATGACGAGAAGGTCGTGCTCCGGGAGCATCTGCCGCCCCTCGAACGCATCGATCGCCATGAACGAGTGGTTCGTGACGATGACGTCGACATCCTTGGCAGCCGCCCTGGCCCGCTCGACGAAGCACTCCGCGACGAAGGGGCACCTGCTGCCCAGGCACTCGTGCGCGGAGACAGAGACCTGGCGCCAGGCCCGCTCCGGCACCCCCGGCACGAGCTCGTCCCGGTCACCCGACTCCGTCTCGGACGCCCAGGCGCGCAGTCGCACGACCTCCTGTCCGAGCCGGCCGGCGCTCGCGTCGACAGCACCGACCGAGAGCAGCCCGTCATCCTCGTCCGGGAAGCCACCCTCCAGCTTGTTGACGCACACGTAGTTGCGGCGCCCCTTGACGAGGGCATAGGTCGGGCGCCTGCCGAGAAGGGGCTCCAGTGCGGTCGCCACACGAGGCATGTCGCGGTCGACGATCTGCGCCTGCAGGGCCAGCGTGGCCGTCGCCACGACTGCGGGCCGTCCGGTGTCGAAGGAGTGAGCCACCGCAGGCACCAGGTAGGCCAGGGACTTGCCGGTCCCGGTGCCCGCCTGGACGAGCAGGTGCTCGTCCCGCTCGATCGCAACGGTCACGGCTCGCGCCATCTCCACCTGCCCCGGGCGCTCCTGCCCCCCAACTGCGGCCACGGCTGCATGCAGGAGCTGGTCGAGCGTCGGTCGCGGGGCCATTGCGTCAGGGTATTCCCGCGCGACGTCGACTCCGGCCACGCCTCTCCGCCTCTGTGGAGAACCCGCCGCGACCCGCCAAGGTGCGGTTGGATCGGATCATGACCACCACGTCGTTTCCCTCGGACCTCGACATCGCCTCCGCGGCAACCCTGCGGCCGATGGACGAGATCGGCGCCCAGCTCGGCATCTCGACCGAACACCTCGAGCCCTACGGGCGCGACGTCGCCAAGATCGACCTCGCGTTCCTCGACGAGCCAGCCCAGCGGCATACGGGATCGGCCGGGAAGTACGTCGTCGTCACGGCAGTGACGCCCACGCCACTCGGTGAAGGGAAGACGACCACGTCGGTGGGCCTGGCGCAGGGCCTCCAGCGGCTCGGCAAACGGGCGGTCGTGGCGCTGCGACAGCCGTCGATGGGCCCGACGTTCGGCATCAAGGGCGGCGCCGCGGGCGGCGGGTACAGCCAGGTCGTCCCGATGGAGCGGCTCAACATGCACCTCACGGGCGATTTCCACGCCATCACTGCAGCGCACAACCTGCTCGCCGCGATGGTCGACAACCACCTCCACCAGGGCAACGCGCTCGGCATCGACGTCCGCAACATCACCTGGCGCCGCGTCCTCGACGTCAACGACCGGTCGTTGCGCAACATCGTCGTCGGCCTGGGTGCCCGGGAGGACGGCGTGCCCCGCGAGTCCGGCTTCGACATCACGGCCGCCAGCGAGATCATGGTGCTGCTCACGCTGGCCAAGTCGCTCACCGACCTGCGACAGCGCCTCGGCCGCATCGTCATCGGGTACACGACCGAGGGAAAGAGCGTGACGGCGGAGGACCTCGGCGCAGCGGGCGCGATGGCCGCGATGCTCAAGGACGCGATCAAGCCGAACTTGCTGCAGACCCTCGAAGGCGGTCCGGCGATCATCCACTGCGGACCGTTCGGCAACATCGCGACCGGCACCTCGTCCGTCACGGCCGACCTCATCGCGATCCAGGGCAGTGACTACGCCATCACCGAGGCCGGGTTCGGCGCGGACATGGGCGCGGAGCGGTTCTTCAACGTCAAGTGCCGCGTGAGCGGACTCAAGCCCGACGTGGCGGTCATCGTGGTCACGGTGCGCGCGCTCAAGTCGCACTCGGGCAACTACGTCATCCGGCCGGGCAAGCCCCTGCCTCCCGGACTGCTCGACGAGAACCCGACTGACGTGCAGGCCGGGTTGCCCAACCTCCGCAAGCACATCGAGATCGTGCGCCGGTTCGGCGTGCAGCCGGTCGTCGCGATCAACGCCTTCCCGCAGGACCACGACTCCGAGCACGACGTGATCCGGCGCTACTGCAACGGCATCGGGGTGCGCAGCGCGGTGACCAGGCACGTGGCCGAGGGCGGGGCGGGCGCCATCGAGCTGGCCGAGGTCGTCATGGAGGCGGCCAGAGAGCACACGAGCTTCGAGTTCCTGTATCCGTTGGACCTGCCGCTCGAGCAGAAGATCGAGGCCATCGCGATGCAGATCTACGGCGCGGACGGCATCGACGTGAGCCCCGCTGCAACGAGAGCCCTTCGGGACTACGAGCGCCTCGGCTTCGGCGGCCTGCCGGTCGTGATCGCCAAGACGCACCTGTCGATCTCCTCGGACCCGACGCTCAAGGGTGCCCCGCGGGGCTGGCGGATGCCGGTGCGCGAGGTGCGGGCGGCGGTCGGCGCCGGCTACGTCTACGCCATCTGTGGCGAGATGCGGACCATGCCGGGCCTCTCCGCAGCGCCGAACGCGCAGCGGATCGACGTGGACGCGGACGGCAACATCACCGGCCTGAGCTGACCGCGACGGGATCCTCCACGCACTCGAGGGAGCCGCCGGCGCGAGCGCGTCATGGCGGGCCGACCGACCCAGGTCACGTGCGGCCGTCCGTGACCAAGGGCACGCCATCGATCCGGCGCGCCATGAACACGTCGTCGCGATACTCGTCCCCCTCGAGCCAGATCGCCCCCGGGATCCGCCCGACCTCGGCCCACCCGGCCCGCTCGTAGAAGTCGCCGAGCCCGAGGCCGCTCCGATAGTCGAGCAGCAGGAGGGTGACGTCGGGCAACGCCCGCCGGGCGATCCCCACCATCCCGGCGAGGAGCAGGGCGCCCCAGTTCCGACCCTGCGCTGTGGGGTCGATCATGAGCCGCTTGAGCCAGGCGACGTGGGCGAAGCCGGGCTCACCCGTGTACTCCCAGAAGCCGAAGCCGCGCAGCGTGCCGTCGGGCTCGCGCAGCCCGATGAGCAGCGACCTTCCCGCACGCACGAGCTCGGCATGCTTGTCGAACGCTGCCCGGACCCGCGTGACGGGCGCGCCGGGGAGGAAGCCCACCGCTCCCCCGGCGTCGTTGACCCGGCCCCACAGGTCGACGAACGCGTCCGCCTCGGCGCCGTCGGGGTGGACCACAGCAACCTCCGGCAGTCTGAGGATGATGTCCGGCTCGTCCTCGGGGAAGTCCGGATGGACCTCTCGGCCCACCTCGACGAGGCCCGCGGCCAGGGCGGTCGCGAGGGACGCGTCGTTGACCGGGGCGACCGCCGCCCGGACGGGCAGGTCCGGCCGGTGCTCGGCCGCCCAGCTCACGACCCCGCGGGCGAGCTCACGCCCGAGCCCCCGCCCCAGTGCCGCGAACTCCAACCGGTAGTAGAGGTTGAGGTGCGGCTCGCCGCGGTCGCGGACCACGCGCAGCCCGGCCCACCCGACAAGCTGCCCGGTGGCCACCTCCTCAACCGGTGCGTAGTCGATCCCCTCGGCCCGCCATCGCTCGAGGGACGCTGCGAAGTGCTGCCCGCACTCCTGAACCGTCGCCATGGCGGTTGGCTTGTGCACGTAGGTCCGTGGGTCGGTGTGCAGCCGCACATAGTCCGCCAGGTCCTCCTCGACCGGCCGCCTCAGCCCGAGGCGCGGGGTGTTGATCCACGTGGTCGCTGCGTCGACGACAGGGGGTTGTGTCATGTCCAGGGCCATTCGGGCATCCTCTCCGACGGGACCGACAACGGCACGGCGCGGCCTGCCCGCGTTCGCACGCGGGAGGCGCCCCAAGAAGGTATGCCGCTGAGCCGGCTCAGCGGCATACGCACCCTTGGCGGGTGGCTCAGGCGACGACGTAGTCGGAGAGGTCCGCCTCGACGGCGGGGGTCACGCGGGCACGCACGCGCGTGCCGTCCTCGACGTGCTCGCTCTCGAGGATCTCGCCCTCTTCGTGGATCTTGGAGAGCAGGTCGCCACGGTCGTACGGCACGAGCGCCTCGACCTCGATGTCCGGCTTCGGCAGCTCGCGGGCAACGAGCTCGCGCAGCTCGGCGACGCCCTCGCCGGTGCGGGCGGACACGGCGATCGAGTGCTTCTCGTGGCGGCGCAATCGGGTGAGGACCTCGGGATCGGCGATGTCCGCCTTGTTGATGACGACGAGCTCCTTGATGTCGTCGCCACCGACCTCGGCGAGCACCTCGCGAACCGCGGAGATCTGACCCTCGGGATCGGGGTGCGAGCCGTCCACGACGTGGAGGAGCAGGTCCGCGTCGCCAACCTCCTCGAGCGTCGAGCGGAACGCCTCGACGAGCTGGTGCGGCAGGCTGCGCACGAAACCGACGGTGTCGACGAGCGTGTACACCCGCCCGTCCTGGGTCTCGGCGCGGCGGACCGTCGGGTCGAGGGTGGCGAAGAGCTGGTTCTGCACGAGCACGCCCGCGCCGGTGAGGCGGTTGAGCAGGGAGCTCTTGCCGGCGTTCGTGTAGCCGGCGATGGCGACGCTGGGGATGCCGCCCTCGCGGCGGCCGCGGCGCTTCGTGTCGCGGGTCGTCTTCATGCCCTTGATGTCGCGGCGCAGCTTGGCGATCTTCGTGTTGATACGGCGGCGGTCGAGCTCGATCTTCGTCTCACCGGGGCCGCGCGAGCCGATGCCCTCACCGCCGGCGACTCGGCCACCGGCCTGCCGGGACATCGACTCACCCCAGCCACGAAGGCGCGGCAGGAGGTACTGGAGCTGCGCGAGCTCGACCTGCGCCTTGCCTTCCCGGCTCTTCGCGTGCTGGGCGAAGATGTCGAGGATCAGGGCCGTCCGGTCGATCACCTTGATCTTGACGACGTCCTCCAGGGCGCGGCGCTGGCTCGGGGCGAGCTCACCGTCGCAGATGACCGTGTCGGCGCCCTCCGCGATGACGATGTCACGTAGCTCGAGGGCCTTGCCCTTGCCGAGGTAGGTCGCCGGGTCCGGCCGCTGGCGACGCTGGATGACGCCGGCAAGGACCGTCGACCCGGCGGTCTCGGCCAGGGCGGCGAGCTCGCGGAGCGAGTTCTCCGCATCCTGGGACGTGCCCTCGGTCCAGACACCGGCCAGCACGACGCGCTCGAGGCGGAGCTGGCGGTACTCGACCTCGGTGATGTCCTCGAGCTCGGTGGACAGACCCGCGACGCGTCGCAGGGCAGCGCGCTCCTCGCGGTCGAGCTGGTCGCCGTCATAGAGGCGGCCGTATGCCGCTGAGTCGGCTTCCAGCGCCTCGTCGGCCAGCGCTTCGGCGGGGGTCGAGAGCAGGTCTTCGGGTGCGGATGGCTTGGTGCTGTGGCTTCGTGTCATGTTCCTCATAGGGTCCCATTCCCACAACGCCGGCGGCCACACATTTGTGCCCGTGCCGGCGAAGTACGGTTGCCCGTGATGAGCGAGCGCCCAGACCACTACTACAGCGCCGAGCCGGCCTCACCCGAGGAGAGGCAGCAGATCCGGGTGCGGCTCGACGGTCACGACCTCACCCTGACGACCGCCCGCGGCGTGTACTCCCCCGGTCGGCTGGACCCGGGCACTGCGGTCCTCCTCTCGGGGGCACCTGACCCGAGCGCCAGCGGCCACCTGCTCGACCTCGGATGCGGTTGGGGTCCGATCGCGATCACCCTTGCGCTCCGCTCCCCCGGTGCGCAGGTGTGGGGCGTCGACGTCAACCGCCGGGCCCTGCAGCTGGCGGCCCACAACGCCGACGTGGCAGGAGTCGGCAACGTCACGTTCTGCGAGCCGGACGAGGTGCCGGCCGACGTACGGTTCGAGACGATCTGGTCCAATCCTCCGATCCACGTCGGCAAGGCCGCCCTGCACGCCCTGCTCGAGCGGTGGCTGCCGCGACTGGCAGACGACGGCGCCGCCCACCTCGTCGTCCAGAGACATCTCGGCTCGGACTCCCTGCAGAAGTGGATCAATGCCGTGGACCGGGGACTGGTCTGTACGCGATTGTCGTCGTCCAAGGCGTTCCGGATCCTGGAGGTGCGGCGCGCTTGAGCCGGCGCGGGCGGTTCCAGCTGGCGCTTGGCCAGCGCTAGCCCGTGACCGCCTCCAGGGCCTCGATGAGCCGGTCCACGTCCTCGTCGTCGGTGTAGGGGGCGAGCCCTGTTCGCACGCCGCCGCCGTCGCCCAGGCCGAGAACGCGTGAGCACTCGAGGGCGTAGAAGTTGCTGGCCGGGGCGTTGACTCCCTTGTCCGCCAAGGCGCTGCGCACCTCCCGTGGATCCTTCCCAGCCACCGTGAAGAGCAGCGTTGGCGTCCGGACTGCCGCGTTGCTGTGGACCCGGACACCCGGCATCGACCGGAGAGCGGCCTCGAGTCGCTCACCCAGCCGGTCCTCGTGCTCCTCAAGGGCGTGCAGGCTCGCGACGAGGCGCCCCCGTCGATCGGACCGGTCAGCCCGCTCAGCCGGGTCATGGTCCCAGTCGGCCGTGGCCAGGCCCGCGAGGAACTCGACCGCCGCCGTGGTGCCGGCCATGAGCTCGTACGGCAGGGTTCCCAGCTCGAAGCGCTCGGGGACGTCGTCGGAGGACGGGAGGAGCTTGTCCATCTCGAGCGTCTCGAGCAGCGCGGGGTCGGCCGCCACGACACCACAGTGCGGTCCGAGGAACTTGTACGGCGAGCACGACCAGAAGTCGGCACCGAGGGCCGGGCGGTCGACGAGCACGTGCGCGGTGGCGTGGACGCCGTCGACCCAGTACAGGGCACCCGCGTCGTGGACGACCTCGGCGATCTCGGCGACGGGCGGCCTGGTGCCGATGAGGTTGGAGGCACCCGTCGTCGCGACGAGGCGCGTCCGATCGGAGAGCTGGTCCGCGACGGCGTCGACGGACAGCTCACCCGTCGTCGGGTCGAAGTCGACCCAGCGCACCGTCGCCCCGACCGCTGCCGCTGCCTGCACCCAGGGCCGGATGTTCGAGTCATGGTCGAGCCGCGTCACGACGACCTCGTCGCCCGGGCGCCACGTCCTGGCCAGGGCGCGCGACAGGTCGTAGGTGAGGGCGGTCGCGCTGCGCCCGAAGACGATCCCCCGTGGGTCGCTGGCGAGCAGGTCGCCGAGTGCGGCCCGGCAGTCGGTGACGACCTGCTCGGCGCGTCGCTCCGCCGGCGTCACCGTGCCCCGGTTGGCGATGGCAGAGACCAGCGTGTCGTGAACCGCCCCGGCCACCAGGTCGGGCGTCTGGCTGCCGCCCGGACCATCGAAGTGGGCGGCGCCCTCTCGCAGCGCGGGGAAGTGCGATCGGACTGCTGCGACGTCGTAGCTCATGGGGCCATGATCACAGCAGAGCGACCGAACCGATCGAGCACCCTCACATCTTCTCGCCCGGCAGCGCGCTGGCCTGCTCGATCCAGGACCGAAGCTGGTCCTCGTCCAGGTCATCGCCCTCGTGGACGTCGAGGTAGCGCACCTCGTCGTGCTTGGACGCCTTCGGCGGCATGGGATCGAGCGACGTCCCCCTGAAGAACTGCAGCTGCACGTACTCGGTGTAGCAGCGGAACGACAGGAACCACCCATCGTCCTTGACGCCGTAGAACGGTTGGTTCCATTTCACGGCCTTGTGTACGTGGGGGACCGTGCGCTCGACGAGCTCATCGAGGCGTTGCCCGACCTCTCGTTTCCACCCGGGCATGGCGGCGACGTAGTCCTGAACCGGGCCGTTCCCCTCGCCCTTGGGAATCTGCGGGTTGCCGCCCGAGAGCAACCTCGGTCCCGCCTCGCTCTTCCTGCGATCGGTCATGGAATCTCGTCCTCGTCCGGTCGGTTGCTGGCGAACTGCACGCGAACGCGTCGGAAGACGACAATCCTAACAACCCCCGAACGGGGCAAACCGGGCCTCGCGCGTGCCTCAGAGGCCGATCTCGCCGTCGGCCACCAACACGGCTGGACCGGCGAGCTCCACCCGGTTGCCCGGGAGCGGCGTGACGGTGAGGGTGCCGCCCGGCACGTCGACCCGCCATGGTTTGAGGTCCTCCTCACCGGACCAGAACCGGGTCGCGAGCGCGGCGGCAGCGGCGCCGGTGCCACACGACCTGGTCTCCCCCACCCCGCGCTCGTGCACGCGCATCGCGATGTGCGAGGGCCCGACCGCCCGGACGAACTCGACGTTGATCCCGTCGGGCTGCTCCGGCTGGACCTCCGGCGGCGCGGTGAGGTCGAGGTTCTCCAGCTCGATGGCCTCGGGCAGCATGACGACGGCGTGCGGGTTCCCGAGATCGAGCGTGAGGGCCGGCACCGGCTTGCCGTGCCGCGGTCGCACCATGATGTCGAAGCCGTCGCGGCGGGCGCCCTGCTCGTCGCCGTAGCGCCACGGACCCAGGTCCACCGCGAAGCCCTCGGGTACCACGCGGACGTGCTTGACTCCGGCGCGAGTCGCGATGTCGAACCGCTCGCCCTGCGCCAGCCCCTCGCGGACGAGGTACGAGGCGAAGACGCGGGTGCCGTTGCCGCACATCTCGGCCAACGAGCCGTCGGCGTTGCGGTAGTCCATGAACCACTCGGCATCGCTCGCCTGGGCGCGCACGAAATCCTCGGTGGCGTGGCGCGTCGGCATGACCCGGATCACGCCGTCCCCGCCGATTCCGGCCCTCCGGTCCGCCAGCCGCTGCACCTGGGCGGGGGTCAGCTCGAGCGTGCCGTCGGGGTCCGGGACGAGGACGAAGTCGTTCTCGGTGCCGTGCCCCTTGGTGAACCGCGTCATGCCCGTCATTGTGCTGTATGCCGCTGAGCCCGCTCCCACCGGCCGCTCTCCTTGCGCTCACACCCAGTCCCACAATCGAGTGAACAACTTTGGGTGCAAAAGCTGTTCACTCGATCAATGGGGCTCAGGCGTGGGTGGCCGCGGCTGGTTCGTGGGCAATCCGGGCCGCGTGCACTCGTGCATGGGCGATCGCCTCGGGCGTCGTCGGGAACAGGTGACGCTCATGGGCGAGCTCCTCGTAGACGCCGAGCTCGCGCAGCACCTTCTTGTGCTGCTCCTGCACGCCCGAGAGCATCACCGTGATGCCTTGGCCCTCGAGCCGGGAGATCGTGTCTGCGAGCACGGTCGCCCCGGTCGCGTCGATGACGGTGACCCGCGCCATGCGCAGCACGACGACCCGCACGTCGCTGACGTTGGTCAGCTCCAGCAGGAAGTCGTGCGCGGCCGCGAAGAAGAGTGGGCCGTCCATCCGGTAGGCGACGATGTGCTCGTCGAGCAGTGCCCGCTCCTCGTCGCTGTGGTCGGTTTCATCCAGCGGCACCTGGTCGATGCGCGCGGCGCGGGACGCCTGCCGCAGCGCGAAGAAGCCAGCGACGACGAGGCCGACGAGCACGGCCACGACGAGGTCGGTGAGCACGGTGGCCAGCGCGGTCACGACCAGCACCGTTGCGTCACCGCGGGTGGAGCGCATCAGCGCCCCCAGACTCGAGAAGCGGACCATCTGCACGGCGGTGGCGACGAGCACGCCGGCCAGCGCCGCGAGCGGGATCATCCCGACCCATCGGGCCGCCACGAGCACGACGATGAGCAGGACGACCGCGTGGCTGACGGAGGCCAAGCGCGAGGCCGCACCGGACCGGACGTTGACGGCGGTCCGCGCGATCGCCGCGGTCGCCGGGATGCCGCCGAAGAGCGGTGCCGCAAGGTTGGCAACGCCCTGACCCAGCAGTTCCCGGTCCGGGTCGTGCCGCTGTCCCACGCTCATCCCGTCGGCCACGGTCGCGGACAGCAGGCTCTCGAGCGCGGCCAGCGCCGCGACCGCCACGGCGGGCAGGATCAGGTCGTCGAGGGCCCCGAGGTCGACCATCGGGAACGCCGGCGCGGGGAGGCCGGCGGGCATGGTCCCGATGTCCCCGAGGTGCAGTCCCAAGGCCTGGTTCGCCACGGTGGCCAGGACCACGACCACGAGGGCCCAGGGCACCCCTGGACGCAGGCGCGCCAGCAGGATGATGCCGAGGGCGACGCCGAGCGCCATGACGACGGGCGCCCAGGTGAGGTTCTGCACCCAGAGACCGAACGCGTCGAACGCGACGCCGAGGACCTTCTCGCCCTCGGCGTGCTGGCCGAGGATGGCAGGTATCTGCTGGAGGCCGATGATGGCGGCAATGCCCAGGGTGAAGCCCTCGACCACGGGGACGGGGACGTAGCGGATGAAGCGGCCCGCGCCGAACCACGCGAGCCCGATGAGGATCAGTCCAGCCAGGATGCCCACCACGAGCACGCCGCTCGCTCCATGGGTCGCGATGATGGGCACGAGCACGACGGTCATGGCGCCCGTCGGGCCACTGACCTGGACGCGGCTACCACCGAAGAAGGCGGCGAGCGCGCCAGCGACGATCGCCGTCACGAGTCCAGCGGTTGCGCCCATTCCGGAGCTGACGCCGAAGCCGAGCGCGAGGGGCAGGGCGACGAGGCCCACCATGAGCCCCGCTGGGAGGTCGCGGCCGGGCCGCGCGGACGTCCAGTCCGATCGCCGTGGAGCCAGCTGACGGGCACGGCGCCAGACGACCTGTGTCCAGCGTGCGGTGCGAGTTCCGTCGACGGTGCTGCTCATGAGGTCGAGGCTCCCGTGAGGCTCTCGGTCGCTGTCCCGGAGAGCTCGGACTCCCGCTCGCCCCGGACGACGATGATGCCGGACAGGATGGTCCGAGCGGCCAACAGCAGGTCCCGCACCTCGGGAACGCTGACCGAGTACACGACCTCGCCCCCGCTCCGCGTGGACGTCACGAGGGACGTGCGACGGAGCACGGCGAGCTGTTGCGAGAGGTTGCTCGGCTCGATCTCGATCCGCTCGAGGAGCTCGTGCACGGCGTGGTCGCGGTCGGACAGCAGCTCGAGGATGCGGATCCGGGCCGGATGGCCCAGCGTCTTGAAGAACTCGGCTTTCGCCTGGTAGAGCGGCACGCTCACCGGTGACCCTTCCCATTGACAACTTTATGACTTGAAGAAGTTATCAAGTCTTTAGGTTGGTGTCATCCCCGTCTCATCGAGTGAACAGCTTCCGGGTCCTCGCTCGTCACCCGACCAGGGCGAGCACCTCGTCGAGATCGATCCCGTGGGTCGCCTCGACCCACCGGATCCTCGGGTCCGGGCGGAACCAGCTCTCCTGCCGCCGGGCCAACCGCCTCGTCGCCCGGCCGGTCTCGGCGATGGCCTCGGGCTCGGTCGACCGCCCGTCGATGACACTGATCGCCTGGGCGTAGCCGATGGCTCGGCTGGCGGTGAACCCGTCCCGCAAACCCAGGGCAAGCAGGCCCTCGACCTCCCCGCACAGGCCCGTGCGCCACATCTCGTCGACCCGGGCGTCGATCCGCGCGTCGAGGGCAGAGCGGTCCACGGACAGCCCGATGACGACCGCGGGTGCCACGAACTCGCGACTCGGCAGGGAGGCGCTGAACGGTCGACCGGTCAGCTCGATGACCTCGAGCGCGCGGACGACCCGCCTGACGTTGGCGGGTTGGATCTGCGCCGCCGCGGCCGGGTCCTTCTGCAGCAGGAGGCGATGGATGGACTCCGCCCCCATGTCGGACGCCTGCGCCTCGAGGCGGCCGCGCACCGCAGGGTCGGTCGGTGGGATCTCGAGCCGGTCCAGGGCGGCCCGGACGTAGAGGCCGGATCCTCCGACGAGGATGGGCAGACGACCTCGACGCCTGATCTCGGCGATGTCCCGGCGAGCGGACTCCTGGTAGGCCGCCACGCTTGCCTCTTCAGTGACCTCGAGCACATCGAGCTGGTGGTGCGGGATGCCGCGCCGCTCCTCGGGGGTCAACTTGGCGGTACCGATGTCCATGCCACGGTAGAGCTGCATCGCATCGGCATTGATGATCTCGCCGCCGAGGCGCTCAGCGAGATCCAGTCCCAGTCCGCTCTTGCCCGTCGCGGTGGCTCCGACGACGGCGATGATCGGCAGGTTGGCCGGAGCCGTCACATGCCCTCGCTGTGGGCGTGCTCGTGCTCGTGATCGACGTCCTCGTCATGGCCGAACGGGTCTGGGTCCACGCCGGGCATCCACGTGCCACCGGGTTTGCCCCAGCCGTTGCGTTTGACGGCCTTGCGCGCCTTCTTCGACTGACGGTCGTCCAGGCGATCGATGTAGAGGGTGCCGTTGAGGTGGTCGTACTCATGCTGCATGCAGCGCGCGAACCAGCCGGTCGCGTCGAACTCGACCCGCTGCTCGTCGACGTCGAACCCGACGACGTGTGCCGTCGCCGCCCGCTTGAGCGGGAAGGACTCACCCGGCACGGAGAGGCATCCCTCGGTCTCCTCGCGAGGGTCCGGCCGCTCCCGCGGAATGCGCGAGGTGGTCACCGTCGGATTGATCACGTGCCCTTGGACGGGGACGCCGTCCTGGTTCTCCATCTTCCAGACGAAGATTCGGAGACCGACCCCGATCTGCGGAGCAGCCAGGCCGACACCGTTGGCGGCCTCATTCGTCTCGTACATGTCCTGGACGAGAGTGCGCAGGTCCTCGTCGAACTCGGTCACGAGCGCGGCGGGGCGGTGCAGCACCGGGTCGCCGGCGATGACGATGGGTCGAACGGCCATGCCCTGCATCCAAGCACGCGAGTTCGCCGCGCCCCAACCCGTCTTCCACTGGGAAGCCAGCCCAGCGGCATACGACCCCTCCGCAGTCGAGTGAACCACTTCGGGGACGAACCAGCCCGAAATGTGTCCACTCGATCGGAGAGTGGCCAGGCTGGACCTTCAATGGGTGGCGCAAGCGGGTGCAGTGGGCACCGTCACCGGCCGGCCAACCGTGGGGATGCCGAGGCTCACCTTCGGCTTTCCGCTGCTCGCGGGGTCCGCCTGCAGGGCCTCCCATGCGTCCCCGCCTCGGGTCCGACGGACCGCGAAGGGACCACCGGTGAGGGCGGCGTCGGCGACGAGGTGGTGCGGCGCCCCATAGGTCACCCCCACCGTGACGAGGTCGCCGGGGCGCGGGACCGCGGCTCCCTCGGGCACGGCGAAGTGGACGAGCCGGTTGTCGCGGGCCCGGCCGGACAGGCGGTGGGTGGCAACGTCCTTGCGACCCTCGGCAGGCGCGACGAGCACCTCCACTGACTGGCCCTCGATACGCCGGTTCTCCGCCCAGCTGACCTCCTCCTGGAGGGCTATCAGTCGGTCGAACCGCTCCTGGACGACCGCCTTGGGCACCTGGCCGGGCATGGTCGCCGCGGGCGTACCGGGGCGGATGGAGTACTGGAACGTGAAGGCGCTCGAGAAGCGGGCCTCGCGCACGACGTCGAGCGTGCCCTGGAAGTCCTCCTCGGTCTCGCCCGGGAACCCGACGATGATGTCGGTCGTGATCGCGGCGTGCGGGATGTGATCGCGGACGGTATCCAGGATCCGGAGGAACCTGGCGCTGCGATACGAGCGGCGCATGTCCTTCAGGACCTTGTCGGATCCCGACTGGAGCGGCATGTGCAGACTCGGCATGACGTTCGGCGTCTCTGCCATCGCGAGGATGACGTCGTCGGTGAAGGCCGCCGGGTGTGGGCTCGTGAAGCGGACCCGCTCGAGCCCGTCGATCTCGCCGCAGGCGCGCAGCAGTCTGCCGAAGGCGAGCCGGTCGCCGAACTCGACGCCGTAGGTGTTGACGTTCTGCCCCAGCAGGGTGATCTCGACGACGCCCTGTGCCACGAGCGCCTCGATCTCGGCGAGGATCTCGCCCGGGCGGCGGTCCTGCTCCCTGCCCCGAAGGCTCGGCACGATGCAGAAGGTGCACGTGTTGTTGCACCCGACCGAGATCGAGACCCACCCGCTGTAGGCCGAGTCACGCCGCGTCGGGAGCGTCGACGGGAAGGTCTCCAGGCTCTCGAGGATCTCCACCTCGGCGCGCTTGTTGTGCGCCGCCCGGTCCAGCAACGCCGGCAGGGACCCGATGTTGTGCGTGCCGAAGACGACATCGACCCACGGAGCCCGCTCGACGATGGTGCCGCGGTCCTTCTGGGCCATGCAGCCACCGACGGCGATCTGCATCTCTGGGTGCTTCTGCTTGGCCTGGCGGAGCTGGCCCAGGTTGCCGTAGAGCTTGTTGTCGGCGTTCTCCCGCACGGCGCAGGTGTTGAAGACGACGACGTCGGCGACCTCGGGTCGCGCGTCCTGCGGCAGGCTGGCAAGGTCGATGTAGCCCGCCGTCTCGAGCAGGCCGGCGAGGCGCTCGCTGTCGTGCACGTTCATCTGGCAGCCGTGCGTCCGCACGTCGTAGGTCCTGGGCATGGCCTTCCGCATCGTCATGGCCGTCACGGCCGTCATGGCCGTCATGGGCCGTCATGGGCCGTCATGGGCATGGACAAGGGTACGTCGTTCGCGCTCACCGGTTGGACGTCGCGAATCGGGTCGGAGAAGCGCCGAGCTGGACGGCGCAATATTTGACAGTTCAACGAAAGTGCTACATAGTTGTCGTTGAAGGTTCAACCACAACCCCCTAAGGACTGATCATGGGACTGTTCAACCGCAAGGCCGAGGCCACCGAGACCGTCGAGGCCCCTTCCGTCGCCGTCAACGACATCTCCGGCGACTACACGCTCGACCCGAGCCACACGCGCATCGGCTTCTCCGCCCGCCACGCGATGGTGACCAAGGTTCGCGGCAACTTCGAGGAGTTCGAGGGTACCGCCCACGTCGACACGCAGACGCCGGCCAACTCCTCCGTCAAGGTCGTCATCAAGGCCGCCAGCGTCACGACGCACAACGAGCAGCGCGACGGCCACCTCAAGACCCCCGACTTCTTCGACGTCGAGAACTACCCGGAGATCAGCTTCGTCTCGACCAACGTCGAGCGCGATGGCTCCGAGTGGGCCATCACCGGTGACCTGACGATCAACGCGGTCACCAAGTCGATCACCATCCCGTTCGACGAGACCGGTTCCGCAAAGGACCCGTTCGGCAACATCCGCATCGGCTTCGAGGGTGAGACCACCATCGACCGCACCGACTGGGGCCTGACGTTCAACGCGGCCCTGGAGACCGGCGGCGTCCTCGTGAGCGAGAAGGTCAAGCTCGAGTTCGACGTGTCGGCGATCGCACTGGTCCCGTCCCAGGCCTGAGCGACACCGACCACCCAGAGAGGGGCGGGGACCGTATGGTCCCCGCCCCTTTCTCATGCCCAGAAGACCATGCCGTATGCCGCTGGGCCCACCACCCACACCGCGCTCAGTCGCGCTGGTGCTCGGGAGCGTCGTTGATGGCGTCGCGGATGACCGGCCAGGCGACCTCGCCCGAGTAGCCCTTGCGCGCAAGCATGCCCGCGAGGCGGCGCGCCTGGACGTCGGGCGCCAGGCCCGTCATCGTCCGGAGCTTCTTGGCCACGAGCTCCTCGGCCTTGGCGCGCTCGTCGTCGCTGCCCACCTGGCCGAGCGCCTCCTCGGCGGTCTCCTGGTCGATCCCCTGCTTGCGCAGCTCATGGGCCAGACCCTTGCGGGCGAGACCCTTCGTCCCCTGCTTCGAGCGCACGAGCATCTCGGCGTAGGCCTCGTCGTCGACCAGCCCGACCTCGGTCATCCGGTCGAGGACCCGGGCCGCCACCTCCGGATCACAGCCACGCTGGCTCAGCTTGCGCTCGAGCTGCGCCCGGCTGCGCGGGGCCATCGACAGCTGGCGCAGCACGATCGCCCGGGCGACCGACTCGGGATCGGCGTCCGCACGGGTCTGCTCGGGGTCCTCGGGCGGGGGCGTCCACGAACGACGCCCTCGACCTGACCCCTCCGCCGCGGCCAGACCCTCTGCTCTCGCGAGGGCGGCCGCGGCGCGGGCCAGCTTGTCGTCGTGGATCTCGGCCGACACGGTGGCTCAGGCTCAGAACTCGACGGGCACGTCCGCGACGTCGGCGGGCTTGTCCACCTTGGGGCCGACGCCGAGCTTCTCCTTGACCTTCTTCTCGATCTCGTCGGCGAGGTCGGGGTTGTCGCGCAGGAAGTTCCGCGCGTTCTCCTTGCCCTGACCGAGCTGGTCGCCTTCGTACGTGTACCAGGCACCGGCCTTGCGGATGAAGCCGTGCTCGACGCCCATGTCGATGAGGCCGCCCTCACGGGAGATGCCGTGCCCGTAGAGGATGTCGAACTCCGCCTGCTTGAACGGCGGGGACACCTTGTTCTTGACGACCTTGACGCGCGTCCGGTTGCCCACCGGGTCGGTGCCGTCCTTGAGTGTCTCGATGCGACGCACGTCGAGACGGACGGACGCGTAGAACTTCAGCGCCTTGCCACCCGTCGTCGTCTCGGGGCTGTTGTGCACCATGACCCCGTCGACGAAGTAGTTGTGCGTGCCGGCCACCTCGATGTCGAAGCGGTGCATCGAACGCGTCTTTGGCTTGACATGGACGTCGAGGACCCGCGCCGGGACGAGCACCTGGGTCGGGTCGACGAACTCCGGCTTCACGGTGAACTGACCGCGGAAGCGCGGGAGCAACTTGTAGTCCATCGATGGGTGGATGTAGGGCGCGACGATTTCCTGGAAGCGAGTCGACCCCGCAGTCGTCAGCTGGAGCACTGCCTTCTGGGCAGTGCCGCTGAGGAACCACCGTGCCTCGACCCCGTGTGTGTCACGCAGGTAGTCGACGAGACGGTCACGGCTTCCCGAGCTCATCGCCTCGACACCGATCTCGATCCGCCCGCTTCCGCCGGCGGTGCGCTCCTGCAGTCCCTTCGATCGAAGGGTGAAGCACCCGTCGTCCATGTACCAGATCGCGAGGGCGAGGGGCGAGAGCAGCTTGATGACGTCGTCGGTGAGGTGCTTCTTGCCGTCGCCCCAGTACACGACCTCCCGCAGCTCGCCGAGCTCCGGCAGTGGTGTCAGGTCGACGTGGACCGCACCGGTCGGCCGCACTGACCGGCTCTGGCCGATGTTGCCGAGGAGGGCCGCCTTCCAGTCGAGGTAGGCCACCTGCTTCTCCCCATGACCCATCCGGTAGCGAACCCCGCTGCGCCCGTGGGTGTTCGGCGCGAGGTGGCCGTCGCCCATGAGACCACCGAGCACGACCTGCCACTGGTGCCCGCTCAGGCGAGCCGTCTCGTTGACCATGACCCGGTCGCCAGCAATGATCTCGCCTGCCTCGCACCAGCCACCGGGCGTGCGCACCAAGTGGTTCTCGGTTGCCGCGAACTGGGACTTGCCGTTGCCGCCGGACTTGGCGACGGTGAACTGGAGGAACCGCTCGGTCACGCCGTTGTCGAACCAGTTCGTCACGGGCCGCGCGACGATCCGGTTCGTTTCCGGGTCATAGGTCCGCACCTCTACCGGCAGCTTCTGGTTGACGATCTTGCCGATCTTCTCCGTCGTCCCGTCGGCGAGGGTGACCCGGGTGCTGTAGCTCATGCAGCCAAACATGACGCCGATCTTCTCGCGGAGCTGGTTGATGAAGATCGCTGTCGTACCAGTCGTATTCAACGCACCGGTCAGCTTCCGCAATGCTTGGCTCATGAGGCGCGCCTGGAGGCCGACATGGCTGTCGCCCATCTCGCCCTCGATCTCGGCGCGCGGCACGAGTGCGGCGACGGAGTCGATGACGATGATGTCGATCGCCCCCGACCGGATCAGCATGTCCGCGATCTCCAGGGCCTGCTCCCCCGTGTCCGGCTGCGACACGAGAAGCGCGTCGGTGTCGACACCCAGCTTCTTGGCGTAGTCAGGGTCGAGCGCGTGCTCGGCATCGATGAACGCCGCGATCCCGCCCCCCTTCTGCGCATTGGCGACCGCGTGGAGCGCCACAGTCGTCTTTCCACTGCTCTCCGGTCCGTAGATCTCCACGATCCGCCCGCGCGGCAGACCGCCGATCCCGAGGGCGACGTCGAGGGCGATCGACCCCGTCGGGATGACCTCGATGGGTGGGCGCACGTCGTCGCCCAGGCGCATCACGGCGCCCTTGCCGAAGTTCTTCTCGATCTGCCCCATCACGGTGGAGAGGGCTTTGTCCTTGTCCTGCGCCGATGCCATCTCGGTCACCTATCTGCCGTCTGCGCTGCGGTCGTCTACCTTCGACCCCCAGCGACGGCTCGTCCGGTCTCGCTGTCGGGTCAGACGTTAGGTGAGGGCACCGACATCGGGGTGTTCCCACGAGACGGCCTGTGGACGACGTCGAGCATGGCGCCCCACCTGTGGATCACACTACCGAACACGTGTTCGACGCAGTGGAGGTCACCCACGACACGCCGACACCGGCGTATTGACCCGTCACTGCCGACGGACGGCACCCTGGAGCGCTCGGTCGAAAGCGGCATACGTCTCGTCGCCGAAGAGCCAGAAGCGGGACCGCTCGACGACACCGAACTCCGCCATCGCCTCGGCCACCGCACCAATGGCAACGCCCGCGGCCTGCCCCACCGGGTAGCCGTAGATCCCGCACGAGATCGCCGGGAACGCCACCACGGCGCACCCCGCGCCGGCCGCCAGCTCGATGCTCCGTCGATAGCACGACGCCAGCAGCTCAGCCTCTCCGGCACTGCCACCGCGCCAGACCGGTCCCACGGCATGGATGACGTGGCGCACCGGCAGCCGGCCTGCCCCAGTGATCTTCGCGTCGCCGGTCTCGCAGCCGCCGAGCGTGCGGCACTCGGCCAGCAGCTCCGGACCTGCCGTCCGGTGGATCGCCCCGTCCACACCGCCGCCCCCGAGGAGCGACTGGTTGGCCGCGTTGACGATTGCATCCGCCTCCGTGTCGGTCGTGATGTCGCCGCGGAGCAGCTCGATGCCGTATGCCGCTGGGCTCGTTCCCGTCATGGCTTGCCTTCCGGCTGGCTTCCTTGGGCGCCCCGCGCCACGCGGGCGCTACGGCCCAGGCGGCGCTCGGGCGGGACGTCCATGTCGTCGCAGAGGGCCTCCCAGACGGCGCGGGGTGGCTCGCCCTGCTCGAGTGCCTCGAGGACGGTGCGACCACCGAGCGCACCCAGCACGTGGTCCCGGGCCAGCGACCCGGCGTAGGCCTCGCCGAACTCGTCGTTCATCAGGGTCCAGAAGTGGCTCATCCGCACGAGCCGAGTCTGCCACCGAACCGGGAACCGCCATGGCGCGAATCGTCGTCTGACCGTTGCCAAACCCGCTGAGGAGCTGGCGAGGAGGCCGGTAGGGTCGTCCTCGTCCCGCGCGACGGCGGGCTCGATCCAACCAGGGGAAATCACATGAACCAGCCGACCGACGCCTCCATGCCCGAGAACAACCCGCCCCAGCCGGCCCACGGTGGTCCGACGTCGTACACGTTCCCCGGTGCCACCGAGCCGGTCGGGCTCACGGATCCAGTCTCGAGCCAAGGTGGCCCCGCCACCCCGCCCCGCCGCAAGACGAGCCGAGCGCTTCTCGTCGGCGGGGTGGCCACCGTCCTCGTGCTCGGAGTCGGCGGTGCGGTCGCCATCCAACAGCTGAGCGGCAGCGGTCCGCGTCCATCCGACGTCCTGCCGGGCGACACCTTCGGCTACGTCCAGGTGGACATCGACCCCTCTGCCGGCCAGAAGCTCGCGGCGGTGCGCTTCCTCGGCAAGATCCCCGAGATCAAGGACCTCGAGTCGGGCGACACCCGCAAGAAGCTCTGGGACCTCGCCGTCGCCTCGTCGGACGACGACTGCGTCAGGGACTTCGACTTCGCGCGGGACATCGACCCCTGGCTCGGTGACCGCGTCGGCTTCGGGTTGCGCCCCGGAGGCACGGCCGATGACCCGAACGTCGTCGCCGCTCTCCAGGTCAAGGACCAGGACCAGGCCATGTCGACGCTCGGCCGCCTCGCAGACTGCGGCGAGGGAGGCGACCAGGTCGACCTCCGTGCCAAGGACGGCTACGTCCTCGTCACCAAGCACGGGCAGGGCGACGACATGCTCGCGGCGATCGCCAAGGGCACGCTGTCGCAGAACGCGACGTTCAGCGGCGACATGGCTGCTCTCGGCGAGCAGGGTGTCGCCACGACGTGGTGGAACGTCGGGCCGATCGCCAAGGAGTTCTCCTCGGCTCTGCTCTTCGGTGTACGGGGGCCGGACGCCCCGCAGGACCTCGAAGGGCGGGTGGCCGCAGCCTTGCGCTTCGACCCCGGCTACGCCGAGATCGCCGGGATCGCCCGTGGCTTCAGCGGTGCCGCCCAGTCGATCCAGCCCGTGGACGGCGACCTGTCTGAGCTGGCCGCCCTGCCCGAGGACACGCTCGCTGCGGTGCACATCTCCGGCGGGGCGCAGCTCCTGGACCAGGCCTGGCCCCAGCTGAAGAAGCAGATCAATGACGTGGCTTCGTCGGGCGGCATGGACGACCCTCTCGGCGAGATCGAGGACGAGCTCGGTCTCGCCCTGCCTGACGACCTCAAGGTGCTCCTCGGCAGCTCGTTCACGCTCGCCCTGCCGGACCAGGTGTTCGGCAGCGACGTCCCGGCCATCGGCGCCAAGGTCGTGACGAGCGACGCCCAGCGCGCGGAGGAGGTCGTGTCCACGATCGAGGACGCGAGCGGCTCGGCCGGCATTCTGACGAAGAGCGTCGACGGAGACCGGCTCTACGTCGCCACCACCCCGGACTACGTCGACCGGCTCAAGTCGGGCGGGAACCTCGGTGACACCGACGGCTTCAAGGCCGCCGTCGGCGACGCGTCCGACGCCGACTACGCGGTCTACGTGGACCTCGACCGGCTCGAGAAGCTCTACCTCGAGGAGGCCGACGGCGAGACCCGCGCGGCGCTCGAAGCGATGCGCGCCGTCGGCATCTCATCCACGGTGACCGGTCCGGGTGAGGCTGCGTTCGCGTTCCGCCTCGTCGCAAACTGACGGACCACCCGTTGCGGTTCGACGTGGACGCGCCGGATGGTCGCCGGCGTGTTCACCTCAACCGGCGGTGGGAAGAGCTCACGCAGCAGACGCGGCGACGACCTCGTCCGAGGGGACGGGCAGTGTGACGGTGGGGGCGAAGCCCTCGGACTCGGCCATGCGGCTCGAGACATCGATGAGGACCTGGGAAAGCGGCAGTTCGAGGGCGCCGCAGATCGAGGCGAGCAGCTCGGAGGAGGCCTCCTTCTCGCCCCGCTCCACCTCACTGAGGTAGCCCAACGAGACGGAGGCGGTGGCCGAGACCTCACGCAGCGTGCGCCCCTGTGCGCGCCGGCGCTCCCGGAGGACGTCTCCGAGCTCACGTCGCAACAGGGTCATGCCGTCCTCCTCCAGTGGTCGTATCCGTCGTCGTGTCCGTTGGTTAAGTGCGGGAAGCAGGCGCCGCTGTTCCTACCGTACCGCCTGCCCGTCAGGACGGCGCAGGGGTTTGGCCGTCAGCGTCGTGAACCGGGTCGCGCGGCACGGGGCTCTCGCCCTACGCGGCGGGGTACGTCATGACGTCCAGGGCGAGCTCAAGCGCGGCCGCCGCGGCCCCTCTCCGCACGTCGTCGCGCGTACCCTTCAACCGCAACTCCCTCGTGACTGTTCCCCTCGGCCCAGCCACGGCGAGGTGGACGGTGCCGGCCGGCTTCCCCTCGGCAGGTCCCGGCCCGGCCACACCCGTCGTCGAGACGCCCCAGGTCGCACCCAGTCGGAGTCTCGCGCCCTCGGCCATGGCGCGCGCGACGCGCGGGTCCACCGTTCCTGCCTCGGCAACGACTGACGGGGGGACACCGAGGAGCGCAACCTTGACGTCAGCGGCATACGCCACGATGGCGCCGCGGAGCACGAGCGAGGCCCCGGCGGTGTCCGCGATCGTGGCCGAGACGAGCCCGGCCGTCAGCGACTCCGCGCACGCGATGGTCTCACCCACGGCCGTGAGGTGGGAGACGATGCGCTCGGAGAGGCTCCGGCGGTCGGTCACCGGGTACTCACGGCAGACCGTCCGAGCGCCTGCTGGCCCTTGCCGCGCGCCGCACCCGGGTCCGCTCGCTGTTCTCCCGCAGGCTCAGCGCCTGGGAGACGTAGTCGGCCCCCGAGACGACCGTGACGACGAGCGCGGCCGCGAGGATCCCGTGGGCCAGCCACGTCCAGAGCTCACCGAGTGGGAACACCCAGAGGGGCAGGGTGAGGCCGCCGAGGGCGAGGGTCTGGAGCATCGTCTTGAGCTTGCCGCCGCGCCCAGCGGGGAGCACGCCGTGGCGGATGACGATGAAGCGGAGCAGCGTGATCCCGATCTCGCGAACGAGGATGACGATCGTCACCCACCACCAGATCAGCCCGAGCACCGACAGCCCGATGAAGGCGGTCCCGGTCAGGGCCTTGTCGGCGATCGGGTCCGCGACCTTGCCGAAGTTGGTGATCTGGCCGTTGCGTCGCGCGAGGCGCCCGTCTACCCAGTCGGTCACCGCGGCGAGCGCGAACACGACGAACGCCCAGAAGCGCCACCACGGATCGGCCCCACCGTCATGGAGCAGGAGCACCGCGTAGACCGGCACGAGCAGGAAACGCAGCACGGTCAGCGCATTGGGAATGTTCCAGTCCGTGGGGCGTGGCGAGGGGCCCTCACCGTGCGGGAGCAGGGGCGGCTCCATCATCGCCACTCCGCGACGAGGTCGATGCCCTCCGTGGCCACGACGACGGCGGGCACGAGGTCGCCCACTGCCGCCTGCCGCCCGTGGCCAGCCTCCACATACGTGACGCCATCGACGTCGGGGCCCTGGAAGGCCGCCCGTCCGACGACCCGTCCGTCCTCCGCGTCGACCTCTTCCACGAGGACCTCGACGGCCTCGCCGATCCGCTCCTCGGCACGCTGCGCGTTGAGCTCCTCGACGAGACGCGTGACGCGGTCGACGCGCTCGGCGATGACCTCTGACGGCAGCTTCTCGGCGTAGGTTTCCGCCTCGGTCCCGTCCTCGTCCGAGTAGCCGAACACGCCGACCACATCGAGCCCGCCCTCGGTCAGGAAGGCCTCCAGCTCCTCGAGGTCCGGCTCCGCCTCGCCGGGGAAGCCGACGATGACGTTGCACCGGATCCCGGCCTCGGGAGCAGTCGCCCGCACGCGCGCCAGCAGGTCGAGGAAGGCCTCGCGCGAGCCGAAGCGCCGCATGCGCCGCAGCACCGGCTCGGACGCGTGCTGGAAGGAGATGTCGTAGTAGGGCACGACGCCCGGAGTCCGTGCCATCGCCTCGAGCAACCCCGGCCGGATCTCGGCGGGCTGGAGATAGCTGATCCGCACCCGCTCGATCCCGTCCACCGCGGTCAGCTCCGGCAGCAGCTTCTCGAGCAGCCCCAGGTCCCCCAGGTCCTTGCCATAGGAGGTCGAGTTCTCGGAGACGAGGAAGAGCTCCTTGACACCTCGGGCCGCGAGCCACCGCGCCTCCGCGAGGACGTCGGCGGGCGGGCGGGAGACGAAGGCCCCCCGGAACATCGGGATCGCGCAGAAGGAGCAGCGCCGGTCGCACCCTGATGCGATCTTCAGCGGTGCCCACGGCCGTCCGTCGAGGCGGGCACGGACCACGCGCGGACCGCTCGCGGGTGCGGGACCCGGCTCAGCGGCATACGACAGGGTGTTGTGTCCGGGAAGCGCGACCTGCACCGCCATGTCCTGCCGCGCCACGGGCGAGAGGGGAAGCAGGCGTCGCCGGTCGCCGGGCGCATGGCTGGGCACGTGTCCACCGCCCAGGATCGTCCGCAGATGCGTGGACAGGTCCCGGTACGAGTCGAATCCGAGCACCGCATCGGCCTCCGGCAGCTGCTCGGCGAGGTCCTTGCCGTACCGTTCGGCCAGACAGCCGACCGCGACGACGGCCCGGGTGCGGCCGTCCTCCTTGAGGTCCGAGGCCTCGAGCAGGGCATCGATGGAGTCCTTCTTGGCCTGCTCGACGAAGCCGCACGTGTTGACGACCGCGACGTCCGCCTCCGCAGCGTCGTCGACGAGCGTCCACCCCTCCGCCTGCAGCCGGCCCGCCAGCTCCTCCGAGTCGACCTCGTTGCGGGTGCACCCCAGGGTGACGAGGGCGACACTCCGGGACGGGGCCGCGGCGGGAGGGGTCATGCGCCCCACTCTAGATGGGCCGGTGTTCAATGGCTGAATGCCCGACGCCCTGGCCCGTGCGCACGCACTCCTCGCCGAGCACCCGCTCCTGGACGGCCACAACGACCTCCCGTGGGAGGCCAGGGTGCAGGCCCGCTACGACTTCGAGCGCCTCGACATCTCCGCGCCCGTGGCCTCGACGGCCACCGACCTGCCCCGCCTCCGAGCGGGCGGTGTCGGCGGCCAGTTCTGGTCCGTGTTCGTGCCCAGCAGCCTCCAGGGCGACGCCGCGGTGACCGCCACGCTCGAACAGATCGACGGCGTCCACCACATGATCAGGTCGTATGCCGCTGAGCTCGCTCTCGCGCGGACCGCGGCAGACGTCGACGTGGCCAGGTCCCAAGGGCGAATCGCCTCGCTCCTCGGCGCGGAGGGTGGCCACTCGATCGGCTGCTCGCTCGCCACGCTGCGGGCGCTCCATGTCCTCGGGGTGCGGTATCTCACGCTGACGCACAACGACAACGTGCCCTGGGCCGACTCCGCCACGGACGTCCCGGCCGTGGGCGGGCTCACGGCGTTCGGCCGCGAGGTGGTGCGGGAGCTGAACCGGATCGGGATGATGGTCGACCTCAGCCACGTCGCGACATCGACGATGCGGCAGGCCCTCGAGGTGAGCGTTGCCCCGGTGATCTTCAGCCACTCCTCCGCCCGGGCGCTCTGTGACTCACCGCGCAACGTGCCCGACGACGTCCTCGAGGCCCTGCGGGACAACGGTGGCGTGTGCATGGTGACCTTCGTCCCCGAGTTCGTCTCCCCTGCGACCGCAGAGTGGCGCCTCGAAGCGGCGGCCGCAGCCGCAGGGGCGGGCGTCGACGCCAAGGACTGGGTAGCCTTCCAGCGCTTCGCCACCGACTACCGGCGGGAGCACCCCAAGCCCGACGCAACGATCGAGGACGTCGTCGCCCACCTCGAGCACGTGCGCGACGTCGCGGGTATCGACCACGTGGGAATCGGAGGGGACTACGACGGCACCGACACCTATCCGGTGGGGCTCGAGGACGTGAGCGGCTACCCGCGGCTCGTCGCTGCGCTGGTCGAGCGCACGTGGTCGGATGCGGACATCGCGCAGCTCGCCCGCGGCAACACCCTGCGGGTCATGCGGGACGTCGAGGCCGTCTCGCGGCACCTGTCGGTAGCGCGGGGACCCAGTCTCAGGACGATCGAGGAGCTCGACGGCTGACTCCTCCTCGTCGCCCGGGCGGAGTCCGCCGATCAGGTCCCGAGCCTGATGCCCAGCCCGAGGAGGCACACGACATCGAGGACCACTCGGCAGGAAGGGCGCGGTCACCGACTACTGGCGGAATCGGGCGATGGTGAGGCCGACGAGGCGAGCGACGACGAGCGCGACGTAGAGCATGCCCGTGATCATCTGGAGCATGATGAACGACCGCGCGTGTGGCGTCACCGCGGAGATGTCGGACAGGCCGGTGGACGTCATCGTCGTGATGGACAGGTAGAGCAGCTCGTACCACGATCGCTCACCCGGCAGGGCCTCGCCGTAGATCGTGAAGGAGTTCGGCCAGATCATCTGGACCGCGACGTAGAGGTAGGCGAAACCCCAGGCCACCACCGTGAACGTCGCGCCAGTGGCGAAGAGCTCGTCGCGCGTCACCCAGTTGTCGGCGAACATGTACCGGAGCAGCCCGTAGCCCGTGTAGAAGTAGAAGAGCGCGTGCAGCAGCGAGCTCCAGAAGAGGACCGGGTCGCTGTCGGGCCAGACCGCTTCGGCGATGGTCAGGGCGACCACGGGGACGCCGATGACCGCCGCCACCCAGGTGTGCGCGGGCGTCGCCTGGACGGCGCGGATGGCGAGGAACAGCACGACGAGGCCGACGAGGCCGAAGAGCATCCGACCGAACTCGCGGAACTCACCGAGCGTCGCGGTCTCCATGAACGGGTACGCGAGCAGGGCGACGAGCTGAACTCCCAGCAGCACGGCGCAGGGGGTCTCGACGAAGCCTCGACGGAGCCGGTCCCAGCGGGTCGGTGGTCCGGCCCGACGCGAGGTCGACGGCCAGAGCTCCAGTGATGCGCTCACGACGCCGACTCTAGCCCGCAGGGGCCCCCGACGGGATCCCCTGCGCGAGAGGCCGGACGCCGTCGCCGCCCCCCGAAACGGGTTCACTCGATCAGGGCAGGGTGGGCCGCGAGCCGGCCCAGCGGCATACGGCCACTTCCCCAGACGATCGAAAGAACAGCATTCGGGGCGAGTTCGCCCCGAAACGTGTTCACTCGATCAGGCCAGGGTGCCACGCCGACGCCTCCTCAGCGCTCGTCGCGCCGATCGGTCAGCTGCCAGGCATCCTCCGACTCGTCGTCGTCCTCGGTGGCGACCGGGGTCAGGTCACCCGGCTGCCAGGCTGCGACCGGGCCGCTGGACAGGTCGTCGAGGTCCTCTCCGTGCGCACGGCGCTGGCCGCGCTGGACGACGATCGCCGCCGTGCGCACCTGGCCATCTCCGACGGGGGGCATGGGGTCGGATGCCGCTGGGCTGGGCTCGCCTGCGACCCCCTCCTCAGCAGCCCCGTCCTCCACCTGCTGCCGCTCGACGATGCTCGGGTCGGCGGCAAACGGCACGGGCTCCTCGGCTGGGTCGACCGGCTCGTTGGGGTGCGGGACGTCCTCGCCGCGCAGCAGCGCCAAGGTCTGCTCCAGGTCGTCCGGTCGGACGAGCACGTCGCGCGCCTTCGACCCCTCGCTCGGGCCGACGACCCCGCGAGACTCGAGCAGGTCCATGAGGCGCCCCGCCTTGGCGAAGCCGACGCGCAGCTTGCGCTGGAGCATCGACGTCGACCCGAACTGGGTCGTCACGACGAGCTCGGTCGCCTGCAGCAGCACGTCCAGGTCATCGCCGATGTCATCGTCGATCTGCTTCCTGGGCTGGGCGACGGTGACGTTCTCGACGTAGTTCGGCTTGAGCTGGGTGGTGACGCGTCCCACCACCTCGTGGATCTCCGACTCGTTGACCCATGCACCCTGGACGCGCATCGGCTTGCTGGCGCCCATGGGGAGGAAGAGGGCGTCCCCCTGGCCGATCAGCTTCTCCGCTCCTGGCTGGTCGAGGACGACCCGCGAGTCGGCGAGAGAGCTCGTCGCGAAGGCCATCCGCGACGGGACGTTGGCCTTGATGAGGCCGGTCACGACGTCGACGGAGGGCCGCTGGGTGGCGAGCACGAGGTGGATGCCTGCTGCCCGAGCGAGCTGCGTGATGCGGACGACCGACTCCTCGACGTCGCGGGGCGCGACCATCATCAGGTCCGCCAGCTCGTCGACGACGACGAGCAGGTAGGGGTAGGTGGTCAGCTGCCGCTCGGAACCCGGCAACGGCTTGACCTTGCCCGCGCGAACGGCCTTGTTGAAGTCGTCGACGTGCTTGAACCCGAACGCCGCCAGGTCGTCGTAGCGCTGGTCCATCTCGCGAACCACCCACTGCAGCGCCTCCGCCGCCTTCTTGGGGCTGGTGATGATCGGGGTGATCAGGTGCGGGATGCCTTCGTACGCGGTCAGCTCCACCCGCTTGGGGTCGACGAGGACGAGGCGCACCTCTTCGGGCGTGGAACGCATGAGGATCGAGGTGATCATCGAGTTGACGAAGCTCGACTTGCCGGAGCCGGTGGCGCCCGCGACCAGCAGGTGCGGCATCTTGGCGAGATTCGCGATGACGTAGGCGCCCTCGACGTCCTTGCCGACCCCCATGACCATGGGGTGCTCGTTGGACCGGGCGGTGTGGCTGCGCAGCACATCACCGAGCGCGACGTTCTCACGGTCGGCGTTGGGGATCTCGATCCCGATCGCGCTCTTGCCCGGGATCGGGCTGAGGATGCGCACGTCCGCGGAGGCAACCGCGTAGGCGATGTTCCTGGAGAGCGCCGTGACGCGTTCGACCTTCGTCCCGGAACCGAGCTCGACCTCGTAGCGCGTCACCGTCGGACCGCGGGTGAAGCCGGTGACGGCGGCGTCGATGTCGAACTGCTCGAAGACATGGGTGAGCGACTCGACGACCTTGTCGTTCGCCTGGCTGCGCGTCTTGTGCGGCGCGCCATGAGCCAGCATCGCGAGGTCCGGCAGGTGGTAGGTGACATCGCCCTGCAGAGAGAGCTGCTCGACACGTGCCGGCATCGTCGACGTCGGAGGCGGCGCGAGGTCCGGCTTGGAGCCCGTCTGCGTGTCCGGGGCACCGTGGGTCCGGGGGTCGGTGGCGTCGATCGCCTGGGATGAGCTGGACACACCCGATGGACGCGGCGCGAGCAGCCCGGGCGCCGTGGGGCGTTTCTCGCCGGGCCGCAGCTGCAGCGTCTGCTCGTCCTCGGCGCCGCGCGTCGCGGCCTGACGGAAGGCCTCGTCGCCCTCACGCTCCGACAGGTCCACCGCTTTGCGTCGGCCCCGCTTGGCGACCCCCTCCGCGGCCTCGTCCTGGGCCTGCTCCGACGGGTGGTCGCGGTGCAGGACGAGCTCACGCAGCTGGCGCAGTCGGTGCGGGATGAGGCTGACCGGAGTCGCCGTGATCACGAGCAGGCCGAAGCTGCCGAGCAGGATGAGGATCGCCAGGGCTCCGTACTGCGACACCGCCGCTGCGAGCGGGCTCGACGCGAGGAAGCCGATGATGCCTCCCGCCGCTCGCATCCCGTCGGCCCCGTCCGGCGGGTTGGGGATCCCGTCGCTGAGATGCGCGAGGCCGCATGACGCGAAGGTCAGCGCGATGGTGCCGACGATGATGCGGTTGGTTGCCGCCTCGTCCTCGGGAGCGCGTAGCAGGCGCAGACCGAGCGCGAGCAGCACCAGGGGGACGGCATAGGCGATGCGGCCGAACGTGCCCGCGAAGACTGCGTGGACGACCTGACCGAAGACGCCGTCGACGCCCCACCACTCGCGAGCCGCGACGACGATGGCCAGCGCGATGAGGGCGAAGCCGAGCCCGTCGCGACGATGCTGCGGCTCCAGCTCGCGCGCGCTCGTGCCCACCCGGCGAACCGCACCACCCGCGACGTGCGAGACCCCCATCCAGGTGTTGCGCACCGCCCGCAACGGCAACGGGAGCCCGCCGCCCTTGGCCTTGGCCCGTGGCGCCGGCCGCTTCGTCGTGCGTCCGCCGCCGCGCCCAGTGCTCGATCGGGACGATGCCCCTTGGCCACGCCCGGAGCCGGACCCCCGGGAACCGGTCGCCGCACGGCTCGTTGCCGAGGTGCTCGAGCGCGCACTGCTGGACCCACGTGTCGCCATGCTGGCACGGTACGTCAATGCCACGCTGAACTCACGCGTCACACGCGCACCACGGCCACTTCGATCCTGACCGGGCACCTGTCAGGCACCCGGCGGACGGACAGCGAGAGCGAGCTCAGCGGCATACGGCATCACTGTGGTGTCTCAGATGGCAACACGTGGCCGACTGGCGGTGGACAGCCGAGGAGGGCGGTGTCTATCGTCATCGACAGGTCATGAGCGCCAGCGACAAGCCCCGGCTAGCTGGCCAGCAACCCTCCTCCGCGGTGGGGTGCTCCGGGTGACGACCAGGCCGTCCTCGCCACGTCCGTCATGTCCGTGGCACCCGAGGCGGCAAGCGCGGACCCGCATCCGGTGGGTCCCCGACCCCAGGAGCCACTGCATGTCCGTCATTCCGAGTACCCCCACGTCCACCTGCAGTGCCCCGGCACCCTTGCTGCACAGCCGTCCCCGAGTCGAGAGCGCACGGACAGAAGGGCCGGCCCTGCCTGCCGTCGTCGGCGCCGAGCTGCAGGTGCCGACCCTGTCGGGGGGCACGACCTACGCAAACCTGGACCACGCTGCCTCGACACCCGCACTGGTCGCCGCCAAGGAAGCCGTCGACCGTGCGCTGGAGACCTACGCCTCGGTCCACCGAGGGGCGGGCCATGCGTCCCGGCTGACGAGTGCCTGGTACGAGCAGGCCCGTGCACAGGTGGCCGAGTTCGTGGGGGCCCGGGCCGACGACTCGGTCGTCTTCACGCGGACGACGACCGACTCGTGGGCGCTGCTCTCGTCGGCACTGCCGGCCGCGACGACGGTCTTCGTCTTCGCGTCCGAGCACCACTCGACCCTGCTGCCCTGGGGTGACGACCGCACCGTCCGGCTTCCCGTGCCGCGCAGCGTCGAGGAGGCCCGCTCCCTTCTGGGCGCGGCGCTCGCCCGAGCCCGCTCGGTGGATCGTGACGGTGAGCGACTTGTCGTCGTCACGGCTGCGTCCAACGTCACGGGCGAGGTGTGGCCGATCGAGGAACTCGCCCGGGTCGCACGCGTCCACGGCGCCCGGATCGCGGTCGACGCCGCGCAGCTGTCGGGGCACCGGCCCATCGACCTTGCCGGATGGGACGTCGACTACGTCGCGTTCTCGGGGCACAAGACCTATGCACCGTTCGGCGCCGGCGTGCTTGCGGGGCGGTCCGACTGGCTTGACGCCGGCACGCCGTACCTGCGCGGCGGCGGCGCGACCCGCACGGTCGGCGAGCACGGGACGAGCTGGGCGACCGGGCCGGCGCGGCACGAGGGCGGCAGCCCCAACGTCATCGGGGCGATTGCCCTGGCAGCCGCCTGCGCGACGATCGCCCGCCACCGCGAGGCGATCGAGGCGCACGAGGCGCGCCTGCTGGCGCGGCTGCGCAACGGGTTGCGGTCGATCGAGGGGGTCGAGCAGCTGTCGGCCTTCGGCGACGGCCACGACCGGGTGGGCGTGGTGGCGTTCACGGTCCGAGGTCTCGAGCCGTCCCTCGTCTCGCAGGTCCTCTCGGTCGAGCACGGCATCGGCGTGCGGGACGGGAGGTTCTGCGCCCACCTGCTCGTCGATGACCTGCTGGCCGACGCGAGAGTCACGGGCGACACCTTGCCCGGCGGCGGGCTCGCGACCGCCGTGCGCGCCAGCATCGGCCTCGGCACGACAGTCGAAGCGGTGGACCGACTCATCGGCGCGGTGCGCGAGCTCGTCGAAGCCGGACCCGCAGCCACGTGGTCGCGCGGCGACACCGGTTGGGTGGTTTCGGGCAACGACCCGCGCGACCGTGAGGTGGCCCGGCCCTGGTAAACCGGGGCAGTCGGTCAGCGGCTCGGCAGCGAGTAGGCACCCCAGATGATGGCGTGGTCCGTGCCGTGGATGGCGACCTGTCCCGCCTCGATGACGCTCAACCCGCGGGTGAGCAGGTGGTCGAGCTGGACGTAGGGCGGCACCCGGCGGCCGCCGAATGGCCACGCCCGGACCCAGCCCAACCCGGCCACGCGGTGTGCGTCCTCCAGACCCTCCTCCACGAGACTGCGGAAGGCGGGATGCCCTTGGCTCGCGTTGAAGTCGCCGACGAGCACGGTTGCCTGCTCGCCCTGGCGGTCGCGCCACGTGGCCAGGGCACGCAGTCCCGCGCGCCACTGCTCGCCTTCATGCGTTGGCGCCGTGACGTGCACGGCCTTGACCCGCACCGGTGTGCCGCTGACGTCCACGATGACCTCCGGCTGGACGCTCGGCGTGTACGCGTCGACCGGGTCGGTACCAGTGACCTCGGTGATCGGGAAACGCGAGTAGACCATGGTGCCGTCGGAGGAGTCCGGGCGCGCCTCCCCCGCCCGCTCGATGAACCACTCGTCGAGCCCGGACGCGTCCAGCGCCAGCTCTGCCTCCGGCGTGAGCTCGGTGGCCACGAGGACGTCGACGGAGTGCGCCCGTACTGCCTCCGCCACCTGGTCCGGATCCGCCCTGCCGAAGTAGAGATTGATCGTCATGACCGTGAGCTCACGTGGCGCCCCTGGCGACGTGTGGGCGAACCATCCCGGGAGCGCGATGGTCGCCGCGACGACGACGGCCACGGTCACCGGCAGCAGCATCCACCACCGCCGCAGCACGGCAGTCGCGACGAGGAGGCCGAGGAGGCCGATCGCGACGAACGGGCCGGCGGTCTGCAGCACGATGACCGGCCGGGCCGTCGTGTCGAGCCAACGCGCGGCGCCGACCACCGCGAGGACAACGAGGACAGCCGCGATACCGAGGTCGGCCCAGCGCCACCTCGGACGCACCTCGGACCTGGTCACGCCTGGAGGACGACGGGGATGATCATCGGGCGCCGGCGGACCTTGCCGCCCACCCAGGAGCCCACGGCCCGCCGGATGACCTGCTGGAGCTGCTGGTCATCACGAACACCGTTGGCGACGGCCTCCTCGACCGCCCGCTCGACCTTGGGGATCACCTGTCGGAAGATCTCCTGGTCCTCGACGAAGCCCCGCGCCGTGATCTCCGGCCCGGACGCGATCTTCCCGGTCGCGGCGTCGAGCACGACGATGCACGTGATGAAGCCCTCGTCCCGCAGGATGCGACGGTCCTTGAGCAGCGCCTCGTCCGCGCCGCCGATGTTGGTCCCGTCGACGTAGATGTAGCCGCAGTCCACGACTCCAGTGATCGAGGCCTGTCCGTTGACGAGGTCGACCACGACGCCGTCCTCGGCGAGGACGACGTTCTGCTCCGGCACGCCCGTCTGGATGGCGAGCTGGGCGTTGGCGTACATGTGGCGCCACTCCCCGTGCACCGGCATGACGTTGCGGGGTCGCACGATGTTGTAGCAGTAGAGCAGCTCGCCCGCACTGGCGTGGCCCGAGACGTGCACCTTGGCGTTTCCCTTGTGCACGACGTTCGCACCGAGGCGCATGAGGCCGTTGATGACCCGGTACACGGCGTTCTCGTTGCCGGGAATGAGGCTGCTGGCGAGCAGGACGGTGTCGCCGGCTCCGACGTTGATGCGGTGGTCACCGTTGGCCATCCGGGACAGCGCCGCCATCGGCTCACCCTGCGACCCGGTGCTGACGAGCACCAGCTTGTCGTCAGGGAGGTCGCCGAAGCGCTTGGCGTCCACGAGGATGCCGTCGGGCACGTGCAGGAAGCCGAGATCGGAGGCGATCCCCATGTTGCGGATCATCGAGCGGCCGACGAAGGCGACCTTGCGTCCGGCCTTCTCGGCCGCGTCGAGCACCTGCTGGACCCGGTGGACGTGGCTGCTGAAGCAGGCGACGATGATGCGCCGCTCGGCATGCCGGAAGACCTTGTCGATCGCCGGCGCGATCTCGAGCTCAGGGGTGGTGAAGCCCGGCATGTCGGCATTCGTCGAGTCGGTGAGGAACAGGTCGACACCCTCCTCCCCCAGTCGGGCGAAGGCGCGCAGGTCGGTGATCCGACCATCCAGTGGCAGCTGGTCCATCTTGAAGTCGCCGGTGTGGAGCAGGTTGCCGGCCCGGGTGCGCACGAACACGGCGAGTGCGTCGGGAATCGAGTGGTTCACCGCCACGAACTCGAGGTCGAAGGCACCGACCCGCTCGCGCTGCCCCTCGGCAACGGCCAGCGTGAAGGGCCGGAGGCGGTGCTCCTTGAGCTTGGCCTCGACGAGCGCCAGGGTCAGGGTCGAGCCGATGAGCGGGATGTCCTCCTTGAGGCGGAGCAGGTAGGGGACGGCTCCGATGTGGTCCTCGTGCCCGTGCGTGAGGACGATGGCCTCGATGTCGCCGAGACGGTCCTCCAGGTAGGAGAAGTCGGGCAGGATCAGGTCGACCCCCGGGTGGTGGTCCTCGGGGAAGAGCACGCCGCAGTCGATGACGAGCAGCCGGCCCTGGGTTTCGAGGACGGTCATGTTCCGGCCGATCTCGCCGAGCCCACCCAGGGCGACGACGCGCAGGCCGTTGCTGGGCAGTGCGGGCGGTTCGGTCAGCTCGGGGTGAGGGTGGCTCACAGGGTTCCTGTCGGTCGGGTGCGAGGTCAGGCGAGCTGGCTGGGCCAGCGGTGGGGGCGCACTGGTCAGGCGACCGTGGCCAGAGCGGAGCGAACGACCTGCCGCTGCTCGGGGGTCGCCTCGACGAGCGGGAGCCGCACCATGGCGGACTCGATGAGGCCCTGCTCGGCCAGGGCCGCCTTCGCCATGATGGCGCCCTGGGTGACGTTCATGACGGCGTCCACCATGGCGTGAAGCGACCGGTGGATGGCGCGGGCATCGTCCCAGCTCCCTTCCACGACAGCGTCGGCGAAGCGCCGGTAGACCGCGGGGCAGGTCTGCGAGGTGACGCCGACGAATCCGACGCCGCCGTTGACGAAGTGGGCCAGGTTCATCGCGTCGTCGCCGGAGTACCAGTCGAGGCCGGTCGCCTCCATGAGCTGGCTGGCGAGCCACAGGTCGGCACGGGCGTCCTTCACGGCGACGATGCGCTCGTGCTCGGCTATCTGCAGGTACGTCTCGCGGGCGATGGCGATGCCGGATCGACCGGGAATGTCGTAGACCATGACCGGCAGGTCGCTCGCGTCAGCGAGTGCGATGAAGTGGGCGACCAGGCCAGACTGCGGCGGCTTGTTGTAGTACGGCGTGACGGCGAGGACCGCGTCGGCTCCGACCTTCTCGGCGACGCGCACTGACTCGACGCTCTTGGTGGTGTCGTTGCTGCCCGCGCCTGCGACGATCACGGCCCGGTCACCGACAGCGCCGATGACGGCCCTGAGCAGGTCCTCCTTCTCGGCAGCCGTGGTCGTCGGCGACTCGCCCGTCGTCCCGGACACGATGATGCCGTCGTGGCCCTGGTCGACCAGGTGCGCCGCCAATCGCTGGGCGGAGTCCAGGTCGACTGATCCGTCCGCCCGCATCGGCGTCACCATCGCCGAGAGGACACGTCCTAGCCGGGGTGCGTCTGCCATGGGGCAAGGTTAGCGCCCGCTGGTTCCCGTCCTTCCATGCGGCGCCCACCCCCGATCGAGTGGACAACATTCGGGCTCGAACCCGCCCGAAAGCTGTTCACTCGATCAGGACGTGCCTGAGCGCACGAAGCGAGGCACTACTCGCTCGGGGGTCCGAGTAGTGCCTCGCCACCCCTACCATCGCGCGGCCGGCGGCAGCGTTACACCGTTCGGGCGAATCTCTGGCGGGCTGTCAGCGGCGGACGTAGGTGACCCACGCAAACCCGTCGCGCGACTCGCGCTCGGTCTCCTGCCACTGTGTCTGGTCGATCTCGGGAAAGGTCACCGAGCCGTCCGGGGACTGGTCGACCTCGGTGATGACGAGGCGAGCGGCATACGGCATCGCTTCCCGGTAGACCTCGCCGCCGCCCACGATGAACACCTCGTCGGCAGGGCCGGCGAGGCTCAGGGCCTCGGCGAGCGAGTGCGCGGTCTCGACGTCCGCGTGGCGCCAGTCCTCCCGCCGGGTCATCACGATGCTCCGGCGGCCACGCAGCACGCCCATCGCCTCGAACGTGCGCCGGCCCATGATCATCGGGTGGCCCATCGTCGTGCGCTTGAAGAACTTGAGGTCCTCGGAGATGTGCCACGGCATCGAGGAGCCGTCACCGATCACGCCATTGCGCCCTACGGCCGCGATCATCGTCACGTTCGTCATGGAGCCACTGTGGCAGCACCTGCCCCGGCTCAGACAGCGATCGGGGCGCGGATGCTCGGCTCCGCGACGTAGTCGACGAGCTCGAAGTCGTCCAGGTCGAACTCGTCGATGCTCGTCCTGCCGGGGGTGATGCGCATGGTCGGCAGCGGGTGCGGGGTGCGCGCCAGCTGGAGCCGCGCCTGCTCGAGGTGGTTGAGGTAGAGGTGGGCATCGCCCAGCGTGTGGACGAACTCACCGGGCTGCAGGTCGGTCAGCTGGGCGACCATCTGCGTCAGCAGCGCATAGCTCGCGATGTTGAACGGCACACCGAGGAAGACGTCGGCGCTGCGCTGGTAGAGCTGGCAGGAGAGGCGCCGCTCGCCATCAGCGCCGGGAGGTGAGACGTAGAACTGGAACAGCGTGTGGCACGGCGGCAGCGCCATGTCGTCGACATCCGCGACGTTCCAGGCCGAGACGATGAGGCGCCGGGAGTCCGGATTGGTGCGGATCTGCTCGATGACCTTGGCGATCTGGTCGACGCGGCGCCCGTCCGGCGTCGGCCACGAGCGCCACTGGTACCCGTAGATCGGCCCGAGGTTGCCGTCCTTGTCGGCCCACTCGTCCCAGATCGAGATGCCGCGCTCCTGGAGCCACCGCACGTTGGTGTCACCCCGGAGGAACCACAGCAGCTCGCCGATGATCGAGCGCAGGTGCAGCCTCTTGGTCGTCATCGCGGGGAAGCCGTCCGCGAGGTCGAAGCGCATCTGGTGGCCGAAGACGCTGAGCGTCCCGGTCCCGGTCCGGTCGGACTTCTCCTGGCCGTGGGTCAGGACGTGGTCGAGGAGATCGAGGTACTGCCGCACACAGGCAGCGTAGTTCGCCCCGGTGTCACAACCGAGGAGGTGGGGCCGGATACCACTCGGCCGGCTCCCCCGCGACCCACTCTTCCAGCCCATCCAGATCGAAACCGGGCCGACCTGTGGAGTCGCGCCCGGATCACAGCGGTCCGAGAACCTCCGCCGCTTCGGCGCGAAGCTCGAGGGTCTCCAAGACGGTGAGGAGCTGGCGCTCCTCATACCGGAAATGGCTTTCCATGATCGCTGCGACGCCCTCGAGGTGGCTGTGCAGCTCCTCGGGCGGCGCGGCCCGATCGATGGCAGCACGAAGCTCGCCCAGCAGGTGCGCGATCATCGAGTGGTCGTGCTCGAGCGCCCTGAGCACGGGCGCCAGCTGCCGGTGCGCCGCCTCGATGGCCGGGAACAGCGTGCGGTCCTCGCCCTGGTGGTGGCCGTCGAGCGCGGCGCAGAAGCCATGGCAGTGGAGCAGCAGGTCCTGTGAGACGTCTGCCGCGCCCGTCCCCTCCTGCAACGCGTCCCGGGTCACGTCCAGGGCCTCACGAAGGCGGGCATGAACCCGGCGCAGCTCCTCGCTCCATGCGACGACCCTTGCCGTCTCGCGGTCAGTCACGTCGGCTCAGGCGTCGTAGTCGAGCGAGACGTCGTCGGTCACCGGGTGGCTCTGGCAGGTGAGCACCAGGCCTGCCGCGACCTCGTCCGGCTCGAGTGCGTAGTTGCGGTCCATCCGTACCTCGCCGGAGACCAGCCTCGCCCGGCACGTGCCGCAGACGCCGTTGGTGCACGAGAAGGGGGCATCGGGCCGCAGGCGGAGCGTCGCGTCGAGGATCGTCTCGTCCCGGCTCGGCATGGGGACCACGGTCGTGCGCCCGTCGAGGTTGACCGTCACCGTCGCCTCGGGCGGCGCGCCCTCGTCGATGACGACCTTCCGCTTCGGCTCGGTGCCGTCGTCGACGTGGAAGATCTCGTGGTGGATGTGGCGCGGATGGACGCCCCGTTCCGTGAGCAGGGCCTCGGCCGCGGTCACCATCCCGAAGGGTCCGCAGAGGTACCACTCGTCCGCGGACTCGATCGGCACGAGCGCGGCGAAGATCCGCTCAAGCCGCTCCCGGTCGAGCCGCCCACTGAAGAGCTCGACGTCCTGCGCCTCGCGGGAGAGGACGTTGACCAGGTGGAAGCGTCCCGGGAAGCGGTTCTTGAGGTCCTCGAGCTCCTCGAGGAACATGATCGAGCTCGTCCTCCGGTTGCCGTAGAGCAGCGTCACGCGTGAGCGTGGCTCCTCCTCGAGCGCCGTCGAGAGCAGGGACATCACTGGCGTGATCCCGGATCCCGCCGCAATCGCCACGTGATGCCGTATGCCGCTGGGCCGGGTTGCGCACGTGAAGCTGCCCAACGGGGTCATGACCTCGAGAACATCCCCGGTGGCCACGACGTCGTTGAGCCAGTTCGACATCCGTCCCTCAGGGACCCGCGCGGCGGCGACGCGCAGGGTGCGGGTCGCCCCTGCCCTCGCGCGCGACTGACAGATCGAGTAGGACTGCCGGACCTCCTCGCCGTTGATGGTGGCGCGCACGGTGAGGTGCTGGCCCGGCTCGAACCGGTACTCGTCCGCGAGCTCGGGCGGGACGGCGAACGTGATGGCGACGGACTCGTCGGTCAGGCGCTCGACGTCGGCCACGGTCAGGTCGTGGAAGCGCGCCCGGTGGCGAGCGGGAGCGCCCTCGGTCGTGAGGTCGGTCATCTCAGATGGCCTTGAACTCGTCGAAGGGCTCACCGCACGCGTTGCACCGGCGCAGGGCCTTGCACGCGGTGGAACCGAAGTGGGCGATCTCCGTGGTGTCGTCCGAGCCGCACTGCGGACAGCTGACGACGTGCCGCTGGAGCTGGACGGCGACGGGACCACGGCCCTCCCCATCGGAGACCGGCCCGGGCGGCGCGATGCCGAAGCCCTCGAGCGCGGCGCGACCCTCCTCGGTCATCCAGTCGGTCGTCCACGCCGGGGACAGCTGGGTCCGCACCTCGGCTCGATAGCCATGGGCCTCGGCCTCCCAGGTGATCCGGTCGGTGATCGCCGCCATCGCGGGGCAGCCGGAGTAGGTCGGGGTGATCGTCACCACGAGCGCGCGGGCGTCCTCGTCGACCTCCAGGTCGCGCAGGATGCCGAGGTCGGCGATGGTGATGACCGGGATCTCCGGGTCGGGGATCCGTGAGATCGCCTCGGCCACAGGGGATTCCGTTGACAGGGTCGGCATCCCGATCACCATGTCGCACCGGGGTGAGAGCGCGCGATGTGCTGCATCTCGGCGAGCAGGTATCCCATCGGCGTCGAGTGGATCCCGGCACGTCCGCCCCGGGAGCGCCACGTCGGGCCGTCCGGCAGAGTCAGGGTCGCCTGCCGGACCACGGCACCCACGGCGGCGACGACCGGGTCGTGCAGGGACGAGGGCAGCACCCCGATGCCGGCCTGCGCGGCCGCCATGGACGCGTCATCGTCGTCGAAGATCTCGGCGAGGTAGGGCAACACCCATTCCAGGCCCGCCTGCATCCGGCGGTGCGACTCATCGGTGCCGTCACCGAGCCGCACGACCCACTGGGCCGCGTGGTCGAAGTGGTAGCGCACCTCCTTGAGCGCCTTGCCGGCCACCCCGGCGAGGACGCCGTCGCTGGAAGCGAGCAGAGCGGCATACAACTGCTTCTGGTACGCGGAGAACCACAGCAACCGCGCCATCTCCTGCCCGAAGTCACCCCGCTCCTGCTCGACGAGGTGGACGTTGCGCCACTCCCGCTCGTCCCGCATCATCGCGAAGTCGTCCTCGCTCCGCCCGGTGCCGTCCAGCCTCCCGACGTAGGGGTAGAGGCCGCGGGCGTGTCCGAGGAGGTCGAGCGCGACGTTGCCGAGCGCCATGTCCTCCTCGAGCTGCGGGGCGTTGGTCATCCACTCGCCCAGCCGCTGCGCGTAGACCATCGCATCGTCAGCCAGTCCGAGCAGGTATGCGGCAGAGGAGCTTTCGGGCATCACACCCTCTGTCGCGCCCCTTCCGTCCGCTCCGGGCCTCGCTCGTTCCTCGCTCGTGTCCCCACTCCGGTCGGCGCTCATAGGTACTCGACGTCCTCGGGCACCTCGTAGAACGACGGGTGCCGGTAGACCTTGTCGGCCGCGGGATCGAAGAACGAGTCCTTCTCCTCCGGACTGCTCGCGACGATGTCCGAGGCACGGACGACCCAGATCGAGACGCCCTCCTGGCGGCGGGTGTAGACGTCGCGACCGTTGCGCAGCGCCATCTGGGCGTCCGGCGCGTGGAGCGAGCCGACGTGGGCGTGCGAGAGCCCTCGCTTGCCGCGCACGAACACCTCCCAGAGTGGCCAGCTCCGCTCGGTGGTCCCGGAGACGGGTTCGCTCACGCGGCACTTCCCTTCAGCTCGTCGGCGTGCTTGCGGGCATAGGCGTTGGCAGCCTCGCGCACCCAGGCACCCTCCTCGTGGGCGCGGCGGCGGTGGACGATCCGCTCGGCGTTGCACGGTCCGTCACCGCGCAGCACCCGCCAGAACTCGTCCCAGTCGATGGGCCCGAAGTCGTAGTGGCCGCGCTCCTCGTTCCACCTCAGCTCCGGGTCGGGCAGCACGATGCCGAGCTTCTCGGCCTGCGGGACCATCATGTCGACGAACTTCTGGCGCAGGTCGTCGTTGCTGAACCGCTTGATCCCCCACGCCATCGACTGGGCCGTGTGTCCGCCCTTGGCGGCCTCACCGGTGTCCGGTGGGCCGAACATCATCAGGGCCGGCCACCACCAGCGGTTGGCCGCGTCCTGGGCCATGGCCTGCTGCGCCTCGGTGCCGCGCATGAGGTTCCAGAGGATCTCGAAGCCCTGGCGCTGGTGGAACGACTCCTCCTTGCACACGCGGATCATGGCTCGCGCGTAGGGGCCGTAGGAGCACCGGCACAGCGGCACCTGGTTCATGATCGCGGCACCGTCGACGAGCCAGCCGATGGCGCCGCAGTCGGCCCACGTCAGCGTCGGGTAGTTGAAGATCGACGAGTACTTCTGCTTGCCGTTGTGCAGCCGGTCGAGCAGCTCGGCGCGGTCGACGCCGAGCGTCTCGGCAGCGCTGTAGAGGTAGAGGCCGTGCCCCGCCTCGTCCTGGACCTTGGCGATGAGGATGGCCTTGCGTCGGAGCGAGGGCGCGCGGGTGATCCAGTTGCCCTCGGGCTGCATGCCGATGATCTCGGAGTGGGCGTGCTGGGCGATCTGACGGATCAGCGTCTGCCGGTACTCCTCCGGCATCGCGTCGCGGGGCTCGATCCGCTGATCGGCGGTGATGAGCGCATCGAAGTCACCCCCGACCTGCTCTCGGCGGTCCTCGTGCGCGAGAGCCTCGTCGTAGGCGCCCGTCTCCGCCGCGTTCAACGGCTCGTTCGGGTCGATGACGTCGTTGCCATACATGCGTCCAGTATGCGAGATGGGCGCCAGTCGCACCAAAGTGGCCTTTCTCGGACCCGCGGAGCGCCTGAGACGATGCTGTGATGAGCCAGCCGCACCAGCCCGTCCATCACGGACACGACCACCCGCCCGGCCCCCTCGCCGACGCGAGCGTCCGGGTGGCCCGAGTCTCCGACGCCCCCGCCGTGGGGTTCGTGCAGGCGGTCGTGTTCCGGGAGGCGTATGCCGCTCTGCTGGCTCCCGAGGTCGTCGCCCAGTTCCAGCCCCAGGCGTTCGCGAGCGCGTGGCGGACGACGCTCGAGGGTGCGGCCGCGGACGACGGCGTGCTCCTCGTCGCGTGTGCGGGTGAGCAGGTCGTCGGCTTGGCCGCGGTGGGAGCCTCGAGCGACCCCGATGCCGACGACAGCACCGCCGAGCTGCTCGTGCTCGCCGTTCATCCGGACGCACGCCGCCAGGGCCACGGCTCCCGCCTGCTCCATGCCGTCGTCGACACCGCCCGGGCCCGGGGACGCGACCGGCTGACTGCGTGGGCCCTGGCCTCCGCTGGCGCGGTGCGCGAGTTCCTCGTCGCGGCTGGACTCGGCCCGGACGGCGCGAACCGGGAGCGCGTGGTGGGCCCCGACGGCGAGACCGCCAAGGAGCTCCGCCTCTCTGCTTCGCTGGAGGCGGCGTGAGGTCAGAGGCCCTCACCACGGAGGAGCGTCGCCTCGTCACCCGGGAAGCCCTGTCCGTCGGCATCGCGACGGGCGCCTACGGCATCAGCTTCGGCGCCTTGGCGGTCTCTGCCGGCCTCGACGTGTGGCAGACCTGCGCACTCTCCCTGCTGATGTTCACCGGCGGTTCCCAGTTCGCCTTCATCGGGATCATCTCGGCCGGCCTGCAGGCAGCCCCCGCCGCGATCGCCGCGTCATCGCTCCTCGGCGTGCGAAACGGGCTCTATGCGCTGGAGCTGACCCAGCTGCTCGGGGTGAGAGGAATCCGGCGGCTCGCCGCTGCGCACATCACCATCGACGAGTCCACCGCGGTGGCGGTGTCACAGTCGCACGTCAGGGCCGCTCGCCTGGGGTTCTGGCTGACCGGTCTGACGGTCTTCGCGTTGTGGAACCTCACCACGCTGGTCGGCGCCCTCGTGGGCAACGCCCTCGGGGACCCGAAGGCGTGGGGTCTGGATGCGGCCGCCTGCGCCGCGTTCACCGCCCTGCTCTGGCCGCGGCTGAAGAACCGCGACTCGGTGGCGATCGCCGTCGTCGCCGCCGTGGTCGCCGTGGTGCTCGCCCCCGCCACGCCGCCCGGCATCCCGGTCATCGTCGCCGCGCTGGCTGCGTTCATCGCGTGGCGGGAGCCACGTGCGACCGCGGAGGTCGAGGACGTCCCGGAGGGTTCCCACCGCGGCCACGGCCCGACGCAGCCGGGGCGAGAGTCGGAGGTGCGTTCATGAGCATGTGGGTCGCCCTGCTCATCGCAACCGCCATCGCGTTCGGGCTCAAGCTCCTCGGCTACCTCGTGCCAGCGGACCTGTTGGCCGAGCCGCACGTCAAGCGCGTCACTGCGGCGCTGCCCGTCGCGCTCCTCGCCGCGCTGGTCGCGATCCAGACCCTGACCGGCTCGGGTGGCGTCTGGACGCTCGACGCGAGGGTCGCGGCGGTCGGCGTGGCCATCGTGGCGCTGGTCCTCAGAGCTCCGTTCATCGTCGTCGTCGCACTCGGCGCCCTGACCGCGGCGCTCCTGCGCCTCGCCGGCTGGGCGTGATGGCTGGCTCGGACGAGGTGCGTCGCATCGCGCTCGCCCTGCCCCACGTCGTGGAGATCGAGAGCGACGGCTTCGACTTCCGGGTCGGCGACAAGGGATTCGTGTGGTCCTACCCGGAGCGCAGCCCCGGCAGGCGCCGGGTGATCCGCACCGACATCGCCGTCCTCTTCGTCGGCGACGAGGCCGAGAAGCAGGCACTGCTCCTCGGTGAGCCCGCCCTGTTCTTCACCACCCCCGCCTACGACGGCTGGCCACTCGTCATGCTGCGTCTCGAGGCGGTCGACACCGGGCGGCTCGCCGAGCTGGTGACGGATGCCTGGCGCATGCGGGCGCCAGCGGACCTCGCCGCGGATCTGCCCGACGCCGCGCGATAGGGCAACCGAATGGCGCTGGCCTCGCTCTCCACGGGCAGCACCCCTCACCAGGAGTGCGCAGTCCTCGTGCAGGCCGACGACGCCTGCGCCGACCCAAAGCCGGGTCGCGGCGTTCGTCACCCCTGCGCGGCGCATGGGCATTTCCACCCATGGCCGGCGCATCCAGATGGGCACATCTCCCGACGCGGTTGATGCTGCCTGAACGTAGCGTCGAGCTGCATGACAAACCCTTGGGAGGCGAGTCCGATGAGCAGCGAACCAGCGCGTGATGGAGGACCGGTCGTCGACGGTGCGGCGCGGGAGCGCCGGCAGCTGATCGCAGCCACTCCACTCGTCGAGCAGCACCTGACCGCGGCCGGAATACCAACGGCGGTGCTCGTCGGGGGCGAGGGCCCTCCTGTCGTGCTGCTGCACGGGCCGGGTGAGTTCGCCCTGACGTGGATGCGCGTCATACCTCCGCTCGCCACGGCGCATCGGGTCGTGGCTCCCGATCTGCCTGGCCACGGCGCCTCCGGTCTGGGAGACGGGCCGCTCGACCGCGAGCGTGTGCTGTCCTGGCTCGACGACCTGATCGAGCAGACCTGCCCCTCGCCTCCCTACGTGGCCGGCCACCTGGTTGGCGGTGCGATCGCGATGCGCTTCGCGCTCGATCGACCGGGCCGGCTGCGTGGCATCGCCCTGGTCGACACCCACGGCCTGAGCCGCCTCCGCCCGTCCCCGGCGTTCGCCATCACCCTGGCCACCTTCATCGCGCATCCGACGCCCACGAGCCGGGACCGCTTCTTCCGGCAGTGCTTCGTCGATGTCCCGCAGCTGCAGGACGGGCTGGGCCCACACTGGGACCCGCTGATGACGCTGGGTCTGGAGGGCGCCAGGTCGCGGGAGCAGAAGACGGCCATGCGCAGCCTCATGTCCGCCTTCGGCACCCGGTCGATCCCCGAGGCCGACCTCGCCAGGATCACGGTGCCGACCACGCTCATCTGGGGTCGCGAGGACCGCCAGACGCCACTGTCCGTGGGACAACGCGCCAGCGCACGATACGGCTGGCCCTTGCACATCATCGACGGGGCCGCCGACGACCCCGCCTTCGAGCAGCCCGCGGCGGTGATGAGGGCGTTCGAGGCGATTCCCGCCCTGGGATGACCGGAGCGCTGCGTTCCGGTGTTGGTTGAGGGTCAGTCGAGGCCGAGGTACCGCTCCAGTCCCACCGTGAGACCGGGGTGGTCGGCCACCGCCCGGACGGCGGCGAGGACCCCCGGCATGAACGAGGCCCTGTCGAACGAGTCGTGACGGATCGTCAGCTGCTCGCCCGCGTTGCCGAGGAGAACCTCCTGGTGCGCGACGAGCCCACGCAGCCGGACGGAGTGGACGTGTATGCCGCTGAGCACGGCCCCGCGCGCGCCATGAGGATCGTGGGTGGTCGCGTCCGGGATGGCGGGCCGGCCCGCCTCGCCACGCGCGGCCCCGATCAGCGCAGCCGTGCGGGCTGCGGTCCCGGATGGTGCGTCGACCTTGCTCGGGTGGTGGAGTTCGAGGATCTCGACGGACTCGAAGTACGCCGCCGCCTTGGCGGCGAACGACATCATGAGCAGGGCCCCGATCGCGAAGTTCGGCGCGATGAGCACGCCGACCCCGGTGCCGGTGCTGGAGGGTGGAGCTGCCTCGAGCTGGTGCCGGAGCGCTTCGAGGCGAGCGTCGTCCCAGCCGCTTGTGCCGACGACGACGTGGACTCCCCGGTCGACGCAGTGGGCCACGTTGTCGGGTGACGCCGCCGGCACCGTCAGCTCGACAGCGACGTCGGCGCCGCCCAGGTCCCCCAGCTCGTCACCCGAGCCGTAGGTCCCGACGATCCTCAGTCCCTCAGCCGCCCCGACTGCCTTGACGGCTTCGGAGCCCATCCGGCCGTTCGCGCCGATCACCGCAACCTTGATGTCCGTCACGGCGAAACCCTATCGAGGCCGACCCGGGAGTCCGTGTTTCGGGACCAAAGCTCCAGCTGGACCGACCATCCGGGAGCACACTGGAACAGATCGAGGGAGTGGTCATCATGCGCGATCGTCATGCCCGCAGCAGCGTACGGTGCGTCCGAAGGATCCTCCTCGCCCCGCTCGCGGCCGTGGCGCTGCTGACCGGGCTGCTACCCGCCATCGCGCCCCCCGCCCAGGCCGCACCCCTGCTCGGGCACGACATCTCGTGGCCGCAGTGTTCGTCGAGCGTCGGCGGCTTCGATCTGCCGATGCCCCCGGAGAGCACCCACTTCGTCATCGTGGGCCTGACGAAGGGCCTGCCGTTCACCGAGAACCCGTGCCTCGCGTCCCAGGTCGACTGGGTCCAGGACCGCAGCAAGCCGGCCCACGGGTACACGATGGCCGCCTTCCCCACGAGCGCCCAGCTGAGCACCTACGGTTCGCAGGGACCCTGGTCGACGAGCACGCGGGCCGGCCAGCTGTCGAACGTCGGATATGCCGAGGCGACCTACGCCGCAGCGAGCCTCGACCGCGTCGGGTGGGCGCCGCCGGTGGTATGGATCGACGTCGAGCCGCGGCCGGCGCAGCCCTGGCCCACGAGCAATGCCGCCCAGTACCGCGAGAACCGCTACGTCATCGAGGGACTGATGCGCGGACTGCGCGACAACGGCTACGCCTACGGCCTCTACTCGTTCACCAACGGCTGGCAGGAGATCACCGGCGGCTGGCGGCTCCCGGGCGTGCCGGTGTGGGCGACGGCCGGGGAGCTGGACTACCCCGACGAGGCTCTGGACCGGTGCACCCAGGCGAGCTTCTCGGGTGGGCGCGTGTACCTCTCGCAGTGGTACGACGACACCCGGGACTACGACCGGACCTGTGGGACGTATGCGTTCAGCGACCTGCCGATTCCCGCCTCGACGCTCTCCAACTCCACGGCAGACTTCAACGGCGACTGGAACAACGACGTCCTCGCTCGGTGGACGGCAACCGGAACGCTGCACCTCTACGCCGGCCGGGGGGACGGCCGGATCTCCTCCCACGTCCAAATCGGCAGCGGCTGGGGCCCGTTCAGCGCGTTGGAGACGGTCGGTGACTTCAGCGGTGACGGCGCACTCGACGTCCTCGCCCGCGACCCGGCCACGGGCTACCTGTGGATGTACCGGACCACGGGCAAGGGCGGCTGGTCCAGCTCCCGTGTACGGGTGGGTACGGGCTGGAACCCCTTCAACTCCATCATCGGCCCCGGGGACTTC